>NZ_SEWE01000012.1 GCF_004167665.1 Hymenobacter persicinus | reverse complement strand
CACCCCCCGCGCACGCGCGCCGGCCCCGTGCCCCGTGCCTCGCGCGCCGGCTTCTCCCGCGCCCGGCCGGGTGCCCCCGCCGCCGCGGGCTAGCCGCCGCGGGACGGGGCAGGCAGGATAAGCTCCCCCCTCGTAAAACCGCCCCAGTCGCACTAAACGGCTGGGGCGGTTGTGATTTGGATATTGACTGAAATTGTGCGGGGTTTTGTGCCAGTTAGATTATCGTCTCTCATCAACAGAAAAGCCCCTGCTACGTGTGGTGTAACAGTGGCTTTTCTGTTGAACGCAGATTTATTAATCAGGCGTTATATCCGGGGCCGGCTACCACCTCCGTCATGCTTGCGGGAGACAAGTATTGTTGAGCCAAGTTTTGCAAAGTTGGTGCTGTAACGCTGGATACTTGCGCCAGAAAGTCGCTGTAGTAGGTCTTTGGTAGACCCAGGAAGACAATGTTTTTGTATTTGTCGCACTGCTCGAAGACGGTACCTAGCTCATTGGCAAATTTGCCGGTCATGTAGTTTTTGACTGTTTGGAGCTCGTCGGCGGGAATAGCTTCTTGCTGTAGGCGGGTCAGCTCGTGGTGCACCTCCGCAATGGCAGCTTTAGTACTAGCGGCGTTTACATCCGCACCAATGACTAGGTTCGTGGTGTTTTCCCGGGCGCCAATGCTGGAGTAGATGCCGTAAGTGAAGCCTTTGTCTTCGCGGATATTCTTCATCAGGCGGGAGCCGAAATAACCTCCCAGCACCTTGACTAGCACTTGGAGTGGGTGCGTATCGGGATGGTGCAGGCTGGGCCATAGGCGTCCAATGCGCAGCGACGACTGGGAGCTTTCAGGAACGACTACATAAGTCGGCTCCAGGGTGCTGTGCGCATCAACCAGAGAGGCTATAGGGCTTGGAGAGTCCGTATCGGAGATAGTACCCAGCGTGGCCTGCACGAGAGCTTGCTGAGCTGCGCTGACGTCGCCGCAGAGGAATATCTCGCTGCTGCCAAGCCGGTAGTGCGAGGCGTGATAAGCTACCACAGCTTCGCGCGGAGCCAGGCGGAAGGCCTCTTCATTAAATTTCACACCGTAGGGGTGAGCCGGGCCGTACAGATTCTGCGAAAAGTTCTCCGAGGCCAGATAGCTCGTTTTCTGCCGCTCCACGCGCACGTTCTGAATGGTGCGGGCCTTGAGCAGATCGAGCTCCACAATGGGGAACGTGGGCTCAGTGATAACCTCGGCAATGAGGGGTAGCAGCTTTTCTAGATGGCGGCTCAGACAGTAGAGCGTGAGTGTGGCCCGGTCGAAGCCTTGCTCACACTCTAGGGAAGCACCGTAGAAGGCCACCTCATCGGCAATCTGACGGGCGGAGCGGGTGCGGGTGCCTTCGAGCAGCATGCGGGCCGCGAGCAGGGAAACGCCCGGGGAAGGGTCGTACCACTTGCCGGCCCGAAAGGCTATTTCGAGGCGCAGAATGGGTTGGGCATCATTGTGGAGCACGTGCAGGCGCGCGCCATTAGGGAGCGAAAACACGTCAGCCGCTGGCAGCGTAACGCTGGCCAACGGCTGAACGGGGGGAGCGACTTGACGGTCGAGCATAGAAAGAGGTTAGTTGACCGGGGACGAATCGTTGCCCGGTCCGAAGGCTTCTTCGAGTTTGTTGAAGTTAAAGTGCAGGGAAACCCGGATTGTTTGGGCCAACGGGTTCTGGCGGGAGTTGGGCACCAAGTAGGAGCCATCGACGCCGAATACCTGGTAACGCACCCCCAAGCCGAAGCTCAGGTATTGCCGGTCACCCTTGTTCTTGTTTTCGTAGAAGTAGCCCACGCGGGCGGCTAGCAGGTCGTTGTACCAGTATTCCATCCCGGCCGAGAGGTTGATTTCCTGGAGCTCTTCCTTGAACCCGCCGGGGGCGTCGGAGAAAGAGCCAAAGATGCCACTAACCACCGATTTGGCGCGGATTTCGTCGTTTTTGGCCTTGTTGCGGCGGGCTGCCACGGTGTCGTTGGCCGCTACGCCATTTTCGTAGTAACGCGAGGGCACCAGCAGCTTGTTGGCATCCACGGTGAAGGTAATCTTGTTATATGCATCCAGCTCCCGGGTAATGGCGGTGCCCAGCTTCAGGTTGGTCGGCAGAAAGTCGGCCTGGGTGGGGTCGGTGTAGGTCATCTTGGTGCCGATGTTGGAAATGGCACCGCCCAGGGCGAGGTTGTAGTCGTGCGGACCGATGGTCAGGTCCTTGGTGTAGTATGCGCCCAGGTCGACGGCTACCGAGTTGCCGGGCTTGGCATCGGTGGAAATCGAGTTGCCGGTCAGGTTGGAGTGGATAAAGCGCGTGGTAACGCCTACGCCGAAGTTGTCGCTGAGCTTCTGCCCGTAGGACAAGGCCACGGCGTACTCCTTGGGGTTGAAGTTGCCGTTGTCGTTGTTGCGCTCGTCACGAAACGAAATCGTGCCTAAATCGAAGTAGGTCAGGGAACCCGACACGGCGGAGCGTTGCCCGATCTTGGCGTATCCCGAGAGGCCGGCAATGCCCATGTCGTCGGTGATGGCGCGCAGCCAGGGCGAGTAGGAGGGCGAGAAGCTGTACTTATTCTTGACGAAGCCCAGCTTGCCGGCATTGTAGAAGGCCGAGTTGGCATCGGGGGAAATTGCCACGCTTGCATCACCAAGGGCCGACGAGCGGGCATCGGGGCTAATCGTGAGGATGGGCACCGCCGTGGTGATGGTCTTGGGGTCGGTCTGGGCGGCCGCCGCGAAGGACAGGCCCAGCAGCCCGGGGAGAAGCACTACGCGCAACGGCAACTTCGATGAGGTCATAACGGGAAACGAATGGGGGCGGAAGGTAAGCGAAATTGGCAACAGCGTGCCGGGGACTTAGTTCAGAATGACGAGTTTTTCAAATTTGGAGGCCGTGGCGCCGTCGGTTTGCGACTTCACGCTCACCCGGTACACGTACACGCCGCGGGCCAGCTGATCGTCGAACTCGTCGCGGCCGTTCCAGGTCAGGGACTTGAAATGGGCCTCGCTGCCGGTGGTCGTAGCGCGTAGGGTGCGCACCAGGCGGCCGGAAATGGTGAAAATCTGCACCTGCACCTCGAGGTCCTCGCCAACTCGGCCCCGGTTGTGGTCGAAATGGAAAGTGGTGGAGGTGGAGAACGGGTTCGGGTAGTTGAGCACGTGCTCGAGGGCCAGCTTTTCGGTTTTGGCCGCAATGAACTCAATTTCCTTTTCCGCGGAGTTGTTGAACGTGTCCCAGGCCTTGAGGCGCAGCATGTGCGGGCCCGGCGTCAGATCCTTGAACGTGTACTTGACCTGCCCCTTGCGGAAGTTGTCGACGCTGGCCGTGTAGAAATCGTTGAGGATGGTCAGCTTGCTCGGGTCGTTGTCGAGGACGGCCGTGATTTCGTGGCCGATGCCGGAGCCCGCCGTGTTGATGCCGCTGTTGTCCTGCAAATTGGCCAGCAGCACGGTCGTGGTACGGGTCAGGCCGCCGAAGACAAAAGTGGTGTCGTCCATGAACAGGCGGACGTTGGGCGAAATCGTGTCGCGGGCCACGAAGGAGTTGTCGTCGACGCTGCCAACGGGTACCGCGCGGGCGCCGTTGGCATCCTTGCCCTCGGGTTCCCAGGCGTACAAGCTGACTTTGCCCAGGCCCAGGCTGTAGTTGATGTCCTTGGGGACAATAAAGCGCAGGCGGAAGCGGCCGCCAGTGACAGAGGCTTCACCCGAGTAAATGATGTTTTCCTGGATGGAAATTGGGGTCGGTGGACCGTTCACGCCTTCGTTGCCCAGGGTCATCACCGTGTTGGGCTTCTCGTAAACGGTTACCTGCGCCTTGCCCGTAAACCGGTTGTTGAGCACCCCGGCGTTGCGGACGGTGCCGGCCATCGTAACCGTCGACAGGGCCTTGAGCGTGTCGATGTGGGCGGCCGTAATCAGGCGGCCGTTGATGGAGTCGAGCGTCACCTGCTGCTCAGGATAGGCCAGGCGCATCGAGGGGTCGCCGAGCAGGGTGAAGTTGCGATTTTCGAGGGCGAAAGTGTACCGGTCGTTTTTGGTTTCGTACATGATGTCACCCATGCGAGGCATCTTGTTGTTGACCGGCAAAAACATGCCCCGGTAAAAGGCCGTCACGATACCGTCGTTGTTGCCCTGGCCCGTAAACGCCAACCGGGTCGTGGTGAGCAAGCCTACGGCGCCCCCCCGAATATCGGTTAGGGCCTGCTCGCCGGCCGAGGTGAAGCCGGGGTTGTCGTAGGTGCTGAAGTCGCAGGTGGCCGTGAGCATGAACGTGAGCTTGTCCGCATTCTGGAGCTGCAGCACCGAGGCGTTGGTCAGAATCTGCTCGTCGGCCCAGCCCTTGGGGCCGCCGTGCCCACTGTACTGCACAATCAGGGAGCCCTGCTCAATCGACTCGTCGATGGCGCGGTTACACTCCGGGGAGCTTTGCCCGCCCGCCGAAATAATCTGCGGGTACAGGTCGAGGTAGACCTTGTGAATGTTGTACTCGGGATGATACTTAACGAGCGTATCAATCGGCCACTCGGTGGAAACCTTGAAGTGGTAATTGTTGTCGCCGTCGTCAGCGACAAACGTGATACGGTTGCGCCACTTGCCGTAGGCCGTCTTGGGGGTGTCGTAGGCAATGAGCTTGTCGACTACCAGCGCGGCCTGGGCCGTGGAGCGAGGCTGGTCGATGGGGGTGCGGATGGGCAGGCGGCCGATACCGATGTCGATAAACTCCGCCGCTGTGTCGTTGCGCTCCACCCAGAAGCCTTCCGTGTCGTCGAGCAGGCCGTAGTAGTCGTCGGAGTTGAACGAGGGGCCGTAGCCGGGTGGGTTGGAGTTGGGACGGTTGTAAGCCGGCGCAAACGACTCGCGCGACTGGTAGGTCGGCACGAAGTTCTGGTTGGTCTTATTGGCGTTGAACGGAGAGCGGGCCGCCCACCAGTCGGGCTCCCGGCCCTTCTCGGTGCTGTTGGCCACATCGGCCTTGTAGTCGTAGGAGGCGTCGCCGAACAGCAGCAGGAATACCGTCTTGTTGGCCGGCGCCCGGTCGTAGACCAGCTTCATCAGGTCCCGGATGGCCGTCACGTCCTGGCCGCCCGAGCTGAACTCGTTGTAGACCTGCGTCGTGGTCACCACGCGCACGTCGAGGCCGTCGTGACTGCGGCGGTAGGCGGCCAGCCGCTCCGCTTCGGCATAAAATGGCGGATACGTCACGACCACCATATCCAGGCGGCCGTCCAGGTTCAGGGCGTGCAGGTTTTGGTTGCCGACCCGGCCGAAATTAACCGGCGTGGGGAAGGCATTGCCCGAAAAGGCCACGAACTCGCGCAGGCTGTCGGTGGGCGCCGCAAAGTTGCCGCTGCCGTCGAGGGCGTAGGCGCGGGCCCGGCGTGGGTTGGTGACTTCCCACACCGTGGTGCCGGCCGGGGCGCCCAGCTGAAACTGGCTGACGGCGCCCGGCGCGATGTTGTCGAAGGCGCGGAAGTCGGTCTGGTTGCCCACTAGGCGCAGCTGGCACTGGGCATTTACTTCCAGGTAATCAAGCCAGCCCTGGGCTGCCGGGTCGTTGCCGCCCGAGTAAGCTAGGTCCACGCGGACGTCGGCCGTCGGGTTGGCGGGCACCGCGTAGGAGAAGGTGTTCAGGCTCACGTTGGCCGTTTCGGGATAGTCGCTCCGGCCTACGCCCTTCACGGTCTGGGAGCCGATGGCCGTGGCGTTAACCCGCAGCGTGAAGCGCGCATCAAACCCGAACGCCGAGTTGGAAGCCGTCATCGACGTGACCCGCAAGGCGGAGGAAGGCACCAGGTTGGGCACGTTGAAGCTGAAGGACTTGGGCTCGGAAGCCGTGGTAAAGCCCTCGCCCAGCCACTGCCGGCCCGACTTGCTGAGGTTGATCAGGTCCCGCTCGTAGAAGTCGTGGTAGGCGTACTGGGTGATAGTGGCCGAGGCCGGGCGCGCTACGGCCGGGGCGGTGGCTACCCGTCGGCCGGCCGAGCTGCCCACCGTCACGAAGTAGTACGCCGTGTCGGTGTAGACATTAAAGTTGTGCCGGAACAGGCGGGCCGTAGCGTTCGAGCTCCAGGTGTGGGGGCCGCGGGCGTAGAACAGCACGTAGTCGGCATCATCGAAGCTACCGTCACTTTCACCAGCCACGTAGATGGCGTTTTCAGCCAGATCGTCGGGGCGGTAGGCGTTGTTGCGCTGGGGCAGGGTGCCCATGGCGTTACCGTACACCCGCAGGCGGCGCGGGTCGAGGCCCTGCATGTTTACGCCCAGAGCCTGCAGCGCGCTTTTATCGAGCTTGTAGATACCACTGGTGGGCACCCCGACCTTAAACCACTGGCCCTGATTAAGCGCCGAAGTGGCCACGTGGGTGCGGCTCTTGATACCCCGGGCTGCTGCTTGAGGCGTTTCGTCGAGGGAGTAGGTATAGTCGAAGGAAATCAGCTTTTCGGCTTGGCCCGACTGGGGGCTGCGGCGCACGCTGAGCACGGCCACCATGGTCACGGGCTGGCGCTTTTGCAGGCCGCTGGAAAGCACCACGGGAGTTTCGGTGGCCAGATTATTCAGATTGATTAAGCGGGCCTCGGCGGGCGTAAACGGCGCGTACACCGCGTTGCGCACTTGGCCCTCGGCTACTTTGCCCGCCACCCGCAGCAGGTAGCGGCCGGCTTCTTCACCGGGCCGGTACACGGCGCCGGCAAAGGTGGGTACATCCTGCACCTGGCCGTTGCGCTTCAGGGTCTGGGCCGTGCCCTTCCAGCTCAGCCGCCCCTGCACGGTCAGACCCGACTGGGCCGCCGCCGGAAAAGCGCCGCCCCCGAGCAGAAAGCCAATAAATACCAGGAAAGTAAAGTAGCGCATAGAGTTGATTTCGTTGCCGTTGGACGGAAGGAAGGGGAACAGTGGCTCTGCAACACGCAGGCGCCGGAAGCGGTTCACCTGCCGGCCGGGTACTTAACTACCGAAACGGGGAAATATTGTGGACTTTCTATTCAAAAGATTAGCCAAAAGCAGGACGCACCACCGACAGCAGCACGTACAGCAACACGATGAGCGGGATGGCCGCGGCTCCCAGTACCAGCAGCAGCGCCACGGCCAACAGCAGAAATACGAAGCGCAGGGAGTTGTCGGTCCACGACAGGTTTTTAAACTTCAGGGCGAAGAGCGGGATTTCCGCCACCAGCAGCCCCGACAGCAGCAGCGTGAGGCCCAGCAGCACCCAGGGATTCAGAATGGCCGAGGTCAGGTTGAACGTGTCGTGGGCCAGAATCAGCGGCAGCGACGCCACCACCAGGGTGCAGGCCGGCGTAGGCAAGCCGATAAACGAGTCGGTCTGCCGGGTGTCGTTGTTGAACTTGGCCAGGCGCAGGGCCGAAAATACCGTCACAATAAACGCCGCGTACGGCAGCCAGGTCGGCATCCCGGCCGTGGACTGGCCCAGCAGGTGGTAGAGAATAGCACCCGGCACCACCCCGAACGAAACCATGTCGGCCAGGGAGTCCAGGTCCTTGCCGATGGGGGAGGAGGCGTGCAGGGCCCGGGCCAGCAGGCCGTCGGCAAAGTCGAAGGCGGCGGCTAAGCCCACCAGGTAAGCAGCGGTTTCGAGGTGGCCGGCAAATACGTTGCACAAAGCCAAGCAGCCCGCAAACAGATTCAGACAGGTAACGGCGTTGGGAAGATGATTCTTCATGTAGGAAGCTAACGGACGCGCCTAGCGCAGAAAGGGGTTGTGCGCCGCTCGGCGCCAATGGTGGTTGCGGGGCCGTGGCCGGGGTACACCGTCACGGCGTCGGGCAGGGTGAGCAGCTGGGTGCGGATGCTGCTGATGAGCGTGGCGTGGTCGCCGCCGGGCAAGTCAGTACGGCCGATGCTGCCCTGGAATAGCACGTCGCCGCCGATAACGGTCTGGGTGGGCTCGTGGTAGAATACCACGTGGCCGGGGGCGTGGCCGGGGGCAAAGCGTACTTCAAGCTCGGTGTCGCCGAAGCGGACCGGCTCGCCGGGCGTCAGAAAACCCGTGGGCTCGGCGGGGGAGTAGTGCGCAAAGCCGTAGCTGGGCGCGTAGGCCGGCACGGCGCGCAGCGTGCCCAGGTCGGCCTCGTGAATCAGGAACGGCACTTTATAGGTGTCGAGAATAAACTGATTGCCGAAAACGTGGTCAATATGACAATGGGTATTGACCAACAGCACCACCTGCAGGCCCTGGTCGGCCACAAACTGGCGGAGGGCTTCCTGCTCGGCGCGGTCGTAGCAGCCGGGGTCCACGACTACGCACTGGCCGGTGGCGTCGTGGAGCAGGTAGGTGTTTTCGGAAAAGGCGTTGAAAGTAAACCCAGAAACGGTCATGCAGCAGATAAAATGGGGCCGGCGGGCGCCGGTCAGAATGGGTGGGTAAGTTACGAGTCTTGCCGTGAACATACGTGGCCCCGCGCGGGTAGTAGGGAAGGATACCGGCCCAGACGACCATTTTTCCGGGGCCGCCAGGACCGGCTCGGCGGCGCGGCGGCTCGTCCGGCCCCGGCCCGACTCTGCTTTTCCTCTTACCTTGCCCGCCACATGACCACTTACGATTACCTGATTGTCGGGCACGGCATTGCCGGCGCCACGCTGGCCTACGAACTGCGGCGGCGGGGCCGGCGGGTGCTGGTGCTCGACGCGCCCAACCCGCACTCGGCCTCCAACGTGGCGGCGGGCCTGATGAACCCGGTGGCCGGCAAGCGCTTTGCCCTGGCCTGGCGGGCCGATGAGCTGCTGCCCGCGGCCCGGGCGTTTTACCGGGAGCTGGAGGAGCGCTTTCAGCAGCAGTTTTTGTTTGAAGCGCCCATTCTGAAGCTGTTCTCGTCGGTGGCCGAGCAAAACACGATGCTGGCCCGCAGCGCCGACCATCCCTGGCAACACTACGTGGAAGAAATTAATCCGCGGGAAGCCCCGCCCGCCGGCGTCCGCCAAGATTTCGGGGGCGTCTGGGTGCGCGGCGGCGGGTACGTGGCGGTGAAGGAAGTGCTGGCCGCCCTGGCCGCCGAAGGCCGCCAAAACGGGTGGCTGCGGCACGAAACTTTTGACCCGCGGCAGCTTGTTGTCAGCCCGGCTGGCGTCACGTACGCGGGCGACGTGGGCGCGAGCCGCGTCGTGTTTTGCGAAGGCAGCGCCGCCGTGCAGAATCCTTATTTTAAGTGGCTTCCCATCACGCCCAACCAGGGTGAGGTGCTGGAAGTGCAGTGCAACGGGTTGTCGGAAGCGCAGGTGCTCAACAAGGGCGCCTACGTGGTGCCGCTGGGAGAAGGCCGGTTCAAGGTGGGCGCCACCTACCGCTGGCCGCCTTTTGCCGCCGGTACCACCGAGGAGGCCCGCACCGAGCTCAGCCAGCGCCTGGCCGCCCTCACCGATTTGCCGTTTACGGTAACCGGGCAGTGGGCCGGGGTGCGGCCCGCGGTGCGCGACCGGAAGCCCCTGCTCGGCACCCATCCGGAGCTGCCCGCGGTGAGCGTCTGCAACGGATTTGGGTCCACGGGGGTGATGCTGGCTCCCCGGCTGGCAGCGCACCTGGCCGACGCGCTGGAAGGCACGGCGGAATTGTGGCCCGAAGTCAATATTCTGCGGTATTATGCGTTATATGTAGCTGGTCGTGCGCTGGCCGGTAGTTCTCTCTGATTTTCCCTGCTTTTGGCCTTTTCTATGGAGCACGTATCCTTACTTCTGACGCGCCGCCTGCGGCAGCTGGCCCTACCGGCCCTGCTGCTGGCCGGCCTGCTGCCCCAAACGGCCCGGGCTCAGTCGGCCCAGGAGCCGTTCGGCCGGGTCCGCATTCAGTACAAGGACTTCGACTGGCAGATGCTCAGCACCCAGAACTTCAACTTCTACTACTACGCCGGGGGCGAAACCACGGCGCGGCGGGCGGCGGAGTACGCCGAAAAGGAGCTGCAGCGCGTCACGTCCCTGATTGGCTACTACCCGTACTCGAAAACCACCATCATGCTCTACAACTCCGTGGGCGACCTGCGGCAGAGCAACGTGGGCCTCGACGCGGACAAGTACCAGACCGGCGGCGAAACCTCGCTGGTGCGCATGAGCAAGGTGCAGATTGCCTTCCAGGGCCAGCAAACCGTGTTTAAGCGCGACCTGAGCGCCCAGATTACCCGCGTGCTGCTCAACGACATGATGTACGGCGGCTCGCTGAAGGAAGTCATCCAGAGCAGCTACCTGCTCCAGCTGCCCGAGTGGTTTATCAGTGGGGCCTCCGCCTACACGGCCGAGGGCTGGAGCGTGGAAATGGACAACTACATGCGCGACATGGTGCAGAAGGAGGAAAGCAACAAGGCTTCCCAGTTCTTTCTGCGCAATCCGCAGCTGGCCGGCCAGAGTTTGTGGAACTACATTGCGGAGCGCTACGGCTACACCACCATCCAGAATATCCTCAACCTGACGCGCATCACCCGCGACGTGGAAGTGGGCATCAGCAGTTCGCTGAACGTGCCCTACAAGGTGTTTCTGAAGGATTGGCTGGCCTATTACCGCCAGCTGAACGCCCAGCCCCAGACGGCCTACGTGCTGCCCGAGGAAAACCGCGCCCTGGTGCGGCACAACCGCAAGGGCATTCTGTACTCGCAGCCGGTGCTGAGCCCGAATGGGGCGCGCTTGGCCTACGTGAGCAACGAGCGGGGCCGCTACCGCGTTGTGGTGGCCAACCGCGACGGCTCGAAGCGGCACACCATTCACCGGGGCGGTTACAAAACCCCGGATCAGCAGGTAGAAACCCGCCTGCCGGCCCTGGCCTGGCGTAGCAACGGGCAGGTAGCCGTGGCCGAGGAATACAAGGGATTCATGAGCCTGCACCTGCGCGACGCCAGTGGCGGGCCCACCAACATGATTTCGCAGGTCGTCGACGCCATTTTCAACCGGGGCGCCTCCACCATCTTCAAGCCGTTTTCGCAAATCCTGGACTTGAGCTACTCGCCCGATGGCAAGTCGTTGGTATTTAGCGGGGTGCGCAACGGGCAAAATGACCTATACCTGCTGCGGGCCGGCAGCCGCACGCCCGAAAAGCTTACCAACGACGTGTTCGACGACGTGGAGCCTGCTTTCCTGCCCGGGGGCGGCGGCATCGTGTTCAGCTCCAACCGCTGGCTCGACTCGGCCGGCACGGCCAAGGGCAACTTTGCCAATGTGGTCAACAACTACGACCTGTTCATCTACCACCTCGACGGCCGCGCCCAGCCCGTGGAAACGCTGGTCAGCACCATTTCCAACGAAGGCCGTCCCCGGGTGCTGTCGGATGAGGAAGTGCTGTACCTGGGCGAGGAAAGCGGGGTGCGCAGCCTCTACAAGTATTCCCTGCGCACCAAGCAGAGCACGCCCGTCAGCACGTTTCTGCAAAACATCAACGACTACGATTACAACGCGGCTACCGGGGCGCTGGGCTTCGTGGCCGCCGACCGGGCCCGCAGCTTCGTGTATCTGTATCCGACTTACACCCTGCCCGAAAACGTGACGCTCTACAAGACCGCCCGGCAGGAGACCCTGGAAGACCGCTCAAAGGCTCCGGCGAAGCCCGCGGCGCCCAAGCCCGCGCCGGCCGTAACCGGGGAGCCGACCGACAATGCCCCGGCCCGGAACTCGGACAAAAACGACGGCTCCATCAACACCAACGACTACCAGTTCGAGGAAGACACGCCCACCCGGACGGCGCCCAAGCGCAAGCGTAGCGCAACGGTAGTGGCGCTGCCGACCACCCCGCCGGCCGATGCGTCGAGCATCAGCGGCCCGTATCGGTACGACAACCGCTTCAGCGTCGACAACGTGGTGTCGTCGTTGGCGGCCGACCCGATTCTGGGCGTGGGCATTGTGGCCCAGGCCAATATGTCGGACCTGTTTGAGAATCACCGGATCCAGGCGGGCATCTTCGCCCTCACCGACCTGCGCACCAGCAACATCACGGCCCAGTATACCAACCTGGTGCACCGCTACGACTGGAGCATCGGCTACCAGAAGCAGGCCTACTTCTTCACCACCGACGGCGGCTTCCGCCTGCGCTTCGGCCGGCACGAGGTGTCGCCCACCATTGCCTACCCGCTCACCCACAACCTGAGCGTGCGCGGCGGGCCGCGGTTTGTGAACGTGTCGCGCACGGTGCTCGACGAGTTTACCAATACCTTCGACGTAAACCGCAACTACGCGGGTGTGAGCGGCGAAATCGTGTTCGACAACGCCATTGCCACCGGGGTGAACATGATGGAGGGCACCCGCATGAAAATCGGGATGCTCAAGCTCAACAACCTCGATGAGGGCCACCAGAACTTTGGCAAGCTCTACGTCGACATCCGTCATTACCAGAAGCTGCACCGCCAGATTGTGTGGGCCAACCGCGCCAGCTACGGGCAGTTCTTCGGCGACGCCAGCCAGACTTTCCGCCTCGGCGGCATGGACAACTGGCTCAACGCCCGCTACGAGGACGGCTACCAGCTCCCGGCCGACCCCACGCAGATGTTCTACCAGCAGTTTGTGACCAACCTGCGGGGCTTCAACTACAGCAAGCGCACGGGCCCGAAATACGTGCTGTTCAACTCTGAGCTGCGCGTGCCCATCGTGCAGTACCTGTCGCGCAAGCCGATTTACTCGGGCTTCTTCCGCAACCTGCAGCTCACGGCCTTCGGCGACGCTGGCTCGGCCTACTCGGGTCCGAACCCGTTCAACGAGAACAACTCCTTCAACACCCAGATTACCGGCGGCAACGGCAACGCCTTCAGCGCCACGGTCGTCAACTTCCGCAACCCTATGCTGCTGGGCTATGGCTTCGGGTTGCGCACCACCCTGCTGGGCTTCTACGGCAAGGCCGACGTGGCCTGGGGCCAGGAAGACTACGTGGAGAAGGGCCCCAAATTCTACTTCACCCTGGGCTACGACTTCTAGGTCAGAAGCTCCGCCCACGCTCAGCAAAGCCGCCCGGGACAGCCTGGGCGGCTTTTTTGTATTTTTAGCAATACCTTTCCCAGGCTTCAGCTTTCCACTCCACCTGCTTTGCTATGAAAAAACTTCTCCTCCTGTTGCTGCTCCTCGCTGCCGGCCTGCGCCCCGGCTACGCCCAGTATCAGACGCCCGGCACCGGCCGCCACTGGAACCTGACCCAGCTGGCCGCCGCCTCCGGGGGCTACGTCACCGGCGGGGCCGGCGTGTTCCAGGTCAACGACACGATTCGGCTGGCCGCCACCGACACGCTCGACATCAGCACCAACGCCACCATTCGCATGGCCTCGCTGGCCTTGTTCTACGTCGACGGCGTGCTGCTGGTGCACCCGCGCGACTCGGTGAAAGTAACCGCCATTGACCCGGCCAATCCGTTTCACAGCTTCTGGTTTTCGGCCACCAGCAACGGCTCCCGCCTGCGCCGGACGGTGGTCGAGTACGGCGGCGGCATCAAGGTCGTGGACGCCAGCCTGATCCTGGACAGCTGCGTGGTGCGCTACCAGGTGTCGCGCATCGGCACCAAGTCGACTAACAGCGGGGCCATCAACCTGTCGGGGGGCACGCCGAGCATCACCAACTGCCGCCTCTACGGCAATGCCCGCTCGGCCATTCTGAGCCCGGCCAACCGACCTACCTCGCCTATCATTCGCAACAACCTGTTTGCCTTTAACGACACCGAAAATGCCAACTACCCCCAAATCAACCTCGGCGTGGGTGGCCCGACGCCCATCATCATCCAGGGCAACGTGGTGGTGGGCCGCTACGACATGGCCGGGGGCGTGAGCGTGTCGAACCTGCTGGGCAGCTCGGCCGTGACACAGGTGCAGATCCGGCGCAACGTGATTCGCAACAACCGCTACGGCATTGCCATTATCGGCAGCAGCATCAACAGCTTCATCACCCAGAACGTGGTGGAAAACAACAACATCAACCCCAACGCCCAGACCGGCGGCAGCGGCCTGAACTTCCAGGGCGGCCAGACTCAGACCGGGGTGGTGTCGCGCAATATTATCCGCGGCAACCTCTACGGCGTGACCATGCTGCGCTCGGCGGCGGCCTCGCCCGGCCCGCGGGTGAGCTTCGGCAACCTGGCCAGCACTGACTCCACCGACGTGGGCCGCAACACGCTGACCGGCAACGGCAACGGCGGGCAGGTCTACGACTTCTACAACAACACCCCGGACGCCTTCAGCGCCGAAAATAACAACTGGGGCTCTACCTCGGCCGCCGTTATCGAAACCCACATCTACCACCAACCCGACAACGCCGCCCTGGGCCTGGTCGACTTCCAGCCTTTCCTCACGCCGGTCGTGACGCGCACGGCGGCGGCGCAGCCGCTGGCAGCCGCCGCGTACCCCAACCCGGTGGCCTCCCAGCTCACGTTTGAACTGCCCGCTACTGCCCAGGCCGTAACCCTGCAGGTGCTGGACCTGACGGGCCGGGTGGTGGCCGTCCAGCCGGTGCAGCCCGTACAGGGCCGCTTCACTTGGTCGGTGGCCGGCCTGGCCCCCGGCCTCTACACCTACCGCCTCACCCAAGACCGGGCGGTGGCTACCGGTAAGTTTGTGGTGGCCCGCTAGCGCAATTACATCCTGAAAAGCCTATAAAAGGCCCGGCACGCAGCGTGTCGGGCTTTTTGCATGAATAGGGTAAGCAGGGGCGGCGCGGACTGTGGAATAATGACGGGCAGTGCAGCCCATCCGGGAGTTGGGTTGTATCTTTGCGGCCTTGTTCACCAATTGCGCTGCTGTGCTGCTCTTCCGCGAGATTTGGTATTTGATTCAGAAGGACTTCCGCCTGGAATGGCGGCAGCGCGCGGCCCTCAACGGCATGCTGCTCTACGTGGGCAGCACGGTGTTCGTCTGCTACCTGAGCTTTGCCCTGCGCGGTGGTGAATTGCCCGTCCCGGCCTGGAATGCGCTGTTCTGGATTATCCTGCTCTTCACGGCCGTGAATGCCGTAGCCAAGGGCTTTTTGCAGGAAAGTCGGGGCCGGCTGCTCTACTACTACACGCTGGTACGGCCCCAGGCCGTAATTCTGGCCAAAATCATCTACAACGCCCTGCTGCTGCTGGGTTTGGCGCTGGTGGGCTTCGGGGTGTACGCCATGGTGCTCGGCAACCCCGTCCAGAACAGTCTGCTGTTTGTGGGCAACGTCGCCCTAGGAGCTCTGGGCTTCGCCACCACCCTCACGCTCGTGTCGGGCATTGCGGCCAAGGCCACCAACAGCAGTACTCTGATGGCCGTGCTGGGCTTCCCGCTGATGATTCCGATGCTGCTGCTGCTGATTAAAGTATCCAAAAATGCCCTGGATGGTTTGGAGATGGAAGCCAGCCGCAGCTCCCTGCTCACGCTGGTGGCCCTGAACATGATTGTGGTGGCCGTGTCGTACCTGCTGTTTCCTTTTCTGTGGCGCAGCTAAGCCGCGCTGATATTTCAAGTTGTACCCGATGAAAAAAAACTGGTGGAAGGCGCTGACGGTCGTGCTGCTGCTCTACGTGGCGGTGGCGGGGCTGCTGATGCCGGTACCGCGGCTGGCCATTCTCAATGAAACCATCCGCAACCTGTATTTCCACGTGCCGATGTGGTTCGGCATGACCTTCATCCTGGTGGCCTCAGTGGTGTACTCCGTCCGCTACCTGCGCAACCCTTCCGTGGAGCTCGATATCCGCTCCCACGAGGCGGCCCGCACCGGCATTCTGATGGGCTGCGTGGGTTTGGCCACGGGCAGCATCTGGGCCAAATACACCTGGGGCACGTGGTGGACCAACGACCCCAAGCTCAACGGCGCGGCCATTGCCATGCTCATCTACGGGGCTTACTTGGTGTTGCGCTCCTCCTTCACCGACGAGCAGCAGCGGGCCCGGGTGTCGGCCATCTACAACATCTTCGCCTTCGCCACGGCCATGCCGCTGTTCTACATCCTGCCCCGGCTGACCGACTCGCTCCACCCCGGCGCGGGCGGCAACCCGGCCTTCGCCCGCTACGACCTCGACAACGACATGCGGCTCGTGTTTTACCCCGCCGTGATTGGCTGGACCCTGCTGGCCTTCTGGCTGGCGCAGGTGGCCAGCCGCATTGCCTTGCTCAAACAAAAAGTATATGAGAAACAGCTTGTCTAAGCTCCGTCCGGCCTTTTTGCTGCTCCTGGCCCTGCTGCTGCCCGTTGTGCACGCCGCCGCCCAGTCGGCCGCCGACACGCCCGAAATGGCCGACGCTCTGCGCCACGACGGCAAGATCTACGTGGTCGTGGCCGTCATCACGGTGGTGCTGGCCGGCCTGCTGGCATTGCTCGTGTCCCTGGACCGGAAAGTGAGCCGCCTCGAGCGGGAACTGAAAGACTAGGGCGCAACTGCTGCCGGCCACCTGATTATTCTCATGGCCGGTTTGCACCCAGCGCAGTTAATTGCAAAATGTCTCCGGCCCGACGGATTTTTCGGGGCTAATTGGTTGTTCAACAAAGCCGCCCGAGGTGGAGCGGTGCCGTGGAAGCATCATGAAAAAATCACACATTCTTGCCATTGCCGTCATTGCCGTAGCCATCGGCATCATCATGAGTACGGTGGGCGACGCCAGCGTGTACGTCTCGTTCCGCGAAGCCCGGGAGCGGGCCGCCGAGGGCAACCTGACCAAGGTGCACGTGGTGGGCCGCCTGCCCCGCGACGGGCAGAAAAACATCATGGGCCTGGAGTACAACCCGACCCTGGACCCCAACTACTTCGCCTTTACGCTGGTCGACACCAACCGTATTGCCCAGCGCGTCATCTTCTTCAACCCCAAGCCCCAGGACTTCGACAAGTCGGAGCAGGTGGTCATCACCGGGGCCATGCGCAACGACGTGTTCGTGGCCGACAAGATTCTGCTCAAGTGCCCTTCCAAGTACGTGGAGAAGGACATCAAGGGCGCTACCGCTTCGCGGTAATTATGAATTCTGAGTTATGCATTCTGAATTGGTCGGGCTTGCGCCGGCCGGTTTGCAATCCATAATTCAGAATTCAGAATTCATAATTCTGACAACATGCTCAACACTTTCATCGGCGACGCCGGGCACCTGAGTGTCATTCTGGCCTTCGTGGCGGCCACGGTGGCGGCGTACTCCTACTTCATGGCCAGCAAGGGCCGGGCCCTGGGCGACACCGACGCCGGCTGGCTGCGGCTGGCCCGGGGGGCGTTTTTCGTGCACTCGGCGGCCGTGGTGGCCATCATCCTGTGCCTGTTCAACATCATCTACGAGCACCGGTACGAGTACTACTACGCCTGGAGCCACTCCAGCAACCACCTGCCGGTGCATTACATGATTTCCTGCTTCTGGGAAGGGCAGGAGGGTTCCTTCCTGCTCTGGATCTTCTGGCACGTGGTCATTGGCCTGGCCATCATGCGCTTCAACCGCAAGTGGGAAGCCCCGGTTATGGCCGTGTTTTCCTTCGTGCAGCTGTTTCTGACCTCGATGATTCTGGGCGTGGTCATCTTCAACGTGAAGATTGGATCCTCGCCGTTTATCCTGCTGCGCGACTTTCTCACGGATCTGCCCGTCTTCAAGCTCAACCCCAACTTCGTGCCCAAGGACGGCACCGGCCTGAACGCCCTGCTGCAGAACTACTGGATGGTAATTCACCCGCCCACGCTGTTCCTGGGCTTTGCCCTCACGCTGGTGCCCTTCGCCTTCGCCATTGCCGGCCTCTGGAAGCGGGAACTGACGACCTGGGTGAAGCCGGCCTTGCCCTGGTCCTTGTTCGGCGGCCTCATCCTGGGCGTGGGCATTGTAATGGGTGCTTACTGGGCCTACGAAACGCTGAACTTCGGCGGCTACTGGAACTGGGACCCGGTCGAAAACGCAGTGTACAGTCCCTGGCTGGTGCTGGTGGCCTCGGTGCACGGCCTGGTGCTGTGGCAGCGCAGCCGCACGGCTTTGCGCACTTCTTTCGTGCTGGTCATTGCCACCTTCCTGCTCATTCTCTACGCTACCTTCCTCACCCGCTCGGGCGTGCTGGGCAACGCCTCCGTACACTCCTTCACCGACCTGGGCTTGTCGGGTCAGCTGCTGATTTACCTCGGCGCCTTCGTGGTGCTGGCCATTGGGCTGCTGGTGAGCCGCTGGAAGGACATTCCGGTGTCGGAAAAGGAGCTGACGACCTACAGCCCCGAGCTGTGGGTGTTTATCGGCGCCACGGTGCTCTGCCTGGGCGCGTTCCAGGTATTGTTCACGACCAGCATTCCGGTCTACAACGCTTTCTTGGGCTTTATCGGCATCAAGTCGAACCTGGCGTTGCCCGCCGACCAGATTGCCCACTACACCAAAATCCAGCTGTGGATGGGCGTGTTCGTGGCTTTCCTCTCGGGCCTGGCCCAAATCATGTGGTGGCAGCGCAACGACAAGGAAACCCTGACCAACTCGCTCACCGTGCCCGGCATCCTGACCTTGCTCGGCGCGGCCCTCGTGATTCTGCTTGTGCGCTATAACAAGCTCACCATGAGCCCGGCCTACATTGCCCTGCTCACCACGGCCTTGTTTGGGGTGCTGGCTAACCTGGGCATGATCTTCACCCTGCTCAAGCGCCGCGTGGCTCTCTCGGGCGGGGCGGTGGCCCACGTCGGCATTGCCCTGATGCTGCTTGGTATTCTGGCCTCGGCCGGCTATTCCAACATCATTTCCAAGAACGTGTCGGGCATGGTCTACTCCAAGGAGTTCACCGAGGAGCTGAACCGGGACAACGTGCTGCTCTGGCGCAACGAAATGGCGCCCATGGACGGCTACGACATCAGCTACACCGGCCAGTACTTCGACGTGCCCGGCGTACCCGAGTACGTCAACAAAGAAGTTCTCTTCCGCACCGACGACGAGTACAAAGCCCTGGCCCGCTCCGACATCAAGTTCGGCGACAAGCTCTACTACAAGGCCGGCGACACGGTCGAAATTCTGCCCGAAAACACCTATTACCGCGTCGAGTACAAGGACCGCAAGTCCGGGGAAGCCTTCACGCTCTACCCGCGGGCCCAGGTCAACGAGGAAATGGGCGGCCTGCTGGCTTCCCCCGACATCAAGAAGTTCCTGGGCCATGATATCTACTCCCACATCAGCTCCGTGCCCGACCCGAGCAAGGAAAAAGACTGGAGTGAGGTCAAGGAGCACGTGCTCAGCGTCGGCGACACGATTTACCTGAATGACTACTTCGCCGTGTTCCGCAACGTGGAGCCCGCCCACGAAACGGCCGGCCTGGGCCTGACCAAAGGTGACATTGCCATCCAAGCCGACTTTGTGGTATCGGGGGAGAAAAAGCAGTACCACGTGCACCCCGTGTTCGTGGTCCGCAACCGCCTCATCGGCCGCGTGCCGGATGAGGTGGAGGACCTGGGCCTGCGCCTGAGCTTCGTCAACGTGGACCCCACGAACAAGAAGTTTACCTTCGGCGTGAGCACCACCCAGAAGGACTACATCATCCTGAAGGCCACCGAGAAGCCATTTATCAACCTGCTTTGGAGCGGCACGCTGCTCATGGCGCTGGGCTTCGGTATGGCCATTGCCAAGCACCGCCGCGAGGCGAGGCGCGCCCCCCAGGCCGCCACTCCGGTTGTGAAAAAGCCGAGAGTCAGCCGCCAACCCGCGCCGATTGCCTAAGCTTGCCTGAGGCGCTCTTCAAAAAAAGCCCGAACCAGCCTGGTTCGGGCATTTTGCTGCTCAACAGTGGCCAACTACAGCTCCAAGTGGCAGAGTCGCGGCGCCTAGCTGCGACCCCGCACCTTGTAGCCGCAACCTTGCACCTTGTAGCCGCGGCTTTAGATCCTTCAGCTGCTGCCCCGTTAGCCGCGACCTTGCACCTTTTCGGCGCGAGACTTCACCTCGAAGCTGCGGCCTCGCGCTTCTGAGCCGCGCGGTGGGGTTAAATACGCTATTACCAGCATTGATCAGGGTCGGGCTGTTTTCTTTAAAGGGCACAAAAAAAGGGCAGCCAAGTGGCTGCCCTTTTCAGTGCGGAGGAGTTCAGAAATTACTTCTGAATCACCAGCTGACGGATCGAGAAGTCGTTGCCCGACTTCACTTTCAGCGTGTACAGACCAGCGGCCAGGTTCGAGAGGTCCATCTTGTTGGGAGCGTTGTCGCTAACCATTTCCGAGTGAACGCGCTGACCCAGGGCGTTGATTACTTCCACCTGCATGGCACCTTTGGCGTTAGCGCCGCGGATTTCCAGGGTTACTACGCCCGTCGATGGGTTCGGGAACACGCTGATGGCGCGGTCCAGAGCAGCCGACGTGCCGGTTACCTGAGCAATGCTGATGTCGTCAACGTAGAGGTTGAACTGGTCGGCGTCGCTGTAGGCGTGGAAACCAATGAACACGTTGCCGTTGGCCGTAGGCGTGATGGCGTTAACCTGACCAGCACCGGTACCAGCCACCGTCGTAGCGTAAGTGCTGCTGGTGATGTTGGCGTTCTGGAAGATGGTCGTGGTCATGCCGGCTGGCGTAGCGGTAGCACCGTGCTTCACTTCCAGCTTCTCGGGGAAGCCGAAGGCGCGGTACTTGAACTGCAGCTGGTAGCGGCTGCCGGCGCGCAGGAACAAGGCCGGGGTGAAGAACCAGTCGTCAGCGGCGCTGGCGGCGTTGTAGGAGTAGCGCATCGAGTTAGCACCCGAAGCTGGGTTGCTGGCTACTACCTGCCAGGTCTTGGCGTCGTTGTTGACGTCCAGAACCGTAATGCCGCAGGGCAGGGCCCCGGCAGCTACGCCGTCGAAGCTCTCCGTGTACGGGAAGGCCGTGATGATTGGCGCTACGCAAGACGTCGAGAAGCTGAACGGACCAACCAGGGTGCTCTGATCAGGAGCCACGCAGTTGGTGCGGATGTAGAACTGGTAGGTCGTCGACGAGTTCAGGCCGGTGATGGTGAACGGCGAGCTGGTAGCCGTTACCGACGTGCCGCCCGTAGCAGGGTTGAAGCCCGTAGCCCCGTAGATAACGGTGTAGTTGGTTGCGTTGCTTGGGCCCGTGAAGGTGATGGTAGCCGAGTTGGCAGTCGTGCCGGTTACGGTCACGGCCGTTGGAGGCGTGCAGCTGGCAGGAGCGGCCGTGATGGCCTCAATCATCAGCGTGCCCAGGTTGCCGGCAACTTGGTCGACCGGAGCGCCACCAGCCAGCGGAATGCTGTAGGTAGCCAGCGGACGGCTTGGGTTTTCGGTCTGGTAGCCTACTGGGAAGTAGCCCGTAGCGTTGGCCGTCTGAGCCAGACCCACGTAGAAGTCACCAGCGGCAATGGCAGCCGGGGTGGTGAAGTTGAAGACGTGGTCCGTGTTCAGGTCAGCGGTGGTTACCACGTAGTTGGCCGACTGGCCGATGATGGTGCCGGCAGCGTCGGTTACCACGCCGTAAACGGTGCGGCCTACGCTGTTAGCATCTTCCAGACGTACGGTTACGCCCGTAGCGGTGCGCGGAGCGTTGGTGTTGTAGCGCACGGCCAGAATGCCGGAGCCGGTGTTGAAGCCAATGCCGCTCGTGGCCGAAGCCGGAGCTACGCCTGGCTGAGCGTAGGCAAACGTGGTCGTGTTGACCAGCTGCTGATACGTGCTGACGTTGTTGAGGGTGTTATCGTCGCCGGCCAGGGTTACCGTTACGGCCTGCGAGGTCGCCGTGGTAGGCGTATAGGGGTCGAAGGTAACGGTGGCCGAAGCACCTACAGCCAGCGAAGCAATGGTCTTGGTGCTGGAGTAGGCGTTAGGTGCGGGCGTGGTGGCCGTCACGCCCACGTTGGTCAGGGCGTTCAAGCCCACGTTCCGGATAACCGCCTGGATGGTGTGCGGTACGGCAATTGGAATGGGCAGTTTGCCCAGGGTGTAGATGGCCTGAACGGCAGCATCGTTGTTGGCAGCAGGCGAGAAGCGGTACGTGCGGCCGGCATCGGGGCGCACGGTGCTGCGGATGTTGTGGGCGTTGCCTACGCCGGTGGTGTAGTCACCTGCCAGCGGGGTAGCCGTCGACCAGGCACCGGTGGAGCCTTTGGTCCACAGCACGAGCTGGCCAGCGCCGCTGCCCGAGCCCTTAATGCCTACGTTTACGTATTTGAAGGCGTCCGGACCAGCACCAGCTGCGCCGGTGTTGTAGACGAACTCCACGCGGTTGGTGGTTTCGTAGAGCTTCACCTGGAAGGCGAAGGCGTCGTACTGGGTGCCAATGGTGTTGGCTTTGTCCTTCACGTTCTTCCACTGGATAGTGCAGACCCGGTTCGGAGCCGTACCCGTGGTGATGGTGCGGAACTCAGCTGGAGCAGCCGTAGCGTCGGTGAGGTCCACGTTGAAGGGCAGCAGCAGGTTGTTCTGACCGGCAGCCTGGATAGGGCCAGCGGTGAAATCCTGCGGGCCAGCCGAGAAGTACGGCGCTACCGGAGCTACCGTGCCCAGCTTCAGATAGCCGTTGGTGTTAAGCACGAAGTCGGTGAAAGCCGTGCCGTTGAAGCTGAACGAGAAGCCAATGGGCGTGGCAGCCGAGTTGGCGTCGTCGTTGTTTGGGGTGGCAATAACGGTACCCGTCGTGCCGAGGTCGGTGTACGTGCCCGCCAGGTTTTGAGCGCCGCCGAGGCCGTAGTTCAGCGTTTGGGCCTGGGCTGCCGTGGCTCCGGTAGCCAGCAGGGCTGCCAGGGCCAGTTGCCGCCAGCGTTGTGCCGAACGACCCGTAGTGTACGAGTTTGTCATAAAGTAAGGGTGTTGTGATGAAAAAAGGTGGAATGAAAAACGTTGAAAAACGGAGGGAAACTGCGGAAGCCAATAATCCTGATTTCTTACCAAGGCTTCGCGAGTACAAGGTGCTAAATTTCCCGGAAAAAAAAACCTTGTTGAGGTAACTTCTATCTCGACCTAGTACCTTTCATCCTCTCTTTAGTCCTTATTATTTATGGCCGCAGATTCTTCCTCGCTGCGCATCGGGCTGCTGGGAGCGGGTCGGGTTGCCTCCCACCTCGGCCCGGCCCTCTGGCGGGCGGGGCACCACGTGGCCTGGGTCTGGAACCGGACTCCGGCCGGCGCCGCCACCCTGGCTGACCAGATTCCCGGCGCCGTGGCCGCTACCGGCCCCGACCTGAAGCTCTTACCGCCCGTCGACCTGTACATCGTAGCCGTGCCCGACGCAGCCGTAGCGGCGGTGCTGGCTGCGGCCGCGCTGCCCGCCGGGGCGCTGGTCGTGCACACGGCCGGGGCGCTGCCGCTGAGCGTATTCGATGGCTTTGCTAATCTGCGGGGCGGGGTGTTTTACCCGCTGCAAACCTTCAGCCCCGGCCGTGCCATCGACTGGACGACGGTGCCGCTGTGCGTGGAGGCGGGTGCGGCCACCGATGAGGCAACGCTGCTGGCGCTGGCCCGCAGCCTGAGCAAAACGGTGTTTACGGTAGCCACGCCCCAGCGACAGGCGCTGCACGTGGCGGCCGTTTTTGCCAGCAACTTCACTAATCACCTGCTGGGCATCAGCCACGCCCTGACCCAGCAGGCTCGCGTACCCTTTGAGCTGCTGCACCCGCTGATTCGGGAAACGGTGGAAAAAGCTCTGCACCACCCGCCCTTCGGCGTGCAGACCGGCCCCGCCGTGCGCCACGACTCGGCTACGCTTGACTTTCACCGGGCGGCGCTGGCCCCGCACCCGGGGTGGCTGACGGTATATAATGAGTTGACGGCTAGTATCCAGGCGCAAAATCCGGGGGCGGGGGCAAACAACGGGGAGCC
Organism: Hymenobacter persicinus; assembly: GCF_004167665.1. Classification (GTDB taxonomy): domain Bacteria; phylum Bacteroidota; class Bacteroidia; order Cytophagales; family Hymenobacteraceae; genus Hymenobacter; species Hymenobacter persicinus. Next base: position 82,449 of record NZ_SEWE01000012.1, on the reverse strand, counting down.
TTCGCAGCTTTGATTCGGAAACCGGGGTGCGTACCTTCGTGCCCGCATTTTGCCTTCCCAAGCACCTCCATTGTGAAAGTCGTTAACATCACCTTTAAATTCCAGGACGGCCAGCCCGAGCAGACGCACGTTGCGGCGCAGGGCGAGTCGGTACTGGACGTCGCGCTCAACAATGGCATCCAGCTGCAGCACAACTGCGGCGGCGTCTGCGGCTGCAGCACCTGCCACGTCTATGTGATGCAGGGCGAGAATGATCTGCCCGAAATCAGCGACAAAGAGGAAGACTTCATCGACCGGGCCGTGAATCCGCGCATCAACTCCCGCCTGGGTTGCCAATGCGTGGTGCAGGGCGGCAGCGAAGACCTGGTCATTATGATTCCTCCCCAGGAGTTTCTGGGGCACTAACCTTTCCGTTGCCCGTTCCGAGGGGCCGGTTGCCAGTCCACTTCGACTGCCCAACCGCCAACCTGCAACGGGTAATGCTCAACTCTGAACCGAAAAAATATGGCCCATTTCGAGCCCCCGATCCAGTGGAATGATCATGAAGACATTGCCATGGCTCTCTACGAGAAGTTTGGTGACGAATTTGGCGAGGCCAAAATCTACCGTATCCGCTTCACCGAATTGCTGGACTGGATTATGAGTCTGCCCAACTTCGCCGGCACCCGGGAGCAGTCCAACGAAGGCCACCTGGAGCAGATCCAGGCTAAGTGGGTGTACGAGTGGCGCGACAACCAGAAATAAGCCGCGCCCGCTGGTCGGCTTTCCGTCGGCACGCTGCTTTGTAAGTAAACCTGTTGGCGCCGCCCGGACTTCATTTCGGGGCGGCGTTTTTTCCTGTCGGCGCAGCCCGGCGCCCGCCTTTTCTGTTTCCCTTTGCCCGTTATGAGTTCACCCGCTATGGCCCCCGACTTATCCGTTATCAAAGCCTTCGTTCTGGACGTTGACGGGGTGCTGACCGACGGCACGCTGCTGGCTTTCAACTCCGGGGAGCAGGCCCGGGCTTTCCACATCCGCGACGGCTACGCCATCCGGCACGCGCTGCGGCGCGGCTACCGCATCGTGGTCATCTCGGGCCGGGAAGAGGAAGGGGTGCGCAAGCGCCTGGAGTCGCTCGACGTGCACGACATCTTTTTGGGCGTCGACGACAAAATGAAGATCTTCAACAATTACATCAACACCTACCGCCTCGACCCGGCCCACATTGCCTACATGGGCGACGACATGCCCGACATTGAGGTGATGCGGCGCTGCGCCGTGGCGGCCTGCCCCGCCGATGCTGCCGCCGACGTGCACCAAATCAGCAACTACGTGGCGACCCTACCCGGCGGCCGCGGGGCGGTGCGCGAGCTGATTGAGGCCGTCATGAAGCTCCAGCAAACTTGGTAGGGGCGGCGCAGATAACCGCCGCTGCTTCACCGTTTTGACCGGTCGGGTGGGGGCAAAACCGGATTGTGGTTTTCTAAAATCCCTTTATATTTACCCAATCATCCATTCATTCTTTTTTTTCTTTTCATGAAAACAGGAACCGTAAAATTCTTTAATGAGTCGAAGGGCTACGGCTTCATTACTGATGACACGACGAAGGAAGACTTCTTCGTGCACGTTACCGGCCTTAACGGGGGCCAGATCCAACAAAATGACCGCGTGGAGTTTGAAACGCAGGAAGGCCGCAAGGGCGTGAATGCAGTTAACGTGAAGAAAGTGTAGGTTTTCCTACCCAGGTTATTATAGCTTGTCAGAAAGCCTCTCCGCCTGGAGGGGCTTTCTTTTTGCCGGGGTGGGGTGCTTGCCAGCCCCGGACTGCCCATCTTTGTGCCCGCCTTTTCGAGTCATCATGCTGCCTGCCGCCTCTTCCGCCGCTGCCCCTGCGCCCGGTCCGCCTGCCGAACCGGGCCGGCTGGCGGCCCTGATGCAACTCGTGCGCCTGCCCAACCTGCTCATCATGGCCCTGAGCCTGGCTCTGGTGCGGGCCTGCCTGCTCGATTCGGCGCTGGTCAGCGGACGGTTTGCGCTGCTGGCGCTGGCGGCGCTGAGCATTGCGGCGGCCGGCTACGTTATCAACGACTACTACGACGTCAAGATTGACGCCATCAACCGGCCCACCCGGCTGGTGGTGGGGCGGGTGGTCAACCGCCGCCGGGCTATGCTGGCCCACCTGCTGCTTTCGGGCCTGGGCGTGCTCATTGCCGGGGCATTGTCGCCGCTGCTGGGGCTGGTCAATCTGGGCTCGGCTCTGCTGCTGTGGGGGTACTCGGCCCGGTTCAAGCGCCTGGCGCTGGTCGGCAACTTGAGCATTGCCACGCTCACGGCCGCGCTGGTATTGCTGCCCGAACTGCAGCTGCGCACCGGCCAGCCCACCGTGTGGGGCTACGCGCTGGCGGCCTTTCTGCTGACCGTGGTGCGCGAAATCGTGAAAGACGTGGAGGATATGCGCGGCGACGCGGAGCACGACTGTCGCACGTTGCCCATCGTGTGGGGCGTGGCCCGGACGAAGTGGGTGGCCGCGTTTTTTCTGCTGGGGCTGCTCGGGTTCGTCATCGGGGCGGCCGTGCGGGCCGGGCAGCAGCAGCACTGGCTGCTCAGTGGCTGGTTGCTGCTGACCGTGGTGGGCCCGCTGCTGGGGCTAGGGCGGCAGCTGGCCCGCGCCGACCGCCGCCGCGACTTTGCCCGCCTCAGCGCCTGGTGCAAGTGGATCATGCTGGCCGGGGTGCTGTCGATGACGTTGGTGGGAGTGGGCTAAAACCGTAAGCCCAACGGTTGCGTTAGCATATATCGCCGCCGCAATGGCCGGACCGTGGGTCCGCTGGGCGGCGAGCCGTATTTCCTGCCCAACCTCCCTTCTATGCGCTTCATGTACCCCCTGCTGGCCGCCGGTCTGCTGACCTCCGTGGCCCGTGCCCAGTCCGTTCCTGCCACCCCCGACGCGGCCCCGACTTCGGTGCCCGCCCCCACCATCCCCGGCCGGGCCGCGGCCGACGATGATGACGGCCGCCGGGACAAGAAGCCCAACTTCATTCCGGTGCCCATTGCCTTTTACCAGCAGGAAACCGGTTTTGCCGGCGGCATTGCTATTCTGCCCGTGTGGCGCTTCGGCACCGACACCACCGTACGCAAATCGAATGCCCGCCTGATCAGCTGGATTTCGCAGAAAAAGCAGACGACGGTGCAGCTCACCCACAACATCTACACGCCGGAGGAGAAATTCTTCCTTTCCGGGGAGCTGAGCTACTACGATCTGGCCTTCAACTACTACGGCATCGGCAACAATACCGTCAAGCGCGACGAGGTTACGATTCAGTATCCGCTGGTTGTGTTCGACGAAAAAGTGCTCAAAATCGTGGCGCCTGACCTGTTTGTGGGGCTACGCTACCGGCTCACGAGCCTGGGTAAGGTCAAGCTCAAGGACGGCGGCGAGGCCGGCAACCCCGACAACGTGTACTACCGGCTGCCCCAGGACCAGCGCGACGGCGGCATCAGCTCCGGCGTGGGCCCGGCCCTGCTCTACGACGGCCGCGACAACCAGCTGGCCACCTACACCGGCAACTTCGTGGATGCGCACGTGCTCTTCAATGGCTCGGGCCTGGGCAGCGACTACAAGTTTACCCGCTACCAGCTCGACGCCCGCCACTTCAACCCGTTGTTTGGCTCGAACAACACCATTTTCGCGGCGCAGTTCATGGGCCAGTACCATTCCGGTAATGTGCCGTTTCGGGAGCTGGGCGGCATGGGCGCCACGCTCGGCGGGGCCGCTTACAACAACGCCTACCTGATGCGCGGCATCTACGAGGCGCGCTTCCGCAACCGGCAGTTTACCACCGTGCAGGCCGAAATCCGGCAGAAGCTGTTCTGGCGCATCGATGGGGCCGTGTTCGGCGCCCTGGGCCAGGTGGGCTACAACCTTTCCGACTACAAGTTCAAAGACACGAAAGTGGCGGCCGGCTTCGGTGGCCGCTTCCGCTTCAACCGCCGCGACCGGCTCAACATCCGTCTCGACTACGGCGTGGGCTCGGGCGGCAACTCGGGTATCATCTTCGCCGTCGGCGAAGCCTTCTAAAGCGGAACGCAGGTAATCAGAAAAGCCCTTTCGATGCGTCGGAAGGGCTTTTTTTGGGCTGAAGCCGCGCCGGAGTTGCTGCCGGGCTGCCGCTGGTGAGCCCGGCCGGCGGAGTTGGTGGCAAACCTGTATCTTCCGCCGCCGCCGCCTGATCCGGCCGCGACTTTCCCGCTCCTGCTGCCTATGCGTCAACTCTACCCGCTACTCCTGCTGACGGCTTTTCTGGCCTGCCCCGCTTACGCCCAAACCAGCCCGCCCGGCCCCGACGACCCGGCCACGGGGGCTGCCGTGGCCCCGGCCGGCCGGCGCGACAAGCCCAGCTTTATTCCGTTTCCCATCGTGTTTTCTCAGCCCGAAACCGGCTTGGGCTACGGCCTGGCAGTATTGCCCGTATGGCGCTTTGGTACCGATACCGCCTCGCGCAAATCGAATGCCCGCCTGCTGGCCTGGCGCACCCAGCGCAACCAAAGTCTGGTGCAGCTGACCCACAACGTGTTTACGCCCGGGGAGCGGTTTCTGCTGACCAGTGAAATCAGCAACTACTATAAGTTTCCCATCAACTACTACGGCTACGGCCCCAGCACCAGCCGTGACGACAAGTCGGTGATTCAGTACAAGGTGCTCATTGTGGCCGAGCGGGTGCTGCGGCAGGTGCGCCGCAACCTGTTTGTGGGCCTGCAATACCGCGGCACCTACCTGCGCGACGTGCAGATCAAGGAAAACATCGACGAGGGCACGCCCCAGCAGCGGCCCAGCCTGCTACTGCGACGCCCCGCCCGCGAGTACGAACAAAGCACGTTCGTCTCCGGCCTCGGGCCTTCGGTGGTGTACGACGGCCGCGACAATATCCTGAGCTCTTTTCGGGGCAATTACTTAGAAGTAAGCAGCTTTTTCAACGGCGGCGTCCTGGGCAGCGACTTTCGCTTCAGCCGCTTCCTGCTCGATGCCCGCCACTTCCAGCCCCTGGATCAGCAGAACAAAACCATTCTGGCTGTGCAGCTGGTCGGGCAGTTCAACGTGGGCAGCGTGCCGTTTCGGGAGCTGGCCAACCTGGGCGGCGACAAAATCCTGCGCGGCTACTACGACGGCCGCTACCGTGACCGGCAGATGCTGGCCGTGCAGGGCGAGTTGCGCTGCAAGCTGATCGGGCGCTTCAACGGCGTACTCTTTGGCGGCCTGGGCCAGGTGGGCCGCACGGTGTCGGAGCTGGGCCAAAACAGCCTCAAGGCCACGGGTGGGGCCGGGGTGCGCTTTCAGTTCAACCGCCGCGACCGGCTCAACATCCGCTTTGACTACGGCGTGGGCCGCGGCGGCTCTTCAGGCCTTTACTTCAGCATCGGCGAGGCGTTTTAACCCGGGCGGAGGTCCGGCCGCTGGCTGGTGGGGTGGGCTAACTTGTTGAGCGCTAAATCTGTGTTGGCTACTCAGCTGCCGACTCTCGCGAAAAGTGGTGGATATGCCGGGAAAAAGTGCCGCCTGACCATCCCCGGGCGCCCATTCGGCGTAAGCGCCTTTGATGGAACACGCTGCCCCTTTTCGCTTTCACGCCGCTCAGGAAGCTACGGCAGCCGCCGTTTCAGCCGAACCCTGGCGGAGCAATCCGGCACCCCGACTGGAGTTGCGGGCTACCGTCGTGATTCCGGTGAAGGATGAAGCCGACAGCCTGCCCCGGGCCCTGGCGGCTCTGGCGGCGCAAACCGACCTGCGGGGGCAGCCGCTGAGCCCCGGCAGCTACGAAGTACTGGTGCTGGCCAACAATTGCCAAGACGCCACGGCCGCGGTGGCCCGGCGGTTTGCCGCGACCCATCCAGACCTGGTGGTGCACGTGGCCGAAATAACGCTGCCGCCCGCCGAGGCCCACGTGGGCAAGGCCCGCCGCCTGCTCATGGACGAGGCCTACCGGCGCCTGGAGCTGGTTTGCCCCGGCGCCGGGCTGATTCTGAGCACCGACGGTGACACCTGCGCGGCCCCCGACTGGCTGGCGGCTACCCAGGCCGAAATGCTCACTTACCGCGCCGATGCCCTGGGCGGCCGTATTCTGACGCTGCCGGCCACGCCGGGCGCGGCCACCCGGAGTTATCAACTGCGCGACACGGCTTATCAGCTGCTACGCGCCCGCCTCGAGGCCCTGCTCGACCCGGATGCCGCCGACCCGTGGCCCCGCCACCACCAGCACTTCGGGGCCAGCTTCGCCATCACGGCGGCGGCCTACCGGCGGGTGGGGGGGCTGCCCGTGGTAGCTTATCTGGAAGACGAGGCCCTTTACCAGGCCCTGTGTCGGCACGACCTGCGGGTACGCCACAGTCCGGCCGTGCGCGTGTTCACCTCCGACCGGCACGAGGGCAGGGTGGAGGTGGGGCTTTCGTGGCAGCTGCGGCAGTGGGCTGCCCTGCACGAGCAGCAGCAGGAGCCTGTGGTGGAAAGCCCCGCCCGGCTGGCGGCCCTCTGGCAGGCCCGTCGGCAGCTGCGGGAGCTTTGGCGGCAAACCAACCAGAGTAGCCTGCCCATGCTCAGGCTGCCTTCCGACGCGGTGCAGGCCGTGGGTGCCCAGCTTGGCATCGACTCTTTTGACCTGGATCAGCGCCTGCGCTGGGCTTTCACGTTTGGACAGCTCTGGCATTGGGTGCAGCAGGAGCAGACGCGTACTGGCTGGCTGCGGCGCTGGCCCCCCATGGCCCTAACCCAGGCGGTCCGGGAGCTGCGCCTGCTGGTGGCCTGCCAGGAAGCAACGCCCGTAGCCCGTTAGCGCCGGGCCAGCAAATCCAGGCGGTACGTTTCGTGGCGCTGGCCCTCCAGGTGCTCCAGAGGACCGGCCGGGGTGGCCTGGCGTAAAAAGAAGTCGTGCACTTCGTCGCCGGTGAGGGGGTAGTCGTGCACGGGCGGGGTCCAGTGCACCAGTAGCAGGTGGCCGCCCGGTTCCAGTGCGGCCAGAAGCAACTCGGCCGTGCGTTCCAGGTCGGGCAGCGCCCAGTAGTAGCCCACCTCCGACAGCACAATTAAATCGAACGTGGCGCCGACGGGAAACTCGGCGGGCAGGCTCATTTGCTGAAATTCGACCTGGGGCAGATGGGCGCAGCGCTGCCGGGCGCGCTTCAGCGGAGCTTCGGCAATATCCACGGCCAGCAAGTGGGCGCAGCGCTGGGCCAATTGTTCAGTCAGCACGCCCAAAGAGCAGCCCACCTCGAAGCCGCGCTGGTACGTTGGGCTAGGCAGGGCTGCTACCGTAGTAGCGTACTTTTTCCGCTCGTAGGCGCTGGTTTCAAAATTCCAGGGGTCGGTGTTGGCGCGGTATACCTCGTCGAAATAACCGGCGGGCAACGTATGGGGCTGGTTCTGATTCATGCGGGCGGAGTAAGGCAACGATGCGCTGCTCCGGCTAAACGCAAAAACCGGCGCCCGGGCTGCGGAATTCTCTCCGGTCCTAAGCACAGGCTCGGCGGCAGGGTAGGCTACTTGGCTTCCAGATACACCTCAAAGGGCTGGGCAAAGTGCGCCAGCATCGTTTCGGAAAGCCGAAACCCCGTGGGGTCGTCATCGATGACGGGGCTAAGCTGGGAGCGGTGGGCCGCAATGGCCTGCTGCTTGATGCCGACCACCGCCGTAATGTCGAGCCGCCAACCGTGCACTTCCCCTGGCTGGGGCAAATCCGCTGCGGCCGCCCGCTCCCAGGCCCACACGACGTACTCCACCAAGCGGGGCGCAACGGGCAGTTCGGCGCAGGCCGCGTGCACCAGCTGACTCGTGGCCCGGTGGTCGGGGTGAGGGTCGCGGCGCCAGGGCACCAGCACGGTCTGGGGCTGCTGGGCGGCCAAATAAGCCCGCAGGCGCGCCACGGCCGGCTCAAATCCGGCTGCCCCGCGGCTGGGAACGGCCCCGTCGGGCAGGCGTAGGTGCAGGGTCGCGTCGGCCGCTACGCCCAGAATCTGCAGAGCCTCACGCAACTCGGCTTCGCGCAGCACCTGCCGGGCCAGGGGCGGAAACTTGCGGGAGTTGGGGTGCGACATGGTTCCGTCGCTGACCAGCACTGTGCTAACGGGTTGGCCAGCCTGCCGCAGCAGCGCCAGCAGACCCCCGCAGCCCAACGATTCATCGTCAGGGTGAGGGGCAATGACGACCGTGGAGCCCAACGTAGCGGCAAAGCCGGCAGGCTGGAGGGGAAATTCGGCGAAGGGCAGCACAACAGGATCAGGCATTCCAGAGCGAGTAAGCCGGGGCAGCATGGTGCAACACGAAGCGGCCGGCATCGGCTACGGCGGCATCGGGGGCGGGCTGGCGCAGGTAGTGGGTCAGGTCGCGGTGCAGGCGCTCAAAGGGCTCGGGACGCAGCAGGCCGCGGGCCCCTACGCTCCGCTCGGCCAGGGGCAGCACTCGCAAACAGATTTCCTCAATGGCCGTGCGCACCAGGTTGGCGTAGGCCACCGTGGCCTCCGCCTCGGCGTGAGCCAGCGGGCGGGCGGCATGCTCAGCCGCCCCGCGCAGCCAGTGGTTGCCGCTTTCAATGAGCATGGCCATTTCCCCGACCCGCATTTTCTGGTACGGGTCGTCGAGGCGGCCCAACTCGCGCAAAAAGCGGCGGGTTTCATCGAACACGGCTTCGGCCGCGCCCAGCTGTACGGCGGCAAACCGGATGGCCCCCCCGCTGAACCAGGGCTGCTGGTAGTAGTCGCCGGGCTGGCCCAGCAGGTCGTCGGGTCCGATTTCGGCCCCGGTCAGCTCGACGCGGAAGCTGGCCGTGGCCCGCATGCCCAAGGGCTGCCAAAACGAGGAGTTTAGCGTCGTGGGCTGCTCATCGGTGGGCAGCACAAACATCTGCCAGCCCCCGCCGTCGGGCAGGGCGCCGGTGATAAGCGGGCGGGAAAGGTGGCCGGCCCCGGAGCCGAACGTTTTGCTGCCCCGCAGCCGGTAGCGGCCCCCAGGCAGGGGCTCGAGCTGCACGCCGTCCTGGGCCTCGGTGTTCCAGACCCCGAACAGATGGCCGGCGCGGGCATCCTGAGCCCAGCGCCGTACCTGCTCGGGCCGCCCGAAGCGCTGAATAAGCTGCAAAGCGTTGGCATGGCCTTCGTACACCCGGCCCACGGCCAGGTTGCCGCGCCCGATGTGCTTGAGCGTGCGCAGCAAGCGTAGCGTATGCGTCGGCGCCATGAGGTCGAAACCACCTTCCGCAGCGGGGAGCGGGGCCGTGAGCAGGCCCGCCGCGCGCAGCCAGTCAAACTCCTGGGTGGGAAAGCCGCCTTCTTGGTCGGTGGCCGCTGCGGCACTGGCCAGCTGTCCGGCCACTGCCGCAGCGGCGGCTTCGGGGTCGGGCAAAACGGAAGATGCAACCGGAGCGGCAGCCGACGCCTCCGGCGAAGCGTCGGGGGCGGAATCGGCCGCGGGGTAAGCCAGCAGGGACATAGAAAGTAGGAAAGGAGGTGGAAGGACTCAACTGCGCTTCAGCAGCAGCAGCAAATGGCCGGCTCAACGGTATCGATACGTACGACTCAATCATTGAGATGGGGGCAGGGTAACAATTCGGTAACACCGCGGGTTGGGGCCCCGACGGGGAGGTGGCTACCTTCGTGCGTCCAAATCGTTCAGCCCAAACCATTCGTACCATGTCGCAGCCGATTCGCTCCGCCCTCGTTTCCGTCTATTACAAAGACCGTCTGGAGCCTCTGGTGGCGCTGCTCAAAGAACACGGCGTGAAGCTGTATTCCACCGGCGGCACTCAGCAGTTTCTGGAAGAACAGGGCGCCGAAGTAACCGCCGTAGAGAGCCTGACGGGCTTCCCGGCCGTGTTTGGCGGGCGTGTCAAGACCCTGCACCCGAAGGTGTTCGGTGGCATTCTGCACCGGCGTCACGAGGCCGGTGACCTGGCCGAGGCCGAGCAGCACGGCATTGCGCCCATCGACCTGGTTATCGTGGATTTGTACCCGTTCGAGGAAACTGTGGCCGCCGACGCCTCGGAGGAAGAAACGATTGAGAAGATTGACATCGGCGGCATCTCGTTGCTGCGGGCCGCGGCCAAAAACTACCGCGACGTGCTCGTGGTCAGCAGCCGCGACCAGTACGAGGCCGTCACGGAGCTGCTGCGGGCCAAGAACGGCGCCACCGACCTCGAGGACCGCCGCCACTACGCCGCCGCCGCCTTCGAAACGACCTCGCACTACGACACCCACATTTTCCAGTACCTGAGCCAGGGCACGGCCGTCGATGGCACGGCGCTGAAAGTGAGCCAGAAGCCCGCTACGGCCCTGCGCTACGGCGAAAACCCCCACCAGGCCGGCACGTTCTACGGCGACCTGCCCGCCCTGTTCGACCAGCTGCACGGCAAGCAGCTCAGCTACAACAACCTCGTCGACGTGGACGCGGCCGTGCTGCTGATGCAGGAATTTCAGGATGGGGCGGCCGCCTGCGCCATTCTCAAGCACACCAACGCCTGCGGCGTGGCCCAGGCTCCCACGCTCACCGAAGCCTACCTGCACGCCCTGGCCTGCGACCCGGTATCGGCCTTCGGGGGCGTGATTATCGTGAACCGGCCGGTGGACGAGGCCACGGCCCAGGAACTCAACAAGCTGTTTTTCGAGGTGCTCATTGCCCCCGAGTTCGAGGCGGCGGCCCTGCCCATTCTGCAAAGCAAGAAAAACCGCATCCTGCTCCGCCAAAAGCCGGTGCAGTTCCCCAAAAAGCAGGTGAAAACCCTGCTCAACGGCGTTATTGAGCAGGACTTCGACCGGCAGTCCGAAACGGCCGCCGACTTCAAGGTCGTGACCCAGTCGCCGCCAACGGCCGAGGAAATCGAGGCGCTGGTGTTTGCGGCCAAAATCTGCAAGCATACCAAGAGCAACACCATCGTGCTGGCCCGGGCCGGACAGCTGCTGGCGTCGGGCGTGGGCCAAACCTCCCGGGTGGATGCCCTGCGCCAGGCCATTGAGAAAGCCAAAGCTTTCGGCTTCGACCTGCAAGGGGCCGTGATGGCCTCCGACGCCTTTTTCCCCTTTCCCGACTGCGTGGAAATTGCCGGGGCGGCCGGCATCCGGGCCGTGGTGCAGCCCGGCGGCTCCATCAAGGACGCCGACAGCATCGCCGCCTGCGACCAGCTCGGCATGGCCATGGTGATGACCGGCGTGCGTCACTTCAAGCACTAAGCGCCAAGCATCCAGACGGAGCAAAAGCGGAGTTTTCACTACACTTGATGGTTGCATTGCACTCCTAATTCTCTAGCGTATGAAACCCGGCCCCCTCGAAATCACGCTGTACGTTGTTGGCGTCGTGCTGCTGCTGAGCGGGCTGGTTATCCGGGCCGGGCACCTAGCCAGTCCCCACCTGGGCTTTACGCTGCTGGGCGCCGGCTTTCTGCTGGGCAGCGTCGGGCGGCTGCTGGGCTGGCGGCGGGCCCGCCGGATGCGCCGCGAGCAGCTCAAGGCTCAGTTTGCCCATCTCCGGAAACCCTGAGACGGTAGTCTAGTCTGAAATTAACTCCGAAAGCCCCGGCGCCTGCTCGCGCTGGGGCTTTTTGCGGCTCAGCGGCAGGCGGACGGAATGATACAATACGAAGAAGGCGGATTTCAGCGTTGGGCCTCGCAATGACCGCAATACCTCCGGCCGGATCCCGTGCATGCCATGATTATACCGGCTGCGCTTCGCCGAAACTTCCGTACTTTTGCGCCCACTTTGCACGGGCTCCATCCGTGCGCCTTCTTTTAACCTGCCGCTACTCAATGGGTTTCTTCAACTTCCTTACCAGCGACATCGCCATTGACCTGGGGACGGCTAATACGCTCATCATTCACAACGACATCATCGTCGTGGACGAGCCGAGCATCATTGCCAAAGACCGCACAACGAACAAAGTAATTGCCGTGGGCCGGCAAGCGCAGCAGATGCACGAGAAGACCCACGACAACATCAAAACCATCCGGCCCCTCAAAGACGGCGTTATTGCCGACTTCCACGCCGCCGAGGAGATGATCAAGGGCATGATCAAGATGATTGATACCCGTCGGCGTCTGTTTCAGCCCTCCCACCGCATGGTGATTTGCATTCCTTCGGGCATCACGGAAGTGGAGAAGCGCGCCGTGCGCGACTCCGCCGAGCACGCCGGGGCCAAGGAAGTCTGGATGATTCAGGAGCCCATGGCCGCCGCCATCGGTATCGGCATCGACGTGGAGCAGCCCGTGGGCTCGATGATTATCGACATCGGGGGCGGCACCACCGAAATTGCGGTTATCGCCCTGTCGGGTATCGTCTGCGACCAGTCCATCAAGACGGCCGGCGACGTATTCAACCAGGACATTCTCGACTACATGCGCCGCCAGCACAACCTGCTGATTGGGGAGCGGAGCGCCGAGCGGATCAAGATTGAGGTGGGCGCTGCCCTGACCGAACTCGACGTGACCCCGCCCGACTTCGAGGTGCGCGGCCGCGACCTGATGACCGGCATTCCGAAGGTTATCAAGGTGACTTCATCCGAAATTGCCATTGCCCTCGACAAGTCGGTGGCCAAAATTGAGGAAGCCGTACTCAAGGCCCTGGAGATTTCGCCGCCCGAGCTGTCGGCCGACATCTACGAAAACGGCATTCACCTGACCGGCGGCGGCGCCCTGCTCCGCGGCCTCGACAAGCGCCTGGCCGCCAAAACCAAGCTGCCCATCCACATTGCCGACGACCCGTTGCGCGCCGTGGTGCGCGGCACCGGCAAAGCCATCAAGGACATTCAGGCCTTTAAGGGCGTTTTGCTGACCTAAGAATTGAGCTCGTGAGACATGAGAAGTGGGAGGGACGGCATCAGCCAACGAGGTCGTCTGTCTCACTTCTCATGTCTCATTTTCTCACGTCTCCCTCATCATGCGCAACCTCTTCGCCTTCCTTTTCCGCTACCGGGGCATCCTGGTGTTCGGGCTGTTGGAGGTGCTGAGTCTGACGCTGCTGGTGCGCAACAGCAACTACCACGGCGCCGCCTTCTTCAACTCCTCCAACGCCTACGTGGGCCAAGTGCTCGACCTGCGCACGCGCATCTACGACTACTTCCGGCTGGTGCAGGTCAACCAGGGGCTGGTGGCTGAAAATGCGGCCCTGCGCCAGCAGCTCTACCGCGCCGACGCCAGCAACCGGGTGGCCGACTCGCTGCCCGTGAGCCGGGACAGCCTGACTCAGGCGCGCCTGCAGCGCCTGGGCCGGCCCGACTCCCTGCTGCTGGGGCTGAAGCAGATTCCGGCCCGGGACCCCGACTACCCGCTGATTCCGGCCCGGGTTATCAATAATTCGCTGCGCAACGTGGACAACTACCTGACCCTGAACGTGGGCACCGTGGACGGGGTACGGGCGGGTATGGGCGTGCTGGCCGCCGCCGGCGTGGTGGGCCGGGTGAAGGTGACCAGTGAGCACTACGCCACCGTCACGTCGGTGCTGCACTCCAAGACGGCTATTTCGGCCAAGATCCTGCGCGACGGCACCTTCGGGGTTATCAAGTGGCTGGGCGAAGACCCCACCCACGTGCTGCTCGACTACATTCCGCGCCAGAATAAGCTCGTGCGCGGCGACACCATCGTCACGTCGGGCTACAACGCCATTTTCCCCGAGGGCGTCCGCATCGGCACCGTCGACTCGTTTGTGAAGGAAGCCGACAAAAACTTCTGGACCGTACGGGTGCGGCTGGCCGTTGACTTTACCAAGCTGACCTACGTGTACGTGGTCACCAGCCGCCCCAAGATGGAGCGCGACACGCTGGAATTCAAGGCCGGCCTGAAGCCGGAAGGGGAGGAGGCGCGGCCATGAGAGAAGTCGGCGTTATCCTGATTCAGCTGCTGCGGCTGGCCGCTTATTTGGCCATCCACATGCTCATCATCAGCAAGCTGGTGCTCTTCGACCTGGGCTGGTGCTTTTTCTACCTGGGCTTTCTGCTCTTTCTGCCCATTGGCACGCCCATCGTGGTGCAGCTCGGGCTGGGCTTCGTGGTGGGCTTTACCATGGACCTGTTTTACGACACCGGCGGCCTGCACGCGGCGGCGGCCGTGCTGCTGGCGTTTTTGCGGCCCTGGGTGCTGCGCCTGCTCACCCCCCGCGACGGCTACGACGCCGCCGACTCGGTGAACGTGCACCAGATGGGCGGGCAGTGGTTCGTGGTGTACCTGGCCCTGCTGGTCGGCATTCACCACGCGGCCTTCTTCCTGCTCGAGCTGGGCTCGTTCCGCACCTTCGGTCTCACGCTGGCCAAAATCGTGGTCAGCACCTTGTTTACGGGCCTCACCCTGCTCATCGTGCAGCTGCTGTTCGTCCCCTCGCGCCGCACGCGGTAGGGGCGGTGAGGTGGTGAAACTGTGAAATGGTGAAGCGTGATTTGACCGGTGAAGTAGCTGGGGCAGCCTGGGTGAGCTAGGGCGGTGGTGGAGCCGGTAATGGAGCGGGTTGCAGGATAGGTAACGCTGTACGACTATGTCACTGAGGGCTCAGCGGACGTTTCGCACCTAGCCGAAGCCTATCCGAAGCCCTACGCATACGTCCTTGTCACGTGCTAAGCGTATCCGAAGGCCTTCGAACACGTCCTGCACGTGTGCTGGGCTTGTCCGAAGGGCTTCGGATAAGTTCTGCACAGGTGCAGAGTCTGTCGGAAGGGCTTGGGATACCCTCTGCACATGTGCTGGGTGTATCCCAAGGGCTTCGGATAAGCCCAGCACAAGTGCAGCGGCCGGCCAGCGAGGCCGGGCGCTGGACCAGCCAGCCCGGGGCGGGTAGTCGGCCGGGCGGCCGCCGAATGATTTTAGGCTGGTTGAGGTTAAGGATGGTAAGCAGGGGCGGGGAAGAACGAAAACTCACCATTTCACCATTTCACCATCTCCCCTTCCGTACCTTTGTGAATCCGGCCGCAGTGCCGTAGTACGTTTACCTTCAGTTTCTTCTCGCTTTGCAATACCTCGAAGGCCGCAAATACGTGGTGCATGCCATTTTCCTGGCGGTGGCATTGGTATTTGGGGCTCGTCTCTTTTACATTCAGGTCCTCGACGGCAGCTACAAGCTGGCCGCCGACCGCAACACGCTCCAGCGTCTGGTGCAGGTGCCGTACCGGGGCCTGATCTACGACCGCAACGGCCAGATCCTGGTGCAGAACACGCCCGTGTACGACCTGATGGTAGTACCGCGCGAAGTCAAGCAGCTCGACTCGGCCCGCTTCTGCCAGCTGCTGCAGCTGCCCCTGGAAGAGCTGCGTACCTCGCTCAAAGCCGCCCGCGCCTACTCCCGCGTCAAGGCTTCGCCCCTGGTGCAGAACCTGAGCACGCCCGAGCTGGCCGCCATCCAGGACAACCTGATTGACTTTCCCGGCTTCAGCATCAAGGCCCGCATGGCTCGCTCCTACAAGACCGAGAACCTGGCCCACGCCCTGGGCTACGTGGGTGCCATCACGCCCGCCTTCCTCGAAAAGCCCAAGTACGCCAAGTACCTGCCCGGCGACAACCTGGGCATCACCGGCTTGGAGTCGTTCTATGAGCAGAAGCTCATGGGTCGGCGCGGGGTGCAGTACCGCATGGTCAACGTGCGCGGCATCGAGAAGGGCGCCTTCCGCAACGGGGAGTTCGATACGCTCTCCATTGCCGGCCAGGACTTGCACACCAGCATCGACATCGAACTGCAGAAGTACGGCGAGACGCTCATGGCCGGCAAACGGGGCTCCATCGTGGCCCTCGACCCCAAGACCGGCGAGATTCTGGCCTTCGTGTCGGCCCCCCTCTACGAGCCATCCATCCTGACGGGCAAGGGCATGGGCAACCGCTACATGGAGCTGCTCAACAACCCCGAGCGGCCCCTGTTCAACCGCCCCCTGATGGCGACGTACCCGCCCGGCTCGGTGTTTAAGCTGGTGAATGAGCTGGTAGCCCTTCAGATGGGCGTCGTCACGCCCGAGACGGGCTTCGACTGCAACTGGAAGCTGGTGCGCTGCACCCACCGCCACGAGCCGCCCCGCAATCTGAGCATTGCCATCAAGAACAGCTGCAACCCGTATTTCTACCAAGTGATGCGCGCCAGCGTGCTGCGGGGCCGGTCCACCAACAAGTTCGAGGACGCGCGCCTGGGCCTGGCCGAGTGGCGCCGGCAGGTGATGTCGTTTGGACTGGGCGAAAAGCTGGGCGTGGATATGTCGAGCGAGAAAAAGGGGCTGATTCCCTCCCCCGAGTTTTACGACAAGCTGCGCGGCTACCACCACTGGAATTTCAAGACCGTGTACTCGCTCAGCATCGGCCAGGGCGAAATTGGCATCACGGGCCTGCAGATGGCCAACGTTATGGCCACCATTGCCAACCGCGGCTACTACTACACGCCCCACTTTGTGCGCGGCATCGGCCAGGGCGGTCCGCTGCCCGAGTACACCCAGCGCCACGTCACCAGCGTGGAGCAGCGCCATTTTGAGTCCCTGATTCCGGGCATGTGCGCCGTGGTCGACGGGGGCCGGGGAGCCACTGGGGCCAGCGCCAGCTTGGCGCATTACGGCATTGCCGTAGCGGGCAAGACCGGCACCGTGCAGAACCCTCACGGCGAGGACCACGCCACCTTTGCCGCCTTTGCCCCGGCCAACGACCCCAAGATTGCCATTGCCGTCTTCATCGAAAACGCCGGCTTCGGCGGCAGCTCGGCCGCGCCCATGGCCGCCCTGATGATGGAGAAGTACCTGCGCGGTAAAGTCAACAACCCGCGCTGGGAAAACTGGCTCATTGGCCCCGGCACCGACCGGTTTATTCGCCACCATTAGCGCCGAGCCGGTAGTGCGCCCTGTTTCCCGCATCTTTGCCCCCGTTTAGCTTCCCATGCCTTCTTCTCCCGCCCGATACTCCCGTAGCATTGACTGGGTCACCGTGTTGCTTTACGCGGTGATGCTGGGCCTGGGCTGGCTGAACGTGTACGCGGCCAGCTACTCGCCCGACGCGCCGGCCGGCGGCCTGTTCAGCGGACAGAGCTTCGCCGAATTGATGCAGTACAACTGGTTCAAGCAGATTCTGTGGATCGGCACGGCCCTGGTGCTCATCGTGGTGCTCGTCGTGGTCGACTACAAGGCCTACGATACCTTTGCCTTCGTGCTCTACGGGGCCATGATTGCGCTGCTCATCGTCACGCCCTTCATTGCCCGGCCCATTGCCGGCTCCCGGTCGTGGCTAGAGCTGGGGCCGGTGCGCCTGCAGCCGGCCGAATTTGCCAAGTTCATTACCGCCCTGGCCGTGTCGCGCTACATGGCCAGCATCAACCTGCGCCACCAGAACTTCCGCGACCAGCTCGTGCTGGCCGGCCTGACGCTGCTGCCCCCGCTGCTCATCATTGCCGCCAACGAAACCGGGCAGGCGCTGGTGTTTGCCGCTTTCCTGCTGGCGTACTTCCGGGAGGGCATGTCCCCGCTGATTCTGATTATCCTGGCCGCGGCCGCCGTTATCTTGATTCTGGCGTTGCTGGTGCCCAAGCTCTGGCTGGTCGGGGCCTTCACCCTGATTCTGGGGGGCGTATTTGCCTTCAACACCAAGGTGCTGCGCCACCACCTGCCGCTGGCGCTGAGCGTGTGGGCCGTAGTCATCGGCATGGTCTTCGGCGTCGACTTCTTCTTCAACAACGTGCTGCAGCCCCACCAGCGCAAGCGCATTGAGGTGCTCATCAACCCCTCCGCCGACCCGCTGGGCGTGGGCTGGAACGTGACCCAGTCCAAGATTGCCATTGGCTCGGGCGGGCTCGTGGGTAAGGGATTTTTGCAGGGCACCCAAACCAAGTTCGACTTCGTGCCCGAGCAAAGCACCGACTTTATCTTCTGCACCGTGGGCGAGGAGTGGGGCTGGCTGGGCACCACGGTGGTCATCTTGCTCTTTATGGCGTTGCTGGGCCGGGTACTCTACGTGGCGGAGCGCCAGAAATCCGTGTTTGGGCGCACCTACGGCTACTGCGTGGCCAGCGTCATCTTCTTCCACTTCGCCATCAACATCGGCATGACCATCGGGCTGGCCCCGGTGGTGGGCATTCCGCTGCCCCTGTTCAGCTACGGTGGCTCCTCGCTCTGGTCGTTTACCACCCTGCTGTTTATCCTGCTGGCCATCGACGCCTACCGCAAGCAGGACCTGGTTCGATAATGCTGAATGGTAACTTATGAGTTCTGAATTGCAGCCAGGGCGGTACCGCCAGTTCATAATTCATAGTTCAGCATTCCTAATTCTATTACTCTGCCTGCTGCTGCCGACCCGCAACTCCACGCTCGACGCCTGGTACTACGCGGCCTGCGTACGCCATGGGCATGAGCTGCTGCTGCCCCACCACCTGCTCTATAACCCCGCGGGCTGGCTGTGGGTGAAGCTGCTGCACCTGCTGGGTTTGCTCCCCGACACGCTGGCCGCCCTGAAACTGCTCAACGCCCTGGCCGCCGGCGCCACGCTGCTCACCCTGACCCGCCTGCTGCGCCGCCTTGGGCAGCCCGACCGCCGCATTGCCGCCTGGACGCTAGTGGTGGGCGCCAGCTTCGGGCTGCTGCGCTTTGCCACCGAAAATGAAGCCTACGTGCTGCCGGTGCTGTTTTCAATGTTGGGCAGCCTGAGTTGGACGCGCTACCGGCTGGCCGCCGCTCTCCGCCTCCCGCCGCTGCTGGCGGCCGGCTTCTGGGCGGCACTGGCCTGCCTGTTTCACCAGATTCACTTTTTCTGGTGGCTGGGCTTGCTGCTCGGTACCGGCTGGTACGGCCGCCGCAAAGGGTTAGAACTGCTCGTTTTCGCGCTGCCGGCTTTGCTGGTGCCGGCGGCCTACGCGGCGGCCCTGTCCGCCTGGAACGAGCCGCTGACGGTGCCCGCCCTGTGGCGGTTCGTGTTTCACGACTACTACGCCGGGCTGGCGGGGGGCTCCGGGTCCGGGCATGGCGTTCTGCTGACGGTGGCTAACCTGGTGCGCACCTTTGTACAGGTCCACGGCTCCCTGACGGTCCTGGTCCGGGCCTTTCCGGTGCTGTATCTGGTGCTATTCAGTTGCGCGGGCTTCTTTGGCTGGGCCGCCTGGAGCGGCTGGCGGAGCTTCCAAAACCGGCTGGCCAGGACTGAGTTGGCTCCGACCGGGACCCTGGCTGCCGTCAGGCGCACGCACGGCCTGATTCTGATCCTGCAGCTGGCATTTGCGGCCTACTCGGAAGGCAACGCGGAGTTTATGGTGATGCTGCCGGCCCTCTTCGCCGTGGTGGGGAGTGGCCTGGCGTGGCTGCCGGCCCGCAGCCTGGGGGCGGCGGGCGCCGGCATGCTGCTCTGGAACCTGGCCTTCGGGCTGGTGCCAAGTCACTTTCTGCGCTTTACCAACACGGCAGCCCTGCTGACGGCTATTCCAGCCCAGCCCCGCACTTGGTTTCTGCTCGACAATCACAACCTGGTGCTGAACCAGCTGCACTACTACTCCGGAAATCCCGTGGGGCCGCCTAACGTGCTGCCCGCGCCCACGCTGCTAGTGCAGCGGCCGGGGCAGTCGGCGGCCTGGGTGCGGGCTTGGGTGCAGGCCCAGCATAGGGCTGGCCGCCGGGTGCTCACCGACTGCCTCGGCAGCCCGCGCCTGCTCGACCGGGCCCAACTCGTGTATGGCGACCAGAACGCGGCCCTGCTGCGCGGCTTCCGCGCAGTCCGCCTCGACTCTTTTCCAACATTCTTCGGGCCGCGCTACCTGACCGAGATTCTGCCGCCGGCTTCTACGTCGCCGCTGACCCCGAACCCAGGCGCAGCCAGCGGAAGGCCGGATGAAAAGTGAGCAGCTGGGCGCAGGCCACCGCAAAAACCGGGGCGCCCAGGTAGCCCATCCGGCCCAGGTCGCCAGACAGCAGCATATGCACTAGCACCACGGCCACGAATGACGCCCCAGCCCAGCCCAAGGCCAGGCGGGTGCCAGCGGTGCCGCGCCAGCCGGCCAGCAGCACCAGCCAGAAGAAGCCGAAGATGCTGAAGATTTCCCCCACGCCCTTCACCGAAAACAGCCGCCGCAGCGAGTAGAGCAGGTTGTGCAGGTGGTCCAGGGCATTAGCGACGCTTTCCTGGGGAGCTGAGCCGGCCTGCCCGTCAATCCAGTGGCGCACGGCGTAAGTTATGGCTCCAGCCAGGGCCAGCAAGGCCAATTGCCGGGGCCAGGCCAGGGTGCGGGAGCCAAACACGAGCAGCCACGGCACGAGAAATACAAACGACTCCTTGGCCAGCGGCCCCAGCAGGATACAGGCGACCAATGCCCCCGCAGAGCCACTGGTTGCCCCGAAAAACGCCAAGGCAAACACGAGCATGTACAGGCTGTCGACCAACGGCAGGCCGGCAATATACACGGCCCAGCGGCTGGCCAGCACTGCCACTACGGCTAGCGCCGCCGCGCCCGGGAAGGCGCCAAACTGCAAACAGCTGCGGAAGATAAACAGCCCCGCCGCGGCCAGAACCAAGGTGTTGACCACATAGAAGGCCAGCCGCAGGGGCCAGTCGGTGGCGGCGCGCTGGGGCCAGACGCGGGCATAGACCTGCTCCAGGGGCCAAGCCGCCGCCGCCGCCGCGGCCGGCACCAGCACCCGGTAGCGCCGCGTGAGGCTGACGCCCTTGAACTCCCCACGGGCAATGCTGAGGTAGCTGCGCGTGTCGAGGGAGTGGGAGAAGTCGTAGTGCACGTACATGGTGTAGGCGCTGCCAGCCAGCACCCCCACGCACAGCAGATACACCAGCAGCAGCTGCCGCCAGCGCATCACAGGCCCAACCTGCCGGTTAGCAGCCACGAGCCCGGCTAGGCAAATTTGCGGTCAATAAGCTTGAGCAGCTTATTGATGTGCTCCTCCTTGCGGACCCAGCCGTACTGCCGGCCCAAATCCTCGGTTACGTAGCGTTTGGCCGCGTCGGCGTCGGGCAGGGAATCAAGGTGCTGAATGGCGGTGTGGTACTCCATATTCTCCCCATTGAACAGCTCGTTGATGAAGCTGAAGCGCTGGTTGATGGAAATGGCCTCCCGCAACGATTCCACCTTCGGCGCCGACTTATCGGCCAGGGTCGTCGTGGGATGCTCCGCGCGCAGGGTTTCGCTGAGCGGGGCTGGGGCGGCGTGCTCAGCTTTGAGCTTCTGGTAGAGCGGTACGGCGCCGGTTTGAGCCGTTTCCGCCAGGGGCCGCCGCGGTGCTTCCGGTGCCGCCGCGGCCTGCACGGGTGCCACCGGCGCTGCCGGAGCGGGGGCCGGGGTGACGAATTGCGGAGGAGCCACGGGTGGCGCAGGCAGCGTTGGGGCCACTTCCGATGCCGACGCTTCTGCAGCTGTTGGTGCCGCATCGGGCGGGCTTACGGGCGCGGGTTTGGCCGGCTCCGGCGTTGGCTCCACTACAGCGCTGGGCGGGGCAGGAGCAGCGGGCGCCGCCGGCGCTGGAGCCGGGGCGGCCACCGGGCCGTCAGTCCACAGGTCGGCAATGGTCAGGGGCAGCAGGGCGCTGAACTCACCCACGAGCTTTTCCAGGGGCTGGTGGTTTTTGTAGTTGGCTTCCTGGTAGAGGCGGAACCGGCCGGCCAGAAACTCCCGCTCCAGGGCTGTGCCCGGCGTCAGCGTGTCGATAAAGCCCTGAAACAGCGGCTTGTCGATGTCAAGGTAGCGGAGCGTGTCGCGCAGCTGCTCCACGGTGGTCGTGGGCTGCGGGCCGAGCAGCTTGTCCTCAAACGTCTGGCCCGAATCCGTCACCACGCCGAGCGTGTCGCTGATGGCGCGGGCCAGCAGGGGCTCAAACGCCTCGCGGCTCACCTTGATGCGCCGCGAGAGGGTGTTCATAAACTGGGTCAGGGCCTGGCGCACGTCGTCGGCCTCAAAGTCGAAGTAAGGACTGCGCAGGCGGGCCATTTCGCCGGTCCACTGGGCCAGCAGCTGCTGCACCACAAACAGGTTGACCTGCCGGATGGGAGTGAAACGAAGCACCGCGGGGCCGTCGAGGGTGGCGGTGGGCTGGGTGGCAAAATGCTGGTCGCAGAGGTGGGCGGCCAGCCGGCGGCCGTATTGTTCGCGCTTGGCGTGGCTATATTTGTCTTTCATCGAAAGCCTGATTCAACGGGCAATTTAGGTAAAGATGCCCACTCTAACCGTGCAAAACCTGCCTGGCGCCGTACTCCACGTGCCCGCCGGCGCTACCTTACTCGCCGCCCTGCACGCGGCCGGCTTCGACTGGATGCACGCCTGCGGGGCCAAGGGCCGCTGCACCACCTGCCGGCTTGAAGTCGTGAGTGGCCTCGAACACCTAACGCCGCCCACCGACGCGGAGTTGCGCTACCGCGCCGCTGGCCGCCTGCTGCCCCACGAGCGGCTTACCTGCCAGACCCGCCTGCCCGCCGGCGACGTGACGGGGCGCACGCCCGAGGCTACCCAGCTGCCCCACCAGCGCTACACCCCCTGAGGCCGGGCCAAAATCTTTTCCGCGCCGCTACCGCCCTGACTGCCTGTTATCTGTTTTCTGGTGGGCCGGACCGGGCTTGGGCCGCCGGGCCGAAAGCCGTACTTTAGACGTTCCGTCCGGCCGCCTGGCCCCGGACCACTGGTCACTACAAACTGCTACCCTTGTGTTTATAGAACCCCGCGTCGGCACCAGCCGCGAAATGAATGCCCGCCGGGGCTGGATTGAAGTGGTCTGCGGCTCCATGTTTTCGGGTAAGACCGAGGAGCTGATTCGCCGCCTCAACCGCGCCAAGATTGCCCGCCAGCGGGTTGAAATCTTCAAGCCCGCCCTCGATACGCGCTACCACGAGCTCGACGTGGTGTCGCACAACGCCAACAGCATCCGCTCCACGCCCATTCCCATTGCCCAGGAAATGCTGCTGCTGGCCGGCTCCTGCGACGTGGTGGGCGTCGACGAGGCTCAGTTCTTCGACGAGTCATTGGTAGATGTGTGCGTGCAGCTGGCCAACCGCGGCTCCCGCGTGATTGTGGCCGGCCTCGACATGGACTTTCTGGGCAAGCCCTTCGGCCCCATGCCCGCGCTGATGGCCGTGGCCGAGTACGTGACCAAGGTGCACGCCGTGTGCGTGTGCTGCGGCGAAATTGCCTCCTACTCGTTTCGCATCACGGCCTCGGAAAGCAAGATCCTGCTCGGCGAAACTGATTCGTACGAGGCCCGCTGCCGCCCCTGCTTTCTCGACGGCATGCGCGAGAAAAATACCGAGCCCACCAGCGCCGCGGCTAAGCACTAATCCGCGCGGGAAGGCGTTAGCTTTCCAGGTTTTCTATCCGCTGCTATTTCTTGCCCATGAGTGTTTTGCTACGCGCCCGCCGGTGGTCCGGCCTCCTGTCTTTCCTGCTGCTCCTGACCAGTGCCGCTGCCGTTCGGGCCCAGAGCACGGCCGGCTTCGGCGACTGGCAGCTGCACCTGCCCAACAACCGCGCCCGGGTGCTAGCCGATGCCGGCAACCGCATCTACGTGGCGGCTGAAGACGCTTTTTTCGTCTACGACAAGGAGCTCAACACCACCCAGCTGCTTTCCCGCCGCGACGGTCTGCACGACGTGGGCGTGAGCACCGTGGCCTACGATGCCACCACCAAGCAAACCCTGGTGGCCTACACCAGCGGCAACCTGGACGTGCTCGGCGACGACGGCTCCATCCGCAACATCAGCGACATTGCCCGCAAGCAGCTCACGGGCAGCAAATCCATCAACCACATTTTCTTCAACGGCAAGCTGGCCTACCTCTCGTGCAACTTCGGCCTGGCGGTGGTTGATATGGTAAAGCTGGAAGTGCGCGACACCTACGGCAACATCGGCCCCAACGGGCAGCCCGCCCAGGTCTACGTGACGGCCATTGCCAACGGGACCCTGTTTGCGGGTACTTCGTTTGGGGTTATGCGCGGCCGCCTCACCGACAACCTGTTTGACTACCGCCGCTGGACCATCGACTTGCCCGACAACTCCGGCGGCACCAACCCCAAGTACCGGACCATGGCCGTGATGGGCGACCGGGTTTACGTCGGGGCCGACTTCAGCAATATCTTCTGCTACAACTGCTCGGGCCCCGGCTGGCAGCCCGTGTTTTCGGTGTACGCCGACCGGTACCGCCAGCTGACGGCTTCTCCGGCCGGCCTGCTGATTGCCAGTGAAAGCAATAGTGCCCCGACGTTATCCATTCTGAAAGCCGATAACACCGTTAGCCGCCTCGGCACGGCCGCCCTGGTGCCCCGGCCCCAGATGGCGTTGCAGGACAAGTCGGGCACGTTCTACATTGCTGACCTGCAAAGCGGCCTGCTCAAGACGACCAATGGACAGCAGGTGGAGAAGTTTGTGGCCAATGCCCCCGCGTTTGCCCGCTCGTTCAGCATCCTGGCCGACGCCCGTACCAACACCGTTGACATCTTCAGCGGGGGCTATTTTGACCGCTACCTGCAGCAGGACTACCGGGCCGGCTTCTACGAGTACAAGGATGGCCGCTGGACCAACTTCACGGACGAGAACTATCCGAGCCGGGCCGACTACCCCAACCTGAAGGACCTCACCCGCGGCGCCCGCACCCCCGATGGCACGCTCTACATTGCTACCTACGGCGACGGGCTACTGCAGTGGAAGGGCCCCGGGCAGTTCAAGCAGTTCACTCTGGGTACACCCGGCGTACCGTTGTACTCGGCCGACGCCCTGCGCAACGACCCACTCTACACCCGCATCACTGACGTGGCTACCGACGGCTCGGGCAACGTGTGGATGGTCAACCGCCACCAGAAAAGCGGTATTCCCGGCCTAGTGATTTACAACTCTACGGCCAACACCTGGCGGAGCACGGCGTACTTCCCATCTTCGGAAAACCTGGAGCGGCTGGCCCTCGACGACAACGGCTACGCCTGGGTTTCGCAGGCGCGCCTGGGGGGCAACGGCATGGTGTGCTACGACGATAAGACCAAGGGCGTCCGCTACTTTGCCAGCGGCGGCGAAGGCCTGCCCTCGGGCGAGGTTTACGACGTGGTGAAGGACCGCAAAGGCGATATCTGGGTGGCCACCAGTAAGGGCGTGGCGGTGTACAATGACCCCAGCCAAGTGTTTCTGGCCGGCAACGGCGTCGACTTCCGCACGCCCATCGTGCGCCGGGGCCCCAGCTCGGGCTTCCCGGCCCTGCGCGACGAAGTGGTGCACGCCGTGGCCGTGGATGGAGGTAACCGCAAGTGGTTTGGTACCGACCGGGGCCTGTGGCTCTTCAACGAAGACGCCGACGAGGCCCTGCAGCACTTCACGACCGAAAACAGCCCCCTGCCCACCAACAATATCGTCGATATTGACATCAACGACCGGACCGGCGAGGTTTTCGTGGCCACGACCGGGGGCGTGGTGGCCTACCGGGGCTCGGCCACGGTGACGGAGGGTAAGGTCTCGTGCGCGAAAGTGTCGCCTAATCCCGTACGCACTGATTTTACCGGCGAAGTGGGTATTTCCGGTCTGGCCAACAACGGCTACGTCAAAATCACGGACGTGACCGGCAAGCTCGTCTACCAAACCCGGCCCAGCGGGGGTACCGTGGTCTGGAACCTGACCGACTACAACGGCCGCAAAGTGCAGTCGGGCGTATACTTGGTGCTCTCCTCTGATGCCGAAGGCAAGAACGGCTGCATTAGCAAGGTGGCGGTAGTGGCCAAATAAGGCGCCGCCGGGCCGGCCGGGACTGTTTTTGCGCCGGCCGGTGTTCTACTGTCCGGGCCCGTCATCCACGAATCCAGCCCAGCAACGCATGCTTATCAAGACCCGGGGCATTGTCCTGAACTACATCAAGTACCGCGAAACGTCCATCATTGCCCGGGTGTATACCGAGCGGCTGGGCCTGCAGACCTACATCGTCAATGGGGTGCGCAAGGCCAAGCCTCCGGGGCGCATTGCCCTGTTTCAGCCCTTCACCCTGCTCGACCTAGTGGCCTACACCTCCCGGCAGGGCGGCATCACGCGGCTTTCGGAGTTTCGGTGCGCCATTCCCTTCAGCACCCTGCCCTACGACGTGCGCAAGAGCAGCGTGGTGCTGGTGCTATCCGAAATTATGGGCCGCACTCTGCTCGAGGAAGAGGAAAATGAGCCGTTGTTCAACTTCTTGCACGATTCCATTCTCGCCTTCGACCAGCAGAAGGAGGGCTTCGAAAACTTTGCCCTGGCCTTCCTGCTCGAATTTGCGGGCTACCTGGGCTTCGGGCCCGAGTCGGGCGAGGAAGTGACCTCCCAGGTGGCTTTTGCCAGCGCCGCCCCGGCCACCAGCGCCCAGGGGCCCGGCCCGGCCGCGCTGCGCTTCCGCGAATTCGACCACTATTTCGACGAGCTGCTGCGCGACCCCACCCGCACCACCATTCCCAACGGCCGGGTCCGCCGCGAACTGCTCGACGTGCTGATTCGCTACTACCAGCTTCACATCGAGAAGCTCGGCGACATTCGCTCTCTCGACGTGCTGTCGGAAGTGCTGGCTGAGTAGGGCCAAAGGAAAACTACCCGCAAGCAAAAGGCCCATCCGGATAGGGTGGGCCTTTTCGTTGGTGCTGACTCCGGCGGGAGGCTACTTGACTTTAACTATTTCCAGCTCGAAGACCAGGTTGGTGTCCGGCGGAATCAGGTAGCGCCGCTCGTCGTCGGGGTTGCGCACGCCCTGGGCGCCGTAGGCCAGCCGGGCCGGAATGGAAACCCAGGCCCGGGCCCCGGCGGGCAGGTGCAGCAGCACCTCGTCCCAGCCCGGAATAACTTCCCCGCGGCCCACGCGCAGCCGCAACGGCTTGCCCTGGGCCACCGAGGAGTCGAAAATGTGGCCGTCGGGCAGAAAGCCGGTGTAGTGCACCGCCATCCGGTCGCCGGGCTGGGCGGGGGCGCCCGCGCCGGGCTGGCGCACCACGTACCGCACGCCGCTGCTGAGCCGCACGGTGTCGGCGGGAGCGGGGCGGGCGGTGGCTGCCGAAGCCGTCAGCAGCAACACCAGCACTACAACGGGCCAGAGGCGGGTCAGGGCTGCCAACGCTACTTGACCTTGGAAATTTCCATGTAGAACATCAGCGGCTCATCGGCGGGGATCAGGGCCGAGCCGGTCGGACCGTAGGCCATGTACGAAGGAATAAACACCCGCTTACGAGTGCCCAGCTTCATGTTCTTGATGGCCTCGTGCCAGCCCTTGATAACGGCGCTCTGGTCGACCAGCACTTCGAAGCACTGGCAGAGCGTGCGGTTGCCGAACGACTGGTCGAAGATAACGTCTTCGCGGCTGGCCTTGATAAAGCGGCCGGTATACTTCACCTGCACCGTCTGCCCGCTGACCACGTTAGGACCGGTCCCATTGGCTACGGTATCGGCATCCACCAGGTACACGCCCGACTCCAGGCGCTGGTACTTGCTGCTGTTGATGTTGTGGCGGGTGAAGTAGTCCTGGATTTCGGCGTCGTCGATTATCTTCTGGGCCTCTTCGTGCTCCCGGAATGCTTTCTGAGTGCTGGTTTCCTTCTTGCAGGCGCTCAGCAGCGAGGTCAGAGCCAGCAGGGCTACGACCAGGCGGGTGAGCCCGAATTGTTTCGTTGAAATGTTCATCATCATACTTAAAGGAGAAAAAACGGCCGGACCGGGTTGCATAGGGTCCGGGGCGCCGTTGTTTCAGAGTTACCGGACATCCACGAGCTGCACCTCAAACTGCAGGGGCGCATTTTTCGGAATCGAGGGCGGGGAGCCGGCTTCACCGTAGGCCAGCGCCGACGGAATCAGCAGCAGGCCTTTGTCGCCCTTGTGCATCAGGGCAATGCCCTCGTCCCAGCCCTTGATAACCCGGCCCTGACCCAGCACGAAGCTGATGGGCACGTTGCCGTGGCGGGCCGAGGCGTCGAAAATGGTCCCATTCAGCAACTTGCCGGTGTAAAGCACCGACACGGTCCGGCCGGCCTTGGCCTGCACGGCCACGCTGTCGGTGGTGTAGGGCACGTAGTACAGGCCCGACTCCTGCCGCTGGGCGTTGGTAATCTGGTTGTCGGTCAGGTACTTGTTGATGAGCTTGTCATCAATCTTCACGTAGTCCTTCTTGCAGGCGCTGAGCAAACTGCCGGCGCCGAGGACTGCCACCAGCAGAAAGCGGCGGGCCGGGCTGAAAACGCGTTTTTTCATGGAGTGCTTCATGCAAAAAAAAGCCGTCGCACCCGTCCCAAGGGCGCAGGTACGACGGCCTGTATGTGCGCTAACGACTACTTAACGTCAACCAGTTCCACGTCGAAACGCAGGGGGGCATCGGCCGGAATGTCCTGGCCGGCGCCGCGCTGCCCGTAGGCCAGCGACGACGGAATCAGCAGCGTGGCCTTAGTGCCCTTGTTGAGCAGGGCAATGCCCTTGTCCCAGCCCGGAATCACCTGGCCCACGCCCAGCGGAAACTCGATCGGCTTGTTGCCCATCTTCTCCGACGAGTCGAACACTTTGCCGTCGAGCAACGAGCCCTTGTAGAGTACCGACACGGTCTGGCCCTGCTTGGGTGCGGCGCCGGTGCCGGGCTTGGTTACCACGTAGTAGATGCCCGAGGGGTCCTTCTTGGCCGTCAGGTTGTTTTTCTTGATGTAGTCCTGCAGAATCACGTCGTCCTTCTTGATCTGCTCTTCCGCGTAGGCCATCATCTTTTTCTGCTGCTCCTCCATCTGCTTCTGCTGGTCGGCCGTAGCCTCCTCGCGGGTCTGGAGCTTGTCGGCCTTCACGTACATGGTCATGAAAGCGGGCTCAGCCTTGGCATCTTTGCCGGCTTTGGGCTTCATGAACGGTGGCACGGGCTGCTTGAACGACTTGGCGAAAATCGTGTCCACGTTGAAGCGGAAGATGGCCGAGTCGCCGGGCTGGAGCATGGCAATGGCTTCCTCGATGCCGCCCTTCACTTTCACGTCCTGGAGCTCAATGCGCATCGGCAGGCCCTGCTGCTTGCGCGAGTTGAACAGGATGGAGTCTTTGTAAGTGCGGTACTCCACGTTCAGCGCCAGGATCTTGCCCAGGCGGGACTTGTAGGTTTCGTCGCCGGTGGCGGCTACTTCCCGGCCGCTGTATTTGCCGCCTTCGTTTTTGAAGACTTTGTACTCAATACCGGAGGGAGTCTTGGCGAAATCACCGCCGCCCTTGGTGCAGGAGGCTAGGCTCATGACGCCGGCCGCCAGGGCCAGGCTCAGAAAATTGCGTTGAAGGAGCATGAAAAGGGAAGAATTGGAAAGAAGATTTTGGGGCAAGTTACGCCGCGGGCGGCGCAACCGCTAACGGGGCCGTCACAAGCTGGGTCTGGTAGGCGGGCAGCAGGTCCAGGAAGCGCTGCACGGTCACGTCGAGCGGGTCGTGGCTGATGCCGCCGGACGCGTTGTGGTGGCCGCCGCCATTGAAGTTTTTGCGGGCAAACTCATTGACCGAGAAGTCGCCAACCGAGCGGAAGGAAATCTTGACGGCCTGGCCCCGGTCGATGAGCACGGCGGCAAACACGACGCCCTCGATGCTGAGCGCGAAGTTGACCAGCCCCTCGGTGTCCCCGGTTTTGGACTGGTACTGGCGCAGCTCGTCCTGAGTAATGGCAATGTAGGCCGTGTTGTATTCGCGCAGCACCACCAGCTTATCCTTGAGCACAAAACCCAGAAAGCGTAGGCGCATCTCGGAGTGGGAGTCGTAGATGCGGCGGTGCACCGACGAAAGGTCGATGCCGGCGTTGAGCAGCTCGGCAATGATCAAATGCACGTTGCGCGAGGTGCTGGGGTGGCGAAACGAGCCCGTGTCGGTCATGATGCCGGCGTAGAGGCTCTCGCCCATGCCCACGTCAATCAAGTCCTGGTCGCCCAAATCCCGGATTACCTCAAACACCAGCTCCGCCGTGGCGGCCGCCTTGGGGTTGGAGAAATCGAGGTCGGCAAACTGCTCGGGCTCGAGGTGGTGGTCGATGAGCACCTTGGTGCCCGGGGCCTGCCGGATGTACTCGCCCATCTCGTTGATGCGGCCCAGACAGCTGAAGTCGAGGCAAAAGATGACCTCCGCCGTGCCAATGATTTCCCGCACCTGCGCGTCGTTGCGCCGCGGGTCATACACGATGACCGAGTCGTTGCCGGGCATCCAGGCCAGGAAATCGGGGTAGTCGGAAGGCGTGACCACCGTGACGTGGTGACCTTTCTTCCGCAGGTAGCCCGCCAGGCCCAAAGACGAGCCGAGGGCATCGGCGTCGGGCTTGTGGTGGGTGGTGATGAAAATCTGCCGGGGCTGCGCGAGCAGCTCCTTCAGTTCGCTGATAGTGGACATTACCTACTGATAGGTGGCTGAAATTCGGCGTGTTAAGCCGGAAGCAAGGCGGCAAAAGTCGGAAATATTCTCCAGATTCCTTGCGCTCCTAACATTCCGGGCCCCGATTTGGGTTCGGGCCGCCGGCCCCACGGCCCGGAAAATCAGCCCAACCGGCTTCCTGACGCTGCCAGTGGCCCCAGCGGCCCGTTGAATTTGGCTTTTAGTTGTCCGCCGTTATTTCTCCGGTAATATTCGGCTACTTTTGTGCCCGCAATTCGCTCAGCGCGTTGCCCTGCTTTTTGCTACCTCATTTTTCAGCCTTAAAACAACTCCCCATGGCCACGAACCGCACGTTCACGATGATTAAGCCCGACGCAACCCAGGAAAACCACATCGGTGGGATCCTGAGCATGATCGAAGAAGGTGGCTTCCGCATCGTATCCCTGAAGAAAGTTCTGCTGACGCCCGAGCGCGCCGGCAAATTCTACGAAGTCCACGCCGAGCGTCCGTTCTACGGCGACCTGGTGAAGTACATGTCGTCGGGCCCCATCGTGGCCGCTATCCTGGAGAAGGACAACGCCGTGGCTGACTTCCGCACCCTGATTGGCGCCACCAACCCCGCCCAGGCCGCCGAAGGCACCATTCGGAAGAAGTACGCCAAGAGCATCGAAGCCAACGCCGTGCACGGCTCCGACTCGGACGAAAACGCCCAGATCGAAGGCAACTTCTTCTTCGGCGCCGACGAGCAGTTCTAAGCTGCCCGGAGCTTTGGTTCGCGCTGCGGTGCGAAAACAATAAAAAATCCCGCTTTGCAGCCTGCAAAGCGGGATTTTTTATTTGCCAAACGTAGACTAGTTATATGCTCTTTTTATACTGCAAAGAGCATAAGGCCGTTAGTTTGGAGCTCACCCTCACGAATGACTAAGCCTGCTCTACCGTCAGCAGAGGCTCGGGGTGAGCGTTGACGGTGGTTTGCGGGTTGTGCTTGTGCTTGAAAAGGATAACGAACAGCACGGCAATAACCAAAGAATACAGGGCGAAGGTCAGCCAGATGCTGTGCCAGTCCTTGGTGCCGTCGGCCATGGTGAAGTAGTTCTGGATGATAATGCCGCTGAGCGAGCTGCCCAGCACGGCCCCAAAGCCGTTAGTCATCATCATAAACAAGCCCTGAGCGCTGGCCCGGATGCTGGAGTCGGTTTGGGTTTCGACGAACAAGGAGCCCGAGATGTTGAAGAAGTCGAAGGCCATGCCGTAGACGATGCAGGACAGGATAATCATCCAGAGGCCCGTGCCGGGATTACCGTAGGCAAACAGACCGAAACGCAGCACCCAGGCAATCATGCTGAAGAACATCACCTGCTTGATGCCAAACCGGCGCAGGAAAAACGGAATAGCCAGAATGAACAGCGTCTCCGAAATCTGGGAGATGGACATGATGATGGCCGGGTAGCGCACGGCCAGCGTGTTCTGGTAGGCGGGCACCTTGTCGAAATCGTGCAGGAACGTGTCGCCGTAGGCGTTGGTGAGCTGCAAGGCGGCGCCCAGCAGCAGGGCAAACAGGAAGAAGGTCGCCATCTTGGTGTCGCGCAGCAGGGCAAACGACTTCAGGCCCAGAGCATCCACGAAAGAGCGGCCCTGCGCATTCTTGGACGGGGGCGGGCAGGCGGGCAGCGTGAAGGAGTAAATACCCAGCAGAATGGCAGCGCCGGCCGCTACGTAGAACTGGCTGGCCGATTTCTCGATGCCCAGCAAGCTCACCGTCCACATGGCTACGATAAAGCCGATGGTGCCCCACACCCGGATGGGCGGGTAGTCCTTGACCACGTCGCCGCCCTTGCTCTTGAGCACCGAGTACGACACGGCAATGGACAATGCCAGCGTGGGCATGTAGAAAATCATGTTCAGCAGCATCACCCAGAACATGCTGGTCGGGTTGTCGACCATCGGCACGGTAAACAGCACGATGCCGCCCAGAATGTGCAGAACACCGAAGAGCTTCTCGGCATTCACCCACTTATCGGCCACGATGCCCATCAGGGAGGGCATGAAGATGGCCGCAATGCCCATGGTGGAGAAGATGGCGCCAAACTCCGCTCCCGACCATTGCTTGGTTTGGAACCAGTACGCGCCAATGGTTATCAGCCAGGAGCCCCAGATAAAGAACTGAAGGAAACTCAATACAATTAAGCGCAGCTTGGTGTTCATGCAGGTTCGGGTTGAAGACGAAGGAAGCGGGGGCTTTTTGTGGATACCGGATTCCTTCCCGTGGGAATTGAGATGAAAAGGGAGAGCAGAGTAAAGTGAGACGCGCTAAGCCGGCCCGCGCAATGGTTGGGGCCTGGGCCGGCTCCGGAAAAATCGGGGAGGGAAATGCGGGGCGGGAGCTTGGATGGCCGGTGGTTCGGGGCTTCGGCTAGAGGCCGGGGCCGCGCCGCGGGCGGCGGGGAAATACTGGTTCCGGAATCGGCGGCGCGCCAAGGAGCCCGGCAAATCTGTGCATAAAGAGAAACGAAAGGAACAAGGCACGCCCGGTAGGAAAAAACCGGACCGTCAAAGATAATGAAAATCAGAAACGGCCAACCCGCGTTTTTCACCCCTGATCCGGCGTCGGAAATAAAGTTTGTCTGGTAATGTAGTTTATATTGTAAACTGGTTTATGTTTGCATCATCCTTCGGAACCAACCTGCTTTCGTCATGCTGCCAGTCCGTTCTTATTCGCGTCGTTCCGGCTTCTTCCGTGGGCCGGCCCCGCTGGTTCGCCAAGCTGGGTGGGCCCTGGCGCTGCTGGGCAGCGGGGTAGGCCTGGGGTTGGTAGCCGGCCAGCCGGCGGCGGTGCTGGGGCTGCTGGCGGCCGTAGCCGCCCTGGCCGCGGCGGCGCTGAGCCTGCTGACGCCGGTCCGGCCCCCAGCGACGCCCCCGGCTCACCCGGCCCCGCGGCCAATGCCGGACCGTCTGCGCGTCAATCCGTTCTTCGACTTTCTGCTCGACGAGCCCGAAGGCCGCTAGGCGGCTCCCGTCGTTCTTCGTTTCCTCGTTTACTGCTACTTTTCCGCATGGAACCCTCCGACAAACCTATGACCGGTGCCGAAAGCCTGCTTCTGATTCAGCAGATGATTCAGGCGGCCAAGGAAGACCTCAGTGACCGGTCCTTCGACTTTCTGTTCTGGGGCTGGCTGGTGCTGGGCGCCGCGCTGGCCAATTACGTGCTGCTGCAAACCGGCTCCGCCCGGCCCTGGCTGCCCTGGGCGCTGATGCCCCTGGGCGGGATTATTACCGGCTTCTACCACTACCAGCAGGAAAAGCACCGCACCGTGCAGACGCCGTTGGGCCAGTTTCTGGGCTTTTTCTGGGCCGGCATGGGCGTGCTGCTGCTGATGATAGTGGGCTTCGGCATGACCCACGGCTGGCAGCTGGCCTACCCGTTCATGATTGCGCTCTACGGGCTGGGCACGTTCGTCACCGGTGGGGCACTACGGTTCCGGCCGCTGGTCTTCGGTGGGGCCGCCTGCTGGCTGCTGGCTACGGCCGCTTTTCTGGTGTCGTTTCCGACTCAGCTGCTGCTGCTGGCCGCCGCGGTGGTGGTGTCCTATATCATTCCCGGGCATCTGCTCAAAGCACGCTTCCGCCGTGGCCGCGCCGTTTGAGGACCTCGACCCGCTGCTGCACTCCCAGCTGCGGCTGGCCGTAATGTCGTTGCTGCTGAGCGTGCGGGAGGCCGAATTCACGTTTTTGAAGGAGAAAACCGGGGCTACGGCCGGCAACCTGAGCGTGCAGCTGGGCAAGCTCAAGGAGGCCGGTTACCTGAGCATGACCCGCGAAATGAACGGCAGCTACCCGCTCACCCGCTGCGCCATCACGCCCCGGGGCATCACCGCATTTGAAGTCTACGTGCAGGCCCTGCAGCGCTACCTGCAGCCCCCAGACTCGGGCTCGACTTCCTGAATTAGCCAGCTTGCACTGCAAAAAAAAGGCCCCGCCGGAAGTGGCGGGGCCTTTTTGTGGAAACCGGGCAGCTTACTGGGCTTCGTTGAAGCGGCGGTTTACCTCGTCCCAGTTGATGAGGTTGTAGAAGGCCGCAATGTAGTCGGGGCGGCGGTTCTGGTACTTCAGGTAGTAGGCGTGCTCCCACACGTCGAGGCCCAGCACCGGGGTGCCTTTGCAGCCGGTGTCGGGCATGAGCGGGTTGTCCTGGTTGGGCGTCGAGCAGATCTGCACCGAGCCGTCGGCCTGCTTGCAGAGCCAGGCCCAGCCCGAGCCGAAGCGCGTGGTGGCCGCCTTGGTGAATTCTTCCTTGAACTTCTCGTACGAGCCGAAAGCCTTGGTAATAGCTTCGCCTACCGCGCCGGTGGGCTCACCACCGCCGTTCGGGCCCAGCACGGTCCAGAACAGGGAGTGGTTCCAGTGGCCGCCGCCGTTGTTGCGCACCGCTGGGGGCACGGTGGCAATGCTGTGCATGAGCTCCTCGAGCGACTTGCCTTCCAGCTCCGTGCCGGCAATGGCGTTGTTGAGGTTCGTGACGTAGGCCTGATGGTGCTTGGAGTGGTGAATTTCCATCGTCTGCGCGTCGATGTGGGGCTCCAGGGCGCTATAGTCGTAGGGCAGCTTGGGCAGTTCGAAAGCCATAAGAAAGTGGTTTAGGGTTGGAAGGAAAAAACGAGGGTGAGTACTAGGGTAATAACCGCCCGGCGGGCTGCATGGTTACGGCGGGGCCGCTGGGAAGAGCTCAAAAGTAGATTATTTCCGCTTTTGGGTGAAGAACTCCTGCATCAGCGCGGCGCATTCGTCGGCCAGGATGCCCGTAACCAGTTCGGTGCGCGGGTGCAGCAGGTTGCCGTAGCGCCGGAAGCCGCGCTTTTCCTCGCTGGCCCCGTACACCACGCGCTTCACCTGGGCCCAGAAGCTGGCGCCCGCGCACATCACGCAGGGCTCCACGGTCACGTAGAGCGTACACTCGGCCAGGTACTTGTTGCCCACGAAGTTGGCCGCGGCCGTCAAAGCCAGCATTTCGGCGTGGGCCGTCACGTCACGCAGCTTTTCGGTCTGGTTGTAGGCCCGGGCAATGATTTGCTTGTCCATCACCACGACCGCGCCAATCGGAATTTCATCTTCCGCCAGCGCGTAGCGGGCCTGCTTGAGCGCCTCGCGCATGTACTGCTCGTCGGAATACAGGGAAAGGGTCATGGGTGGTGAGATGGTGAGTTAGTGAATTAGGGAGTTTGATGTTCAGCTGATGTCAATAGCTCAATAAGAACAACTCACTAACTCACTAAGACGCTGAATCACTTCATAACGATGCTTTTCATCACGGCCTGGGCCGTGGGCTGCCACTGAGCCTGCTCGTCGGCGGGGGCATCGAAGGTGAACACGAAGAGCTGGTCGCCCTGAATGGCGTACTGCACGAGCTGGTACTTGCGAATGGGCGCCAGGTTGGAACCGCGCCGGGTGTCATTCACGCTGGACACAAACTCCAGCGTCACGAAGTCGCGCTTGTTGACGGTGCGGATGTCCTCGGTCAGAAACTGCACCTTGGAGTACATGTTCTGAATGCTGGCTTTGTAAATCTTCAGCAGCAGGGCGTAATCCCGGTCGGTAAAGGTGGTCGGCTTCTGGGCTACGCTGAAGTCGATGCGGCCGGCGGGGTCGGAATACACGGCCAGCGGCCGGCGCGCGGCCGGGTACTTGGCGGCAATACCGTCGTCGGGCAGGGCCATAAAGCCGGCCGGAACCCCCACGGTCAGGGTTTTGGTGATGGCCGTCTTGGTGAGCTTGGGGCCGGCAAACGAAGCCAGCGTGAGCACCAGCAGCAGGGCGGCGAGGCGGGAAAAAAGCGGGTTGGTTTTCATAGTTGCAACGGCAAGGTACTACGAGACGCAGAACGACAAACGGCGGGCGGCCGTGCCCTGGGGGCGGCCCCAAACGAAAACCTCCGAAACCGGACGGGTTTCGGAGGCCAGAATCGGGGCAAAAGCGGGCTTAGCCCTTCTTCACCATTTTGTAAGGATACTTGATGCGGACTTTCTTCCAGTACACGTAGTTGCCGGTTTTGGCCTCTACCAGGTAGGTGCCGGCCGGAATGCGGCCCAGGTCCACGGGCTGACCAGTGTTGTTGGCCGGATCGAGCGTAGTGCTGTAGATGGCCTTGTTCTTATAGTCGGTCATGACCAGCGTGCCGGGCTTGGTAAACTGCTGGGTGAAGCTCAGGAAGATGGTGCCCGAGTTCGGGTCTGGGAAGACGTCGATGCCCGACAGCGTTTCCACCCGTTTGATGGGGCCGCTCAGGGTTACGGGCTCGGCGTCGGTCTGGGCCTTGGTTTTCACCACGGTTCCGGTCGTCTCCGACTTGGCTTTGGTCTTGACCTTGGTGGGGCTGGTTTGGGCCTGGGCGGCCGAGAAGGTAAGCAGGGCAGCGGCGGCAGCCAGCAGAGCGGTACGTTTCATATCGGGAAAGGTGATGGAAGGCAAAAAAGGTCAGGGTCTGGAAGGTGTATTACATACTCCGTACCAAAAAAACGGGGTGGGGGTTGCCGGCCAGACCGAGCCATGCTAACCGGGCTGGCCAGCGGCCCGGAGTGGTTTCTACTGGTCTGACGGCCCCCGCCGGCAGGCGGCGGAGCTTCAGGGCCCACTGCCAGACCACGTTTGCTGCCCTTCCCGACTTATTTTTCTTGCCTACCTTCGCCGGAGTTACCGAACTCAGTGCTCCTTACCATGCTCAGAACGCACACCTGTGGCGAACTTCGCCTCGACCATGTTGGCCAAACCGTTACGCTCACCGGCTGGGTGCAGCGCACCCGCGACGCGGGTGGCATCTCCTGGATTGTCTTGCGCGACCGGTATGGTCTGACCCAGCTGGCGCTGGAAGAAGGCGTGGAAAGCGCCGAGGTGCGCGAGCAAGCCCGTAACCTGGGCCGCGAGTTTGTGCTTAGCGTGACCGGCAAAGTGGCCGAGCGTTACTCCAAAAACGACAAGCTGCCCACCGGCGACATTGAAATCCGGGTTGAGAAGCTGGAGGTGCTGAACCCGGCCAAGCTGCCGCCCTTCCTGATTGAGGACGAAACCGACGGGGGCGACGACCTGCGCATGAAGTACCGCTACCTGGATTTGCGCCGCACCCCGGTGCGCCAGAACCTGATGCTGCGCCACCGCCTGGCCCAGGCCGTGCGCCGCTACCTCGACGGCCAGGAGTTTATCGAGGTCGAGACGCCGGTGCTGATTAAGAGCACGCCCGAAGGTGCCCGCGACTTCGTGGTGCCTTCCCGCATGAACCCCGGCGAGTTCTACGCCCTGCCCCAGTCGCCCCAGACCTTCAAGCAGCTGCTGATGGTGTCGGGCTTCGACCGGTACTTCCAGATCGTGAAGTGTTTCCGCGACGAGGATCTGCGCGCCGACCGTCAGCCCGAGTTCACCCAAATCGACTGCGAAATGGCCTTCGTGGAGCAGGAAGACATCCTGAACACGTTTGAGGGCCTGGTGCAGTACTTGTTTCAGGAAGTGAAGGGCATCGACATCGGGACTTTGCCCCGCATGACCTACGCCGACGCCATGCGTCAGTACGGCAACGACAAGCCCGACACCCGCTTCGACATGCGCTTCGTGGAGCTCAACGACGTGGTGAAAGGCCAGGGCTTCCCGGTTTTCGACAGCGCCGAGCTGGTCGTGGGCATCAACGCCATTACCTGCGCCGCCTACACCCGCAAGCAGATTGATGAACTCACCGATTTTGTGAAAAAGCCCCAGGTGGGCGCCACTGGCCTGGTCTACGCCCGCGTGGAAGCCGATGGCAACGTGAAGTCGTCGGTAGACAAGTTCTACTCCCAGGAAGAGCTCCAGAAGTGGAGCGCGGCCATGGGCGCCAACCCCGGCGACCTGCTGCTGCTGCTGGCTGGCCCCATCGACAAAACCCGCAAGGCCCTCTCGGAGCTGCGCCTGGAAATGGGCCAGCGCCTCGGCCTGCGCCACAAAGACACGTTCAGCCCGCTGTGGGTGGTTGATTTTCCGTTGCTCGAATACCTGGAAGAGGAAGGCCGCTACTTCGCCATGCACCATCCTTTCACCTCGCCCAAGCCCGAGGACATGCACCTGCTCAACAATCCCGATACCATTGGGCAGGTGCGGGCCAACGCCTACGACATGGTCATCAACGGCGTGGAAGTGGGCGGCGGCTCCATCCGCATCCACGACCGGGCCGTGCAGGCCCAGATGTTCAGCCTCTTGGGCTTCAGTGACGAAGAAGCCAAGGCCCAGTTCGGCTTCCTGCTCGACGCCTTCGAGTACGGCGCTCCGCCCCACGGCGGCATTGCCTTCGGCTTCGACCGGCTCTGCAGCCTCTTCGGCGGTGCCGACTCCATCCGGGACTTCATTGCCTTCCCCAAAAACAACTCCGGCCGCGACGTCATGATTGACTCGCCCTCCACCATTTCCGATGCTCAGCTTAAGGAATTGAGCATCGAGACGAAGGTGGTGGAGAAGAAGTAAATATTTTTTTAGCGCAAAATGCAGAAGCGGCTCCTGGTAGATCAGGAGCCGCTTGTCGTTGCTGTCATTTCCAAAACTGCCACCAATGTTTTCTGACGGGAGTTGCCGGCCCTTGGAGAGTTGCCGCTTTTTGAATTACGTCATCGGATAAGGATGGGGGAGCGAGCTTTAAATTGATTTCTTGGTCGAGCTCATTCCAGTGAGCATAGTTCTCGATGGTGTAGTTCTGATAGGGAGCAAGAAACTCTAACGTGTTTTTTTCCAATACTGCCAGATCGGATTCACCTACTGCATCGGCGAGGTCAGCGGTATAGTAAAGGTCATTTACAACGTCGAATTCCCGCTTGGTCAGCAGCTCACCCTCCCATGTAAAGGGTGACAAGCTAAGGGCCGCCTCTACAATGGATTTCTCCTGTCTCAGTACTTGCCCGTAGATAGCGCCAAACAAGGGCCGAGGAGTTGTCTCCGCAGACATACTACCGACGGCTTCGGTTAAAACCGTAAGTGCCTCATCATCATTAGGGCTCAGGGCGAGTTCAATAAAGAAGATATCTGGCTGCTCGTCCCGCAAAATGAAGCTGTCGGCCCACTGCGTTACTTGCTGCTTAGTAAACAAACCTAGACGCAGTCCTTCAGCTAAGATGTTGATTACTTCGGCGTACTCAAATGGGCTTGTAGACGTCATTTCTATAAAAGCCTATAAGCTGCCTACCGCCACGCCATCGTCTCCCGGAAGTCCACCGGGTACATGTTCAGGTACTGCACGATGCGGGGGTAGGTGCCGCGGTTGGGGCTGCTGCCGTGGGGCAGAAAGTGGTGCCAGATAATGAAGTCGCCAGCCTGGGCGGCAATGGGTACGGCCTGCGCGTCGAGGGTGACGTCGCGCGGGTCGGTACCGGCGGGCAACTCCCGCAGCCAGCTTTCCAGGCGGCGGTGAAAGCCGGGCACGCAGCGAAAGGCGCCCTGCTCCGCCGGGGTGTCGCAGAGGTAGAGCAGGCCCTGGGTACCGAAGTGAAAAGGGGGCTGCAGGCTCACGTCCCAGTGCAGCTGGAAGCCTTGGTGAGGTAGGGCCGGCGTTTCGGGCGGGTTGAAGCTGGTCCGGTCGGTAGTCGCCCAGAGGTCGGACGTCTGCCAGAGCTGGGCATAGGCTTTCTGGATCCGGGGAGCGTGGCGGTTGGCCCGCAGCGTAGGGTGGTGGTAGAAATCCATCATGATACCCCTGCCAATGGGCTTCTCGTACCAGGACGCCACGTCGTCAGGCCGCATTTCCAGCATTTCCCAGACGGCCTGTTCGGTGGCCCGCGCCTGCTCCCGCGACACCGCATTGCGGACAATGACGTAGCCATGCTCATCCCAGTGGCGCAAATCTTCCGGGCTGAGCACGTCGTCGAGGGCATCCAGGGCGTGCAGGGGGGCCAGGGCGGCGGCAGTGTAGGGCTGCCCGGCCAGGGTGCTGTTCAGGCGCGCCAGCAGTCCAGCGTCGAGCGGTCCTTCGTTGCGGGCCAGCACCCAGCGCTCAAACTCGGCAAAGTCGGGGCGGGCCTGCATCAGGTAGCTAAGGGTTTCGCCCAGCGCCAGGCCCAGGGCATTGAGCACCAGGTTGTCGAAACGCCAGTCCTGCTCGGTGCTGTCGGCCGCCTGACCGGTACCGTTGGCGAGTTGGCGCGCCCAGAAGCGCTTTAAGTGCCGAACGCCCAGGCTGCCCATTTCGGCGGAGCTGATAGTAGGGGAAGGCAGGGGAGAAGATGGTATGAGCATTGATTTCGGAGAATAGCTGGCCGT
This sequence comes from Hymenobacter persicinus, assembly GCF_004167665.1. Classification (GTDB taxonomy): domain Bacteria; phylum Bacteroidota; class Bacteroidia; order Cytophagales; family Hymenobacteraceae; genus Hymenobacter; species Hymenobacter persicinus. Next base: position 41,983 of record NZ_SEWE01000012.1, on the reverse strand, counting down.
ACCCGAAGGGTAGGAAACTGTGGCAGTAGTCGACTAAAGTGCCCAGGCGGAAGTAGCCCCACCGACGCCCAGACAAGATAAGGCTTGCGCCCGAATGTGGGCCGTGCGGAGCAGACTGGCTGGTCGAGGCCACGCTGCACCCGAGCTGGCGGGGCCCAAGCTGCCGGGCTGGAGTATGGGCAAACGGCGGGAAATACCTAGGTTGCAGCCCCGTGGGCCGGCACCCGACCTACGGCCGAAGTATTCCGGGGCTATCTGTTGTGCGCATGCGTAATTCTCTCGTTAACTGGCTGCGGTGGAGCGTGCTGGGGCTGGTGCTGAGCCTGGCCGGGCTGCGCGGCGCCCTAGCCCAGCCGGCGCCGAGTCCCACGTTTCGCACCCTGTCGAGCACCAACGGCCTGTCGGAAAACAGCGTGTACTGCCTGACTCAGGACCGCCGGGGCTTCCTCTGGCTGGGCACCCAAGACGGGCTGAGCCGCTACGACGGCACCGGTTTCCGCATCTTCCGCAACGACGCCCAGCGGGCCGGCAGCCTGAGCAGCAACTTTATCCGGGCCCTGGCCCCCGACCAGCAGGGCCAGCTCTGGGTGGGCACCGGGGGCGGGGGCGTGTGCCGCTACAACCCGCTGACCGAGCGGTTTCGCGCCTTTCAACACGACGCCGACAGCGCCGGCAGCCTGATCGACAACTTCGTGTGGTCGGTGTTCTGCGACCGGCGGGGGCAGGTGTGGGTGGGCACCGAAACCGGCCTGCAACGCTTCAACCCCCAAACCGGCCGCTTTCAGCTGTTCCGCCACCGCTTCGCCGAGTCGGCCACCGCCCGCCGCAACTCCATCCGTACCATCACCGAGGACCGGCAGGGGGAGCTGTGGGTGGGCACCGGCGAAGGGCAAGTGAGCCGGCTGAACGAGGCAACCGGGACGCTGGAGGCCGCGGGCCGCTGGCCGGCTTCCTCGTCCATCACGGCGCTGTGCCCCGACGCCCGCGGGGGCCTGTGGGTGGGCACCGAAGCCGACGGGCTGGGTTACCTGCCCGCCGGATTAGCCGGGCCCCGCCTTTTCCGGGCCAGCCCAACCGCGGCGGGCAGCCTGCCCAGCGATGCCATCAAGGCCGTGTGGCTCGATGCCCAGGGCCTGCTGTGGGTGGGCACGGGGGCGGGCCTGGCGCGCTACCTGCCCGGGTCGGGGGGCTTTGTCACGTACCGGCACGAGCTGGCCACGCCCCACTCGTTGGCCGACAATGTGGTGCTTTCCCTGTTTCAGGACCGCTCGGGGCTGCTGTGGGCCGGCACCGAAGGCGGGGTGTGCAGCTTCGAGGCCCGGCCCGCCGCCTTCACGCGCTACCCGATTACGCCGGGGCTGCCCAACTCGGTGTGGGCCGTGAGCGAGGACGCCCAGCGCCGGGTGTGGGTCGGGACCGAAAGCGAAGGGCTGGTGTGCTACGACCCGGTCACGAAGCAGCGGCGGCAGTTTCGCCACGACCCCGCCGACCCCGGCAGCCTGAGCGAGGACTTTATCCGGGCCCTGTGCTTCGACCAGCAGGGCCGCCTGTGGGTGGGCACCCAGAGCGAGGGGCTCGACTGCCTGGAGCCCGGCGCCACCCGCTTCACCCACTACCGCCACGACCCGGCCCGGCCCAATTCGCTCAGCGCCGACTTTATCCGCTCGTTGTACCTGGACCGCCAGAACCGCCTCTGGATCGGGACGGAGGCCGGCCTGACGCTCTTTGAGCCGGATGCGCAGCGCTTCACCGTGTTTCGCCACGACCCGCGCGACCCGCGCAGCCTGTGCAACAACTTCGTGCGCGCCGTGCTCCAGGACCAGCGCGGCGCCGTGTGGGTGGGCACCGGCGACGGACTCTGCCGCTACAATCCTGCCACCCGCACCTTCGAAACCTTCCGCACCGACAACCGCACCCCGACCAGCCTGAGCAGCAACCGGGTGCGCTGCATTATGCAAGACCAAGCCGGGCGCGTCTGGTTCGGCACCGAGGGCGGGGGGCTGTGCCGCTACGACGGGGAGCAGCACTTTACCACGTTTCGGGAGCCCCAGGGCCTGCCCAACGACGTGGTATACGGCATTCTGGAAGACGAGCACCACGACCTGTGGATGTCGACCAACAAGGGCCTGGCCCGGCTCACGCCCGCTTCCAACCAGTTTCACACCTTCGACGTGCGCGACGGGCTGCCCCACGACGAGTTCAATGCCGGCGCCTTCCACCGCGGTGGCAGCGGCCGGCTGTATTTCGGCGGGGTCAAGGGGCTGGTGAGCTTCCGGCCCGCCACCGTGCCGACCAACGCCGTGCCGCCCCCGGTGGTACTCACCGGCTTCCGCAAATTCGACCAGCTCGTGGAGCTCGATACCAGCATCACGGAGCGGCGCAGCATCCGCCTCTCGCCCCAGGACTACTTTTTTTCCCTGGAGTTTGCGGCCCTCAACTACCGCCTGCCCGACAAGAACCGCTACGCCTACAAGCTTGAAAACTTTGACCCGGGCTGGGTACTGGCCGGCACCCGGCACGAGGCCACCTACACCAACCTCGACCCGGGCACCTATACGTTCCGGGTGCGGGCGGCCAACAACGATGGGGTCTGGAATCCGCAGGGTACGGCGTTGGTGGTGGTGGTGCAGCCGCCCTGGTACCGCACCTGGTGGTTTCGAATTCTGATCAGCTGGGTGGTGCTGGCTCTGCTGTTTCTGGCCTACCAGCTGCGCATCCGGCAGGTGCTGGCCCTGGAAGGCGTGCGCCACAGCATTGCCCGCGACCTGCACGACGACATGGGCTCCACGCTGAGCAGCATTTCCATCCTGAGCCAGATTGCCCGCAACCACCAGCGCCAGGACCGCCCCGAGCAGGCCGCGGCGGTGCTCGAGCAGATCGGGGAAAGCTCCCACCGCATGCTCGACGCCATGGACGACATCGTCTGGACCATCAACCCCGCCCACGACTCGCTGGAAGACGTGACGGCCCGCATGCGCAGCTTCGCCTCCGACGTGCTCGAAGCCCGCGGCATCGACCTGCACTTCCGCACCGACCCCTCGGTAGCGGGCCTGAAGCTGACCATGCGCGCGCGCCGGGAGTTTTTTCTGCTCTTCAAGGAGGCCGTGAACAACCTGGCTAAGTACGCCCACTGCCAGCACGCCACCATTGCCCTAACCTTTGAGCACACCCGTCTCGTGCTGCTGGTGCAGGACGACGGCATCGGCTTCGACCCCGCCGCCCCGGCCCAGGGCGGGGGCAACGGCATGACCAACATGCGGGCCCGCGCCGCCGCCCTGCACGGGGAGCTGACCATTCACAGCACTCCCGGCCAGGGCACCACGCTGCGGCTGAGCCTGCCGCTGACCAGCTAGGCCACATCATCATGTAGCGGCCGGCTACTGCCGGGCTTCGTAACTTGAGGACTGGTAACCCCTTATCCATCTCCGCCATGCAAACCCCGACGCGCGTCCTGATTTACGAAGACAACTACGACCTGCGCACCAGCCTGAGCCAGCTGCTGGCCGGCTCCCCGGGCCTGGAGCTGGTCGGGGCGCTGGGCAACTGCATGCAGGCCCCCGCCGACGTGGCCCGCTTCACCCCCGACGTGGTGCTGATGGACATCGACATGCCCGGGATGACCGGCATCGAGGGGCTGCGCCACATCAAGGTGGCCACACCCAAGGTGAACGTGGTGATGCTGACCGTGTTCGAGGACAATGACCGGGTGTTTGAGGCCATCTGCGCCGGCGCCGACGGCTACCTGCTCAAGAAAACGCCGCCCGCCAAGCTGCTCGAAGCCATCGGGGAGGTGCGGCAGGGTGGGGCCCCGATGACGCCCGGCATTGCCCGGCAGGTGCTGCGCCTGTTTCCGCGCACCAAGGCCCCGGTGGCGGCCCAGCAGGAAGAGTCGTTGGCCAGCCTCAGCGCCCGGGAGCAGGAAGTGTTGGGGCTGCTCGTGGAAGGCTACAGCTACAAGATGATTGCCGCCGACCGGGGCATCAGCATCGACACGGTCCGCTCCCACATCAAAAAAATCTACGAAAAGCTGCACGTGCGCTCCATGACCGAGGCCGTGTCCAAGGCCCTGCGCCAGGGGCTGACCTAGGCCGCCGCGCCCGGCTCACATTATCATGTGATTGTGCTGGGCCCCGGAAAACCGCACCTTCATGTCGACCAATGACCCCGGCAACTCCGCTTCCGCGGACGGCCTCCGGAGCCACTGGATATCCCGCCAACTGTCTGTCGCCATGTCCAAGCCACGCCGCCAATTGCTTCTGATGATGATGGGTCTTTGGCTTACCGGGCGTCCCGCCCTGGCCTAAGCCTGCTCCGCTCAGCCCTTTCGCTGTCCGGCAACTTCGCGGCCGTCGTGCCCCGGACATTCCGACCGACTCCCGCCCCTCCCGGTTTCACACCGCCGGGAGAGGGCGGTTTTTTTTCGGGCGGTTGAGAAATCTGTCCCGCCGAGGCTGGCTGAAATCCGGGCTGGCCGGGCCAGGGCAAGGGCTGCCGGATCAGCTGCGCCGCGGAGAAAATTTCGTTTCAAACGCCCCGCAAGCGGCCGAATAGCCTATCTTCGGTATCCGGATACGATTATAGGCCCCCGTTATGCAGATTCTGCACAAAACTCCCCTCGACCAGCTGTTCGTGCTCGATATCGAAACGGTGCCCTGCGTGGGCTGCCACGACGAGCTCAACGACATGCTGCGTCTGCTCTGGGAGCACAAGTGCCACGCCCTGCGCCGGGAAAAAGGCTGGAGCTCGAGCCGCGCCGACGTGGAGGAAATGCCCTCGTACCTGGAAGCGGCCACCCTGTTTGAGCAAGCCGGGATTTACGCCGAGTTTGGCCGCGTGGTGTGCATTTCGGTGGGCTGCTTCACCTTCGACCGGCAGGAGGAGCAGTGGCGCTTCCGCGTCAAGAGCTTCGCCGACCACGATGAGCCGACTATGCTGCGGGAGTTTTCGGCGTTGCTGGCCCGCAAGCCCAACTTTCTGCTCTGCGCCCACAACGGCAAGGAGTTCGACTTTCCCTACCTGGGCCGCCGCCTGCTCATCAACGGCCTGCCCCTGCCGCCCCAACTCGACATTGCCGGCCGTAAACCCTGGGAGGTAGCCCACCTCGACACGATGGAGCTCTGGAAGTTTGGCGACCGGAAATCGTACACGTCGCTGTCCTTGCTGGCGGCCATGTTCAACATTCCCACGCCCAAGGACGACATCACCGGCGCCGACGTGGCCCGCGTGTTCTACACCGACAAGGACCTGCCCCGCATCGTGCACTACTGCCAGAAGGACATCATTACCACTGCCCGGCTGTTGCAGAAGTTCCGGGGTGAGGAGCCCTTCCCCGACCAGGCCGTGATTTACGCTGACGAACCCAGCGCCGTAATGCGCCGCATATAATCCCACTTGCTGGCTCTGCTATAACTGCCCGGGCATAATTTTATGCCGGCAAGTGGGAGTGCGTATTGGGTTGATCATATTACTTTTTATTTAAAAATTAGTATTATTACTTAAACGTACACGTGTAAACTTTACTGCTATGCAACAAAACCTGTTGGAAGAGGTCGAGACGTACTTTACGGAAGATACCGTGAGTCAGGCCAGTGCGGTGGTCGGGGAGAATGAGCGGGGAGTCGGCAAAGCATTGGCGAAGATTATCCCGCTTGTTCTCAGCAGTTTTATTGCCCGCGCCGAGCGGCCCGGGGGAGTGGAAGCCCTCTGGACCCTGGCCGACCAGGCCACCGATACCGGCGGCCTGCCGGAGTTACTCACCGCCGACCGGCTCAAGCGGCGTACGGAACTCATGTGGGGCTTGCTGGGTGAAAATTATGGCCCAACCATTAGTCAGATTGCCGAGGGTACCCGCCTGAAATCGTCCTCAGTTGAGACGCTGCTGAGCATGGTGGCCCAGGCCGTGCTCCACACTCTGGGCGCCCACGCCCACCAGAAAGAACTGAGCGCGCCCGAACTATTCGCCTGGTTGGAGCAGCAGAAAGCCAGCATTCTGGAGGCCCTGCAGCTGAATACGAGCAGCCTGAACCCGCCGGCCCCGGCCCCGCGCTACGAGCCCCAGAGCCCCGCCCCGCTGGCCCCGGCCGACGTGACGCCCCGGCTCGGCAGTGAGCGGGACTACCGCCCCGTGGCGGCTCCGGCCACGACGAGTAGCGCCATGCGCTGGGCTTTGCTACTGCTACTGGTGGTGGCCGGCGGCGTGCTCGAATACCTGTTTGTGCAGAATCGTCTGAAAAATCCGGCCGCGGAAGGCGTGCCGGTGAGTCTGGTACCGGCCGCGGCGGCTACGACCACGCCAACCCCGGCCCAGCGCCCGGCCGAAGATCCGGCCGGGCGCTACGACGCAGCCACCGGCAACTACATCTACGACCCCGGCCGTCCCATCACCCTGACCCTGGTGGATGGCACGACCCAGACGGTTGGGGTGAATTCGACTGAAAATCGGCTCTACGCCTTTCTGGCCGACGACGCCACCCAGGTCGACTCCATCAACCGCACCAAGGGCTGGATCAACTTTGACCGGGTGTACTTCGACACCAAGAAAGCGACGCTCACCGACGAGTCGCGGCAGCAGCTGCGCAACGTAGCCAGCATCCTGAAAAGCTTCCCCAACGCGCGGGTCAAGATTGGGGGCTATACCGACATCACCGGCAACGTGCTGGCCAACCTGAAGCTAAGCGAGGACCGGGCCAACGCAGCCATGTCGGAACTGGTGTCGATGGGCATTCCACTGAGCCGAATCGAGGCCAAAGGCTACGGGGGCAAACACGGCGTGGCCGACAATGCCACCCCGCTGGGCCGGGCACAAAACCGCCGGATCAGCATCCGGGTGACCCACAAGTAAGGCTGAAGATGCAAGCAGCAACAAAGAAGAGCGGCCCGCAGGCCGCTCTTCTTTGTTTTTAGTACTGGTCGGGGCTGCTTACAGCACCTTGCTCAGCAAACCGGGCAGCACGCCCAGTAGAATCGTGAGCAACGCCAGCAGCACCAGAATAGCGGACTGGAACGGGCCCACGGCCACCGGCTCGGTCATGTCTTCCTCGGCCGGGCGCATGTACATGGCAATGACGGGCCGCAGGTAGTAATAGATGCTGACCATCGACATGAGCACGGCGAAAACCACCAGGCCGATGTAGCCCTTGTCCATGGCTGCGCCGAAGATGAAGAACTTGCCAAAGAAGCCACCGGTGAGCGGAATGCCGGCCAACGACAGCATGGCCACCGTCATCACGAAAGCCAGCAGGGGGTTGGTCTTGGCCAGGCCGTTGAGCACGGCGTAATCCTCGCGCTGGCGCTGGTCGGCCACGAGCTTGAGCACCCCGAACGAGGCCACCGTAGCTACCGAGTAGGCCAGGGAGTAGAAGAAAATACCGTTGGCGGAAAGCTTGCCGTTCAGGGCCACCAGGCCGATGAACAAGTAACCGGCGTGCGAAATGCTCGAGTAAGCCAGCATGCGCTTCACGCTGGTCTGGGCCACGGCGCCCACGTTGCCGATGAGCAGGGTCAGAACCGTAATGGCCATGATGGTCGGAATCCAGAAGCTTTCGGCGGCCTGGAAAGCCACCATCAGCAGCTTGAAGAAGGCGGCGAAACCGGCCGTCTTAACCACCGTGCTCATAAAGGCCGTGAAGAAAGTCGGGGTGCCTTCGTACACGTCGGGCGTCCAGTAGTGGAAGGGCGCGGCCGACACCTTGAAGCTGATGCCGACAAACATCAGCAGCATGCCGATGTAGAGCATGGGGCGGAAGGTGGCGTTGGCGGGCTGCACGACGGCGCCAGCAATGTCAATCAGGCTGAAGGCGCCGGTAGCGCCGTAGACCAGGGCGATGCCGAAGAGCAGGATGCCGGTGGCGAAGGAACCCATCAGGAAGTACTTCAGCGCGGCTTCGTTGGAGCGCACGTTGCGCTTGTCGGAGCCGGCTACCACGTACATAGCCACGCTCAGGATTTCGATGCCCACGAACAGCATCAGCAGGTTGTCGTAGCTAACCATCATGATGGCGCCCACGAGCGAGAACAGCAGCAGCGAGTAGTATTCCGCCAGGTTTTCCTGGCCGTCGCGCACGTATTTCTGGGAAAAAGGAATCAGCAGCAGCGTGGTCAGGGTCACGATGCCGGTGAAGGCTACCGAGTACCGGTCGATGGTAAGCATACCGCTGAAGTACGACTCGGGAGCCGCGTTCCAGTCGAGCAGGTTGGCCCCGAACACGAGGGCCAGGATGACCATGGCGGCCGGCAGCAGAATCTTGTTGGAGCGCAGAAAGCCCAGAAACAGATTGATGATGCCAAGGACGGAGAGCAGAATAATAGAAGTCATGTCGTCGGAATCGGGGGCTTAGCGGGTGACTATCGTCATGATCTGCGTGATGGCCGGCTCGGAGATGCGCATAAACGTGCCGGGAAACAGGCCCAGCCAGAACACCAGCACAATCAAGGGCACCAGCACGGCCAGCTCGGAACCGGTCAGGTCCTTGATAGTGGCCGTGAACTGGGTGTCGGGACCGAGCATCACGCGCTGGAACATGCGCAGCAGATACACCGCGCCCAGAATAATGGTCAGGCCGGCTACGGCGCCCATCCAGTGATTGTACTGGTACACGCCGCCCAGGAGCAGAAACTCACCCACGAAGCCGGCGGTGAGAGGCAAGGCCACGGTGCTGAGCAGCAGCACCAGGAAGGTCACGGACAGAGCGGGAGTGTTTTTGGTCAGGCCCCCGAGTTCAGCAATGTCGCGGGTGCCGGTGCGGCGCTGGATGATGTCGGCAATGAAGAACATGCCCACCACGTTCACGCCGTGGGCCAGCATCTGAATCACGGTGCCCTGCAGCCCTATCATGGTCAGGGAAAACACGCCGGCGGCCATCAGCCCCACGTGGGAGAGGGAAGAGTAGGCAATGAGGCGCTTTACGTCGCGCTGGCGGATGGCAATGATGGCCCCGTAGATGATACCGATAATGCAGAGCACCATCACCAGCGGCCCCCAGTGGCTGACGCCCTTGGGTACGATGGGCAAGAGCCAGCGCAGCGTGCCGTAGATACCCATCTTGAGCATGATGCCCGAAAGCAGCATGGTGGCCGGCGTCGGCGACTCGGTGTAGGTGTCGGGCTGCCAGGTGTGGAAGGGGAAAATCGGCATCTTCACGGCGAAGGCAATGAAGATCAGCCAGAACACCCAGCTTTGCTGGTCGGAGCTGAGCGTGAGGTTGTAGAAGGCCAGCAGGTCGGACGAGCGGGCGGCGCCGTGCAGGCCGGTCTGGAAGTAGAGGTACACGAAGGCGGCCAGCATAAACAGCGAGCCGATGATGGTGTACAGGAAGAACTTAAACGTGACGGCAATGCGGCGCTCCGAGCCCCAGACGCCAGCCAGGAAGTAAATCGGAATCAGGGCCACTTCCCAGAAGAAGTAGAACAGGAAGGCGTCCAGGGACACGAACACCCCAATCAGGCCCGTCTGCATAAACAGAATCAGGGCGTAAAAAGCGGAGGCGTTGGGGTAGTCGTGGCGGAAGGAAGCCAGGATGATGAGCGGCACCAGAAAGGCCGTCAGCAGCACCAGCACCAAGCTCAGCCCGTCCATGCCGACGTGGAAGTTGATGCCCGAGGAGGCAATCCAGGGCACGTTGACTTCAAACTGGGTTTGGGCCGTGAGCTGGGAAATAACGGCGGCGTACACCGCCACCGCGAATTCGACCAGCGCCGCGCCCAGGGCCATTACGCGGGCTGCATTGCCTTTGGCAAAGTGCAGCAGCAGGGCCGCCGCGACGGGAAAGAGTAGGAGAAAGACAGTCAGCATGTGGAAAATCAAGTTTCACGCGAGCAGAATAGCTGCGGACGCCGAGGAGGGTGCCGAAACGGCCTTAGTTTTTTTCGATGACAATAACCTTAGGACCGCCCAACTCACTGCGACGCTCGGAAAAGGGCATGCCGTGGGTAGTGACGAAGTCTGCGGCGGCCTGATCGTTGAGGCTGCCGTTGGCAAACAGCTGGGCTTTGGCCACTCTGCGCGCCACGTCGAGGGCTCGCAGGTGCAGGGTGGCGGGAAACGGAATTTCCGCTTTAGTGCCCGAACCCAGGAAAACGAACTGCAGAAACAGCGTGCGCCCGTCGGGGTGGGAGGCACTCATCGTGGCCGGATCCACAAACTCAAGCTGCTTGACGGCGAGCTGACGCTTGCCATCCAACGACTTGAGGTAGTAGATGCACTGGGTGTCCATGAGTTTGCAGCCGTCCTGCTCGACCAAGGCGTACTTGCCGCCGTCGACCAGCACGGCATCGTCCTTTACCTCCACCTTCTGGGCGAAGGCCGCGCTGGCAACGAAAAGCAGGCACAGGGTAAGAAAGCCTTTCATAGGTCGCAGGGTTAGAGCCGCATCAGGTTCAGGCCCAGCACCAGCACGATGCCGACCACAATCAGAATCAGGTAGAGGCCCACGTAGCCGGTTTGCACGTAGCGCAAGAGCTGCCCGCCTCCGAGCGTGACGCGGCCGAAGCCGTTGACAATCGGGTCGATGATGCCCTGCTCCACGAAGCGGTACAGGCCGGTCGAGAGCCACATGACGGGGCGCACGAACAGGGCGTTATACAGCTCGTCGATGTAATATTTGTGGTAGACCAGGCTTTCGGCGGCCGAGCGGTGGGCGTCGTCCTCGGCTGGGCGCACCCGGCGGCTCACGTACTGCACGTAGGCAAACAGGATACCCAGCACCCCAGCGGCTACCGACAGGCCGATGAGCATCAGCTCGGTGCCGTGGTCCAGCTCAGTGGCAAACGCCTCGGGGTTCAGGCGCTTCGAGTAGGTGAACAGCGGGGCGAGGTAGTCGGCCAGGTAATGCTTGCCCACGAACATCGGGGCGCCCATAAAGCCGCCCACGGCCGCCAGAATGGCCAGAATAATCAGCGGCAGCGTCATGCTAGCCGGCGACTCATGCAGGTGGTGCTTCTGCTCCTCGGTGCCGCGGAACTCGCCGAAGAAAGTCAGGAACAGCAGGCGGAACATGTAGAAGGCCGTCAGGAAGGCCGTGACCATGCCGATGCCCCACAGGATCTTGTTGTGCTGATACACGTGCTCCAGGATTTCATCCTTGGAGAAGAAGCCCGAAAACGGCGGAATGCCCGAAATAGCCAGGCAGCCGATCAGGAAGGTGATAAACGTAATCGGCAGGGCCTTGCGCAGGCCGCCCATGCGGCGGATGTCCTGCTCGTTGCTCATGGCGTGAATCACCGAGCCGGCACCGAGAAACATCAGGGCCTTGAAGAAGGCGTGGGTGAGCACGTGAAACAGCGACGTGCTGTAGCCCATGACGCCCAAGGCCAGGAACATGTAGCCGAGCTGGGACACCGTGGAATAGGCCAGCACCTTCTTGATGTCGTTCTGGGCCAGACCGATGGTGGCGGCAAACAACGCGGTGATGCCGCCAATCCAGGCCACGACGTTGAGCGTGTCGGGAGCCAGGGTGAAGAGTACGTTCGAGCGCAGCACCATGTAGATACCGGCCGTTACCATCGTGGCGGCGTGAATCAGGGCCGAAACCGGGGTGGGGCCGGCCATGGCGTCGGGCAGCCAGGTGTAGAGCGGCAGCTGGGCCGACTTACCCATGGCGCCCACGAACAGCAGCAGGGTAATGGCCGTCACGACGCCCGTCCCGATTTGCAGAGTGCTGGCCTTGTGGAACACCTCGGCGTACTGCACCGAGCCGAAATTCAGGTAGATCAAAAAGATGCCCAGCAGAAAGCCCAGGTCGCCGACGCGGTTGATAATGAAGGCTTTCTTGGCGGCGTTGTTGTTGGCCGTTTCCTTGTTCCAGAAGCCGATGAGCAGGTAGGAGCACAGTCCCACGCCTTCCCAGCCGATGAACAGAATCACGAAGTTGGCCCCCAGCACCAGCACCAGCATGCTGAACACGAACAGGTTCAGAAAGGCGAAGAACTTGCCCACGTTCTCGTCGTGGTGCATGTAGCCGATGCTGTACACGTGAATCAGGAAGCCCACGCCCGTGACCAGCAGCAGCATAATCAGACTGAGTTGGTCAATCTGGTAGGAAAAAGGAATCTGCAGGGTATCGACCGAAATCCAGTCGAACAGCTTCACCGTGTACTGGTACTGAAAGGTGGTGAACAGGTACACCGAAATCAGGAAGGAGCCCAGCACCGTCAGGGAGCCGATGGCGCCGGCCACCGTGCCCGAAAGCTTTTTGTTCAGCAGGCCGTTGATCAGGAAGCCCAGAAACGGCAGCAGCGGAATCAGAACGTACAGCAGCGTGGAATACGGGGCGCTGGCCGCGGGGATTACAGTTTCTTGCATAGAAAGGTATGCTAAAAGAAAACCCAGCCCTTCAGGTCCGGCGGGGCCAGACCGGCGGGGCCGGGAGTCTCATTACCACTTCAGGCGGTTGAGCAGGTTGACGTCGGTGTTCTGGAAGTTGCGGTAAATCATCACGATAATGCCCAGCCCAACCGATACTTCGGCGGCGGCCACGGCCATGATGAAAAACACGAAAATCTGCCCGTTGGGGTCGGAGCGGTAGGCCGAGAAGGCCGTCAGCAGCACGTTTACCGCGTTAAGCATCAGCTCTACGCACATAAAGATGATGATGGCATTGCGCCGGGTCAGCACGCCCGTTACGCCGATGGCAAATAGCGCCGTGGCGAAGTACACGTAATACTCCAGCGGGACGGTGCGAATGACTTCCGGGATGGTCTGTTCCATGCAGTGGGGTCAGCGGACAAGGCAAAGAGCCCGACTAAGGCGTAGCCGGGGTTATTTAGCTGGCAAAGGTAGCCAGACTATCGGGAAATCCACAGGGAAAAGTACAGGCGGGCCCGGCAAGGTGCAGATTGCGGAAGTCGCAAGGAATGACGCAAAAATTGGCAGGGTAAGCTGGCCGTTGCCAACGGGCAGAGCCGCCCCCTAGTCGCACGCCATCTTTCGAACGTCATTCCGAGCTTGCTCAGAAATCTCGCGTGGGGTCGTCGGCTTGGTAATTCAGCGAAGCAGGGGAGATGCTTCGGCCGGTTCAGAATGACGTACTTCTGGGTGCGGATATCCCTCAGGCAAAATTTTCTGAGCCTGATAAAGTATTTTTCCCCGCGCTTCGTCTGCTTGGTCAGAATGGAAGCACTAGCCCTACCCACCTTACCCTTAGGCTCAATGCGCGGACAGGACCAGCAGATTCAAGCCGCCGTGCAGGAACAGCGCGGCCGCCTGCTGGCCTTCATCCGCCGCCGCGTGCCCGACCCCGACGACGCCGAGGACATCCTGCAGGATGTGTTCGGGGAATTGGTCGAGAGCTACCGGATGCTCAAGCCCGTGGAGAAGGTGGCTTCCTGGCTGTTTCGCGTGGCCCGCAACCGTATCACCGACCTCTACCGCAAGAAGAAGACGGCTTCGCTGGAAGAGGAAATGCTCCGCTACGCCGACGACAACGAGGAAGGCGCCCTGCTGCTGGCCGACGTGCTGCCCGCCGCCGACGATGCCCCCGAAAACCGGCTGCTGCGCGAAACGCTCATGGAAGCCCTGGCCGAGGCTCTCGACGAATTGCCCAAAAACCAGCGCGACGTGTTCGTGTGGCACGAGCTGGAGGGCAAAACCTTCAAGGAGCTGGCCGAGGAAACCGGCGTCCCGCTCAAAACCCTGATTTCGCGCAAGCACTACGCCGTGCAGCACCTGCGCCAGCGCCTGCAAGTGCTCTACAACAACCTGTTTACGGACTAAAGCCGTCTACTTCCCACCAACAAGAACGTCGTGCCGCGAATAGCTTAGCAGGACGCCCTTCATAAAAGCAACAACGACATGAATCCGAAATCCTGGCCGCTTCGCGTCCTCAAATTCATTCTCCTTGGCGTGCTGTTCGTGGCCGCTATGGGCTACGTCACGATGAGCCTCTGGAACTGGCTCGTGCCCGTGCTGTTCCACGGCCCGGTCATCACCTTCTGGCAGACGCTGGGGTTGCTCCTGCTCACCCGTCTGCTCACCGGCTTCCGCGGGGGCGGGGGGCGCCCGGGCTTCAGCCGCAAGTGGCAGCAGCACAAAAACGACTGGAAGCAGCGCATGGAATCCCGCCTGGCCGGCATGACGCCGGAAGAGCAGGAGAAATTCCGCCAGAAGATGCGCGCCAGCTGCGGCCCGCCCTGGATGCGCCGCGGCGCGGCCGAAACAGCGTTTAACGCGCCGGTAACTGAGTAGAAACGAAAAGCGGCTCTTGAGGAATCAGGAGCCGCTTTTTAATTGGGGTCAGTTACCTGATTTGGTCCCGGGAGTAAGCGCCTTTTGGGTATGAACCCACGAGTAGTCACCCTTTTCACCGCGAAAAAGCGTGCTAATACTCTCACTATTGTCAATAACTATTCGGGTGAAATACTCCCGGTAGTAGATGACGAAGAAAATGCTGCCCAGAGTTGGCTCTTTCAGGTCCCGATAGTTCAGCCGGATGTCTTGGGGCTTGTCGGTCTTGAAACCGAGGAACTTGCCTTTAAAGTAATGGGTGCGTTCTACAATCCGATTACCCGCCGAATTGAGCTTATAAGCAAATTCGCCCCCGTAAACGGCCGTGCCATCGGGCTGGTAAGCTGGAAAAATCCAGACGGAAATGCTCTTGTCAGGATTAAGTCGGACAAACGGGTTGAACTGCACACCGGTGCTATCCCGCAACGGTTTGATTTCTCTGTTCACCAGTCGTAAAGCTCGTGCATACGCATTGCACCGGGCAGTATCGATGCCTTGCTTGGTTTCGGAAATCATACCGTTGATTACCGTATAGTGAAATTCAGGCACGAAGGCGTGCTGCTGGTATTTGCCATACAGGGCGTGCCACACTTGCTGCTGGTCTTGAAAGCAAAACCAGCTTCCATCCAACTGCTTTCGTCTTTGTGGCTGCGCGGCAACGCTGTCACTGGTGTGCCAGGCTACCTGGTCGTACTGGTTTAGCCAAGAAGCGAGTTCCTGCTTCTCACTGAACGCTTTGATATCGAACCGAAGGTTGTCTTTCTTTTGCCCATACAGGGACAATGAAGAAAAGAATAGGACGAGTAGAATAGGGAAATATTTCATGACGGGAAAGTAGAAGCGAAAAGGGGCTTATGATGCCTGATGAGACGCTTTTTTATATGTCGTGGCAGGGTTAGTGCAAATAATGGACCGCCAGAATAATGGCGTACAGCCAGCTTACGTACAGCGTGGCATAGGTAAGGCCATAGCGCAGGCTAAGCCCCAAACGGCCCCTGCATTCCATGGAATGGCGGAAGACGAACCGCAGGGCGCGGAAGAACAGCCAGTACAGGATTGCCGTGCAGGTAAGAAAAGTAGCCCAGACCACAGCAGCGGCAATCCAGAGCACAAACACGGCGACAAGGGCAATGATAAGCCACATGAAAATTTCAGCTACTGCTTCGAGGCAGCCCTCGCCGTGGCCGGCATTGACCGTCCCATCGCCTAAATTCAGGTTGGATAGGCTGTCGGGCATGGGTAATTTCTTGATGTGCTCGGTCACGCTGCCCAGCGTGTCGCGCAGCTTGACGCCGAAGTACAAGCCAGCGGTAAGAAAGGAAAGCAGCGAAATGGCAAGAATCGAAACGGCAACAAGCGAGTCTTTAAACAGGCTCCAATCCTGCCGCAGGCCCACAAACCAAACTCCCAGCAGCGTTAGAGTAGCAATGAGGAGGGTAGTAAAGAATGTGCGCTTCGAACGAATAAGTAAATAGGACCGAGGCCGCATAGCCGGGATTAAGGAAATCTATAGGAATAAAAAAGCGGCGCCTGATGCTTCAGGTGCCGCTTTCAATATGGAAGAAATTACCGGAATTCTAGAAGTTCCGCTCCCCGGTTTCGCGCTTGGCCAGCATCACCGCGCCAACCATAGCTACCAGGAACAGCACCGAAGCCAGCTCGAAGGGCAGCAGGTACTTGGTGTAGAGAATCATGCCCAGCTGGCTGACCATGCCAATCTGCGAATCGAACACCGAGGCGTTGTAGGTGGTGCCGGGCTGCACGTCGCGCAGGGCGGCTACCAGCACCAGCAGCAACGAGCCGCCGGCCACGGCCGCCGCTACCTTCGACAACAAAGGTTTGTGGGGTTCCGTGTCGACGTTCAGGTTCAAAAACATCATCACGAACAGGAACAAGACCATGATGGCACCGGCGTACACAATGATGTTGACGGCGGCCAGAAACTGGGCGTTCAGAATCAGGTAGTGCCCCGACAGCGAGAAGAACGTCAGAATCAGGAACAGCACGCTGTGCACCGGGTTTTTGGCCAGCACCACGCCCAGGGCCGCAAACAGGGCCACGAAGGACAGAAAGAAAAACAGGGAAGGAGAAGAAGCCATGGGCGGAAAGTAGCGCAAACGAGAGGTGAAAACCGGCGGGGTGGCTTAGGCAGGCTGAGCCATGCGCTGGGCCAGGGCCGCAGCCTGCTCGGGCGTGAGCTGAATACCGCGGATGCTGCGGGCCTGCGGGTCGACGGGCTCCACGAGGCGGTCTTTGCCGTAGATGAACTCGTCCCGTTCGAAGCGCGGCGGGGCCATCTTGTCGGGCTGCAAATACACGGCGGCTTTCGGGCAGGCTTCCTCACAAAGGCCGCAGAAGATGCAGCGCAGCATGTTGATTTCGTAGCTGACGGCGTACTTCTCCTCTCGGTAGAGGCCTTCCTCGCCCTTTTTCCGCTCCCCGGCCACCATCGTAATGGCTTCGGCGGGGCAGGCTACGGCGCACAGGCCGCAGGCGGTGCACCGCTCCCGGCCCTGCTCGTCGCGCTTGAGCACGTGCAGGCCGCGGAAGATGGGGGAGAAGGGGCGCACTTCGTCGGGGTAGCGCACGGTTACCTGACGCTTGGTGGCGGCCCGAAAAAAGTGGCGCATCGTGATGCTCAACCCCTGGAAGATAGCCGGCAGGTAGGCCCGCTCGGCCAGCGTCATGGGCTTGGCCTCCAGCTTTTTCGCTCTGTTGCTTAAGGACTGCATAGGTCGTATTACTTGATGATACCGCCCAGAATCAGGCCGCCGGTGAGCAGGATATTGAAGATGGCCAGCGGAATCAGGATGGTCCAGCCCAGGCGCATCAGCTGGTCGTAGCGGAAGCGGGGCAGGGTCCAACGCACCCACATGAAGAAGAAGATGAAGCCGAAGATCTTGGCGAACAAGCCCAGCAGGCCGAGCACCGAAATCAGGTTCTGGGCCGAAGTCAGCGCCCAGCCCTGGTTGTTCACGAACCAGTCGCGCAGCTCGTACTGGAAGGGGAAGTTGAAGCCGCCGAAGTACAGCACGCTCATCACGGCCGAGGCCACGAATACGTTGACGTACTCGGCAAACAGGTACAGGCCCATTTTCATCGAGCTGTACTCGGTGTGGTAGCCACCCACCAGCTCGGTTTCGCACTCGGGCAAATCGAAGGGCGTGCGGTTGGTTTCGGCAAAGGCGCAAACCAGGAAGATAATAAAGCCCAGGGGCTGCTTCACGATGTTCCAGAAGTGCCACTCGCCGGCCGCCGACTGCTGCAGCGTGATTTCGCGCAGGCTCAAGGTGCCCGAAATCATCAGCACGGCAATCAGGGACATGCCCATGGCCAGCTCGTAGCTGATGTTTTGGGAGCCAGCGCGGATGGCGCCGAGCAGGGAGAACTTGTTGTTGGAAGCCCAGCCGCCAATCATCACGCCGTACACGCCCAGCGACACGATACCGAACACCCACAACATGCCGATGTTGACTTCAATGCCCTGCAGGTTAAACACGTTGTTGCCAAACTGAATCACGTTGCCGAACGGAATAACCGCCGACGACATCAGGGCCGTAATCATGGCCAGGCAGGGACCCAGGATAAACAGCGCTTTGTTGGCGCCGGCCGGGAAGAACTCCTCTTTAGTGAAGAGCTTCACGGCATCGGCCAGGGGCTGCAACAGACCAAACGGTCCGGCCCGGTCGGGGCCCACGCGGTCCTGCAGGAAGGCGGCAATAACCCGTTCCGCGTAGGTGCAGTAGGTCGCAATCAGCAGCGAAACGCCGAATACGACGAGGATAACAATGGATTGCCAGCCTAAGGTTGGTAGTTCGATCATTGGTTAGTTACCTAAGCGCATGGGAGGATTCTGCTCCAGGTCGCGGACGGAGCTTTCGGGCAGGTCGGCAATAACCTGGGCGTTGAGCACGGGCAGCTCGTAGTGGTTGGCCGAGATGACCGACGACCGGTCGATGTGGGCAGGGCCCTCGATGGTCCAGTCGGCGGTTTCCTTCTTGTCGAAGCGGCACGTGTTGCAGATCCACTCCTTCACCTCGCCGTACTGGTCCTTGCGGGCCGTTACGCGCATCACGTCCTTGCCCTTGTACCAGAGCACCACCTTGCCGCAGCACTTCGGGTTCTCGCACGCACGGTGGGCATTTACCGGCTTGGTAAACCACACCCGCTGCTTGAAGCGGAAGGTCTTGTCGGTCAAAGCGCCCACCGGGCACACGTCGATGACGTTGCCGCTGAACTCGTTGTCGATGATGTTCTCGATGTAGGTGCCGATTTCGGCGGCGTCGCCGCGGCCCAGCACGCCGTGCACGCGCTTTTCGGTGAGCTGGTCGGCGGTGTACACGCAGCGGTAGCACAGGATGCAGCGCGTCATGTGCAGCTGAATCAGCGGCCCGATGTCAATTTTCTCGAAGGTGCGGCGCTCTTCTTCGTAGCGGGTGGTGCTCACACCGTGCTCAAAGGCGAAGTTCTGCAGGTCACACTCCCCGGCCTGGTCGCACACGGGGCAGTCCAGCGGGTGGTTGATGAGCAGCATCTCCACGATGCCCTTGCGCACGTCGAGGACCTGCTGGGAGGTGGTATTCTCGACCACCATGCCGTCCTGCACCGGCGTCACGCAGGAGGCGACGAGCTTGGGCATGGGGCGCGGGTCTTTGGCCGAGCCGGCCGCCACGCGCACCAGGCAGGCGCGGCACTTGCCGCCCGAGCCTTTCAGCGGCGTGTAGTAGCACATGGCCGGGGGCACGATGCTGCCGCCGATGGTGCGGGCTGCGTTGAGAATGGTGGTTCCGTCCGGAACTTCCACCTCGATGCCGTCGAAGGTTATTTTAGCCATTGGGATGGGTACACATGTTAATCTTGACCGTCATGCTGAGCGAAGTCGAAGCATCTCTACCGCAACGGTAATTAATTACTCTGGCAACGAAGCGGTAGAGATGCTTCGGCTGCGCTTTGCTACGCTCAGCATGACGTTCCTTTTTAGCGGAACAGTCTGCCGCTAGGCCAGTACTGCTTTGCCCGGATACACCACGCCGGGGCGGGTGGCTTCCTGGGGGTGGCGGATGTGCCACTCGAACTCGTCGCGGAAGTGACGGATGGCGGCCGAAACCGGCCAGGCCGCGGCTTCGCCCAGGGGGCAGATGGTGTTGCCCTCGATTTGCTTGGCCACGCTGGCCAGCACGTCGATGTCGCGCTCCGTGCCGTGGCCGTGCTCGATGCGGTGCAGGATTTTCTCCAGCCAGCCCGTGCCCTCGCGGCAGGGCGAGCATTGCCCGCACGACTCGTGGTGGTAGAAGCGGGAGAAGTTCCAGGTGTTGCGCACGATGCAGGTCGTCTCGTCCATGGCAATGAAGCCGCCGGAGCCCAGCATGGTGCCCGTCACGAACCCGCCATCCGACAACGACTCGTAGGTCATCAGGCGGGGCTCGCCGGCGGCGGTTTTCAGGATCAGCTCCTTGGGCAGAATCGGCACCGAGGAGCCGCCGGCTACGACGGCCTTCAGGTCGCGGCCCTTCCAGATGCCGCCGCAGTACTCGTCGGAGTAAATAAATTCCTCGACCGGCACACCCAGCTCAATTTCGTAGATGCCGGGCTTGTTGAGGTGGCCGCAGGCCGAAATCAGCTTGGTGCCGGTGCTCCGGCCAATGCCGATTTTGGCGTACTCATCACCACCGTCATTGACGATAACCGGTACCGCGGCAATGGACTCCACGTTGTTGACCACCGTGGGGCGGGCGTAGAGGCCCTGCACGGCGGGAAACGGGGGCTTGTTGCGCGGGTTGCCGCGCTTGCCTTCCAGGGATTCCAGCAAAGCCGTTTCCTCGCCGCAGATGTAGGCGCCGCCCCCGGGGTGCACGTACAGGTCCAGGTCGTAGCCCGAGCCCAGGATGTTCTTGCCCAGGAAACCGGCCGCGTAGGCTTCGGCAATAGCCTTTTCCAGGATGCGCAGCACGTACAACAGCTCGCCGCGGATGTAGATGTACGAGGTGTTGGCGCCCAGGGCGTAGGAGCTCGTAATCATGCCCTCGATGAGCAGGTGGGGCAGCTTCGACATCAGCTGCCGGTCCTTAAAGGTGCCCGGCTCCGACTCGTCGGCGTTGCAGACCAGGTAGCGCGGCACGCCCTCGGGCTTGGCCAGGAAGCTCCACTTCATACCCGTGGGGAAGCCGGCGCCGCCGCGGCCCCGCAGGCCCGACTTCTTCACCTCTTCCACCACCTCGTCGGGGGTCATGGTTTTGATGGCCTTCTCCACCGAGCGGTAGCCGCCGTGCTTGCGGTACACCTCGAGGGTGTCGATGCCTTCAACGTTGATATGTTCGGTCAGCAGTTTGCGTCCCATAGTGTCTGAGCGGTTAGCGGCAAGCGGTTAATTGTTGGCTACGGCGTTGGGCAGGCCGGTTTCCTCCCAGGGCAGGGCGGGGCGGTGCACCATATTTCGCAGCTCCGAGAGCATGGCATTCACCGATTCCTCGGTGTCGAGCTGCTCGTAGTATTTCTCGCGGACCTGCACCACGGGGGCGAAGCCGCAGGCGGCCAAGCACTCCACCTCTTTCAGCGTGAACAGGCCGTCGGCCGAAGGGCCTTCGCCGACTTTGGCGCCGGTGATGCGCTCCAGCTCAGCCGTCAGCTCGTCAGAGCCGCGCAGCTGGCAGGGGCCCGTGCGGCAGATTTCCAGCACGTGCTTGCCCACCGGCTTGAGGTTGAACATGGTGTAGAAGGTCGAAACTTCGTACACCTCGATAGGCTTCACGCCCAGCACCTCGGCCACCAGATCCTGCACCTCGGGCGCCACCCAGCCTCCGAATTCGGCCTGGGCAATGTGCAGCACCGGCAGCATGGCCGACTTGCGGCGCTCCGCGGGATACTGCTTGCAGATACGGTCTATTTCAGCCTTGGCCGCCTCCGAGAACTGGGGCTTAGCGGGCGCGTTGGTCGATTCCATAAGTCAAATTCAGCAAAAAACTACGCGTCCAGCTCGCCGGCAATCACGTTCATCGACGACAGGGTCACGATGGCGTCAGAGAGGCTGCTGCCCACCACCATTTCGGGGTAAGCCTGGTAGTAGATGAAGCAAGGGCGGCGGAAGTGCAGGCGATAGGGCGTGCGGCCCCCGTCCGAGACGAGGTAGAAGCCCAGCTCGCCGTTGCCGCCTTCCACGGAGTGGTAGACCTCGCCCACCGGGGCCTCAATCTCGCCCATGATGATCTTGAAGTGGTAGATCAGGGCCTCCATGTTCTTGTACACGGCCTGCTTGGGGGGCAAGTAGTAGTGCGGGGCATCGGCATGGAAGGGGCCTTCGGGCAGGTTTTCCAGGGCCTGGTTGATGATGCGCAGGCTCTGCCAGATTTCCTCGTTGCGCACCATAAACCGGTCGTAGGTGTCGCCCTTGGTACCCACCGGGATTTCAAACTCGAAGTCCTCGTAAGAAGAGTAGGGGTTCATGGCCCGCACGTCGTAGTCGACGCCGGCGGCGCGCAGGTTGGGGCCGGTGAAGCCGTAGTTCAAGGCGCGCTCCGCGGTAATCGGGCCCACGTTCACCACGCGGTCCATGAAGATGCGGTTGCGGTTGAACATCTGCTCAAACTCCTTCATCACCGCGGGAAAAGTCTTCAGCCAGTCGCGCAGCTTCTTAATGGCTACGTCCGAGAAGTCACGCTCCATACCACCCACGCGGCCCATGTTGGTGGTCAGGCGGGCGCCGCAGATTTCCTCGTAAATCTCGTAGACCTTCTCGCGCTCCTGGAACACGTAGAGGAAGCCGGTGAAAGCCCCGGTGTCCACGCCCAGAATCGAGTTGCAGATCAAATGGTCGGTGATGCGGGCCAGCTCCATGGCAATGACGCGCATGTACTGAGCGCGCTTGGGCACCGTCACGCCGAGCAGCTTCTCCACCGTCATGTGCCAGCCCATGTTGTTGATGGGGCTGGAACAGTAGTTCATCCGGTCCGTCAGGGGCGTAATCTGGTAGAAGGGCCGACGCTCGGCAATCTTCTCGAAGGCCCGGTGGATGTAGCCGATGGTGGGCACGCCCGAAATGATCCGCTCCCCATCCATTTGCAGGATGTTCTGGAAAATGCCGTGCGTGGCCGGGTGCGTCGGGCCCAGATTCAGGGTCGTCAGCTCCTGGGAGAAGTCGTTGAGGGTCGGAATCAGGCCGGTGTGGTGCTGCTGCTCCCGGGCTTCCTCCACAATCTTGCGGGTGCCTTCCAGCGTGTCGTTTACTGCCATGATGTAGGTATCAGGGGCCTAGCGGCCGAAGAAAAGGTCGGTTTTGTCTTCGCGGGTACCGTCTTCCAGCGCGTATTCCTTGCGCATGGGGTGGTAATCCATGTCTTCCACATTCAGGATGCGGATCAGGTTGGGGTGACCCGTGAAGATGATGCCATAGAAGTCGTAGGCCTCGCGCTCCATCCAGTTCGCCGTGGCGTAAAGGTCGGTAAGCGTAGGAACCGTCGGGTCGGCAATGGGGAAGAAAATCTTCAGGCGCAGACGCAGGTTGTTCACCAGGCTGTGCACGTGGTAAATCATGCCTAGCTCCTTCCCCTCGTTCTCAGGGTAATGAATGCCGCACATCGTGGTCAGGAAGTTCATTTGCAACTCCTGATCCTGCTGCAGGCCGGCCATGATGTCGTGAATCCGCTCCCGGGTGGTGGTCACCGTCAGCAGGCCGTAGGGCTCCTCCACGTCGGTAAACGCGTCGGCGCCAAACTGGCGGTGCAGCAGCGCGAGCAGTTGGGCGTTCTTGGCCGCCTGCGGGTCCTGAGCGGCGGCCGTTTCCTGCGCGGCAGCCGATTCTTCGGTGTTTTCAGCCATTCCTGTAAGAGAAGCTAAGAGGCGAAACCCGGCCCGTTCGACAGGTTGCCGAACGGGCCGGGTTTCAAACTACTTGATGTTGTAAGAAGCCAGCAGCGCCTGATACTCGGGGGCGTTGCGGCGGCGAATCGATTCGGTGCGGGCCAGGTCCTGCACGCGCATCAGGCCGTCGAGCACCTGCTCGGGGCGGGGCGGGCAGCCGGGCACGTACACGTCGACGGGGATGATCCGGTCGATGCCCTGCAGCACGGAGTAGGAGTCGAAGATGCCGCCGGAGCAGGCGCAGGCGCCCATGGCCAGCACCCAGCGGGGCTCAGCCATCTGCTCGTAGACCTGCTTCACAATGGGCGCCATTTTCTTGGCAATGGTACCCATTACCATCAGCAGGTCGGCCTGCCGGGGCGAGAAGGAGGGGCGCTCCGAGCCGAAGCGGGAAATGTCGTAGTGGGAGCCCATGGTGGCCATGAACTCGATGCCGCAGCAGGAGGTGGCAAACGGCAGGGGCCAGAGCGAGTTGGCCCGGGCCATGCCCACCACTGATTCCAGGGACGTGGCAAAGAAGCCCGCGCCCTCCACGCCGTCGGGCGCGTCCACCATCTTTATTTCAGGAACACGAATATCACTCATCGGAAGTATCGTTTTGGAAGGGGAAGTCCCCGTTTCCGAACACCGGCCCGCCGGCAAAAGTTTGGGAGAATTGGACTTAGGCGTGGGTGCCGGTCCACTTCAGGATGCCCTTCTTGATGACGTAGACGAAGCCCGCCATCAGCAGCGTCAGGAATACAATCATCTGCACGAAGCCGTCCCAGCCCAGGGTGCGGAAGTTCACGGCCCAGGGGTACATGAAGATAACCTCCACGTCGAAGAGCACGAACAGGATGGCGGTCAGGAAGTATTTAATCGAAATCGGGGTGCGGGCGTTGCCCACCGACTCGATGCCGCACTCAAACGAGGCGTCCTTCACCTTGCTCTGGCGCTTGGGGCCCACGAGGTGAGACACAATCATGGCGAAGGCCACGAAGGCAATGGCCAAGCCGAATTGCACCACAATGGGCAGAAAATCAACCGGCTGGTAATTAGTGGTTACAGCGAGAAGCATACGATTCAGCAGTTAAAGGCCCGTACGGACGGGCATTGGAGGGCAAAGGTAGGGCTTAGGGGCTTGGGAACAAAGGTTACGGGGCCCAGGGTCCGGAATGGCATACTTTCAATAGCAGCTAGGTGCCCGGCCCTGGTAAGCCAAGGTGAATGCCATAGCATATTGCGCAACAAAAAAGGCCGCCCCAGAATCCCGGGGCGGCCTTTTGCTTTTCATATTTTAAATGAATTCCAACGGTCCACTGCCTTTACAATCCAACGGCCATTTTCCTTGCGGCACAAAATGTATTGCTTAACTCCACCTCCTGGATCTTCCCAGGTGAGCTGAAAGTAGGCCTTGGTGAAGTCCGGATTGAAGACCGCTCTGGAAAGTCGATAAATGGGATACGCTTCTCTGTGAGAGGAAATATACTTCGGCGTAAAGCTCACGGTCTTTCCAAACTGGCTGATTGGCAAGTTGGCAATAGGATGGCGAGCCTGATGCCAGTTCACAGTATCACGCAGCAATTCTGCAAACTCCGCAGGCAAATTGTGGTCGCGCATAACTCTGCTGATTTCCTGCTCCTTCAGGCGGCTCGGGAAGGCTAGAGAATCGTAGATGCCAATGGTATCCGATTTGGTAGAAGGCGCAATGAAAAACTGATGCGTCATAACTTGTCCGCTTACCGCCGTTAGCACTGTTGCTTCCTGCTGTCGATAGTAGGTGGAATCAGGCAGATGATAAGGCGGCGGTTGTGAACAACTGCTAAAAGCCAAGGTGAATAGCCCGCATAGGTAGAGCAATTTCATGCGGGTAAGATGACGCTTATAAATTGAAAAAAGGCCGCCCCGGAATTCCGAAGCGGCCTTTTCAATACCTAAAACCTAACAGCGGCCTACAGCCCCTTATCCCGGTTCAAATCCTCAGCCGGGGCTGAGCCCAGGAAGGGGTAGCGGTAGTCCGTGACGGGCACAAAGGTTTCCTTGATGGCGCGCGGCGACACCCAGCGCAGCAGGTTCAGCATGGAGCCGGCCTTATCGTTGGTGCCGGAGGCGCGGGCCCCGCCGAAGGGCTGCTGGCCGACCACGGCGCCGGTGGGTTTGTCGTTGATGTAGAAGTTGCCGGCCGCGTGCACCAGCTTTTTCGAGGCGTAGTCGATGGCGTAGCGGTCCTGGGCGAAGACGGCGCCGGTCAGGGCGTAGGGCGAGGTCGTGTCCACCAGGGTCAGCACGTCGTCGAACTGCTCGGCGTCGTAGATGTGCACGGTCACGACGGGGCCGAAGAGCTCCTCGCACATGGTCACGTACTTCGGGTCCTTGGTTACGATAACCGTGGGCTCGATGAAGTAGCCCTTCGACTTGTCGTAGCCACCGCCGGCCACAATTTCGGCGCCCGCGTCGGCCTTGGCGCCGTCGATGTACTTGGCCAGCTTATCGAAGGATTTCTCGTCGATGACGGCGTTGATAAAGTTCGAGAAGTCCTCCACGTCGCCCATCTTGAACGAGGCCAGGTCTTCCTTCACGTAGCCCAGAATTTCGTCGGCCAGGTTCGAGGGCAGGTATATCCGCGAAGCCGCTGAGCATTTCTGGCCCTGAAACTCGAACGCGCCCCGGCTGATGCCGACGGCCACGGCCTTGGCGTGGGCCGTGGGGTGAGCCAGGATAAAGTCCTTGCCGCCGGTTTCGCCCACGATGCGCGGGTAGCTCTTATAGTTGCTGATGTTTTCCCCGATGGTTTTCCAGATGCCGTTGAACACGCCCGTGGAGCCGGTGAAGTGGATGCCGGCAAAGTCGCGGTGCTTGAAGATAACCTCACCGGCGGTGGGGCCGTCGACGTACACCAGGTTGATGACGCCGTCGGGTACGCCGGCCTCTTTGAACAGCTCCATCAGCACCTGGGCCGAGTAGATCTGGGTGTTGGCGGGCTTCCACACCACCACGTTGCCCATCATGGCCGCCGAAGAGGGTAGGTTGCCGGCAATGGAAGTAAAGTTGAAGGGCGTCAGGGCAAACACGAAGCCTTCCAGCGGGCGGTGCTCCAGGCGGTTCCACATGCCGGGCAGGCTTTCGGGCTGCTGCTTGTAGATTTCCTGCATGAAGTGCACGTTGAAGCGGAAGAAGTCAATCAGCTCGCAGGCCGCGTCGATTTCGGCCTGGAAAGCATTCTTGCTCTGCCCCAGCATGGTGGCCGCGTTGATGCGGGCCCGGTAGGGGCCGGCCAGCAGGTCGGCGGCCTTCAGGAAAATGGCGGCGCGGTGCTCCCAGGGCATGGTGGCCCAGTTGTCGCGGGCGGCCAGAGCCGCGTCGATGGCCTGCTGGACGTGGCTGGCGTCGCCTTCGTGGAACTGAGCCAACACGTGCTGATGGTCGTGGGGCGGGGTGATATTCTTCTTTTTGCCGGTGCGAATTTCCTGGCCGCCGATGTGCATGGGAATGTCGCGCTCCTGCTGCTTGAGCTCCTTCAGAGTTTTGAGCAGCTCCACACGCTCGGGCGAATTGGGGGCGTAGCCCTTCACGGGCTCGTTGATCGGGGCGGGGACGTTGAAAAAGCCGGTAGCCATAGGTTGGGTGTTGGGTGTTGGTTTTTCGTTTGGGGAGGAGACGGGGCAAAGGTAGAGAGAATGCCGGTTTGGCCCAGCCGCCGGGCTGCTTACGTAGCCGAGCGCTAATCCGGCAGATACCCGTCCCGCCGCCGGTGCCGCCAGCGGTGGTTGGCGCCCCAGCCGTCGTGTAGCAGAAACAGGCTGATAAGCAGCAGGCAGAGCAGCTTTGCGCTCAGGCTCCATTCGTCGGCCAGCAGCGCCTGCTGGTGGTCCAGATGGTAGCACACCTCCACCGGGGCGTCCAGCGCCAGGTCGTGGTGGGTACTCCGGTCGGTTTCCACCCGGGCGTAGAATTCCCGGCCCTGCGGGTGGTCGTACTTCACTATCAGGTGGTATTTGCCACTGCTGCCGGAGCCGTCCTTGCCGAGCTTCTGGTACACGTGAGCCGCCGCCCGGGTGCCGTGCAGAATCTGCCAGCGCTGCCAGGCCTTCCAGGAAACCGAAGCCGCCAGCACCACAGACAAGGGCACCAGCAGCCAGGCCCGGCCCCAAAGCGCAAAGGAAGAGTCCTGCCTCATCCGCCTGGCTTAGAGCTGGGCCAGCAGCTGACGCACCTGCTGCTCCAGCGCGGCGCGGGAACCCACGTTGTGCAGCACGGCCGCAAACTGGTCGTAGGTGTCCATCACCGTTTCCGAGGGATGGGTGTCGTCGCGGGTGCCGTCGCCCTGCTGCTTGAGCGGGTCGCCTTCCACGCGCAGCATCAGGCCGCCGCGGTCCAGGATGGGCTGGGCCTCGTTGGGAAAGCGCACGTCGGGCACGATGACGAAGCTGTTGGGCGGCAGGCGGGCAAAGAAGGCCTGCACCCAGATTTCGTAGTTCCAGGCCCGCAGCGCCCCGCCCACCTGCTGGAGCATCTCGCCCCGGGTGCGGCCAAAGGCGGGCAGCAACTCGGTTTTACCCGTTTGCGTGTAATAAGGGGCCACGTCTTCGCCGGCCAGCGTGGCGCACACTGCCTTGATGGCGTCGCCGAAGGACATGATCTGCCAGTTGCGCTCGGGCTGGAGCTGCTGAATCAGGCGGGCCACGGTGTCCTTGCCGCTGCCTCGTTTGCCGGAGATGCCCAGGAGTTGAATCATAGTCGGGCAAAGGTCGGCAGCCGGACCCGGAGTAGTGTCAACTTTGTACGCTGTACTATAAAAAGCTCTTCAGCTCGCTCAGGCAGGCTATTTCGTGGGTGACGGAGGTGAAGTGGCGACGGCGCTCGGGGTTGAAGTACACCTGGTCGATGCCGGCGTTGTAGGCGCCCAGCACGTCGCACTCCAGGTTGTCGCCAATCATCAAGCTTTCGGCGGCCGTGGCGCCGGTGCGCTCCAGGGCGTGGGCAAACATGCGGCGGTCGGGCTTCAGAAAGCCGCTGTGCTCGGAGGTAATAACTTCTTGAAAGTACGGCGTCAGGCCCGAAGACGTAAGCTTGATGTGCTGCACGTCCTGGAAGCCGTTCGTAATCAGGTGGAGCGTGTACTTGGTTTGCAGGTAGTCGAGCACCTCGTGGGTGAAGGGAAACACGGCCGCCTTCCGGGGCAGAAGGTTGGTGAACTCCTGGGAAATCGTGGCCGGAACCTCATTTTCCGGCACGCCCAGCTTGGTCAGCGTCCGGGTGAAGCGCACGGCCCGCAGCTGCTGCTGGCTGATCTTGTTGCCCTGGTAAAGCCGCCACAGCGCATGGTTGATGCTGCTATAGACGCCGATAAACTCCTCGACGCCAAACGTGCCGTAGCGGCCTAGCTGGTGGAGTTCAAAGAGGTGGCGCAAGGTTTCGTCGGCATTCTTCTCGAAGTCCCACAGCGTATGGTCGAGGTCGAAGAAGAGGTGGCGGTAGGTTTTCACGAGCGAAAAATTCAGGGAAGTAAGTTAACAACGGGCGGTAATGGCAGCGGGCTACTCCAGCAGCAGGCGCTTCACCGGCCGGCCCTCGCCGAGGTGCTTTTGCACCAGTTCGGCCGCATCAGTGGGTTTCACGTCGCCGTAGAACGTGCCTTCGGGGTAGATGACCAGGGCCGCGCCGGGGCCTTTTTTGCACTGCTTACACACGTCGAGGCAGTTGCAGGTTTGCACCCGGCTGTGGCGTTTCTGCCCGCCCACCAGAAAGTTTTTCAGGCCCTGCTTTTTGAGGGCAATTTTCAGGGCCTTGGCCACGTCCTTGCCGACCTCGCTTTTCTGGTTGTTGCAAACGAAGATGTGGTAGTCGAGCGGCATGGCAGGCGGGAAAGCGGGGTTTGGGCTTACGAAACACAACAACAAAAACCGGCTCGAATTGGCGCCCGCCCTACTTACAGCGGCTTGCCAGTCCAGCGGCGGTTTTGCAGCTTGTACGCGGCCAGCTCCCGGTTCGACCACAGCGTCTGGTAAATCTGCTGGTCGTGCACGAGCTGGGCGTCTTTTTCCATGAAGCTCAGCAGCTGCTGAACCAAGTCGGCGGCTTCGTCCTTGAGAAAGTAGAAGGCCCAGTTGTCGAGGCGCCGAAAATTCACCAAACCCGCATTTTTCAAGTACAATAATTGCCGCGAGGTTTTGGTTTGCGTGAAGTCCAGCACCTGCTCGAGGTCGGAGATGCACATTTCCTGATTGCGCCACAGCAGGTGCAGGATCCGCACGCGCGACTCGTCGCCGAAAGCTTTGAATAGTTGCTGACCAAATGCAACGTTGAAGTGTTTGAGACGCATCTGTTGTCTGGGTGGCGGCGCAGGGCCGAAAACGGAACAAATTTACACCCGCGCCGGGCTTTGGCCCCCAAAGTGCCGTATTATTGTAGTCTGTAATGCTTTGTATGCCTGATCTTATTCGTTTTCGCACGCTCTGGCTTTCGCTCACGCTGGTCCTGCTTGGCTGGCTGAGCGGGGCCCCGACGCAGGTGCGCGCCCAGGGCCAGCGCCGCGTGGTGCAGTTTTCGGGCATCATTGCCACCGGCGACAGTCTGCTGGGCGTGCCCGGGGCTACCATCTTCGTGCCCAAGGCCGGCCGCGGCACCGCCACCAACGCCTACGGTTACTTCTCGCTGCCCGTGCTCACCGGCGACAGTATCGTGATTCGCTCCCTGGGCTACCGCAACCAGACCGTGGTCATTCCCGAAGGCTACCAGCGCCAGAGCTACTCCGTTATTGTGCAGCTCAAGGAGGACGCCACGGTGCTGCCCGAGGTACGCATTTTCCCCTACGCCACCGAAAAAGCCTTTAAGGAAGCTTTCCTGGCCCTGCGCCTGCCCACCGAGCGGGGCTCCGCGGCCGCCGAAAATCTCAGCGCCAGCGTAATGCGGCGCATGTTCAACAACCTGCCGGTAACCAGCATGGGCAACTACCGCCAGACCATGCAAAACCAGCAGTACGACCAGTCGCGGCGCATGGGCACGGCGCCCACGCCCCAGACCAACAACCCGCTGCTGAACCCGTTCAGCTGGCTGCAGCTTATCAACCAGGTGAAAAGCGGGGAGTTCAAGAAAAAGGAAGGCGTCGACTACTAGCCGCCAACTGCTCCTGAGGCCGCATATTGTGGAAAAGCCCGCTCCGAGCGGGCTTTTTCATGGCCGGCCGCGGCGGGAAAAGGTGGGGGTGCGCGCGGCGGCGTGCAGCTCCACGGTAACAAGACGGAAGGTTTTGCGGTAAATACTCCGGCGGGGCTATGCTTGTGCCGAGCCCTTTCTTCGCCCCGCCTTACTGACCTTTCTATGGATACGAATCTTCCGGTTTCCGCGCATCCGCGCGTCGTCATTGTGGGGTGTGGTTTTGGGGGGCTGCGTCTGGCCAAGGCCCTGCGCGATGCCCCGGTGCAGGTGGTCATGATTGACCGCAACAACTACCACAACTTCCAGCCCCTGCTCTACCAGGTAGCTACCGGCGCGCTGGAGGCCGACAGCATTGCCTACCCGATCCGCAAGATTTTCGCGGGCCAGAAGAACTTCTTCTACCGCATGGCCGACGTGGAGCGCGTGGATACGGCCCGCAACATGGTGCACACCAGCGTGGGCGAAATCCGCTACGACCACTTGGTACTGGCCACCGGCTCCCTTACCAACTTCTTCGGCATCGAAAGCCTGGAGAAGAATGCCATGCAGATCAAGAGCAT
This sequence comes from Hymenobacter persicinus, assembly GCF_004167665.1. Taxonomy (GTDB): domain Bacteria; phylum Bacteroidota; class Bacteroidia; order Cytophagales; family Hymenobacteraceae; genus Hymenobacter; species Hymenobacter persicinus. The sequence continues at coordinate 11,215 of NZ_SEWE01000012.1, read as the reverse complement.
TCCCAATTCCCTGAACCTGCGCAGCTTTATTTTCCAGAATTTCGAAAAAGCCCTACTCACGGAGAACCCCGACGAAAAGCAGGCCCTGATGAACATTGTGGTGGTCGGCGGCGGCCCGACGGGCGTAGAAATCAGCGGCTCTTTGGCCGAAATGCGCAAGCACGTGCTGCCCAAGGACTACCCCGAGCTGGATTTGAGCCAGATGCAGATTATTCTGGTGGAAGCCGGCAAGGAGCTGCTGGGACCCATGTCGGTGAAGTCGCAGCAGGACGCGCTGCGCTACATGCAGGATCTGGGCGTGCAGGTGCGGCTCAATACGTCCATCAAGCGGTTTGAAAACTGCCGCGCCTACTACTCTGATACCGACTTTATCCCGACCGAAAACCTGATCTGGGCTGCCGGCGTGAACGGGGCCGAAGTACCCGGCCTGCCGGCCGAAGTCGTGGCCCGCAACAAGCGCATCAACGTGAACCTGTGGAATCAGGTGGCGGGCTTCCAGAACGTGTTTGCCATCGGCGACGTGGCCAACATGGTGACCGAGGACATGCCCCGGGGCCTGCCCATGCTGGCGCCCGTGGCCCAGCAGCAGGCCGACCTGCTGGCCAAAAATCTGCAGCGCATCTTGCTGGGCCAGCAGCCTGAGCCGTTCAAGTACAACAACAAGGGCGTGATGGCCATTGTGAGCCGCAACAAGGCCGTGGTCGATTTGCCCAAGGACGTGCACTTCAACGGCTTCTTTGGCTGGCTGACCTGGCTGTTTGTCCACCTGATGACGCTGGTGGGCTTCCGCAACAAGGTCGTGGCCTTTATCGACTGGGCCTTCAGCTACTTCAGCTCCGACCAGGCCCTGCGCCTGATTATCCGCCCCTTCAGCCGCCGCGACGTGAAAGACGACAAGGGCAAAAAAGCCGCCGAGCACGCCACTGCCACCCCCGAGTACAACCCCACTCCGCCCGCTATTCAGACGCCAGCGTGAGGTGAAGTGGTGAAGTGGTGAGTTTGTCGTTCCAGCGTTGCGGTTACGGCCGTGTACGCTGTCATTGTGAGGCAAAGCCGAAGCAATGACAGGCAGCCCAAAAGCGCCAGCGGAACGACAACTCACCAGTTCACCACTTACAGCGCGTGTTCCGCCAGGGCTTTGCCGATGTCGTGGATGCTTTGGTTGTCGCGGAAAGTTTTGCTGATGGGCTCGGTTTGGCCGCGCACCCAAATCTTGAGCTCCGCGTCGAGGTCGAAGTGGCCGGTAGTCTCCATGCTAAACCGCTCGATGCTGCGGTAGGGCACGCTCATGATTTCCTTTTTCGTGCCCGTTAGCCCCTGCTTATCCACCAGAATCAGGCGCTTGGTGGTGAAGATGATTTGGTCGCGGAAAACGGCGTAGGCTTTTTCCACCCGCTCATCGGCAGCGAGCAGGCGGTTCAAATCGTTCTGCGTTTCCTGAATGTCGTTGGCGGAAGCGTTGCCGAGTAGTGCGTCGAGGAGGCCCATGGCTAAGAGGAAAAGGTTAGGGCATCAAGCTACCAAAAACTTCCGTCAGCGCCCACCGGGCCAGGTCAGTTAGTTCCCAACCGGGAGCTTGCTGGCAAGGCAGCTCACGAGAGAAACATTGCTCAGTACCACGTGTGGCACGGCCAGGGGAACCGTGTTTTGGGGACAGAAAGCCTGCCGGGCCGTGGGGCTGGTTTGGTAGGTGAAGTAGATAGTCTGGCCGGCGCGCACCACCTGGCCGGCCACCCGCAGGCTGTCCGTAGATTCCAGATTGACGGCGGCCACGAGGTTGGTGTAATTACCCGAGGGCGCGCCAATGGCATACCGGCGGTCTACTTCCAGCAGCAACCCATCCATGCAGGCGGCGCCCACTACTTTGGCGGAGTAGCAGGTTGGCGCGGGTGTCTCGTCGGGGCCGCAGGTAGTACAGCCGGCCAGTGTCGCCAGCAAGCCAAGCGCAGGGAAAAAGTGTCGCATAACAGCAGAGGAAAAGTGGAGCCGATACAGGGCGTATAATCGGGAGGCTGCTGAACGGAAAGATGGTTGCATGCGCCAACAAAGCCGGACAACTTCATCCGTTTTGTTGGCGCTGAAAACTCAGAATGATTGCACTAGCAGAATGAGCAGCACAATGGGCACCAGAATAACGGCCACGGGCAAAATCAGGTTGAGAATGGCTCGGCCAGCCGTGAAATGCTGCACCAGTGAAATTCCGTGCACCAAAATCACTAGGCTCCAGATTCCCAGCGTCAGTTGAATCAGGCTAATAACTATCCAGATGACGCTGTCGGAAAAGGAGATATCGGCGGGCGTGCTCTTAAACAACTCGTCGCCGAATAGCAGCACTTCGGGTAGCAGCAGTGCCAAGGAAACCACAGTCGGTACCAGCGACCAGGCCAGGACCGTGCGGAAGGTTTCCGACCCGGCCGTCCCGTTCAGCCAGCGGCCCGTCAGGCTGAGCATCCACGCGTAGAAGTAGTAGAAAATCCAACCCGTGAGTCCGCCTACCACGAAAGTCAGCAGCAGCACGGCCACCGTCCCCATCTTGTCGCCCGCATTTTGTTGCGAAGCCCGGTCCACGGCCCGCGCAATGCCGCCCAGGCACAGCAGCACCGGTACGTACTTGTCGGGGTGGTAGAGCAGAATAGACTCCAGCGTGCGCCGGGGCTGAAACCAGATAGTGGTCAAAGGATTGTTTATCGGAACGGTTGGCTCGTCGGACATAGCAGGGATAAGTATTCCCGGTAAAGCTAAGCCAATTTTGAAGCGGGCGCGTCAATAAAACAGTCCCTTGGGCAACAATAGTTACCAGGGGCGAAAAACAAAAAAGCCAGTTACAGCGTGCTGTAACTGGCTTTTCTATGGTAAGCAGAGCGGGGCTAGTTGGCGCCGCCGGCGCTGGTGCCGGGCTTCTGCTCCTTCTGCTGCATCGACGTTTGCTGCTGCTGCATGGGGTTGGGCTGAGCGCGCTGCTGCTGCTCAAACAGCTCGAAGCGCGAAGGCGCGGCCCGCTGCGGGTAGGCGTTGTTCGACAGGTCGGTATCGGCCGTTTCCAGATAGGGGTCCAGCACGAAGCTCACCACCGGCTTTTCGGTCACGAACACCTTGGTGACGTGCTCGTTGTTTTTGCGCCAGATTTCGGCCGGAATGTTTACGATTTCCTGCTTGCCGTCCTCGTAGGTCATCTGCACGATAACGGGCATCACCAGGCCGCCCACGTTGCGCAGATCCATCTCGTAGAAGTTCAGCCCGGCCTTCAGGCGCGTCTGCTGCTCGGGCGTGAGCTTGCTCACGTACTGCTGGTAGCGGGTCTTGTCGGCGTCGGTGGTGGCAATCGGGTCGTAGGAGTTGTAGAAGTCCTTCAGGTCAGGCTTGATGTCGACCAGGGTTTTCTGGATGTCCTGCAGGTTGCGCTGCTGGGAGAGGGTCTTGGGCTCGGCGTTGAGCATTTCCCGCTTGCGGGCGTTTTCGATTTCGGGGTTTTTCGAATCCACCGAGTACCACTTCACGCCCTCGATGGCAAGGTCGGTGCGGTCGGTGGTGTAGAACCAGCCGCGCCAGAACCAGTCCAGGTCGGTGCCCGAGGCGTCTTCCATGGTGCGGAAGAAGTCGGCGGGCTCGGGGTGCTTGTAGGCCCAGCGCTGGGCGTAGGTTTTGAAGGCGTAGTCGAAGAGCTGGCGGCCCAGGATGGTTTCGCGCAGCATGTTCAGACCGGTGGCGGGCTTGGCGTAGGCGTTGGGGCCGAATTGCAGCACCGACTCCGAGTTAGTCATAATCGGGGTCTGCAGGCTCTTGTCGGTTTTCATGTAGTCGACAATGTTCTTGGGCTCGCCGCGGCGCGAGGGGTAGTCCCGTTCCCATTCCTGCTCGGTCAGGTACTGCACGAAGGTGTTCAGGCCCTCGTCCATCCACGACCACTGCCGCTCGTCGGAGTTGATGATCATGGGGAAGAAGTTGTGGCCCACCTCGTGGATAATCACCGAAATCATCCCGTATTTCCGGTCGGCGGAGTAGGTGCCGTCCTTCTCGGGGCGGCCACCGTTGAAGCACAGCATCGGGTATTCCATGCCGCCCACCGGGCCGTGCACCGAAATGGCGACGGGGTAGGCGTAGGGAATCGTGAACTTGGAGTAGGTCTTGATGGTGTGGGCCACGACCTCGGTGGAATACTTGCCCCAGAGAGGGTTGCCCTCCTTCGGGTAGTAGCTCATGCACATCACCGGCACGCCGTTCTGCTTGATGCCCATGGCATCCCAGATAAACTTGCGCGAGGAAGCCCAGGCGAAGTCCCGCACGTTCTTGGCGGCGTAGGTCCAGGTTTTGGTGCCTTTGGCGCGGCCCTGCTCGGCCTTCTCGGCTTCCTGCTGGGTCACGATGAGCACGGGTTTGGTGGCCGAAGCCGCCTGGGCAAAGCGCTTGCGCTGGGTGGCGCTGAGGACCTGGTCGGGATTCTGGAGCGTGCCGGTGGCCCCCACCACGTGGTCGGCGGGGGCGGTGATGCTTACCCGGTAGTCGCCGAAGGGCAGGGTAAACTCGCCGGTGCCCAGAAACTGCTTGTGCTGCCAGCCCTGGTTGTCGGAGTACACCGCCATGCGGGGGTAGAACTGGGCAATTTCGTAGAGGTAGTTCTTGTCGTCGGGGAAGAACTCGTAGCCGCTGCGCTGGTTGATTTTCAGCTGATCATTCACGTTGTAGTGCCAGGCAATGCTGAACGTAAACGCCTGCTTGGGCCGCAGGGGCATGGGCAGATCCACGCGCATCATGGTGTGGTTGATGACGTAGGGCAGGGCCTTGCCGCCCTTCACGTTCACCGACTCAATCTTGAAGCCCCCGTCGAAGTCCGACTTGACCAGGTAGTCCAGAGCCTGAAACGACATTTTATCTTGCACCGCATTCACCTGGGTGGCCGCCGTGATGGAGTTCTTGTCGAGGATGTTCTGGTCGAGCTGCACCCAGAGGTAGGTCAGCACGTCGGGCGACAGGTTGGTGTAGGTGATGTCCTCGGAGCCCGAAATGGCCTGCTTGTCGTCGTCGAGCTTGACGCGGATGTTGTAGTCGGCGCGCTGCTGCCAGTAATCGGAGCCCGGCGCGCCCGAGGCCGTGCGGTAGGTGTTCGGGGTGGGCAGGGTAGTGCCGAGCTGGGCAAATTTGTCGGTGCCGGAATTCGTGGTCTGGGCCAGCAGTGGTGCCGCGGCCATTCCCACGAGGCCAGCGCCCAGGAGAAGTTTTTTAAGCATATGTCAGTGTGGTAAGAAGCAAATCAGACGTCCGGCAAGTTACGCAGCCCATAGCCGGCCGGAAAGCAAGGACGCGGGTGCAGGGGCCAACGCTGCACGGCGGGCCGTAATTCCTTTCAGGCGGTTAAATTCTGCAGCAGCAGCACGGCCGCAATGCCTCCCGCCGCCCCGCTGACGACCAGCACCCAGTCGCGCCGGGCGGCGCGCAGGGCCCGCAGCACCACCAGGCCCAGCAGCAGAATCAGGGCCACAATCAGCAGCTGGCCCAACTCCACGCCCACGTTGAAAGCCAGCAGCTCCAGCACCGGACGGCTCTGGTGGCCCAGCAGCTCGCGCAGGTAGCTGGAGAAGCCCAGCCCGTGAATCAGCCCGAAGCCGGCGGCCAGCGCGTTGGGTAGGGCCAGCACCAGGGGCCGGCGGTTTTGTTCAGCTTCGCGCAGCCCGGCCCGGCTCAGGTTCAGGGCGCAGGTCAGCAGGATGGTCAGCGGAATCAGCACCTCAATCAGCTTGGGGCTGTAGCGCACAAAGCCCAGCGTAGCCAGCGCCAGCGTGACGGAGTGGCCCACGGTGAAGCTCGTGACCAGCGCCACTACCCGCCGCCAGTCGGCCGCCACGTAGGGCGCGCACAAGGCCAGCAGAAACACGAGGTGGTCGTAAGCCTGCAGGTTGAAGATGTGGAAGAAGCCGAGCTGGAGGTAGGTCTGGAAAACGGACATAAGGCAAAGCTACGGCGCCGGGCAGAAACTCGGCGCCTCCGCGGCCAGCGCCGACGGGCACAAAAAAAGCCCCGGCCAATGCGGCCGGGGCTTTTCTAAGGGCAGGAAGTACTACCCAACTATTCCTTCACGATGCGGCGGGTGTCGAGGCCGCCCTCGGTTTTGGCGCGCAGGATGTAGATACCGGCGGGCAGCTGCGAGAGGTTCACGGCCTTCACGGTCGTGCCAGCCGAGGCCGGTACCGAAGTCGTGAATACGGGCTGACCCAGGGCGTTGAGCACGGTCAGCTCCACGGCTTTGCGGTAGCCGGTCAGCTCCACGCTGAGCTTGCCGTCATGGGTCGGGTTCGGGAATACGCTCAGCGACGAGCCGGCCAGCGGCTTCACGGCCGAAGTCACGGTCAGCGTAGCCGAGGGCAGCGAGGCGCAACCGTTGGCGTTGGTCACAACCACCGAGTAGGTGCCGAACTGGGCCGGGGTGTTCACCACGTAGGTCTGGCCGGTAGCGCCGGGACTCAGGTTGCCGTTCAGGTAGAACTGGTTGCCGGTAGCCGAGCTCGAGGTGAGCGTGGTGGTGGCGCCGTTGTAGACAACGCTGATGGTCGGCGTGGCCGGACGGGCGTTGATGGTCACGGTCGTGGTGGCCGAAGCCGCGGTGCAGCCGCCCGAAGCCGCTACGGTGTTAACCACCGTATAAGTGCCGGCCGTGCTGGTCGCCAGGTTGATAACGCCGGTGGTGGCGTTGATAACCAGACCCGAGCCCGAAGTCGTGAACGTGCCGCCGCTGGCGCCCGTCGGGAAGACTGGCGCCGGGTTGGTTCCACCCACGCAATAAGCCGCGTTGGCGTAGGAGAAGGTCGCTACCGGAGCGCTGGTTACCGTTACGGTCGCCGTGCTCGAAACGGGGCAAGGACCACCCACGGTGTAAGTCACGGTGTAGGTGCCCGTGTTGGAGGCCGCTAGGTTGATAGTGCCGGTAGCCGGATCAATCACGAGGCCCGAGGTCGAGGAGAACGTACCGCCGGTGGTGCCGGTGATGGTTGGGGCGGGGTTGGTACCGCTCTTGCAGAACGTGCCGCTGGCGTAGGCAAATGTGGCCGAAGTGGCGGGGTTCACCGTTACGTTCACGGCCGACGAGGTGGCCGAGCAGCCGGCGGCGCTGGTCACGATTACGGCGTAGCTGCCGCTGGCAGCCACCGTCACGGAGTAGGTAGCGTTGGTAGCGCCGCTGATGGGGTTACCGTTGAGCAGGAACTGGTAGGTCGCACCCGACAGGGCGTTAGCCTGTAGCGTCAGCGTGCCGGGGCCGCAGAACGTGGTCGGCGAGGTAGCGGTCAGCGAAGCCAGGGGCAGCGGGTTTACCGTTACGGTTACCGGAGCCGAGAAGACCGTGCGGCCGTCGCTGGTCAGGATAACGGCGCGGTAGGTGGTCGTCGCGGTCAGGTTGGTGAAAGCCAGCGTGGGACTGTTGTTGTTGCCGGGCACGTCCACAAAGCCGGAGCCGTTGTCGAACTGGTACTTCACTACGGTGCCCACGAAGTTGGTCAGCGAAATCGTGCCGGCGTTAGTGCCGGTGCACACGGCTACGGGCGAGCTGGAAAGCTGACCGCCTTCGGTGTTGGCCAGCACGAAGTAGTCGTTGCCGGGCGTCAGGTTCTGGGTCGAGATGATACCGGTCGTGGGCGTGGCGGCGGCGGCGCCGCCGATGGAGGCGTAAGCACCAGCTGCCGAAGGAGCCTGAGCGATGGTAGCCGTGCCAGCGTTACCGGCAAAGTCGTCGGCGCCGAAGCTCAGCTGCACGCGGGCCGTAGCCGGCAGGTTAGCCGAGTTTTCGAGGCGCACGTAGCGGGTCGGGTTCAGGTTGGTAACGGGCGGAACCGGCGTGCCGCCGGTGGCTCCGTTGATAACCGTAGCGGTGAAAATCTGGTCGGCGCTGGTGGTAATACCCGTCACGACAACCGGACGCCAGCCGCCAGCGTCGCCCACGGCAAACGTGCGGTTAACGGCGGTAGCGCTGTTCACAGTGATGCCCAGCGGGCCTTTCACGTACGAAGTAGCCGAGCCGGTGGGCAGGGTAGCCGCGGCCTTGCCGATGATGATTTTGTTGGCAGCCGAAGTCGTGATGATGCCGCTGGTCAGAATCAGCGAGCCGGTCGAAACGCCGCTGGCGTTGATGGTCAGGTTGCCGCCGGCCACAATCAGGCCCGCGGGATTAGCCATGGTCAGCGCGTCCACGATGCGGGCCGAGGGAATCTCGAAGCCCGTGGTGCGGGCGGTGGTTTCCTGGGCGTAAATCAGCTGCAGGGCGCCGCTGCCAATGTTGAAAGTCGGGGCCGAAGTCAGCGAACCGCTGGTGTTCACGTTGGAAGCCACCCCGATCTGAATCACGAAGAAAGCCGCCGAGCCGTCGCCGATGGTCAGGTTGTTGGTGCCGTTCAGGTTGCCCGTAAACAGGTTCACGCGGGTGGTCGTCACGGGCACGGTCAGCGTGGCGCCGCCGCCGGAGTTATCCACCGAAATGGTCCGGATCAGGGTGTAGGTGCCGCTGCCGCCCAGGGTCTGGGGCACGCTGCCCGCAAAGTAGATGGTGCTGGCGGTGGTCGTACCGGTTATGGTGCCGTTGTTGGTGATGGCCGCGCCAAGTTGCAGCAGCAGCTGACCATTCAGGTTGAGGTTGGAACCGGGCGTGGTGAGCGTGGTGCCGTACACGTTGGTCTGGCCCTGGAGCAAGGCGCTCTTCGGGTTGGTCGTGTTGTCGAGGGTCAGGTTCGGGAACGTGCCGCGGACGCGGAAGTCGAAGTTGGTGGCCGTGGCCGCCGTGCCCACGTTCACGGTACCCCCGGAGTAGGTGTAGGTACCGGCTACGTAGTAGTCGAGGGGCGTGGCGCCGATGCTGCGCTGCACCAAGTTGATGGTGCCACCCGAAATGGCGGTCGTGCCGTTGATGCCGAAGGACGGAATCAGGTCGGCGTTGCCCACCTGGTTTACGTTGATGGTGCCGGCGCTGAGCGTGAAGGTGGTCGAGAAGGCCGAAGCGGCAGCCGTAAATGAGCTCACGCGGCTGGCCGAGTTGATGGTGCCGCCGTCCACGGTCAGCACCGAGGCTGCCGTCAGGGCCAAAGAGTTGCCGATGGCCGTACCCACGTTAAAGGTGCCGGCCGTCACGCGCAGGGAGCCGGAAATGGTGGTCGTGCCGTTCTGGGCTACCACCGTGTAGTTGGGGTTGCTCAGCCAGAAGCCGCCGGTGGTCGGAATGGTGTAGGAGGTGCCGCTGGCGAATACCTTGTTGCTGATAGTAGCGGTACCCGAAATCTTGAGCGTACCGGCCATGTCGGCGGCCGGAACGCTGTTTACGGTCGTCAGGAAACCGTCGCCGGAAGTGGTGCTGCCCTTCACCGAGAGCGTCGGCAGGTTCATGTCCACCACGTCAATCCGCGCCGACTTGGCCAACGAAACCGTCTGCAGGTCGGTGGTGCCCGAGCCGGAGAACGTCACGCTGCCCGCGCCGGTGAAGCGCAGGTCGGAGCCGGTGGTGGGGTTGGCGCTCAGATCGAGCGTACCGTTGTTGGTGATGCTGCCGCCCACTTGCAGGGAGTAAGCCGTGGTGGCCGACGTCAGCAGGGAGCCGGCCGTCGCTACCGTCAGCGAGGCGCAGCTGGCAGCCACGTCGAGCGTGACGGTGGCGCCGCCCACGATGGTCACGTCATCGGCGCTGGTTGGCACGACGCCCCCGGCCCAGCTGGCTGGGTCGCTCCAGTTGCCGCCGGTGGCGGTAGAAGAAATGCTGGCCAGCACCTGCCGGGCTTTCACCGTCTTGGCGGGCAGCTCCGCGCGGGGGGCGGCCGGCTGGGGCAGCGCAACGCGCTCCGCTAAGCTAGTCGGCAGGGGCAAGGGCTGGTTTTGGGCCAAAGCGCCCGTCAGGGAAAACAGGCCGAGGGTGGCAGCCAGCAGGGGCCGCCAGGTGCGCCGGCCCGCGGAAGTGGTCCGGGGCTCGCGCGGGGAAGGCTGAGCGGCACCAGTAATGGGTAAGGAAAGGGGCATAAAGCGGGGAAAAGTGAGAAAAGAAAGGATGAAAAGCAGGCTGACCCAGGCTCAGTAGCTTGGGCGGAGGGGGGATAACCGGGGAAGCCGGAAAGGCGGGCAACGCTGCGCAGGCAGCGCGTAGGAAGCTCAAAAAAACCTTGTACGGACGAACGGATAAAATAGCACGGTAGCAGGCCAGTAAAGATGCTGCCTTTTTCAGGGAGTTGCATTATCAGTAGACAACTATTACTTCCCCCATGTTGCCGCCTGCACCAGCCGGACCTCCCAGGGCCGATTTGCTGGGAGCAGCGTGGCGGACCAGCAGGGCTGAATGGTTGCTACGCGTTGATTTTCGCGCCTTATATTGCGGGTATTTACCCATCCTCCGTTTTTATGACCAAACGAATACTGGCTCTGTTATTTCTAAGCCTGAGCAGCACCCCGCTGTTCGCCCAGCAAGAGTCCCTCGAATCCCTCACGCGCAAACAGGGGCTGCGCAATCAGTACCTGCACAACGACACGGCCCAGGCCATTATCAACCTCTACGGCCGGCGGCAGGGCGGCGGGGTGAGCTGGATTGTGGGTTCGGCCCTGGCAGCGGCCCGCATTGCCACGGCCCCCAGCAACAACCAAGTAGTGGGCGGCGGCTACGTGGTGCAGGAAAACACGAACAACGGGGCGCTGGCCTTCGTGTTTGCGGCACCCTTCGCAGCCTACGGCGCCGGTAAGCTGTTGCACTACAGCAACGGCAAGCTCGAAATGGTGCTGACCAACTACGCCGCCGGTAAGCCCCTGGCCCGGTCCCTGCGCCGCAAGCTCAAGCCCCGGTTCTTCAATCAGCCCATCATCGACTACAAGCCCGTTGAAGCCGTTCCCGCCAAGTAGCCGTCCCCGCACCGTGGCGGGTCCTAAGCTCTGGCTGCTGGCTGTGCTGCTATTGAGCGGCCCGGCCGCGCTGGCCCAGGCGCCGGCTCCCGCAGCTACCCGCGCCGTGGCACCTGCCGACTCGGGCGCGGTGCTGCTGTTCAACGGCTGGTATCTGCCCCGCTACGAGCCCCGGGCCGGGGAGGCCGACTCCACGGGGGCGCTGCTGAGCTTGTTTCGGAAGCGCCGCACGGCGGGTTGGCTTTACACGCTGCCGTTTATAGCCGGCCTGACACTGGCCCTACCCGTCTCGTCCACTGACCGGTACGGGAATCAGCAGGTGGCCGACGAAGCCATATCCCCACCCCTGGGCACGGTCGTGCTGGGC
>NZ_SEWE01000011.1 GCF_004167665.1 Hymenobacter persicinus | reverse complement strand
CCGTCGCCGTCCACGTCGGCCGACTTGATGTTGAATGGGCCGGTGCCTACGGCCACGCTGGCCGCCCCGCTGTACACGCCGGTGCCGCCCGCGACGCCCGCCGTAAACTGGTACACCTGCTTGGCCGCCGCCACGCTGGTGCTGCTCTGCACCGTGGCGGGCACCGTCACGAATACCGTTTCGCCCGCCCGCAGGTCCACGGCCGGATCCACGGTGAGGGTGCTACCGCTGGCCGTGGCGTTGCCGCCGCGCACGAGCTGACCGCCCCGCTGCCCGCTGTACACGCGCACGTTGCCGGCGGTGGCCGGGTTCACCGCCTGGTTGAAGGTGATGCCCACGTTGGTCGCGCGCGCCGCCGAGCGGGCATTGCGGGCCGGCGAGACGCTGGAAACCTGGAACTGGGCGGCGGCGGGTAACGCCGAAACCAGCAGCAGGCCCATTAGCCAACGGGAGGTAGGAAGAGGGTATGGGTGTGCCATAGACCGCAGGAATAAGGGTGTAGTTAGAGAAAGAGAAAATCCAGAAAAGGTGCCCGGGAACTCAGCGGGCGGTGTAATCTAAGCCAAAATCTTCTTGTTTTTATCCGATGATTGGCGGCAGATGGCAAAATTATCACAAAAACGTCCACGTCAAGCGGAATATTAGTGTGCACGACTTGAGTATGCGAAGCAGTGGGTTGCGCCAAGGTTACGCGGGTTCCCATTACGTACCAGCCGCCGCCGTCTTACCCGCTCCAGAGACGAACCCCACGGCGCGTGCTGCCCCGTGACCCGGCCAACGCTTCGCTGCCGTTGGCGTCCCGGAAATTGTCCGCTTTTCCCTTCGCTCCGCTCTGGCTCTCCCCGACCCGGCCTTACTTCCTCGCTTCCCGCCGCGTACCTTTGTCTTATGTCCGACGCCCCCGCTGTTTCTACTGCCCTATACCTCGTGCCCACGCCCATCGGCAATCTGGAGGATATCACCCTGCGGGCCATCCGCATTTTGGGCGAAGTTGACGTGGTGCTGGCCGAGGACACCCGCACCAGCGGCCGGCTGATGCAGCACTTGGGCCTGAAAAAGCCCATGCTCAGCTACCACCTCCACAACGAGCACCAGACCGTGCAGCGGGTCCTCGACCGGCTGGAGAAGGGCGAGAAGATGGCCCTGGTATCCGACGCCGGCACGCCGGGCATCTCCGACCCCGGCTTTCTGCTGGTGCGCGAGTGTCTGGCCCGGGGGCTGAAAGTGGAATGCCTGCCCGGTGCCACGGCCTTCGTGCCGGCCCTGCTCAAGTCGGGCTTCGGGGCTGAGCGGTTCACCTTCGAGGGCTTTTTGCCGGTCAAGAAAGGCCGCCAGACCCGCATCCGGGAGTTGCAGCCCGAAACCCGGACCATGATTTTCTACGAGTCGCCCCACCGCATCGTTAAGACCCTGGAGCAGCTGGCCGAGGCTTTTGGCCCCACCCGGCTGGCCTCGGTGAGCCGGGAGCTGACCAAGCTGTTTGAGGAAACCGTGACCGGGACGCTGGCCGAGTTGGCCGCCGACTTCGCGGGCCGCACCAGCATCAAGGGCGAGATAGTGCTTGTCGTTCAGGGATATAAAGAAGAAGGCCGTGCTGACTAAACCTGTTGTATCAAACCAGACCGCGGTGACTGGGGAAATGGCGGCCCCGTGGCGGCCGGCTCTGCTGGCCCTGCTCAGCGCTGGCCTGCTCTGGGCCGGCTGGCCGGTGCACCCGGCGCCGCTGGCGCTGCTGCTGCTCGTGGCCTGGGTGCCGTACCTGTACCTGGAAGACGCGCTGAGCCGGCGCGGGAGCAGCGGCTGGAAAGTGTTTCGCTACTCCTACCTCACGCTGGTGCTCTGGAACGCCTTTACCACCTGGTGGGTGAGCTACAGCACGCTCTGGGGCGGCATCACGGCCGTGGTGTTCAACTCCCTGTTCATGTGCATGCCCGTCATGGCCTTCTACCACACCAAGCGGCTGGCGGGGCGGCGGCTGGGGTATTTGTCCCTGCCCGTCTACTGGATTGCCTTCGAGCAGCTGCACCTGCACTGGGACTTCACCTGGCCCTGGCTCACGCTCGGCAACGGCTTTGCCAGCGCCAACTTCCTGGTGCAGTGGTACGAGTACACCGGCTTTCTGGGCGGCTCACTCTGGATTTGGGTGGTAAACCTGCTCGTGTTTCTGGCAATCCGGCCGGCGGCCGGCACTACAGCGCCGCAGGGCCGGTTCTCCGGCGTAAAGCCTACCTTGGGGCTCGCCGCGCTGGCCGCCGTTGTGCTGCCCATTGGCGTTTCCCTGCTCATCGGCAGCCGCTACCAGGAAAAGGGGCCGCCGGCCGAGGTGCTGGCCATTCAACCCAACTTTGACCCCTACCAGGAAAAGTTTGAGGGCGGCGACAAGTTCATTCCCTACCAGGCTCAGCTGCAGCGGATGTTTGAACTGACCGAGCAAAATCTGACGCCTCAAACCAAAATGGTGCTCTGGCCCGAAACGGCCCTGGAGGAAAACAACTGGGAGGCTACCTTCGACGCCAACCCCAAGACGCTCCAGATCCGCAACTTCCTCACCCGCCACCCCGGCCTGAGGCTGGTAACCGGCGCCACCACCCTCACCACCTACCCGAATAAGGAAGCCGCCAGTGCCTCGGCCCGCTTCCGCGACGATATCGGCTACTACGACTTCTTCAACACGGCCGTGCACTTCCCTGGCCCCGCTGAGCCCATCGGATTCTACCATAAGTCGCGGCTGGTGCCGGGCGTGGAAGGCGTGCCGCACTGGCTCTCGGCCTTCGTCATCGACCTGGGTGGGGCGGCCGGCGGCCTGGGCAGCCAAGAAGAGCGCACCGTGTTTCGCGGCGCCTCCGCCGACTCCACGCTGCGCTTGGCCCCGGTTATCTGCTACGAATCGGTGTACGGCGACTTCGTGGCCGATTACGTCCGGCGCGGGGCCACCCTGATTGGCATCATCACCAACGACGGCTGGTGGAGCGACTCACCCGGCTACCGCCAGCACTTGCAGTACGCCACGCTGCGGGCCATCGAAACCCGCCGCGACGTGGCTCGCTCGGCCAACACGGGTATTTCGGGCTTTATCAATCAGAAAGGCGAAATCACCCAGCGTACCGGCTGGTGGGTGCCGGCCGCGGCCCGCAGCACCGTCCACCTGAATACGGATATCACTTTCTACGTCCGCTACGGGGAGCTTATCGGCCGCGGCGCCCAGGCGCTGGCCGTATTGCTGCTGGTTTTTGTGCTGGTGAGCGGCCTGAACCGGCGCTTTGCCCAGTAGATTCTCTAATCGTTGGTCATGCAGAGGCGCAGCCGAAGCATCTCGCGGGCTGCCGTTGGATTACTAATCTGACGACGCCACGCGAGATGCTTCGCTGACGCTCTGCATGACGTTCCTTCCCCAAAACAACATGACCGACTTCACCCAGCTCAGCCACCAAGTGGCCGCCGTAGCCCGCCGGGCCGGCCAGTTTATCCGCCAGGAAGCCGCCACCTTCGACCGCGCCCACGTCCAGCACAAGGGCCTGCACGACATGGTTTCCTACGTCGACCAGGAGTCGGAGCGCATGGTGGTGGCCGGGCTGCGGGAGCTGCTGCCCCAGGCCGGCTTTATCACCGAGGAGGGTACCACCGGCGGCGACAGCCAGGCCACCAATGCCGGCACCGAGCTGACCTGGATTATCGACCCGCTCGACGGCACCACCAACTTCATTCACGGCCTGCCCTGCTACTCGGTCAGCATTGCCCTGCTCGAAGGCACCGAACTGGTCATTGGCGTGGTCTACGAGGTCAACCTCGACGAGTGCTTCCGGGCCGTGCGCGGGGGCGGGGCCTTCTGCAACGAGGAGCCCATCCGGGTATCGGGCACACCCGCGCTGGGCCAGTCGTTGGTGGCCACGGGCTTTCCCTACAGCAACTTCCACCGCGTTGACGCCTATCTGGCCATCCTGAAGGAGTTTATGCGCGGCACCAACGGGGTGCGCCGGGTGGGCTCGGCCGCCGTGGACCTGGCCTGGACCGCCGCCGGCCGCTTCGACGGCTACTTCGAGTTCAACATCAACTCCTACGACGTGGCGGCCGGTATCCTGCTCGTGCGCGAGGCCGGCGGCCGGGTCACCCAGTTTCTGCACGACGGCGACCCTATCTTCGGCCGGGAGGTGGTGGCTTCCAACGGCTCCGTGCACGCCGAAATGCAGGGCCTGATCGGGCAATATTGGCAGCAGTAAGTCCCGGCCGGCTCCTGCCGCGTTGCGGAGCCGGCGCGTAAACTTTTCCCGGCCGGCCGTAGTTTTGCCTTCGTTATGATCCTGCAATACCTCATCATCGCCCTGCTGTTTGTGGCCGCCACGTTTTACGTGGGCCGAATTTTCTGGCGCGCCTTCTTCGTCAAGACCGCTGGCGGCTGCGCCAAGGGCTGCGGCGGGGCCTGCGGCACCCTCGATGTGGACCGCCTCCAGCGCACCATCGAAACGGCCGCTGCCCGGACCGCTGCACCCTAGATTTCGCCTGAATCAACTTCGCACAACCTGCCCCCGTACCGGCTCCGTATAGGCTGGTGCGGGGGCTTGTCTTTGGCCGCCTCCGCTTTGCTCTCTCCCAACCGAAACACTACCACGATGCAAGACAAAGAAGAGGAACGCTCGCTTATTAACGTCGAAAAAAAGCTTACCCAGGACGGCTTCACCCAGGACTTCAACGTCTGCGACGGCCGGCTCCAGACCATCAGTACTGAGTCGCCCAAGAGCTACGGCGCCGAGGATGTCACCATCGTCGACTTCTACCGCTTCGAGGGCGAAAGTGACCCCGACGACATGTCGATTCTGTACGCTATTGAGTGCAACGACGGCGTGCGCGGTACCATCTCCAACGCCTTCGGCACCTACGCCGATGCCGAAACGGATAACTTCCTGCAGAAAGTAGAGGACCTCGGTAAGAACCTCAAGAAGGCCCACAAGTAGGCCCCAGGTTCTTTACATGCACAATACCGACGCGCTCCGGCTTGGCTGGGGCGCGTTTTTGCGTTTTCACCTAGTCCGCCTCAACCGTGGAGAATTCGCTGCCCTTCCATCCGCTCCGCACCCCCGCCGACCTCGATCCGCTGGTGGCGGCCATCGGGGATGCCCGCATCGTGCTGCTGGGCGAGGCCTCGCACGGCACGTCGGAGTACTACACCTGGCGCGCCGCTATTTCCCGGCGCCTGATCCGGGAAAAGGGCTTCCGCTTTATGGCCGTGGAAGGCGACTGGCCCGACTGCTTCGAGGTGAACTGCGCCCTGAAGAACACCGACAGCCCTTACCAAGGCGCCGCCCAGCTGCTGAAAACCTTTGACCGCTGGCCCACCTGGATGTGGGGCAACTGGGAGGTAGCGGCCCTGGTCGACTGGCTGCACGCCCACAACCGCCACCAGCCCCTGGCCGAGCGGGTCGGCTTCTACGGCCTCGACGTGTACAGCCTCTGGGAGTCGTTGCAGGAGATTATGCGCTACGTGCAGCAGCAGGGCGACGGGGCCGAAACGGCCGCCCAGCAGGCGCTGCGCTGCTTTGAGCCCTACGGCAACGACCCCCAGGAATACGCTGAGGCAGTGGCCTTCGTCTCGAAAAGCTGCCAGGACGAGGTGACGGCCATGCTCCAGGCCCTGCGTCGGCAGCGGCCCAGGGCCGCGGCGGGTCCGGGGCTGGAGCACGAAACGGCGTTTGCGGCCGAGCAGAACGCGCTGGTGGCCGTGAATGCCGAGCGGTATTACCGGGCCATGCTCCAGGGCGGGCCGGCCTCCTGGAACGTGCGCGACGGTCACATGACCGAAACCCTCACCCGCCTGCTCGACCTGCACGGCCCCGACAGCAAAGCCCTGGTCTGGGAGCACAACACCCACATTGGCGACGCCCGCTACACCGACATGTACCGCAACGATACGGTGAACCTCGGCCAGCTCGTGCGGCAGATGTACGGGCGCAGCCAGGTGTTTGCCGTGGGCTTCGGCTCCTACGAGGGCACGGTGGTGGCGGGCCGGAAGTGGGGCGCTCCGCTGGAAACCATGCCCGTGCCGCCCGCCCTGCCGGGCTCCTGGGAAGACCGGCTCCACCAGCAGCTCCCCGACCAGAATGCGCTGCTGCTCTCGGCCGAGCTGCGCGACCAGCCGGCGCTGAAGCAGCCCCTGGCCCACCGCGCCATCGGGGTGGTGTACCGGCCCGAGTTTGAGCAGTTCGGCAACTACGTGCCCTCCGTGCTGCCGGAGCGCTACGACGCCTTTGTGTTTCTCGACCACACTCAGGCCCTGCACCCGCTACCCACCGTTGCCCAACAAAACGTGCCTCCCGACATGTACCCCTGGGCGGAGTAAGTGAGATAGGGAAGTGGTGAATTTGAGAGTTGTCGTTCTAGCGGCGCGGTTCTGCGCTATTAGCGCATGTTGAACATCAAACTCACTATTTCACCACTTCACTATCTTACCACTACCCCCATACCTTGGTGCCCTCGGTGCAGTTGCGGCACATATCGATTTGGTCGCGGCCCTTGAGCAGGTAGGCGCGGAAGGAACGGTACTTGGGGCCGTGCCAGAGCTGGCGGAAAGTCTGGGCTTTCAGGTCGCCCTGCCGGTACTCGGCGTCTTTATCGAAGCAGCAGGGCACTACCAGCCCGTCCCAGGTGATGACGCAGCTGTGCCACATCTTCCAGCAGTGGTTCACCAGCTTGTTCTTGATGCTCCAGGTGCCGTTGTTGTTTTCGTAGCGCGAGTAGTAGTCGATGGTCGGGATGAGCGGGGAGCCCTGCTGATAGTCGTAGATCTGGGCCGTCTTAAACCACACGTCGTCCACGCCCAGCTCCTTGGCCAGGGTTTTGGCTTCCTCAATCTGGTGCTCGTTGGGCCGCACCACCAAGAACTGGAAGATGATGCGCGGGGTGCTCGACTTAAGCTCCTTACGCCACTTCACCACGTTCTTGGTACCCTCCAGCACCTTGTCGAGCTTGCCGCCCACCCGGTACTGCTGGTACACTTCCTGGGTGGTGCCGTCGAGGGAGATAATCAGCCGGTCGAGCCCCGACTCCACCGTGCGGCGGGCATTCTTGTCGTTGAGGTAATGGGCGTTGGTACTGGTGGCGGTGTAGATGCCCTTGTCGGCGGCGTACTTCACCAAATCCAGGAAGTTGGGGTGCAGGTACGGCTCCCCCTGGAAGTAAAAAATCAGGTACCAGAGCCGCTTGTGTACCTCGTCGATGGTGCGCTTGAAGAGCTCGTCGGGGAGCATGCCGGTGGGGCGGGTGAAGGAGCGCAGGCCGCTGGGACACTCCGGGCAGCGTAGGTTGCAGCTCGTCGTCGGCTCGAAGCTCAGGGCCAGCGGCAGCCCCCAGTGCCGGGCCTGGCCCGTCAGCTTGCTCAGGGCGTAGCTGCCCACCACCTGTGCCGCATTCAGGGCGCGGCGGGGGGTGAGCTTGGAAACGAAATTCAGACCGTCGGTAAAAAGGGAAGCCATGCGAAACAAAGGTCGGCAAACGGGGCGGAAGTGCGCTCCGTAACCCGGCCGGCGGCTAAAGAGTTTGGGCAAGCCCGGCCGGGCGCTGCTGGTCAGGGGCTTACAATGTAAAAGCGCCCGCCAGCGGAAAGCTGACGGGCGCTTCAAAACTGCGGCGGCAGGTGCGGCTACTTGCCTTCGCCCGCGGGCAGGGTGCTGCTGTAGGTGCTGGCCTTACCAAACGACTGCTTGATTTCGTCGATGGCGGCGCGGCTGCTCAGGCGCTTGGGCTTGGTGTTGAGGAAGGTGCCGTCTTCAGCCAGCAGGAAGTAGGCGGGCACGTCCTGGATGGCGTAAGCCTTGGCAATGGCGGAGCGCATACCGCCCGCGGCCCGCACGTGCACGCCGGGCAGCTTCTTGCCGAGTACCAGCTGCTTCCAGGCCGGCTCATTCTCGTCGAGGGCAATGTTGAGGAAGACGATGTTTTTGCCGTCGAAGCGCTTGATCAGGTCGGCGGCGTAGGGCAGGTCGCGCAGGGCCAGGCCGCTGGTGGTGCGCCAGAAGTTGATATAAACCAGCTTACCGCGGAAGCTTTGCAGCGACACCGAGTCGCCGGTGGCCGTCAGCAGGTGGAAGTTCGGAGCCGGGGCGCCGATGGCGAAGGCCTTGTGAATCTGGAAGTCCTGCTGCAGCAGGGGGTAGTACTCGTTCTTGGGGTCGGCGGCGCGGAAGTCGGCCAGCATGGCGGCCGACTGCTTCACGTGGCCAAACCGGAACGACTCCTGCAACACCCGGCCCATCACGATGGGGCGGGTGGGGCCGCTGAGCTGGTTCTTGGCCATGTCGTAGCAGACCTGGTAGAAGCTCGGCTCGGTGCGCTGGTGCCCGCTGGAGGTAGCCAGGTAGTGCACGTAGTTGAGCAAGAACTCCTGGTAGAGCTCACTGCGCATGGCCGCCGGGTTGTTGATCAGGCTCTTGTCGTTGAGGAAGTCGTAGTAGGTCGGCGTCATCTTCAGCCGGCCCTCGGTGGCCACCACCTGCTCGCGCAGATCCTGGTAGGTGAGCCGGTCGTTGGCGTAGCTGTAGTCGATTTCGGCCGTCATGTAGTCGCGGAAGGCCTGGGAATAGTGCTCCGTGTCGATGGTGCCCTCGTAAAACTTGCGCTGCTCCTTGCGGCGGTAGTCGAGGAAGTGCAGGAAGCCGGCCTCGTAGAACATGATGTTCTCGGGCAGCACCTGAAAGCCGTCGATTTCGGTGAACCGCTCGTCCATCTCAGCTAGGAAGGTGTTGGGCTCGGCCCCCTTGCCCTTGTAGCGCACGGTCGAGGCCAGGTCGCTGCCTTTAAACTTCACCTCCAGGGCCATGCCGGGCTCCAGAAACAGGTCGGCCACGTCGTCGTCGTAGACCAAGTCGGCGCGGGTCGGGCCGTTGACCTGCACCGCCAGCTTAAACTCACCCCGGTCGTTGACGGCCGCGTAGGTGGTCTGCTCCTTGGGGTCGAGCAGATTTTCCCGGATCGACACGGCCACGGAGTCGGCGGTGCGGCCGCTGACTTTACCCATCAGGGTTACCGTGCCCTGAGCGCGGCTGGCCAGCGGGGCCGCCGCCAGCAGGGCCGCCACCAGCAGGCCGGCTCCCGGAACGCGAAAAGAATATGCCATCGAAATCTAAAGGTCAGTACGGGTGCAGTTACCGCTTTTCCGCTCCGCCGGGCCACCAAACGGCGCCAACGGCGGTTCGTGGGAAAAGCCAACTTCTATACCGAAGATACAACAAACAGGTTTACATTGGCCAATCCATATTTTGGCTTTTTTCGTAACCCGGCCCCTAAGAGCCGCTTACGACGCTTTCTGCGTCGATTGCCGGGCACAGAAAAGGCCCCGGTCCGCCGAATATTCCGGCCGGCCGGGGCCTTTTCAGCGCTCCGCCACAATCACCTATAAATTCTATCCGGGTTTTATCCAAACAGGCCGCTGAGCACCTCGTCGAGGCGGCCCACGGCCTGGGCCCGGATGCCGTAGCGGGCCAGATCGAGGCCGCGGGCGTTGAACTGGGAGATGTACATTTCGCTGAACCCCAGCTTCTCGGCCTCCGAGAGGCGCTGGTCGAGGCGGCTCACGGCCCGGATTTCCCCGCTCAGCCCGACTTCCGCCGCCAGGCACACGTTGCCCGGAATCGGCAGGTCGTTCAAGGACGACACCACGGCCGCGCACACGGCCACGTCCAGGGCCGGGTCGTCGAGGCGCAGGCCGCCGGCAATGTTGAGAAACACGTCGTGCTGCCCCAGGCGCAGGCCGCTGCGCTTTTCGAGCACGGCCAGCAGCATGTTCAGGCGCTTGGCGTCGAAGCCGGTGGCCGAGCGCTGGGGCGTGCCGTAAGTGGCGGGCGTGACAAGGGCCTGCACTTCCACCAGCAATGGGCGGTTGCCTTCCAGGGTGGCCCCAATGGCCATGCCGCTCAGGCTCTCGGTGCGCTGGCTGAGCAGAATCTCGGAGGGGTTGCTGACCTGCCGCAGCCCCGAGCCCTGCATCTCGTAGATGCCCAGCTCGGAAGTGGAGCCGAAGCGGTTCTTGGTGGTGCGCAGGATGCGATACGAGAGGTGCCGGTCGCCCTCAAACTGCAATACCGTGTCCACCATGTGCTCCAGGATCTTGGGGCCGGCAATGGAGCCGTCCTTGGTGATGTGGCCGATGAGCAGCACTGGCACGCCGGTTTCCTTGGCAAACTTGAGCAGCTCGGCGGTGCACTCGCGCACTTGGCTCACCGACCCTGCCCCCGACTCCACCAGACCCGAGTGCAGGGTCTGGATGGAGTCCACGATAACCACGTTGGGCTGGAGCTGGTCGATCTGCTTGAAGATGTTCTGGGTGTTGGTCTCGGTCAGGATGTAGCACTGCGGGTGCTGGGGCCCGAGCCGCTCGGCGCGCATCTTGATCTGCTGCTCGCTTTCCTCGCCCGAAATGTAGAGCACCTTCATCTGCTTGAGGCTCATGGCAATCTGGAGCATGAGCGTGCTCTTGCCGATGCCTGGCTCGCCGCCGATGAGCACCAACGAGCCCGGCACCAGGCCCCCGCCCAGCACCCGGTTCAGCTCCCCGTCGTTGGTGTCGAAGCGCGACTCCTCCTCGTAGTGAATCTCGCCGATGGGCCGGGGCTTGGTGGCCGCCTTAGGGCCGGGACCGGAAGTCGGTGGCTTCCAGGAGCCGGCGGCCTGGGTGTCGTCCTTCTGGATAACTTCCTCCACGTAAGTGTTCCACTCCCCGCAGCTGGGGCAGCGGCCAATCCATTTAGCGGACTGGGCCCCGCAGTTCTGGCAGAAATAAAGCGTCTTGAGTTTGGCCATAAACTAAGGTAAGGCGGCCCTGGTAGGCCAGCACTCAATAAGGCGTGGAACGGCGGAAAAGTTGCCTCAGGGCGAAAATAACGCGGTTATTTGCCCCGCTGCTGGTCGTTGTAGGTCTGCACCAGCTGGCGCATATCTTCCACCCGGGCGCCCTTCTCTTTTTCCCGGATGCGGGCGGCTAGGTTAGGGTTGGCGGCGAAGAACGTGCTCATTTCCTTGGCAAATTCCCCGTCGCCGCGGGGCACCTCCCGCAGTTCCCCGCCCCGAGTGCGCACGTACCAGTAGTACTTCTCGTGGGTGCCGGTCGAAATCAGCAGGGGCATGGCCAGGGGCACGGGAATCAGCATGTCGTTCTTGGTCTTGGCGTAGCCGAACAGCTCCACCGGGCCCGGGGTGCCCAGGTTCTCAGCCAGCAGCCCCAGGGGCTTGCCCTTCAGCACCAAGGATTCGTAGTGGTGCCCGTCCACGCTCAGGGCCCGCAGGCGCTCCACGGCCACGGCCTTGAGCGGGGGCGGCGGAATGCGGTCCGGGGAAGTTTCGTAGCACTCCACCCGATCCAGAAAGCAGGTGGCGTAGCCGGGCAGAAAGGCCTGCACCTGCCGGCCGTTGGTGAAGGTGAGTTGGGCCGGGTAAAATTCCGGGGTGCCCCGGCGGGCTGCCCGCAGCGAATCGACGCGGGTAGCTACCGGGGCCGGGGTCTGGGCGTGGGCTAGGGTGCTGAGCAGCAGGCCGCCGGCGCCGAGGATGGTGGCCCGCCGCGTGAGGCCGCGCCGGGTAATTGCGGACAAATAGAACATAACGCGCATAAAGCAGGTCGGGGCAGGGTGGGAGGTTGGGCAATCTAGACTAACTAGGGCGCAAGGTAGGGGCTGGGCCAGGGAAATCCATCCGGCGGCGGGGCCGCCAAACCGGCGCCCGGTTCAGTTGGTTTGCCCTATATTCCTTCTTTCTAACCTTCCTGCTCATGACGGCCACCCTCACTGCCTCCGACTTGCTGGCCATTCCCACGTTCCAGAACCTGCCCGCCGAAACCACCGACTGGCTCTTGGCCCACGGCGAGGCGCGCGAGTACGCCGACGGCGCCCCCATCAATCAGCCCGGCGACGCGGCCGAGTATATGATGGCGGTGCTGCGGGGCGGCATTCAGTTTTTCAGCCTGCACAACGGCAGCCGGGAGCCCCGCTTCCGGGTGGCGGCCGGGCAGGTGAGCGGGGTGCTGCCTTACTCCCGCCTGCGCGTCATCAACGGCCTGGGCGCGGCCAGCGGCGACACCCGGCTGTATGTGCTGCACCGCGACCATTTCCCGGAGCTGGAGCGGGTGAGCCCCGAGCTGGTGCAGCGCCTGGTGGGGCTGATGAGCGACCGGGCCCGCGACGAGGCCCGGGGCCAGGAGCGCGACGAGAAGCTGCGGGCCCTGGGCAAGCTCTCGGCCGGCCTGGCCCACGAGCTCAACAACCCCGCCGCCGCCATTGCCCGCGCCGCCGAAGCCCTGGCCCAGCGCGCCCAGGCCAAGCCCGCCCTGTTTGCCGAGCTCGTCGGCCACTGCCCCTCGCCCGAAGCCATGCGCGCCCTCACGGCCCTGGCCGTACCGGGCGAGTCGCCGGCCCTGACGCTGTCGGCCCTGGAATGCGCCGACCGGGAAGACGAGCTGGCCGACTGGCTGGAAGAGCAGGGCGTGCCCGACGGCTACCGCCTCGCCGCCGGCCTGATGGAAGCCGGCCTCACCCGCGAGCAGCTGGCCCACGTGGCCCGGCTGCTGCCCGCCGCCGCCTGCCCCGCGGCCTTCGCCTGGCTGGAAGGGCAGCTGATTACGCTGCACCTGATCCGGGACGTGCAGGAAGCAGGGGGCCGCATCAGCCAGCTGGTGAGCAACGTGAAAACCTACTCCCACCTGGACCGGGGCGGCAACTTCGCCCCCCTCGACGTGCCGGCCGGCCTGGAAAGCACCCTCAACATGCTCAGCTTCCAGCTCCGGGCCAAGAACATCATCGTTACGCGCGACTACGCCCCGGCTCTGCCGCTGATTCGCGGGCAGGTCAGCAGCCTCAACCAGGTCTGGACCAACCTGCTCGACAACGCCCTGGACGCGCTGCCGCCGGGCGGCGAAATCACCCTGCGCACCCGCCACGAGGGCGAGTTTGTGCGCGTTTTTATCATCGACAACGGTCCGGGCATTGCCCCCGAGGTGCTGCCGCGCATCTTTGAGCCTTTCTACACCACCAAGCAGGCCGGCGAAGGCACCGGACTCGGGCTCGACATTGCCCAGCGCATCGTCCGGGACCACGGCGGCCGGCTCGAAGTGCAGTCCCGGCCCGGCCACACCGAGTTCTGTGCCTGGCTGCCGGTGGGGGAAGGGTGAGAATTATCAGCCAGTCATTGCGAGTGAAGCAGTGACTAGCTGTCTAGCTCGCAATTGCAGTTTCCCGATACGGCCCTTTCGGGGTACGTTCGGAGTGCCTTCGCTCTGGCTTCGCTCAAACTGCCTCGTCTGTACCGAGTGAACCCAACCTGAAATTTGTATTAAACTAAGTCTGCGCCCCGTTGCCTAATTGCCTCTGACCTATGGAAAAGAAACCTGTAATACTCGCCGTGGATGATGACCTGCAAGTGCTCGGCGCCATCGACCGGGACCTGCGCAGCGAGTTTCGCCGCGACTACCGGGTGCTGCGCGCCGGTTCCGGTCAGGAGGCCCTCGACACGCTCCGGGAGCTGAAGCGCCGCGAAGAGCCCCTGGCCCTGCTGCTGGCCGACCAGCGCATGCCGGGCATGGAAGGCGTCGAGTTTCTGGAGCAGGCCCGCGGCATCTACCCCGACGCTAAGCGGGTGCTGCTCACGGCCTACGCCGACACGGAGGCTGCCATCCGGGCCATCAACAACGCCCGCCTCGACCACTACCTGCTCAAGCCCTGGGACCCGCCCCAGGAGCTGCTTTACCCAACCCTACACGATTTGCTGACCGCCTGGCAGGCCCAGCACAAGCCCCGCTTCCAGGGCGTGCGCCTGATCGGGTTTCAGTGGTCCCCGCTTTCCCACGAGCTCAAGGACTTCCTCTCGGGCTATATGGTGGCGTTTCAGTGGCTCGACTACGAAACCAACCCCGAGGCCAAGCTGCTGCTGGCCACCACCGACTACACCGCCGCCGACCTGCCCGTGGCCATCAACGCCGACGGCACGGTGCTGGCCCGGCCGGGGCGGGCGGCCCTGGTCGAGAAAATGGGGCTTCCCTCCCGGCCCGCAGCGGCCCTCTACGACGTGGTGGTGGTGGGAGCCGGCCCCTCCGGGCTGGCCTCGGCGGTGTACGGGGCGTCCGAAGGCCTCAAGACCCTGATTGTGGAGCGACAGTCGCCGGGCGGGCAGGCCGGCACCAGCTCCCGCATCGAAAACTACCTGGGCTTCCCCACCGGCCTGAGCGGGGCCGAGCTGGCCCACCGCGCCTGGACCCAGGCCGTGCGCCTCGGGGCCGAGTTTCTGCCCGAGGAAGTCACGGCCCTGTGCGTGCAGGACGGCTACAAGGTGCTGACGCTGAGCAGCGGGGCCGAGGTCAAGACCCGGGCCGTGGTGCTCACCACCGGCGTCAGCTACCGCACCCTCGAAGTGCCGGGCATCGACGCGCTGACCGGGGCGGGCGTGTACTACGGGGCCGCCCGCACCGAGGCCCGCTCCTGCGACCAGCAGGACGTCTACATCGTGGGCGGGGGCAACTCGGCCGGGCAGGCCGCCATGTACCTGGCCACCTACGCCCGCCGGGTGTTTATCGTCATCCGGGGCGAGTCGTTGGCGGCGTCCATGTCGGCTTACCTGATTGAGCAGATTGCCCAGACCGCCAACATCGAGATTCTGCCCCGGGCGAAAGTGGCCGCCCTGCGCGGGCAGGACCACCTGCAGGAAGTTGTGCTCGACAATAACGGCCGGGAGGAAGTGCGGCCCGCCCGGGCGTTGTTTGTCTTTATCGGGGCCCGGCCCAGCACCGAGTGGGTGTGCGACCAGGTGCTCTGCGACGCGAAAGGCTACCTGCTCACCGGCCGCGACCTGGTGACGGACCCCCGCTACGCCCTGGCCTGGAAACGGGACCGGGAGCCCTACCTGCTCGAAACCTGCGTGCCCGGCATCTTCGCCGCCGGCGACAGCCGGGCCGGGGCCATGGCCCGGGTGGCCTCGGCCGTGGGCGAAGGCAGCATGGCCATCAAGTTTGTGCACCAGTATCTGGATGAGTAAACGCTCGGGGATAGGAACGTCGGGCCCGGCTGGGCATCCGGCGTCGGCGGCCCGCTCCGCTTTTCTCTTTCCACGCCGGAAACTCAGAATTAATCCAGAATTGCGGCGGCCCGGAAATACGCCGCTGGGAGCTTACCAGGGCGGTTTTGTTCGGAAACGCGGTGCCCGCAGCTTCGGCCCGGGCAAAACACCCCGGCCAACTCAACAGTATATAGCGCCAAAACCATCCTTGCGGATGGCCCAGTTTGCCGTTTTTATAGTGCTTTTTGAATGCTGAACCGTTTCCGTTCTTTTCCCCGCCTTACCCTGCTTTCCGCCGTGGCTGCCCTTTCGCTGAGCGGCTGCGAAATGCTGGAATTCAGCCCCAATGACTTCCGCTCCCCCGACGACGAGAAGGACTTGACGGCCAAAAACCTGGAGCGCCTGCGCCAGCAGCCCCTGCCCGCCGGCGACACCCTGCGGTTCGTTTTCACCGGCGACTCCCAGCGCTTCTACGACGAGGCCAAAGACCTGGTGGCCAGCGTCAATCAGCAGCCCGGCATCCAGTTTCTGGTCGTGGCCGGCGACATCTCCGACTTCGGCATGGGCCGCGAAATGCGCTGGGTGAATGAGCACCTGCGCAAGCTGAAAGTGCCCTACGTGACGGTGGTCGGCAACCATGACTCGGTCGGTAACGGCCGCGAGGCCTACCAGCACATCTTCGGGCCCCTGAACTACTCGTTCGTCTACGGCGACACCAAGTTTATCATGGTCGACACCAACGGCCGGGAGGCCAACTTCGACGGCAGCACGCCCAACATGTCCTGGGTGCGCCAGCAGCTCAGCGACCTGAGCGGGGCCCGTCGGCAGATTGTGATTTCGCACGTGCCGCCCCAGGATGCCGACTTCGACCCGACCCTGACCGATGCTTACGCCGGGGCCCTGCGCACCACGCCCAAGCTGGTGTTTGAGATGAACGGGCACCGCCACGACTTCGGCGTAAGCCAGCCCTTCAACGACGGCGTGAACTACGTCAACTCCTACGGCTTCGAGAAACGCGCCTACGTTATCCTGACCGTGTGGGGCGACAAGCAGTTCCGCCTTAAGCAAGTGAAGTTCTAGTCATGCAGTACCGTTCTTTCCTCGGCGCTACGGCGGCCGTTCTGCTGCTGGCTCCTAGCTTCAGTGCCCACGCTACTTCCGAGCCCGATGCGGCTCCAGCTCCCGCGCAAAAGCGCACTGCGGCAATTCACCCCTGGTACCGGCCCCGCCACCTGATGGTGCAGACCGGCGGCGGCATCGGCATGGTCGCGGCCGGGGCGGGATATGCTTTTGCCAAAAACAAGGTTGAAACCGACATTCTGCTGGGCTACGTGCCCAAGAAATATGCCGGCTCCACGCTGTCGTTGGCCTCGGCCAAGCTGCTGTATTCGCCCTTCACGGTGCGCCTCGCCGACCAGTGGCAACTTAAGCCCCTGACCGTGGGCGTGTACTTCAGCTACACTCACGGCACCATCAACGACGAGGAGCGCGGGCAGTACACCAAGGATTATTACTGGTTTTCGACCGATACCCGCTACGGTCCGCTGGCCGGCAGCCGCCTGACGTTTCTGCGCCCCGGTTCCACCGAGGCCGCGCCCAAGGCAGTGTCGCTCTACTACGAGCTGGGCACCAACGACCTGTACGCCGTCAGCTACGCGCAGAACCGCAAGGGCCTGAGCTTCGGACAGATCCTGACCCTGGCCATCGGGGTGAAAGCAGACTTCTAGGCTAACAAAAGCGCACCACAATCCACCAAAAATCCCCCTGCCAACTCGTGGCGGAGGGCTTTTGGCGTGAAATAAGCCAGCGGGAAGAGCCTGCTACTGGGCCACCGAGCCCGTGGCCGCCAGGTAGGCCGCGCGCGACTCGCTGAGCAGCCGCAGGATGTCGTGGCGCTGGCGCAGCAGGCTTTCCATCACCGGCCGTTGGGTGCGAAACAGGTGCAAAGCCCGCAGCCGGCGCAGGCGGGCGCGCAGATTGTTCCAGTAGCTCAGCGCGTAAAAGCCCGACAGCGGCAGACTCAGCGCGTACAGGCTCGTCCAGAGCCAGCTCTGGGTGAAGTGGTGGACCAGCCCGATCTGCACCGCGTAGCTTAGGCCAAATGTCAGGATGCCCGTGACCATCATAATGGGCGCCACAAACTCCAGGTCCTTGGTGGCCCGCTTGGCAATGAGGGAGGGCAGGATATAGGGAATGTAGTTGTTCAGCAGCCCGTACAGGTAGAGTGGCAGGCCCAGCGCCAGCTTCAGGCCCGACACCGTGGCCCGGGCCCAGCGCCGCCCCGCCCCCGTACTCGACTCCAGGGCTTCGTCGGTGAGGCGGAGGCGGCCCAGGTCGAGCAGGTAGCGGCTCATCTTTTCGCGCACTTCGGTGAGGCGGGCGGGGGCGTGCTGCTCGAAGTAAAGCACGGCCTCGAGCAGGGTGCGGCTGAGCAGGAAGTTATCGTAGAGGGTTTCCTCGTCGTCGGGAATCAGGTGCTCGCCGAAGGTTCGCTCCACCTGCAGCACCAGCTCGTCGTCGGCCGCGTCGCGGGTGATAACCAGACGTTGCTCCAGCCGCCGCCGGATTTCCTCGGTCAGCGCGTCGGCGGCGGCTTCGGGGTCGGCGCGGTAGGCCGCGGCGTAGTCGGCCACCAGAATCGGCCGGCCAATGTTGACGAACACGTCGGAGCGGAAGCGGCTGGGGTCGAAGTAGTTGATGCCGATGGGCAGGATGCGCAGGCCCAGGCGGAAGTCGTGGCGGGCCTCGGCGCCGAGGCTGATGCGGGCCGCCCCGGTTTTGAGCGGGCGCAGGCGCCGCTCGCTCACGCTGGTGCCCTCGGGGAAAATCTGGATGACGCCGCCCTTGTCGAAGTAGTCGTAGCACTGCCCGAAGGCGGCCTCGTTGCGGGCGGCCAGCTCCTCGGGCGTCACGCCGGAGTCGCCGCTTTCCGCGTCCTGCCGCCGGTAGATGGGGATGCAGTTGCCCGACAAAAAGATGGCCCTGGAAATCGGGTTTTTGAAAAACGTGCTCTTGGCCAGAAAGGCAATGGGGGCGCGGCGGTTGGCGGCTACCACCAGCGGGTCCATGAGCGTGTTGGGGTGGTTCGAAACGATGAGCATGGGGCCCGGCTGCTCCAGCCGCTCCCGGCGGCGGATTTCGAGGCGACGGAAAAACACGCGCAGCGCCACCTGCACCACGGGCTTCATGACGGTATAAAACAGCATGGGCCTAAGTACGGCCAAATTCGGCGCGCGGCCAACGCCGGCGCGGTTGAGCTTCCGGATTCAGAAGCCTACTGGAAACGGCGGATTTATGCCACGCTACGCCCGCACCGGCAATTTTCTGCTAAAAGCCCCGCGTTTAGAAGTCTGATGCCAATGATTTTTGGCGCCACCCACCAGCAAAAAGCCCCGCGCCGGTTCGGTCGCGGGGCTTTTTAGCTTTATTGGTTCATCACGCTGTTCTGGCGGTTGATGGATTCGAGGTGGACGGCTTCGAGGTACTGCTCCACGAACTCGGGCGTAAGGCCCACCGTGGAGCCCTGGCGCTGGGCGCGCTCGAGCACCTCGTTCCAGCGGCCGGTTTGCAGGATGGTGATGTCATTTTCCTTTTTGTAGAGCCCGATTTTCTCGGCCACGCCCATGCGCCGGCCCAGCAGTTGGATGATTTCGGCGTCAATCTGGTTGATCTGCTCCCGCAGGCCGGCCAGGGCCGTCAGGAATTCGCGCTGGTCGGTGGTTTCGTGGCGCCACACCAAGCCTTCAATCAGGTCGCGGAGTACTTCGGGGGTAATCTGCTGCTTGGCGTCGCTCCAGGCGTGGTCGGGGTCGATATGACTTTCAATCATGTTGCCCTCGAAGCCCAGGTTCAGGGCCTGCTGGGCCACGGAAAAGAGCGTGTCGCGGCGGCCGCAGATGTGACTGGGGTCGCAGAGCAGGGGCATTTCGGGGTGGCGGCGCTTCATCTCGATGGGCAGGTGCCACATGGGCGCGTTGCGGAAGTCGGTGTTGCCGTAGGAGCTGAAGCCCCGGTGAATCAGGCCCACTTTTTCCAGGCCGGCCTTTTGCAGGCGCTCCACGGCCCCGGCCCACAGCTCCAGCTCGGGGTGAATGGGGTTCTTGACCAGCACCGGCACCTGCACGCCGCGCAGCACGTTGGCAATTTCCTGGACCGAAAACGGGTTGCCGGTGGTGCGGGCGCCCACCCACAGAATGTCGACGCCGAAGGCCAGGCAGTCTTCCACGTGCTTGGCCGTGGCCACTTCCACGGCAATGGGCAGACCGGTCAGCTCCCCGGCTTTCTTCAGCCAGGGCAGGCCCTTGGTGCCGATGCCTTCGAAGCCGCCGGGTTTGGTACGGGGCTTCCAGATGCCGGCGCGCAGGGCCTGCACCTTGCCGGTGGCGGCCAGACGCTGGCAGGTGTCGAGGACCTGCTCCTCGGTTTCGGCCGAGCAGGGGCCGGCAAT
This sequence comes from Hymenobacter persicinus, assembly GCF_004167665.1. Taxonomy (GTDB): domain Bacteria; phylum Bacteroidota; class Bacteroidia; order Cytophagales; family Hymenobacteraceae; genus Hymenobacter; species Hymenobacter persicinus. The sequence goes on along the minus strand of NZ_SEWE01000011.1, from coordinate 92,493 downwards.
CAGGTAGGGCTTATCGTCGGGCTGGCGGTTGAACAGGGCAGATTGCATGATGTATGTTGCGTTTTTGAGGTTTTGAAAAGGTAAAAGGATTGGGAGCTGGTTCCCCTCCTCAGATGAGGAGGGGTCAGGGGCGGTTGACAATCGTTGCACGAGTCTTGGAGCTACTGCTTAAAGTCGTTCCAGCGTGGTCCACCACCCCGCCCTTTGGGCACCCCTCCTTATCTAAGGAGGGGAACTGACGTTCTGGTTACTTTAGAATCTTCTTGATGAGGTTGGCCTGCTCAATCTGCTGGTAGACGGCGGCAAAGTCCTCGGCGTCAATGAGCTGGCGCAGGTGCTGGAGCTGCTGGATGTGTTCGTCGAGCACGTCGAGCACGTTCACGCGGTTCTGGCGGAAGATGGGCACCCACATGTCGGGCGAGCTTTTGGTCAAGCGCACCGTGGAGGCGAAGCCCCCGCTGGCCAGAGCGAAAATCTGCTGCTCTTCTTTCTCCTTTTTCAGTACCGTCAGAGCCAGGGCGAAGGAGGTGATGTGCGAAATGTGCGACACGTAGGCCGTGTGCAGGTCGTGGGCACCGGCGTCGAGGTGCTCGATGCGCATGCGGAGCCGGGTAAACAGCGCTTCTACCCGCGTCACAGCGTCGGCGTCGCTCTGCCCGGCGTCGCAGACAACCAGGGTTTTATCCTCGAACAAGCCGGCCACGGCCGCCTCGGGTCCCGAGTACTCGGTGCCGGCCATGGGGTGCACGGCCACGAACCGGCCCCGGCGCGGGTGCGCCGCCACGGCCGCCAGCAGCATGGATTTCGTCGAACCCACGTCGATAACGACCTGCTGGTCGACCACATCGAGGACCTGGGGCAGCACGGTGAGCATGGCGTCCATGGGCACGGCCACCACTACCAGGTCGGCACGGCTCACGGCGGCGCCCAGGTCGGTGCTGACTTCCTCCACCAGCCCCAGGGCCAGGGCCTGCTGCCGGTTTTCGGGGCTCAGATCCACGCCGATGCGGTGGGTGGCGAGGCCTTGCTGCTGAAGGCTGATGGATAGGGAGCCGCCAATGAGGCCCAGGCCGATTATCGTGACAATCATTGGGTTAAGCGTGAAATTGAGGGGTTGTGGAGTTGTGAGCGGGTGAAGCGGAGCGAGGAGGAGGGCATTGAGCTACAACTTCACAACCTCACTATTTCGCCGTTGACCCGCGCCAGCGCGGCCCGCAGCACTTCTACTGGCTGGCACAGACTCACCCGGATAAAGCCGTTGCCGTTGGAGCCGAAAATGCCGCCGGGCGTGATGAACACCCGGGCTTCGCGCAGCAGCTCGTCGCTCAGGGCGTAGCCGTCGGCGTACCCGGCCGGCACGGCGGCCCACACGAACAAACCCACCTGACCCGGAGCCACGGCGCACCCGATGGTGTCGAGCAGCTCCAGCACCAGTTCCCGGCGGGCACGGTAGTGGGTGTTGAGCGCCTCGTACCAGGCGTGGTCGAGCTGGAGGGCAGCTACGGCGGCCAGCTGCACCGGCAGAAACATGCCCGAGTCGAGGTTGCTCTTGAAGCGCAGCACCTCCTGGAGCAGGTCGGCGCGGCCTGCCAGCAGACCCACGCGCCAGCCCGCCATGTTGTGCGACTTGCTCAGCGAGTTCAGCTCCAGCGCCACTTCCCGCGCCCCGGGCACGGCCAGCAGGCTCTGCGGGGCCTCGGGATTAAGAATGAAGCTGTAGGGGTTGTCGTGGACGAGCAGAATATTGTGGGCCGCGGCAAAGGCCACGAGCCGAGCGAAAAAAGCCGGGTCGGCGGCCGTGCCGGTGGGCATGTGCGGATAGTTCACCCACATAAGCTTCACCCGGCTCAGGTCGCGGCGGGCCAGGGCGTCAAGGTCGGGCAGCCAGTGGTTTTCGGCCGTCAGGTCGTAGTCGATGGGCGTGGCCCCGCTGAGCTGGGCGGCGGCGCGGTAGGCCGGGTAGCCGGGGTTAGGAATCAGCACCTCGTCGCCGGCCTCCAGAAACGTCATGCTGACGTGGATGATGCCTTCCTTGGAGCCGAGCAGGGGCAGCACTTCCGAGTCGGCATCCAGCGCTACGCCGTACTGGCGCCCGTACCAGGCGGCCATGGCCTGGCGCAGGGCCGGCACGCCCTTGTAATTCTGGTAGGCGTGGGTGTCGGACCGCTGGGCCGCGCTGGTCAGGGCCTCCACCACGGTGGGGTGGGGCGGCAGGTCGGGGCTGCCGATGCCGAGGTTGATAACGGCGGCCCCGGCTTGGTTCAGGGCCTCAATTTCGCGCAGCTTCCGGGAGAAGTAGTACTCACTGGTGTGCTGCAGGCGGCTGGCGACGGAAACGTTCATGGGTTCAGGACTTAACATCTTAGGGCTTCGGACCTCGGTGGGAAAGCGGGCGTTAGTGGGTGACGCCCCGGCGGTAGCGGCCCAGCACCTGCACTTTTTCGGTCACGGGCCCGATGGCGGTCAGGGCGGCGGCGAGCTGGGCCGGGTCGTCGAATTCGAGGTCAGCGTGGAAGGTGTAGTGCCAGGTGCTGCCCGGCCTGGGGCACGACTGAAGCTTGGAGAGGTTGATGCCGAGGTCGGCAATGCGCACCAGCACCTGGGCTAGGCTGCCCTGGCGGTGGGCGGCGTGGAAGTAGAGCGAAGCCTTGTCGGGCTGCTCCGGCTCGGGAGCGTGCTCGGGCTTGGCCAACACCAGAAAGCGGGTGTAGTTCTGCTTCTCGGTGTGAATGTCGGCGGCCAGAATGTCGAGGCCGAATAGCTCGGCGGCCCGGGTCCCGGCCACGGCGGCCACCCCGTTGCGCCGGCTTTCCCGAATGCGCTGGGCGCTCAGGCCCGTGTCCTCGGTTTCGACCAGCCGCCAGGGGTGCTGGCCCAGAAAGTCGGCGCACTGCAGCAGGGCCATGGGGTGGGAGTGGACTTCCTCGATGGCGGCCAGCTCCTGCCCGGGCAGGGCCAGCAGGTGCTGGCGGATGCGCAGGTAAACCTCCCCGGTGATGCGCAGGTCGGCTTTGCGCAGCAGGGTGTAGTTGGGCAGAATGCTGCCGGCAATGGAATTCTCAATGGCCATCAGCCCGTGGCGGGCCGAGCCGCCAGCTACCTGCCGCACCAGCTCCTCAAACGTGGCGCAGGGTCGCGTGGTGGTGGCGGAACCGAAGTAGTGGTGGGCGGCCAGCTCGTGGAAGCTGCCGGCAAAACCCTGGATGGCGACGGAAGAAGACATGCGGAAAAAGACAAAAAGGGCAATAAAAAAGGGCCTCCGTAGTGCGGGGCCCTGGGCGTTGGCTGGGAGTTCCTGAGGGAGGTCAGGCCAGGCAATAGGGCAGCCGCTGCTTCGGATAGAAGCGGTAGGTAAAGCCGTAATAAAAGAAGGTCGGAGCCGGCATGGCAGAAGAGGTAGGGCGCAAAAAAAGCGCCTCCCGAGGTAGTCGAGAGGCGCTGAGAATTTCGAGGGAAAAAGCTACAGGGGGGCCGCTCAACTACGCCGTGGCGTAGGTGAAGTAGTAGCTAAAATAAAAGCGGCCGACGGGCTGGAGCATGGCAAACGGAGTGCTTTAGGTCGGCAAGGTGGGGCCGGCGGCCGGCAATTCCAAATTAATTTTTGCTCCCGGCTCCCGAACAAACGTTTGGTAGCCACCCAAATCCGCGCGAAAACCTGCATCTTACGGCCCTGTTCGGAACTCCTATTTCATTCCTGATTTTCTGATTGTTATGCATCGATATCTACTGCTGGCCGGCCTGGTGCTGACCGTTGGGGCGGGCCGGGCCCAGAGCGTGACGCCGGCGGCCCTGCTGCCCCGGGTGGAGCAGCTGACCGGCGAGAAAAAGTACGCGGCGGCCTACAAGCTCCTGGACGGGGCTGACCCCAAAACCAGCAGCCCCGCCTGCTGCTGCGCAAGGAAAAGCTGGTGCTGGAGAACTATATCATCAGCCTGGGCCACCGAGGCTTCGGCCTGAAAGATCTGAAGGCCACCGAAACTGTGGAACAGCTGCGCGGTCAGCCCGGCGTCTACGACATGGTGACCCTGGACCTGCCCCAGGAGTTGAGCCGGCTCCAGCGCAAGTTTCCGACGGATTACGCCCTGACCAAGGGCCTCGGCGACTATTACTACGCCGTGCAGCAGTGCCACTGCGGGGAGCAGGACAAGACCGACGCCCAACTGCTGGCCCTGGTGCTGCGCTACTACGGCGAGGCCCACGCCCACGGGGAAGGGGACTATATGTCGTACTACGCCGTGGGCTATGCGAATCTGGTGCAGGAGCAGGCGGCGGCCAGCTTGGCGCCCTTCGAGCAGTCCATTAAGCTGAATCCGCAGTACCCGACCTCGCACTACAACCTGGCCTACGCCCTGATGGAGCTGCACCGGCCCCAGGAAGCTCTGCCCGAGGCCCGGCTGGCCTACGACCTTTACACCAATGCCGAGCTAAAAGCCGATGCCGCCCGGATGCTGGGCTTCCTGCACGGGCAGCTCAAGCAGCCGGCCGAGTCGCTAAAGGCCTACCAGCAAAGCCTGGCTTTGCAGCCCCGCAACTACGCCACGCTCCGGGCGCTGCTGGCCCTGGCCGTGCCCGCCCACGCGGCCGAAGCGCCCGCGCTGGCGGCTCGCCTCTATGCCCTCAACCCCGCCAATGACCAGATGTATGAGGACATTATGGATATCTACCAGGCCAGCAGCCAGTGGAAGGAGGCCGAGGCGTTTTTCCGGAGCCAGCTGCCCACCGTTCCGCCCGAGCCAACTCCGCGGGGACTGCTGAATTTCTACTTGGCCATTCTGAACATGCAGCTGGAGCAGCCCAAGGCGGCCCGCCCGTACTTTCTGCAAGCCCAGAAGGACCTGTCCAAAGTCGCGGCCCCCGACAACCCGTTGTTCACCGCCATCAAGAAAGGCCTGGCCGAAACCCAGCCCTAACCCCGGCCAGCTTTCAACTCCACCCCACGAAAAACCCCTGACCAGCCGGCTGGTCAGGGGTTTTGCCATACTTATATAGTACCGGTAGAAATTAAGAGTAGCGGTAACGGATAGACCTTCGGAGTCAGCGAGAGCAGCGGCAGCCCGAGTCGCCCGGCTGGGGAGGCTGCTGTTCCTGCCAAACCCGAATGGCGTTAGCGGAATAAGTTGGTAACCCGATACGGAATGCTGCGCAGCCGGTCCCATAAGCCGCGCGGGGTATAAATGGGATAAATAATTAGTAGACCGGTTGTTGCCCTTGTTTCCATCCCAACGGTCATACCTGTTTCAGTAGTTGACTGGGGGAGAAGCACACTGCTGTAACCAATGGAGCTGAACATAATTGCACAGTGCTGCTCGTTGGGCTCAACCGGCAGTGTAAAGCTGCCGTCAGCAATAGTCGAAACCCCGTGCTGGGTACCTTGGAGCAGCACCGTCACGCCCGGTAGCCCTTCGCCACTGAGCTCATCGACTACCCGCCCGCTGATGTGGGTGCGCAACACGGTATCAGCTGCTACTGTTACCATCCCGCCCAAGCTCTTGGCGCTGCGCGTGAGCTTGCGGGTGCCGAGTTCCGGCTCCGGCGAGTGCCGCCCAAAATTCGGGTGCTGGTTCGTCGGCGCCTGGGCCCGGGCTTCGGGCGCAGTTAGGCTGCGGCCCAGCAGCAGGGCCAGCGTCGCGGCCACGGCCGTCGACCAGCGGCTGACGCGGGGCGCCACGTTGAAGCCCCGCAGCGGCCGGCCGAGCTGATCGGGCCGGAGCCGCCCGCAGGCGTGGCCCCCGGCTGCGGCTTTCAGAATAGCCAGGATTTCGGCGTCGGTTTTCTCGGTGAAGTCCATAACGACCTGCTCGCAGCTGGCGCAGTGCCGGCCCGCGCCCCGGGGCGTCATGGCGTCCCACGACTCGGCGCAGGGGGAAGGAATCTGGAGGGAAAAGGCGGAGCTAGGCATCGAGTAGAAGTAGAAATAGAAAGATGAAACCAGAAGTTAGCGCGCCCCCAGGGCGCCGGCGGCCGGCGTGAGACCCTCGGCCAGCTTCACCAGGCGCACCAGCTCGGCCCGGTAGCCGTCCTCGTCGCGGCCGCGGGCGTCCTTGGCCAGCTGCAGCGTGGTGGGGTAAGTAGCATTGCCACGGTAGTCGGACTGGCGCAGCAGCATGCCGAACTGGGCCACGGCAGCGGCAAAGCGCAGGTTTTCGGAGGCCTGGGCCACGGGCACCGGCGCCCCGCGCAGGGTGCGCTCCAGCAGGCGGCTTTGCTGGCCCTGGGGCTCCTTATAGCGCAGTTTCACGGTCATCACCTCGGCCGAAGCCGGAGCCACGGCCACCGGGGCCGGATTGGACTGGTACTTCAGCGCATCGATGCCGGTGGGCGCGCCGGGCGGAACCAGCTCGTAGAGAGCCGTCACGGTGTGGCCCGCGCCCAGCTCCCCGGCGTCCTTGCGGTCATTGTTGAAGTCTTCGGCGGCCAGGGCGCGGTTTTCGTAGCCCACCAAGCGGTACTGCTGCACCCGGGCGGGGTTGAATTCGAGCTGGAGCTTCACGTCCTTGGCCAGGGTAAAGAGCGTACCGCCAAACTGCCGCACCAGCACCCGCCGGGCTTCGTCAAGGTTGTCGAGGTAGGCGTAGTTGCCGTTGCCCTTGTCGGCGAGGCGCTCCATCTTGCTGTCCTGCAGGTTGCCCTGGCCCACGCCGAGCACCGTCAGAAACACGCCCGACTCCCGCTCCTGCACAATGAGGTGCTCCAGGGCGTCGTCGCTGCTTTCGCCCACGTTGAAGTCGCCGTCGGTGGCCAGAATCACCCGGTTGTTGCCTTCCTGCTGAAACTGCTCCCGCGCTACCTGATACGCCAGGCGCAGGCCCGCTCCGCCGGCCGTCGAGCCGCCGGCGCTCAGCTTGTCGATGGCCCGCAGAATCTCGCCCGGACGGCTGCCGGGCGTGGCGGGCAGCACCAGGCCCGCGGCCCCGGCGTACACCACCAGCGCCACCTTATCCTGGGGGCGTAGCTCGCGCACCAATTGGCGCAATCCGGCCTGGACCAGCGGCAGCTTATTTTCCTCCGCCATCGAGCCCGACACGTCGATGAGGAAAACCAGGTTGGCCGGGGGCAGCTGGGCGGTGCTGATGCGGCGGCCCTGCAAGGCCACGTGCAGCAGTTGGTGCTCGGGGTTCCAGGGGCACACGGCCAGCTCGGTCGTGACCGAAAACGGGTCGGTGCCGGAGGGTTGGGGCAGGTCGTAGGTGAAGTAGTTGAGCATTTCCTCCACCCGCACCGCGTCGGGCGGGGGCAGCTGCCCCTGGTGCAGAAAGCGGCGCACATTGGAGTAGCTGGCCGCGTCGACGTCGATGGAAAACGTGCTCAGGGGTTCTTTGAGGGTCGGGCGAAAACCGTTTTCCTGGATGGCGGCGTAGCTTTCTCCTTCGCCCGGCGCAGGGCGGGGAAGCGCGGAACCATAGCGTACATCTGCTGCAACAGGTGCATACCCCTGGTTTTTTCCTTTCCGCATCTTCCCCGCCGAATACCCGCTGATCTGGACCCCGGCCACCCGGCCATACAGTCCGGTCACGACGACTTCGCTGAGCTGTTTCTGGTCGGCGCTCAGGCCGACATCGACCCGGCCGGAAGCCGGAATCGAGCGTTCTTCCTGGTTGTATCCGATAGAGCTGAACACCAGCGTGGTGGCGCCCTTTGGTAAGAGGAGCCGATACGTGCCGTCGGAGTTGCTTGCGGCTCCCACGGTCGTGCCCTTCACTAGAATAGTCACCCCGCCCAAACCCTGGCCGTTGCTGCGGTCGGTGATGCGCCCGCGCGCCGTCAGTGTATCGGCTTGTGGCTTAACTTGATGTACGCGGTGGGGCGTGGCGGTGGATTGGGGACTAGCCGTGGCCACTACGGTCAGCAGACTGGCCGCGCCAAACAGAATCAGCTTCTTCATAGAAATAGGGGTTTGGAGTCAGGATTCAGTAGCCTGATGCGCCCCTTCGGCGGATTCCACACGGCCCGCCCGAAAATATTTTAGCTTGGCCCGGGCACTTGGCAGGATAGCCGCGCAACCGTCGCCCCGGACGCCGCCGACGCACTAGGTGGTGGGCCGAAGGGGGCTAAATGCGTACATTTCGCCTCTGCCCGCCGCCATGTTTTTCAAACGCCGCCCCCCGTCGCCCACCGAGCTTTCCGATGCGGAGCTGCTCACGCGCTACCGCCAGCAGGGCGTGGTGGCCGATCTGGGCGTGCTCTACGAGCGGCACATGCCGACGGTGTTTGCCATCTGCCGCAAGTACCTGCGGCCCGACGAAGATGCCCAGGACGCCGTGATGCAGCTTTTCGAAAAGCTGCTCGATACCCTGCGCCGCCACGAGGTCGACAACTTCCCGGCCTGGCTGCACGCCACGGCCCGCAACCACTGCCTTATGATTTTGCGCAGCCGGCAGCGGGCCGGCCCGGAGAGCGGGCCCGTGGTCGTGCAATTTCCTGACGCCGCCGGTGTGGAATCGGTGGGGGCCGCGCATCGGGGAGATGATGCGGAAGAACAGGAACTTACGGAAGCGCGTTTGCAGGCTTTGGAGCACGCTCTGGCCGACCTCCCCGCCGGGCAGCGCCGCTGTCTGGAGCTGTTTTACCTCGAAAAAAAATGCTACCGCGACATTGCCCAAGAAACCGGCTTCGACCTGGGCCTCGTGAAAAGTCACCTCCAAAACGGCACGCGCAACCTCAAGCGCCACCTCGATTCCTCCTCTAATTCCAGTTTCAATACCAATGCGGCCCGTTAATCAGCCTCCCGTGCCCCCGCAGCTGCCCGCCGACCCGGCCGGACACCTGCCCCTGCCGCTGCTGCGGCAGTATGTGGCCGGTACGCTGCCCGCGGCCGAGCAGCACCGTGTCGAGGCCCACACCCTGGACTGCCCCCGCTGCGCCGACGTGCTCGACGGCCTGGCCGTTACTGATGCTGCCACCACCGATGCCGCCCTGACTACCCTGCAAGGCCGTCTGCACCAGCGCCTGGCGGAGGAAGCGGCCCCGCAGCGGCAGGCCGTGCTCTGGCGGGCTATGGCGGCCGTGCTGCTGCTATTGGTGCTGAGTACCGCCGCCTGGTTTGGATTGCGGACCAAGAAGTTACAGTCAGAATCAGCCGAAGTGGCGGCTGCCCGTCCCGCACCCCGCGCCGCCGAGCCGGCCGTGGCGGTGACCCCGGAGCCAACCCCAGCCCCGGCCGCAGCCCCGCTTCCAGCTCCGGAGCCGGTGGCCGGGGCGACGCGGTCTGAGGCGCCGGCGGCTTCCGCGCCCATTGCCGCAGCCCGGCCCCGGCCTAGCGCGGCCCCGGCCCGGCGGGGCCGCGCTAGGCCGGCTTCCGCAGTTGCTACTACCACCGCTACGCCGGAAAACCCTGCGGCCGTCGTGGCTATGGTGGAAGTGCCCCAGGCCGCGGTGCCGGTGCCGGAGTCGTTATCGGCGGCACCTGCGCCGGCCAAGGGGCGGGTGGCCATGGCCGCTGCCGCCGACATGGATGGGAGCGTTGCGGCAAAAAGCATGAAGGCCAAAGCGGCGCCGGAAACGGGTGCGGCGCGCTCTGCTAATCTGCCCCCCGCGGCCAGCGTGCGGCCCCAGCCGGTGGGCGGCTACCGCAGCTTCCAGGATTATCTGCATCACAACAACAAGTTCCGGCCCGAGCCGCCCGCCAAGGGCCTGGATGGTACCGTCCGGGTGAAATTCACGGTGACGGCCGCCGGGCAGCTGGAGAACTTCCAAGTGGTTCGCAGCCTGCGTGCCGACTACGATGCCGCCGCCATCCGTTTGATCTGCGAAGGGCCCGCCTGGCAGCCCGGCCTCGCCAGCGGCCTCCGCGCCGACCAGGTGGTGGAAATGTCGGTGAGCTTCTAGCCGTAGCCGGCCCCACGCTCCCAACAAAAAAGGCCGACCCTCGCAGGTCGGCTTTTTTGCTGTTAAGTCAACGTTGGTATGGGCTAGCCGCTGTAGCCGCCCCCGCTCTGGGGCTCGGTGGCACTGCCGCCGGGCTCTACCTCACGGGGTAGTTCGGGCTCGGTTTTAACCTGAACCTGGCTGTAATCGGGGGCGCCGTTGCCGGCCACGGGCACGGGCGTCTCACTTGGGGAAGAAGCCGTGGAGGAGGCAGTGGTAGAGGCGGCCGGCTGGGCCGTGGTGGGCTGGTCGGGCTGGGCCGAGAGAGCCTCGGATTCGTCTTCGAAGGTCTTTTTCATGGCGGGAATAGCTGATTTGAATAAGGGCTATACGCAGCCGGCTGCTAACAGACGACTTACCACGGAAAAATGAGGCACGGCCGCCGCTCAACCCCAGCCCCTACTTCGGCAGCGCCCGTCTTTCGGCGTACCAGTGCGGCGTAGTCAGCTGCAGCGCGGGCATAAAATCCGGGTTTGGGTCCTGCTGGTAGCCCGGCGCTTGGTCGGGAGTTCCGCCCGGTTGGTCGATGCAGCAGATTTTTAAGTGGCTGATTTGCAGCGGCAGTTCCCGGCCGGCCGCGCCGGGGTGCGGGGAGCTGCAGCGTAGTTGGTATGGTTTTGACATACCACCCCACCGAAACCCTGGCTCGGATGCTGCCTGCGCCGCCGCGGTTTTCTGCTCTTCATCTTTTCCCGAATACTCTTCGATATGAACTCCAAAGCTCTCTTCGGGCGCTTGGCTGCGGCCGCGCTGCTGGTTTCTGCTTCTTTCTCCGTGGCCCAGGCCCAGGTGCGCCGCCCAACCTACTCTCCAGCTCCGGCCCGCCCCGTGTACTCGGCCGTGCGTCCCGCCCCGGCCACGCCGGGCATCAAGTTCGGGGTGCGGGCTGGCGTCAACGTCTCCGACTGGTCGGGGGATGCCGTGCAGAGCGTGATGGATTTGGCCGGCTACACCAACGGGGCCGTGACCAAGGAAATGAAGCCCGGCGTGCACGCCGGCCTCTACGCCACTATTCCGCTGGGTCCGGGCTTTGCCATCGAGCCCGGCGTTTCGTACTCCGAGAAAGGCGCCAAGCTGGTCGGCACGCTGCCCTGGGAGAAGTTCGACTTCCTGAATGCCCGCGTCACGGCTACCTCCCGCATGGCCTACATTGATGTGCCGGTGCTGTTTAAGGGCTACCTGACGCCCGGCTTCTACCTTTTCGCCGGCCCACAGGCCTCGTTCTTGGTCAGCAACAAGGTGCGCGTGGAAGCCGGAGCCCTGGGCTTCAGCGCTTTTAAGACGGACTTCGACGTGAAAAATCAGTTCCGCCCCGTGGACTTCGCCGCCGTTGGGGGGCTGGGCTACCAGTTCGACAGCGGCTTCGGCCTGAGCGCGGGCTACGACTTCGGCCTGTCGTCGCTGGATAAGAACAACCGCTTCGACGCCCAGAACCGCGTGATTAAAGCCTCGCTGAACTATTCGTTCTGACGGCGGGTCCGCTGGTCGGGCTGCTAACTCCCGGCGCGGGAATTTTTCACCGGCCCCGTTGCTTCGGCAGCGGGGCCGGTGTCTTTTTAGGGCCTGAGTTCGGGTTGTTGCGTACTTTTACCACCTCCAAAACCGGATTCGTCATTTTCATTCCCGCTACATGCAATTCCGCACCGAGAAAGACACCATGGGCACCGTGCAGGTGCCGGCCGACGCCTACTTCGGCGCCCAGACCCAGCGCAGCATCGACAACTTTCAGATTGCCCAGGACATCAACCGGATGCCCAAGGAAATCATCCGCGCCTTTGCCTACCTCAAAAAGGCCGCCGCGCTGACCAACCGCGACGCGGGTATCCTGAGCGCCGAAAAGGCCGAGCTGATTGGCAAGGTTGCCGACGAAATCCTGGCGGGTAAGCTCGACCAGGAGTTTCCGCTGGTGGTGTGGCAGACCGGCTCGGGCACGCAGTCGAACATGAACGTGAACGAGGTTATTGCCTACCGCGGCCACGTGCTGCAGGGCGGCAGCCTCCAGGACGAGAAAAAGGTGCTGGCCCCCAACGACGACGTGAACAAGTCGCAGTCGAGCAACGACACGTTCCCGACGGCCATGCACATTGCCGCCTACAAGATTCTGGTCGAAGTCACGATTCCCGGCATCGAGAAGCTGCGCGACACGCTCCGGCGCAAAAGCCAGGATTTCATGCACATCGTCAAGATTGGCCGCACCCACCTGATGGACGCCACCCCGCTGACCGTGGGCCAGGAGTTCAGCGGCTACGTGTCCCAGCTCGACCACGGCCTGCGCGCCATCAAGAACACGCTGGCTCACCTCTCCGAGCTGGCTTTAGGCGGCACGGCCGTCGGCACCGGCATCAACACCCCGGCCGGCTACTCGGAGAACGTGGCCAAGCACATTGCCGACCTCACCGGTCTGCCCTTCATCACGGCCGAAAACAAGTTTGAGGCCCTGGCCGCCCACGACGCCATCGTGGAAGCCCACGGCGCGCTGAAGACGGTAGCGGCTTCGCTGATGAAGATTGCCAACGATATCCGCCTGCTGGCTTCGGGCCCGCGCGCCGGCATCGGTGAGCTGCACATTCCCGACAACGAGCCTGGCTCGAGCATCATGCCCGGCAAGGTGAACCCGACCCAGTGCGAGGCCATGACGATGGTAGCGGCCCAGGTGATGGGCAACGACGTGGCCATCAACATCGGCGGCATGAGTGGTCACTTCGAGCTGAACGTGTTCAAGCCGGTCATGATTTACAACTTCCTGCACTCGGCCCGCCTCATCGGCGACGTGTGCGTGTCGTTCAACGACCGGTGCGCCGAGGGCATCGAGCCTATCGAGGCCAACATCAAGAAGCATGTCGACAGCAGCCTGATGCTGGTGACGGCCCTGAACCCGCACATCGGCTACTACAAAGCCGCCGAAATTGCCCAGACGGCCCACAAAAACGGCTCGACCCTGAAGGAAACGGCCCTGCAGCTCGGCTACCTCACCGAGGAGCAGTTCAACGAGTGGCTCAAGCCCGAGGACATGGTGGGCGAGATGAAGAAGTAAGCAGCCACGCTGTTCGTCATGCTTGATCTGGCGTCCGCGCAGTCGAAGCATCTCTCCCGCCAAAGTAATCATATACTATTGCGGGAGAGATGCTTCGACTGCACTCGGCATGACGTTCTGGTTTTGATTTCGAAGCCCGCCCTTCTCCACGCTTATGGACTGCTCCCGCTGCATCACCCTCGAAAACTCCCGCGTCCGGCTGCGGCCCCTGGAGCCCACGGATTTTGAAGAGCTCAAGCGCATCATCTTCGATGCGGAACTGTGGAAATTCAGCTCCCTGCCCGCTCCCGCCGATGCGCTGGGGCTGGCCGCTTACCTGAACAAAGCCGTGCAGGACCGCGCCCAGGGCACCCGCTACGCCTTTGCCATCATCGACCGGGAAACCGGGCGGGTGGTGGGCAGCACCAGCTACGGCTCCTTCTCGCCTCCCGACCGGCGCCTGGAAATCGGCTGGACCTGGCTGGGCACGGATTTTCAACGCACCGGCCTCAACCGCGCGGCTAAGCACCTGCTGCTCAAGTACGCCTTTGGGGAGCTGGGCTGCGAACGGGTGGAGCTTAAAGCCGACGCGCTGAATCTGAAGTCGCGGGAAGCCATGCGGCGGATGGGGGCCACGGAGGAAGGGATTCTGCGCAGCCACATGGTGATGCCCGGGGGCCGGCGCCGCGACTCGGTCTACTACAGCATTCTGAAATCGGAATGGGAGGGGCTGCGGCTCAGCGTATTCCACGAGTTTGACGGTCGTGGCTGAGTCCGCAGGCCGGCCGGGGCTGCTGCGGCGGCGCGTGGCCAGCTTCGGGCACGCCTTCCGGGGCGTGGCCTCGGCGCTGGGCTCGGAAGTGCACCTGCGCTTTCACGCGGCGGCGGCGGCGGCCATCGGGCTGGGCTTTTACCTACGTATTACGCGGCTGGAGTGGGCACTAGTGGCCCTGGCCATCGGGGCGGTGTGGAGCGCCGAGCTGCTCAATACTGCCGTGGAGGCCCTCACCGACCTGGTTTCGCCCGAGTACCACGCCCTGGCCGGCAAGGCCAAGGACGTGGCTGCCGGCGCGGTGCTGGTGGTAGCGGCTGGGGCACTAGTGGTGGGGCTGCTGGTATTTGGGCCACCGCTGTGGAGCTTGTGGGGCTGGTAATCGGGGACCAGTAGAAAAAAGGGTCGGGTTCCCGTCGCGCGGCGGGAGGCAACCTCGGCCTTTGGCGTCCGTTCACTACTTTCGCCCCCTTAATTTTGCCGCCATGCGCCCCACGTTCCTGTTTGCCTTCACTTCCGCGGCCCTGCTGCTGACCGGCGCCTGCCAGCGCGGGGTGGCCGTCAATACGCCCACCGACCCGCCGGTGGCGGGCTACGTGAACGGCACTGACACGCCCAACCCGACCAGCGCCAACACCACCGACCTGACCCGCAACCGGGCCACCGCCTTCGACACCACCGCCCGGCCCCAGTGGCTGGAAACGCGCATTCAGAACCACTTAGCCGAGAAAAAACAGAACCCGCCCGTGCACATCTACCGCTACCGCTACAACGACCAGGTAGTGTACTTCGAAACGGCGCCCTGCTGCGACCAGTTCAGCACGGTCTACGACGCCAAGGGCAAAGTGCTCTGCCACCCCGACGGTGGCATCACCGGCCGCGGCGACGGACAGTGCGCCGATTTTACCAAAAACCGAACCGCGGAAATGCTGGTCTGGCAGGACCCGCGGTAGAAGATCCGGGCGCCCCGCTGTTATAGCCCCGGCCCGCACTGGCCCCGGCCGCTTTGCGCCCTCCGACGACCTGAACCCTGAATACCTGAACGATGATTAACACCATTGCAAAACTGGGCGCCTACAACGTGTGGGCCAACGAAACCCTACTGCGCCACCTCGACGGCCTCGTGGCAGGCGGCGCCACCATTCCCGCCAACGTGCTGCGGTTGTTCAGCCACGTCCTGAATGCCCAGTCCATCTGGATTGGCCGCCTGACCAACACGCCCAGCCCGGTGAAAGTGTGGCAGGAGCACGATCTGGCCGGCCTGCACTACTGGCACGAGCAGTCGACGGCGCGCGTGTACCGCATGGCCGCCGAAGCCGACGAGACCGAACTGCACCGCCTGATCAGCTACACCAATTCGGCCGGCGAATCCTTCACGAGTCAGGTATCGGACATCTACACTCACCTGCCCATCCACGGCAACTACCACCGCGGCCAGGTGGCCATCAAGATGCGGGAGCAGGGCTTGACACCCATCAACACCGACTACATCACCTACTGCCGAGAACTGTCGGCGGCGGGCCTGGAAACGGTGAGCCTGTAGAACCGAGTTTGCTGCGCGAAAAGCCCCGGCGGGAATAACCTCGCCGGGGTTTTTTGAGTTTACGGAGCTCAACAGCCACCGTTTTCTCTGCCCGCCATGTCCGACCTTCTTTCCCTGCCGGTTGCTACTCCCCAGCTGCTGGCTTCGGCCTACTCGTATGCCGCCTACCGCCAGCTGATTGACGAGCTGCTGGCCGAAGGCAAAACCACCGGCCCCCAGCAGTCGGAAGAGCTGACCGATTACACCAAGCTGAACGTGCAGCGCATGCGCCGCCTCGACAAAACCGTGCAGCTGCTGCCCGCCGTGCAGGCGGCGCTGCAAAACCTCACGCAGCGGTACGTGTGGCTGATTATCACTGAAGGCTGGTGCGGCGACGCCTCGCAGATTGTGCCCGTGCTGGAAGCCATAGCCCAGGCCTCGGGGGGCAGAATCACCACCCATTACGTGCTGCGCGACGAGCACCCGGACCTGATGGACCGCTACCTCACCAACGGCGCCCGCTCGATTCCGAAGCTGCTGGTGCTGCGCGCCGACACACTAACTGAGGTCACGCACTGGGGACCCCGCCCTGCCCCGGCCCAGAAGCTGCTGCTCGACCTGAAAGCCCGCGGCGCCACGCACGAGGAGTACGCCGAGCAGGTGCACGGCTGGTACGCCCACGACAAAACCCAGACCACTCAGGGCGAACTGCTGGCGCTGCTGCAACAACTGCTGCATTAAGAAACAACGACTGGATTAATCGGGGAATTGACACGAAAAAGGGCTTCGCGAAACTGATTTCGCGAAGCCCTTTTTTACGAATTGCCTAAGTGCCGGCCGCGCGGGTCGGCGCCGGAAAGCGGGTTAGAAAACCACCGGACCGCCGCCCCCGCCGGGCGTGATAATAATGATTTGCTGGGCGCTGACGGTGCCTTCGAGCACGGGCTTCAGGCCGTAGGAGCCATTGCCGCGGGCCACCACTTGCCAATCGGGGTCAATGGGAACCAGTACGGCGTAGTTGGTGCCGCTCGTGACGGCCGCATTCAGCTTCACCTTCAGGCCCGAGGTCTGGCCGCTAGGCGTATCGAGAGGCAGGATACGGCCATCGGAGAGCGTGATGGTGCTGTTAGGACCCAGAATCAGGCGCAGCTGCTTGAGCGTGCCGGTTTGGAAGGCGCCCGTGACGAAGAGCGGGGTGCCGATATTGCCGGTTTGTAACAGGTTGCGCCGGCCGGGCTGCACGCCGGGCAGGGCGGTCCAGTTGCTGGTATTCTCGTCGGTGTCCTGGCTTACTTCCACCCCGATCAGGTCGATGGAAACGGCTTGGTACGTGGTGACTTTCTTGGCGTCGGCCGAGGCGGTTTGGGGGCGGGGTGCCACGTCCTCGGCGAGGTCCTGGCAACCCGTGAAAGCGAGGCTGGAAAGTAGTGCTGCAGATAGGAGAGCAAAGTGCTTCATAGTGGAAAGGGTAGAGTGGCAGGAGAGTTTGACAATTCAAACGTAGAAAATTGCAATATATAATCCACGCTATTACACGGAAATATTTTTATACCGTATTGCTTTTCAAGGATCTGACCGCTGGAAAGCCCTTTTCTGTCCTGCTGAGCAAACTGCAGGTGCGCGGGCGGCGCGGGCAAAAAAGAAGCGCTACAGTAAGTGCAGCGCTTCTTTTCCGAAATCCGTGAGCGGACTAGTCGAGCTTGACGGGGTCAATCCGGGTTTCCTGGTTATTGGTTACCACAATACCGGTCCGGACCGCGCCGTGGTAAGCAGGCTGGTTGGTAGGTGCCGTAGTGGTGGGGAAGTACTCCACGCGGTACACGCCCGACGGAATACCCAGCAGGCGGTACGCGCCGCTGGCATCAGCAGCGGTGCTGAAGGTGTCGGCGGGGATGAGGGAAGTCCGAATGGCCAGAATCTGGGGGAGCGTGGCGGCCGGCGTCACGGTGCCGGACAAGCCGCCGGCAATTTCCTGCGCCACGAGCCGGATAACGGGCTTGAGCAGGTAGCGCTCTTCCTTCTTCTTGCTGGCGTTCCACTTGCCGCGCTCCACAATGGACTTGGCCACGTCGAAGTCGAGCAGGAGCTGGAAGGTTTCACCCTCGCGCAGGGTCACCTTGTCGAGTTTGAGCTTAACGCCCGACGTCTGCCCGCTCGGGGTTTTGAGGTCGTACACGAAGCCGTCGGTGCCCGTTACGGTGCTGTTGGGGCCCAGAATCAGGCGGATTTCCTTGATGTCGCCGGGGGCGAAATCGGTGCTTACCAGCAGGGCCGACTTGCCGTTGACGTAGTCGAGGATGTTGACGAACTGGGGCGTGAAGTTCAGGGTTTGCCAGCCGTCGGCCACTTGCTCGTCCTTCAGGTGCACCTCGATCTGGCGCACGTCCAGGGACACGGCCCGGAAGTCGCCGGGGGCATCGGTGAGGCGCACTTCCAGCTTGGTGCCAGCGTCAGAATCGTTGTCTTTGCTGCAGCCGGTGAGGGTCAGGGCCGCAAGGGCCACGAAGGAAAGGAAGCGGTTGAGTTTCATCGGGAGAAAGTGTGGAAAGGTGGGAAAACGAAGAGGTGCCGTTTACGGAGAAACGGCACCTCTTCGTTTTGAGCAATTATTCGGCCATTTTCGACCCGATTAGCCCGGTTAAGTTCTATTGTCCGGATTTTGTACTGTCGGTGGGTGTGGGCTCGGGGTCTTTAGCCGGCTCCTTGGCCGGCGTTTTTTTCTTGCCCCCAAACAGGTTGTTCAGGCCCTGAGTGGCCTGGGCCTTGAGCTTGGCCTGAGCTTCGAGGCGACGCTTTTCGAGCTCCAGCTGGGCCTTGCCGGCCAGCTCCTGCTGCTTGCGCTCCAGCTCGTGCTTGAGGCTGTCCTGGGCCACCTGGGTTTTGGCGGCCAGCTTGAGCTTGGCATTATCGACTTGGCTTTGCACCACGCTCGTCACCAGGCTTTTGGCCAGGTCCTTGGCTTGCGATTTCACCCCACCCGTGGTCAGCTTTACCACCGGATTCGTAACTGTGCCGCCAATGTTGAGGCCCAGCGTCACGCGTTCCGTGCCTTTAATATCCTTCACGCCGGTGAGGCGGGTGAGCTGGCTGTTGAGGTTGGTGCCCACTTTGCCGGTCGGCACGTCGAGGGCCGTTACGTAGGCCAGGCCGCCGCTGCTGATGTTGTTGGAGCCGCCCACCGTCATCTTGATCTGACCCACCGTGAGGTCGAAGGGCTTCACGATAAAGTTGCCGTTGATTATTTCGGCTGCCACGTCCTTGTGGTCGACGGCGAAGCTCTTCAGCTCCTGGAACTGGGTCAGGGTGCTGATTTTGTTGAGCACGTCGGAATTGCCCACGGCGGCCCGCACCACCTCAAACAGGCCCTTGCCGGTCAGGGTGCTGTAGTTGGGCATCATGTCGGGGCCCATTTCCCCGCTCACGCTGAAGTTGGTCGAAAACACGCCTTCGAGGTTGTCGGCCAGGGGCACCAGGGTTTTGATGGAGTTGAAGGCCGAGAAGGCGTTCTGGAAGTTCAGGTTCTTGATGTTGAGCCCGAAGTCGAACTTGGGGTGAGCCAGGTTTTTGCTGCTGTAGGAGCCGTTGGTGGCAAAGGCCCCGCCGAGCGTATTAAAAGTCAGGTTGTTAAGCTTGGCCGTTTCGTCGCGCACGGTCACCACGCCCTTCACGTTGTCGAGCTTGAGGTTGTCGTACACCACCTGGCCCACGGTGCTGTTCAGGGTCAGGTCGAAGAACTTGGGAATCTGCAGCACGCCGTCGGCCTTGGTGGCGGCAGCCGGCGCCTTGGTGGCCGCCGTGGCGCCCTTGGTCGGCTTGGCCGATACCTCATCCACCATCCACTCGTTCACGTTGAAGCGCTGGGAGTTCACCGTCAGGTTGCCCCGCAGCGGCTGGCCGGGCGTAAACAGGTAGCCCATGTAGTTGGAGATAGTGCCTGAGGCGGCAATGTCGGAGGAGCCTACGAAGCCGGTCATGTTCTGGAGCACAATCTGGTCGTTGTTGAACGTGGCCGTGGCCCGGGTCACGCGCATACCCTGGGGCAGGTCGGCACTCTTATAAGTTACGTTCTGCGCGTTTACGGTGCCCGAGGCCACCACGCTCTGGTAGCGCCCGGCCTCGATGTCGGCCATCTTGCCCTTGGCGGCCACGTTGCCGTTCAGGCGTCCCGTCACGGTCATGCCCTCGAGCGGGAAGATCTTGGTGATTTTGGTCAGGTCGACCACGCCTTTCACGTTGGCGTCAAACACGGGCTTGTCGATGCTCTGCACGGCCACGCGGCCTTCGAGCGGCTCCCCGTCGAGCAGCATCCGAAACTGCGGGATGTCGATGCGGGTGTCGTTCATCTGGCCCGTGGTGTTGACCACCGTGCCATTCAGAGTCAGGTTTTCGATGGGGGCCGGAAACTGCTTGCTCTTCACGTAGCCATTGGTCAGGTTGAGCTTGGCATTCACGACCGGCATCTGGGTTTTCGAATACGTGCCCTTGCCGGTGGCGTCCACGAACAGCTGCCCGCGCAGCAGCAGATCCTGCACCGGGTACACCTTCATCATCTCGGCCAGGTCCACGTTGGCCTTCACGCGGCCGTCCACCTTCATCGGCGCCAGCCCGTCGATGATGACGTTGCCGTCAATGGGGTTTTTGCCCAGGTCGAGGTGAAATTGCTTCACGTTCACCTTCACGTTGTTGGTGAAGCCCGAAGGGTTATCCACGTTCAGGTCCACGTTGATGTTGCGGGCCGCCTGAGGCAGCTGCGGGTACTGAAACATGCCGTTGGTCACCTTCAGGTTCACGCCGTAGCCGGGAAACTTTAACTCATTCTGCACGCCCTTCAGGTAACCGTCGAAAGCGACCCGGCCATCGGCCTTCACGTCCTTGAACTGCTCGGTATACACGCCCGGCACCAGACTCAGAATCGTTTTGAAGTCGGTTTCCAGGGCTTTGAAGGTCAAATCGTAGGTGATGTCGGTAGCGTTGGGCAAGCCCACGGTGCCCTGAAAAGTGGCCGGAAAGTCGTTCAGCTTCACCTTGTTGTCTTTAAAGGTGAAGAGCATCTTATCCAGGTCCATGGCCATCGTCACGTCGGCGTCCAGCTTTTTGTTACTGATGTAGTCCACGCTGGCGTAGTTCATCGTGAAGCTCTCGGCCGTGGTCTTACTCACCATGTCGAACACGTTCTGGGCAAAGTCGCCGGAGCCGGTGTGGTTCACGCCACTGGCGCGCATGGCAAACGGGATGGTGCGGTCCTCGTAGCGCAGCTTGCCGTTCTTGATTTCCCAGCCCTTGATGGCCAGACTCACCTGGCTCGTGTCCTGCCCCTTCGCGGCCGCGGCGGAGTCCGAAAGCATCACGTCCCAGTTGGCCCGGCCGCTTTTGAGCACCTTCAGGCTCAGGTCGGGCCGGTCGAGCTGAATGGATTTAATCTTGATTTGCTCCCCGCGAATCACGCTCATCAAATCCAGGCCCACCCGAAACGAGGGCAGGTAGGCCAGCGTGTCGCGGGAAAAAGAATCGACGCCAATCACGCGCAGTTCGTCGATGCTCAGTCCCAGGTCGGGAAAGGTGCTAAACAAACTCAGGCCAACCTTATTCGGGTCGTATTCCACCTTGGCCGCCACACGCTGGGCCAGCTGTTTGTCGAGCTGCTGCTTGAGCTTGTCCTTGAACAGAATCGGGGTCAGGGCCGCGGCAGCGACCAGAACCACCAGAAAAATCAGCAGACCTAAAAGGAATTTGCGCATCGTTGAAAAAGGTAAAGCGGAAAGGTTAGCAGCTAACAAGCGGCCGGCCACCCGGGACCGGCTGCCGGGCAAAAGTAGAATAGATATCGGGCCGGGACTAACCCAGCCGCGGCCGGCCCGCCGTCGATACTACTATATTAGATGCTCGAATACATTCGTTGGTTTATAAATAGGGGGGAATTCGGCATTTTAGTTCCGGCCTCCGCCTTCGTCCACGTACCAAACCACCGGGCAGCCGCGTTACTTTCGTACTCTATGCCTCGCTACCAGCCTGACCGTCTTATGCTTCCAGTGCACCGTCCCGGCCGGGGCCGGCGGCGGGGCGCGGTTGTGCTGGCCGCCGGGCTCGGGCTGGCGGCCGGAACGGCGGCGCAGGGGCAGGATTTGTACTTTGCCCAGCCCTACGCCGCGCGCTTGCACACCAACCCGGCCTTCGCCGGCCTGCTCGACGACTACAGCGTCACGCTCAGCTACCGCAACCAGTTTCCGACCCTGGCCGGCACGTTCCAGACCGGGCAGCTGGCCGCCGACTACCGCTTTGCCGACCAGAACAGCGCTGTGGGGCTGCTATTGAGCACCGACCGCAGCGGGGCCATCGGCTACACCCGCCTAGAGGTGGGCGGCATCTACGCCTACCACGCCCGGCTCACCGAGCAGCTTAGCTTGAGCGGGGGCCTGCAGGCCAGCTACGGCAACCAGCGCATCAGTTACGACAACCTTGTCTTCGGCGACCAGCTTTCCGACGACGGGCAGGTAGTGGGCCAGACGGCCGAAACCTTCGGCGACGTGAAGCCCGTGAGCTACCTCACCGTGGGCACCGGCCTGCTGCTCTACAACGACAACTTCTGGGTGGGCGCGGCAGCTCACCACGTCAACCAGCCCGACCTTGGCTTTGCCACCGAGGCCAAGCTGCCGATGCGGCTGAACTTCAACGGGGGCGTGAAATATTTTTTCCTGAAGAAAACCGAAAAGCTGACTTACCGGGAGATAAGTATTTCACCCACCGTGAATTACACCCGGCAGGGCGGGTCGCAGCGGGCTGAAGTGGGGTTGTACGGCACCGTGACCCCCATCACCCTCGGGGCCATTTACCGGGGCGTGCCACTGCCTGGGGCCAGCCGCCCCCAGCAGCTGCTGACGGCCGTGGCCGGGGTCAGCGTAGGGGCATTGCGGCTCGGTTATAGCTACGACATCAGCCTGAGCCAGCTCAGTGCCGATTTGGGGGGCGCTCACGAGGTGTCGCTCAGCATCCGGCAGTTCGATTCGTTGGAAGCGGCGTGGCGGCGGTTAAAACGTCGGAATTACCCGTCAATTCCTTGCCCGGCCTTCTAAATTTGCGTATTATTGCATCCAAATTGCCTTCCTTAAATCATTTTCTCTCAGGTAGTTTCAACTTGATCATGAATTTTTCCAAGTACCTGCGTTTTGCGGTCGTAGGAGCCTGTGCGCTGGCTTCGTGTAAAGGTGGGCCGCCAACGGCTACCAAACCTGGTAAGTACAGCTCGACGACGGGCTTGGAGTACAACACCGAGGACGGCATGCGGGTGGCCGACTACAAAGGCATTCCGGAAGGCCCCGGCCTGATCTTTATTGAAGGTGGTCGTACGGTGCTCGGCTCTCAGGAAGAGGATGTTACGATGACGCACGACAACATCGAGCGCACCGTGACCATCGCCTCGTTCTACATGGACGAAGCCGAAGTGGCCAACATTCACTGGCTCGAATACCTGCACTATGCCCGTAAGGACTCCTCCGAGGAGTTCTACCAGTCGGCCCTGCCCGACACGACGGTGTGGGCCCGGGAGCTGTCGTTCAACGACCCCTACGTGGATTACTACCTGCGTTACCCCGGCTTCCGCTACTTCCCCGTGGTGGGCGTGAGCTGGCTGCAGGCCAACGACTATTGCACCTGGCGGACGGCCAAGGTGAACGAGCGTCTGGCTTCGGAAGGTGACGAAGACGGCGGCAGCACCAAGAAGAAAGGTGGCCTGTTCGGCAAGAAAAACAAGGGCGGCGACGCTGCTGAAGGCACCGAAGGCGACGGCAAAACCAAAATCTCCATCGAAAACGGCAACACGCTGCCCAACTACCGTCTGCCCACCGAGGCGGAGTGGGAGTACGCGGCCCAGGCTCTCATCGGTACCCAGGAGCCTGGCAACGAAAACCAGGAGAACAAGCGCATTTACCCATGGGATGGCCGTCAGGTGCGGAACCCCTACGGCAAAGGCATGGGCACGTTCCTGGCCAACTTCAAGCGCGGCCGCGGTGACTACGCCGGTATTGCCGGTAGCCTGAACGACGGCGCCATGATTACCGAGTACATTTACGCTTACCCGCCGAACGACTACGGCCTGTATAACATGGCTGGCAACGTGAACGAGTGGGTGCAGGACATCTACCGTCCGCTCTCCTTCGAAGACGTGGAAGATCTGAACCCCTTCCGTCGCAACGGCTACCTCGACCCGAGCGAGAAGTACGACAAGAAAGGATACCAGTCCCTCATCGACGACCACGTGCGCGTTTATAAAGGTGGTTCGTGGCGCGACGTAGCGTACTGGCTCTCGCCGGGCACGCGCCGCTTCATGGCCGAAGACTCCGCTACGGCGGCCATCGGCTTCCGCTGCGCCATGATCAACGCCGGCTCGAACAAGTAAGCTGAAGCGTTACGCTTTTGAAAAGCCCGAACTGTCCGCAGTTCGGGCTTTTTCTTTTCAACTAATGCTCGGTGCAGGCAATAGTGGCAATGCTGACTTCCCGGCAGCCGGCGGCCAGCAGCGCAGCAGCGCAGGCTTCGAGCGTGGCCCCGGTGGTCAGCACGTCGTCGACTACCAAGATGCGCTTGCCGACAAGGCTGGCCGGGGCATTGACTTCAAACACGGTGGCCACGTTCAGCCAGCGCTCCGTACGGCTCTTGCGGGTCTGCGAATCAGTGTGCTCGGTGCGGCGTAGGGTGTGGGCACTCCAGGGCACGGCAAGACCCAAGGCCAAGCCTTCGGCAAAGGTGTCGGACTGGTTGAAGCCGCGCTTGGCCAGCTTACGCGGGTGCAGGGGTACGGGCACAATCAGGTCGAAGTCGGCGGCGAGGCCATGGCTGGCTAGTTCAGTGCCATACCAGCGGCCCAGTATCCGCCCGACGTCTTGCTGGCCCTGGTACTTAAGCTGATGGAGCAGGTGCTGAACCCGGCCGTGGCGTAGAAAGCGCAGGTAGCTCAGGGCGTGGCGCACGGGCACCTTGCCCCAGAACCGGCGAGCCAGTGGGTTGTGGGCCTCGGGCAGGGTGTGATAGTCGGTGTAAGGCAGCTGGGCCCGGCAGCCGGTGCAGATGTAGTCTTCGCCCCGGGCCAAGGGCTCAACGCAGGCCAGGCAGGTGCGTGGGAAAATCAGGGCGACGAAGTCGGCCAGGGCATTGGCAATAAACATGGCGGGGCAGCATAAGAAGCATAAGAATCGGGTAACGAGGCGGTAGCAATAGGACCATAGCAGCCCAAACGGGGGCGGGGAATAGGTGGCGCGGAACTTCTGCCTAATTTTAAGGTTTTAACCCGACTTGCCAAGGCCGACCCCATTCCACCGGGCGCCTCGGCCCTTCAACTTTCCGCAATCCATCTTCACCCCTGCTTCCAATGTCCCAGGTTACTGAATTCAACGACTACCGCCAGCGCATGAACGAGAAGATCATGGCGGCCGACAATAAGGTCATCAAGCGCTTCTTCAACCTCGACACCAACACCTACCAGGCCGGCGCCCTCGACGTGAAAACCAAGGAAATGCTGGGTCTGGCCTGCTCCATGGTGCTACGCTGCGACGACTGCATCAAGTACCACCTGGGCAAATGCTTCGAGGAAAAGCTCACCGACGAGGAGATTTACGAGGTCTTTGCCATTGCCAACCTCATCGGCGGCAGCATCGTGATTCCGCACTTCCGCCGGGCCGTGGAGTACTGGGAAATCCTGAAGGAGGAAGCCGTAGCGCCCGCCCCCGAACACCACCACGAGGCATGAGCCCGCTCCACGTCGACGAAACCGAGGCCCAGTTTGAGCACCGGTGGTGGGAGCTGATGAACCAGATGAAGGCCCGCTTCGGCAAAAAGCCCGACCTGAACGCCCTGCTGCTGCTCATTGGGGTGCAGGAGCTGGGCCAGGGTGCGGGGCCCTTCACCAAGGAGCAGAAGCAGGATCTGATGCACATTGCCACCTGCCGCCTGTTCAGCCTCTCGGGCTACTACGCCCTCGACCGGGTGGACGAGGAGGGCTGGCCCCACTACACGCTGGTGCGGCCCGTACCGTTTGCCAACCTCAAGGAGCAGGAACGGATGCTGAAATGGCACATTCTGGAGTACTTCGAGGCTTTTATGAAGGACGAGTAACAAGACAACGCGTTGAAAATCATAACCTACAACGTCAACGGGCTCCGCTCGGCCCTGGGCAAAGGCCTGCTCGACTGGGTGGCCGAAGCCCAGCCCGACGTGCTGTGTCTGCAGGAAATCAAGGCCGGACGGGAGCCGCTAGACGTGTCGGGATTTGAAGCCCTGGGCTACCACGCGTATCTGCACCCAGCCCAGAAGCCCGGCTACAGCGGGGTGGCCACGTTCAGTAAGCTGCTGCCGAAAAACGTGGTGGTGGGCTGCGGCCGGGAGTGCTACGACACCGAGGGCCGGGTGCTGCGCCTCGATTTCGAGGACTTTTCGGTGCTCAACACCTACATGCCCTCGGGCACGAGCGGAGACGAACGGCAGGCATTTAAAGTGGAGTGGCTGCACTTCTTCCGCCAGTACGTGCGCGAGTTGCAGGCCATGCTGCCGGGCCTGCTTATCGGCGGCGACTTCAACTGCTGCCAGCAGGACATTGACCTGCACAACCCCAAGGCCAACCAGAACAGCCCCGGCTTCACGCCCGAGGAGCGGCGCTGGTTTGCTGATTTCCTGGCTGATGGCTACGTCGATGCCTTCCGCCACCACCCCGGCGCCGTTCCGGGTCACTACTCCTGGTGGACCTTCCGGGCCGGGGCCCGGGCCCGCAACGTGGGCTGGCGCCTCGACCACTGGCTGGTCAACGCCGGCCTGCAGCCCCGCATCAGCAGCGCCGGCCACCTGCCCGATGTGGTGCACTCCGACCACTGTCCGGTGTTTGTGGAGTTAATTTAAAAAAGGCGGAGTCCGGAAAAGAGCATCTTCTCCGGACTCCGCCTTTTTTGCAGGTCTTACCGCAACAGGAGCTCCGCTACTTCCCGGCCCGAAGCCATGGCGGCATTCAGCGACGGGTAGGCGGTGTAGTCGCCGCAGCGGAATAGGGCGGGGGCCAGTTGCAGGAGCTGCCGGGCGGGCTGACCGGCCGGGTAGGCGGGCAGGGCGTGGGCAATGTGGTAGGTGCGCAGGTGCTGCCAGTAGGCTGCTTCGGCGCCAAACCAAGCCGTAAGCTCCGCGCGCAGGTGCTCGGTGAGCTGCTCCTCGGTCAGGGCCTGGGTGCCGTGGGTGCTCACGGAAACGAGGGTGCGGCCGGCAGGGGCATAGTCTGGGGCCACGTCGCTGGGAAAGGCCACGTTGTGGGCCAGGCTGCCCGCGCCGGCATTGAGGCGCAGCAGCTTGTCGGCCCGGCCCGGCGACTTATCGGCGGCGAAGTAGGTGCAGGTGGTGCGGCGCCAGGCGGTGGAAATCGGCTGGCGGAAGGTGGGCAGCAGGCGGGCGGCGGCTTCTCCGTCCACGGCTACCACCACAGCGGCAGCGGCCAGGGTCTCGCCGCTTTGCAGGCGCACGCTTTGGCCATCAATGGAGTCTACTCGGGTGTTCAGGCGCACCGTACCGGCGGGCAGGCGGGCAGCCAGCTGCTCCGGAATCTGCTGCATGCCCCGGGCGGGCACGGCGGCTTCGCCCTGCACAAACTGCTGAAACACGAATTCGAAGAAGTTGCTAGCGGTGGTCAGGTCGCGGTCCAGGAACACGCCCCCGAAAAACGGGCGGAAAAACCGGTTGATGATCCGCTCACTCCAGCCGTAGCTACGCAAAAAGCTCAGCGTGTCGGTGGAAGGCTTGGCCAGCAGCTCGGCGCTGGTGTGCCGCTGCACGTGCTGCACGAAGCTTAGAATCCGCAGCTTGTCGGGTAGCGTGCCGATGGGCGCAGTGAGGGCGGTAAAAGCAGCCAGGGGCTGCTGCAAGGGGTTTTGCAGAGTGGTTTCGCGGCCGTTTTCCAACCGAATTACAGCTCCCGATTTAAAGGCCCGCAGACCCAGCGCGCCGTAGTCGAGCAGGCGCTGCACCTCGGGGTACTTGGTCAGCAGCACCTGAAAGCCCCGGTCGAGGCGAAAGCCTTCAGGCGTCACGTCGGTCCGGACCCGACCGCCGACGGCGTCATCGGCTTCGAGCACCAGCACCGGTCGGCCGGCGCGGTGCAGGTAGTTGGCGCAGGTGAGGCCCGCCATGCCGGCCCCGATAATAATGATGGGTGAAGCTGAGGTAGAGTCGGGTGCAGTCATGCTAGGCAAACCGCAAACCCGGCCCCAGGGTTACGCCCGCCCCGGTTGCCCGTGTACTTCCGAAGTCCGGCCGAGGGGCACGCAGGACCACGCCCGGAGCTCCAAGGTGGTCGGTTGGGGTTCGGAACTTCTCCGTCCGGCTTCCGAACCCCACTCGACCACCTCCGAGGACCAACGGGTACCTTCGGAGGATATCTGCCGAGGTTCTGAAGTGGTCGGAGAAGCTAAAACAGGGGCTTGCGCGGCTTCATCACCTTGCGCGTTTTCATGGTGTAGAGTTCCGCCACGCCGTCGCGCTGCAGGCGGACCTGCCACACGCCCATGGCCTGCCCGAGCTGGTAGCCGGTGGCCTGGTCGGCGGGGTAGCTGTGGCGAATCAGGGCGTAGTCGGCGGCAGAAACGTCTTTGCCTATTTGGCCGTGGCAGCGCAGGCACTGGGCGTCGTTGAGCGTGATAGGGCGCTGATACACGAAGGTTTCAGCCGTGGCGCGACTCACCAGCCGGGCCGTGGCCGTGTCAGGCACCAGGGCCGCGGCCGGCAGTTGGGCCTGGTTGCGCGGATTGCGCGGGCGCCCACTTAGCCGGCGCGGCGTAGCCTTGAAGATGCGGGCCAGGGAGTCGGTGGCGGCGTAGGCTTCGGGCTGACAGTAAGAGAGGGCCGCGGCCACGCCGCCAACCTGGAGCCGGTCGGCAAGCTGTCGGCGCAGGGCCCGGTCGGCCGATTCGGTGAGCGAGTCGCCGGCCCAACGGGCAGCCCGGAGCAGGTCGGCGGGCAGAATGCGCTTCACCGTCATGTTTTCGAGGTCGGTGGCAATCTGCTTGCCGTTTTTGATGTGCTCAATCTGGTCGGGACGGCAGCCCGTGAGCAGCAAACTCAGCACCGCCACGGCCCGGGTGGCTTGAATAACAACGGACATAGGCAGCGAAGAAAAGGCACCCGACCCAGGCTGGGCCGAGCAGGAAAAAGACCAGGAACGACTAGGCGCAAAGATAAACCCGCCGCCCGCCCCGAGGTTACCGGCCCGGCAGATACTGTTTCCGCGCGGCGAAGTCAGGGGGTGGTAGGTCTGGCAAGCTTTCCGGCGCCGTGAGCGCAGCCGCCCGCAGTGCGAACAACGCGCCCGATTTGTGGCGGTAGATTTCCGTATCTTTACAGTCCAATACAACTCTCTGAAGGCAAGATGCTAGATAAACTGGAGGCCATTCGCCAGCGCTACGAAGACGTCAACGAACAGCTGATGCAGCCTGAGGCTATGAGCGACATGAAGCGCTACAAGTCTCTGAACAAGGAATATAAGGACCTGGGCAAGATCGTAACCGAGTACCGCAACTACCAGCAGGTGCTGTCCAACATCGAGGGCGCCCGCGAAGTCATTGCGACCGAGAAAGACGAAGACTTCCGTCAGATGGCTAAAGAGGAGCTCGAAACCCTGCTGCCCGAGCAGGAGCGCCTCGAGGAGGTTATCAAGGAACTGCTCATTCCCAAAGACCCGAACGACTCCAAGGATATCATCATGGAAATCCGGGCCGGGGCCGGCGGCGACGAAGCCGCCATCTTCGCCGGCGACCTGCAGCGCATGTACATGCGCTTTGCCGAGCGCATGGGCTGGAAAATGGAACTCGTGGACGCTACCGAGGGTACCTCGGGCGGCTACAAAGAAATTATCTTGGCCGTAAAGGGCGAGGACGTGTACGGCAAGCTCAAGTTTGAAAGCGGCGTACACCGCGTGCAGCGCGTGCCGGCCACCGAAACCCAGGGCCGCATTCACACCTCCGTGGCGTCCATCGTGGTGATGCCTGAGGCCGAGGAACTCGACGTGCAGATTGACATGAACGAGGTGCGCAAAGACCTGTTTATGTCGTCGGGACCCGGCGGGCAGTCGGTCAACACGACGTACTCGGCCGTGCGCCTGACCCACCTGCCCACCGGCATCGTGGCCCAGTGCCAGGACCAGAAGTCCCAGCTCAAGAACTTCGATAAGGCCCTGCAGGTACTCCGCTCCCGCCTGTATGAAATCGAGCTGGCTAAAAAGAACGAGGCTGAAGGCGCCCAGCGCAAGAGCATGATTGGCGGCGGCGACCGGTCGGACAAAATCCGCACCTACAACTACCCCCAGGGCCGCGTGACGGACCACCGCATCGGCTACACGGTCTACAACCTGGCCAGCGTGATGGAGGGCAACATCGACGACTTCGTGGAGCAGCTGCGCATCGCCGAAAGCGCCGAGCGTCTGCAGGAAGGCGTTTCGTAATCTTTTGGTTTAGGGTGATTGGTTTTTGGTAGTTGGTCGTTAGCTGGAGCAGAACATACTTTCTGTAGTCAATAGCCGACGAGCCAGCCAAAAACCAAAAACCAGCAACTATAAACCAGCTATGCGCTACCTGCTTCCCCTGCTGCTCGTTTGCTCGTGCCTGCTCACGCTGCCGGGCTGCGAGCCCAAGGAAAACCTGCTGACCACCGATTCCAGCGCCAAGCTGGAGTTTTCGACCGATACGGTGATGTTCGACACGGTTTTCACCCAGGTGGGCACCATCACCAAACGGCTGTGGGTCTATAACCGCAACCGCCGGGCCGTGAACGTGGAGCAGATTACGCTGGCCAACCCCGGCGGCTCCCCGTACGCCCTGGTCATCAACGGCGACGCGGGCCCCGCGGCCAACAACGTCGAAATCCGGGGGAAAGACAGCCTGCAGGTGCTGATTCGGGCCACGCTCGGGCCCGCCCAGCAGGCCGAAGACAAACCCTTTCTGGTGGAAGACCAGCTCCGGTTTCGCACCAACGGTAACGACCAGGCCGTGCGGCTGATTTCCTACGGCCGCAACGCCTACTTCCACCGCAACGAGATTCTGCCCTGCATCACGGAGTGGAAAAATGACAAGCCCCACGTCATCTTCGGGGCCGTGCTGGTCCGGCCGGGCTGCATCCTGACCATGCTGCCCGGCACGCGGGTGTACTCGCACGCCGGGGCGGCCATCATCGTGAAGGGCACGCTGCGGGTAAACCCCGACTTTCAGCCCACCACCGAGCTCAAGGCCGATGACCGCAACCTCGTGCGCTTCGCCGGCGACCGGCTCGAACCTTTCTACAATGAGATACCCGGGCAGTGGGCCGGCATTCAGTTCGACTCCACCAGCCGCAACAACGTGGTGCGCTACGCCGAAATCAAGAATGCCTCGTTTGGATTGCTCGTCTACAATCCTGGCAACCAGCTGCCCCGCCCCGCGGTGACAGTCGAAAACACGGTTATCAAGAACATTTCCGGGGCCACGCTCTCCTTTGCCAACGGCGGGCAGGGCTTCGATGGGGCCGGCATCTTCAGCTTCAGCGGCGACTTTGTGCTGCGCAACTGCCTGCTGACTAACTGCGGGGAATATGCCATCCGCGGCATCGGCGGCGGGCAGTACGACCTGAATTTCTGCACTGTAGCCAACTACACGCCCGCCTTCCGGCGCGAAACGGCCTCGCTGGCCTTTACCAGCAAGGCCGCCCGGGCCAAGGTGGCCAACCCGATTCAAACCAGCATCTCGATTCAGAACTCCATCGTCTGGGGCTCAATAGAGGACGAGCTAGCCTTCGAGAACACCGGCACGGCGTTTCCGGTCAGCGTCACGAACAGCATCGTGCGCACCAAGCTCTACCGCACCCTGCTCAGCGTCAACGACAACCTGATCAACGTGGCGCCCAAGTTCAAGCGGGCTCCCGACGGGGGCTTTTCCGATAAGCTCGACTACAGCCTCGACACGTTGTCACCAGCCAGCAACCGCCCCGCCCGCGGCGCCCGCCTCGACTACGACCTGCGCCACGTGCAGCGTGGCCCGGCCCCGGACCTGGGCGCTTACGAGCGGAAAAACCCGTAGCCATGCGCTGGATTCAGAAACGCCTGCGCCTGCCGGCCGTGAGCCGCGGCTTCCACCTCATCACCGATTTGCTGGTGGCCGAGCTGCCCGAACTCGAGCAGTTGCGGGTGGGCACCGCCCACTTTTTCATTCAGCACACCTCGGCCAGCCTAAGCATCAACGAAAACGCGGACCCCACCGTGCGCCACGATTTCGAGCAGTTCTTCAACCGCGCTGTGCCCGAAAGTGCGCCCTACTTCCGCCACACCCAGGAAGGCCCCGACGACATGCCAGCCCACCTCAAGGCAGCCATGCTGGGCACCTCCGTTACCATCCCAATTACCAACGGGGAGCTGGCCCTGGGCACCTGGCAAGGAATCTATCTGGGGGAGCACCGCAACCACGGCGGCCGGCGCTGGGTGGTCGTCACGCTGCTGGGCGAAGAGCGGGGCTAGAGCACCCGCACGGCCGCGGAGTAGCGCAGCGTGTCGAACAAGACCAGCTTCTGCACGCCCTGCACCTTGTAGGCGCTCAGCTGGCCATTTTGGTAGTGTAGCGTCAGAACCTTGCGCGAAAAAAACAGCGGGTTGTCCTGGGTGAGAATGGCTTCGATGGTGCCGGCCCGGGTGTCGGTTTCACGCACCTGCAACTGGTCCACGTTGTTTTCCGCGCCCGGCTTGCGGCGGTACTGCCGCACCATGTCTACCGTATCGGCCGCCGCGGAGCCACCCAGTACTTCGTAGGTACCCCGCAAAGCTGGCTTGTTGATGTCGGCCTGGTAGAAAATCTGCAGCTCCTTGCCCCAGTCTACCTGCCCGACCCGGGTGGTTTCGACCCGGCCATCCCGCAGCGAAACCTGTTTTTCCACGGCGGGCCGGCGTTGGGTGAGCAGGGCAGTCTGCTGGTCGAGAAAGCCTTTCAGGTCAAAATACAGAGGCTTGCGCGCATCCTGACTGGCGCGCGCAACGTCGTTGTCAGGCCCGCAGGCGGCCAGCAGCAGCAGGGGAGCCAGCCAGCTGCTACGCATTCGTCGGGTTTTGCACCGTATCGGCGTGCAGCAGTGACTGGCCGGTCATGTCGGCGGGCTGGGCAATGCCCATTAGCTCGAGCACGGTAGGCGCAATGTCGCCGAGCTTACCGTTGGCCAGGGAGCCGTGGTAGTCGTTGTCGGCCAAGATGCAGGGCACCAGATTAGTGGTATGGGCCGTGTTGGGCGTGCCGTCGGGGTTCAGCATCACCTCCGCGTTGCCGTGGTCGGCAATGATGATGCAGGCGTAGTCGTTGGCCAGGGCGGTTTCCACTACGTCGCGGGCGCAGGCGTCGGTCGTTTCCACGGCTTTTACCACGGCCTCAAACACGCCGGTATGGCCCACCATGTCTGGGTTGGCGAAGTTGAGCACGATGAAGTCGGCCGAGCGGGCCTGCAGCTCCGGCACCAGGGCGTCGCGCAGGTCGTAGGCACTCATCTCGGGCTGCAGGTCGTAGGTGGCTACCTTGGGCGAGGCGCGCATGATGCGGCTTTCGCCGGCAAACTCGGTTTCCTGCCCGCCGCTGAAGAAGAACGTGACGTGGGGGTACTTCTCGGTTTCGGCAATCCGAATCTGGCTTTTGCCGTGCGCCGCCAGGACCTCCCCGAGCGTGTTGCCGAGGTTGTCCTTGTCGAAGATGGGCGTGACGCCCACGAAGGTGGCGTCGTAGTTGGTCATCGTCAGGTAGTGCAGGTTCAGCCGGTGCATCTGGAAGGCGTGAAAATCCTGCTGGGTCAGCGCCTGCGTGATTTCCCGGCCCCGGTCGGTGCGGAAGTTGAAGCAGATAACCACGTCGCCTTCCTGAATGGTGGCCAGCGGTTGCCCGTCGGCCCCGACTTTCACAATCGGCTTCAGAAACTCATCCGTCACGCCCTCCTTATAGGAGTCGAGCATGCTCTGAATCAGGTTCTGCGAGGGCGTGCCCTTGGCATTCACGAGCAGGTCGTAGGCCACCTTCACCCGTTCCCAGCGGTTGTCGCGGTCCATGGCGTAGTAGCGGCCCACGATGGAGGCAATCTTGGCGCCGTTGCGCTCCAGGTGCTGCTCCAGGTCGTTGACGTAGTTCACGCCGCCCTTCGGGTCGGTGTCGCGGCCGTCGGTGAAGGCGTGAATGAAGACCTTGTGCACGTCGGCATCGTGGGCCAGGGTGCAGAGGGCCTTGAGGTGGTCGATGTGGGAGTGCACGCCGCCGTCGGAAAGCAGGCCGATGAAGTGCAGGTTTTTGCCGGTGGTGCGGGCGTAGTCAAACGCCTTTTCCAGGGCTGGCACCGACCCCAGCTTCCGCTCCCGGATAGCCTTGTTGATGCGCACCAGATCCTGGTACACCACCCGGCCGGCCCCGATGTTCATATGGCCGACTTCGGAGTTGCCCATCTGCCCATCGGGTAGACCCACGGCTTCGCCCGAGGCCTGCAGCTTGCTGTGGGGAAAGCGTTGGAACAGGGAATCGACAAAGGGAGTTTGGGCTTTATCGACGGCTGATACCTCCTTGTTCTGCGCTAGGCCCCAGCCGTCCAGAATCACCAACAATACCTGTTTGTTCATAGCTGCAAAGATAGGGGCAAGGCCCGGAACGTCCGCATTAAGTTAGTTTGTGTTCATTTACGTTAATTTCCCCCCCAAGCGGTTCGGCCGTGGGCATCTTTTATGCGTATGGCCCTCTTGGCATAGTTTTAGTGAACAGCATGATGCATTCCCTACTCTAGTATGAAACGTAACCTTCTTCACGCATTGGCCATTATTTGGCTGGTGCTTCTCTCCGCCACGGTCCACGCTCAGGGTGAAGGCTTCACCCCGGTGCGCAACGCCATCCGGGGAGGCTCTTCCAAAGAGCTGGCCCAGTACTTCGGCTCCACGGTGGAGCTGAGCTTCGATGGCGACAAGCAGAGCTACAGCGCCACGCAGGCCGAGTTTGTGATGAAAGACTTTTTCGCCAAAAACTCCCCCGCCGGCTTCGACTTCGTCCACTACGGCGGCAGCACCGAGGGCACGCCCTACGCCGTGGGCAAGTACGTGAGCAAGAGCGGAGCCTACCGGATGTTCGTCAAGATGAAATCGGCGCAGGGCAACCTGGTTATCGATACCATCGACTTCACCAAGGAATAACCCCTTGCCTGCTAACGCGCTACAGTAACCATTTGAAAAAAAACTACTTACTGCAGCTGGCTTTCCCCGAAGCGTAGCTCCTGAATTTGATGTTCCCTGAAAAAGGCTCCGGCGCAAGTCGGGGCCTTTTTCTATTTTTGCACCGTGCAAAACGCCCCCTACCTCACCCCGGAAGCCCTCACCACCTTTATCCGCACGGCCCTGGCCGAAGATATCGGCGACGGCGACCATTCCTCGCTGGCCTCCATTCCCGCCGATGCCCGCAACCGTGCCCACCTGCTGGTGAAAAGCGAAGGCGTGCTGGCCGGCGTCGCGCTGGCTCACTTAATCTTCCGCGAAGTTGATGCCGACCTGCGCGTGACGGAGCTGCTGGCCGACGGCAGCCGCGTCCGGCACGGCGATATTGCCTTCACCGTGGAGGGTCGGGCCCAGAGCATCCTGACCGCCGAACGGCTGGTGCTCAACTGCATGCAGCGCATGAGCGCCATTGCCACCTACACGGCCCACCTGACCAGCCTGCTGGCCGGTACCAACGCCAAGCTGCTCGACACCCGCAAGACCACGCCCAACTTCCGCATCTGCGAGAAGTGGGCCGTACTCATCGGCGGGGGCGTAAACCACCGCTACGGCCTCTTCGACGGCATCATCCTCAAAGATAACCACGTCGACTACGCCGGGGGCATCCGGGCGGCCATCGACGCGACCCACGCCTACCTGACCCGCACGGGTAAGAACCTGCCCATCGTGGTGGAAACCCGCACGCTGGCCGAGGTGCAGCAGGTCCTCGAAACCGGGGGCATCACCCGCATCATGCTCGACAACATGGCCCCGACCATGCTGCGCGAGGCCGTGACGCTGGTAGCCGGCCGCTTCCCCACCGAGGCCTCCGGTGGCATCACCGAGCAGACCATTGCCGAAGTGGCCAGCACCGGCGTCGACTTCATTTCGGTGGGCGCCCTGACGCACTCCGTGAAAAGCCTGGACCTGAGCCTGAAGGCCTATTAGCCGCCGGTAATTCCAGGGTAAAAATTTGACAACCAACCAGTAGAATGCAACAACCCAATCAGCGTGGTGGCTACCGCCAGGCGCAAGGCCAGGGCCCGAGCCCGATGGCTATCCGAACCAAAAAGTACCAGCTCAGCACCGACACGTACACCCGCATGGCCATGGCCCAGGTGTGGAAAAAGGAGTGGTGGTACGCGCTTATTCCCTTCGCCGTGGGGCTGCTGCCGGCGGCCATCTGGCCCTCGTGGTGGTGGCTGATTCTGGCCCTGGTGCTCACGCTGCTCTACGTGCTGCTGCGCTCAGCCCAGATTACGGGCGTGGCCCAGATGGAGCAGAGCAAAGCCCTGTTTGAGCGTATGAACTACGAAATCGACAACCGGCAGATCCTGCTGCGCCTGAACGAGACCAAGGGCATGGGCCTAACCTGGGACATGATTGGCAAGGCCCGCCGCGACGCCGATGCCTACCTGCTCTGGCTGCAGCCCCCCACCGAGGCCACGCAGCTGCCGGGCTTCAAAGGCTGGCTGGGTCGCACCTTTACCGTGCCCGTGTTCCTGCACATTCCGCTGCGCATCTTCAACTCGCCCAACGACATCAAGCTGTTTGATTCGATGCTGCGGCGCAAAAACCTGCTGCCCGCCCAGGATGCCGCGGCTGCTCCAGCTCCGGCGGCCGGTACCCCGCCGGCGGCGTAACTTTTCGCCCCGGGGGCCGGTATCAGCTTTAGCGCAAGGAATATCCGGCCCGACGCGCGACGTTTGTCGTTCCCTGTTTACTTTTGGGCCCTACTTGTCCGTGGGGCCCGTCGTTGCGGCCGCCCGGCTGCCCTTTCAACTGCTCACGATTATGACCAAGAATCTTCTGCTCTCCGGCCTCGCCCTGGCTACGCTGGCCCTGAATGCTTGCAGCAGCGAGCCTTCCGACTACCGCCCCGACAAAAAAGTATCGGTAGACATGGTAGCGCCCGGCACCCGTTCCGACGAAGGCTATGCCCAAGCCGAGCGCGGCACGGCCGAAGAGCCCAACCAGGCCAAAGGTGGCGCCATTGCCCACCCCATCAGCAACAACGGCCCCGTTGACGAAACCGACGTGGACGTACACAACAAGCCTTCGGCCGAAAAGGCCATGAGCGCCAACGCCGAAGAAGTGGAAACCAGCAAGAAAGGCTCTGACGCCGCCAAAGTACAGGCCGAGCCCCACGCCATGCCCAAAGGCACGACCGGCGGTCAGCTGAAGGAAGAATAGCCCTTAGTGCGCTGCTTAGCTGCGCCAAACTGCCTCCAACGACCTGTTGGGGGCAGTTTGCGTTTTAGCCCCATCGCCGCCTTTCGGCTGACGCCAGCATTTGTTTGCCTACATTTGTAACATTGTTGCAAGAAGTGGGTTAACGCTAGCTCATCCTGGCCGCGGCCGCGGCCGCGGCCGGGGCTGTTCGCTTTATTTTCTCTGATGCCCGCACCCGCCACCGAATGGTTTAGCACCTGGTTTGATTCGCCCTACTACCACCGGCTGTACCGCGACCGAAATCAGCAGGAAGCCCGGGACTTTATCGATGCGCTGCTGCGCCATCTGCATCCCAAGCCCACGGCGCGGCTGCTGGATCTGGCCTGCGGCAAAGGGCGGCACGCCATCTACCTAAGCGAGCAGGGCTACGACGTGACCGGGGTTGACTTGTCGCCGGAAAGCATCGTCTACGCCCGGCAGTTTGCCCACGCGCACCTGCACTTCGAGGTGCACGACATGCGCGACCATCTGCCCTGGGGCCCCTTCGACTTGATCTTCAACCTGTTTACCAGCTTTGGCTATTTTGCCGAAGAGGCCGAAAACGTGGTGGCTTTGCAGTCGGCGGCGGCGGCGCTGCGGCCGGGCGGCAAGCTAGTCATCGACTTCATGAACACCGAGCGCACGGTGGCGGAGCTGGTAAGCCACGAGGAGAAAACCGTGGACGGCACCCGCTTCCAGCTACGCCGCCACCTCGACCGAGACTTTATCGTGAAGGAAATCCGCTTCACTGACGAGCAGGGGCAGCCTCAACTCTACGAGGAGCGGGTGCGCGCCCTGCGCCGGGAACAGTTCGAGGAGTACTTCCAGATGGCGGGCCTGCGCCTGGCCGAAATCCTGGGGGACTACCAGCTGAACCCCTACGACGAGGCCAGCAGCCCCCGAATGATTTTTGTGCTCAAAAAATAAGCGGCTGCCGCTGCGAATTTCTGCCTACCTGATTATTGCCGTACCCGCTATGTGGTTTGCCGTACTGATGCTGTTTTTAACCGTGCTGGGCGCCGGCTGGCTTACCCGCCTCGTGCCCACGGCCCGCACGGCCTGGATGAAGCCCTTGCTGGCCTTCAGCGGGGCGTATCTCTTTACGCTCACCGTGACTCACCTGCTGCCCGAGGCATTGGCGCTGGCGCCGGCAGCCACCCACCGGGTGGGCTACTACGTGCTGGCCGGCTTTTTCGGGCAGCTGATTCTGGAGGTGTTTTCCCAGGGCGTCGAGCACGGGCACGTGCACCACGATACCAGCCACGCGGGCCGGGTGCCGTTTATGCTGCTGTTTTCCCTGGTCATCCACTCGTTTCTGGAAGGCAGCATTCTGGTCAAGTCCCCGCAGGTGGGCATCGTGAGCCAGGACTTTTACGCCATCCTGACGGGCGTGGCACTGCACCACATCCCGGCCGCCTTTGCCCTGATGGCGGCCCTGCTGCTGCGCCTGAACAGCTTCCGGCGGGCCTTGCCCTATCTGGTGCTGTTTGCCCTGGCGGCCCCGGCCGGCATTGTGGTGAGCAACTACGTGGTGCTGGAGCAGCTGCTTACCGGCGGCCTGTATGCGGCTTTGCTGGGGCTGGTGGCCGGCAACTTCCTGCACGTTTCGACCACCATTCTGTTTGAAACCAGCCCCGAGCACCGCCTCAACTGGCCCAAGCTGGCCGCCACCCTGGCCGGCTGCGCCCTGGCTTTGGCCGTGGATATCGTGTAGCGCTGGCTTAGCTTTCGGGGTCGAGGACGGGACCGGAGCCGCGCAGGTAGCGCTCCAGCTGGGCCGTGCGGGCCGTCTGGCGGGCCAGGGCTTCCTGCATCTCGAGCAGGCGCTGGCGCATGGCCAGCACGATGTCGATGGCCTCTTTGCTGATGCCCAGCTCGTGGTGGAGGCGGGCCAGGCGCACGAGGTGGTCGGGCTCAGCCTGGATGGTTTCGGGCAGCTCAGCCGGACTCAGCAAACCCAGGTCGACAAACTCGTGCACGTCGGTTTCGCTCAGGCCGTAGCGCGTGGCGTAATCCCGAACGGTGATGGTGATGAGGTGCGTAGCCATGATGGGGCAGAAAAATGAACGAAACCCGGGCCGGAGCGCTGCCCGCCCGGATCAGGATTATTCAGGGCGCAAAGCCGCCAGCTGCTGAAACAGCTCTTTTTCCTGGTCGGTCAGGTGCTGGGGCAAAGTCAGGTTCAGGCGTAGGTACAGGTCGCCGACCTGGTCGGGGTGCTGGTAGCGGGGAAAGCCCTTGCCGCGCAGCCGTAGCCGGGTGCCGTTGGCCGTGTCGGGCTTGATCTTGATTTTCACCGGCCCCGACAGCGTGTCAACGACCTGCTCACCGCCGAGCACGGCTTTGTAGATGCTCACGGGCACGTCCATGGTCAGGTCGTTGCCGGTGCGGGTGTAGCGCGCGTCGGGCTGCAGGCGCAGCGTGATGTAGAGCGAGCCGGCCGGTCCGCCGTTGCGACCCGGGCCGCCCTGGTCGCGCAGCCGGATGGTCTGGCCGTCTTCCACGCCCGGCTTGATGTTGATGCGCAGGCTTTTGCCGTTCACGGTGAGCGTGCGGGGCCCCCCGCGGTAAGCATCTTCGAGCGTCAACTCCAGCTCGGCCTGATAGTCTTGCCCGGCGCCGGGGCGCTGCCCGCCCGCGCGCTGCCCGCCGCCCATGCCGCCGAAGATGGAGCTGAAAAAGTCGGAGAAGTCGGCGCCGCCGAACGGGTCGCCGCCCCCGCCCCCGAAGCCGCCTTGGCCCTGACCGGCGTACTGCGACCAATCGAAGCCGCCCTGGCCGCGGCCCCCGCCGCCCTGCTGGTAGCGCTGGTAGTCAGCACCGAGCTGGTCATATTTGCGGCGCTTGTCTTCGTCGCTGAGCACCTCGTTGGCCTCATTCACCTCCTTGAACTTCTGCTCGGCCTTGGGGTCGTTGGGGTTCACGTCGGGGTGATGCTGGCGGGCCAGTTTGCGGTAGGCCTTTTTGATCTGGTCGGTCGTGGCATTTTTATCCACGCCCAGAATCTTGTAGTAGTCTTTGTAATCCACGGGAAGTGAACGTTGGGGCTGAGTGCTAAGGTGATACGCAAGAAGCCGACCGTTTGGTCAGCCGGCGAGCCGTCCCGGGCTGGAAAGCCCGCGGGCCGAAACCCGGCCGCCAGAGCAGTAAGCTAAACGGTAAGCGGCGGCTCTTGACGCAACAACATTAGAAAAAGCCTTGCGTAACGAAACAAAAAAGCTGGTTTTTATCAACGCAGCCGCGGCGCAAGAGGTTGTTGGAGCGCGGGCGAACTTTTAGTCGACAATTTGTATTTTACAGGCCTTCGCACGTTCAACTCACTTCCCACTCAATACCCGTTCCCATGAAAGCAACTGTTTCTCTTTTTGCCGCCCTGCTGCTGTCGGGCGCTGCTCTGACGGCCCAGGCCCAGACCAAACTGCCCCCGCGCAAGCCCGTGGCGCCTCGCCAGAAAGTAGTGATTAAGGAAGGCGCGGCCACCATGAAGGATGGCTTGGTGATGAAGGAGGGTAAAGTGCTCTACACCCAGCAAGGGCAAACCAACCCCGTAAGCCAGCCAGTGACGCTGGTCAACGGTACCAAAATCATGGCCGACGGCACCGTGACGATGGCCGACGGTACTTCCACCATGCTCAAGGAGGGCGACATGATGTCCCTGAGCGGCCGCATGACCACGATGGCCATGAAAGCCGAGCAGGACAGCCTGATGATGGCCGCCAAAAGCGGTAAGAAGGGTAAGATGAAAATGAAGAGCAAGTAATACTGGCTCTTTACCAACCCATTGACGAGGCCCGGAGCACTGCTCCGGGCCTCGCTTTTTTAGGGGCGGATGGCGGGCTTGGTGTAGTCCTGCCAGATGGCCTGCACCTCGGCCTCGTCGCGGGCTTCCACCACCTCATCGATGACGAACTGCACTTCGGCCTCTGACCAGCCTTCGT
This sequence comes from Hymenobacter persicinus, assembly GCF_004167665.1. Classification (GTDB taxonomy): domain Bacteria; phylum Bacteroidota; class Bacteroidia; order Cytophagales; family Hymenobacteraceae; genus Hymenobacter; species Hymenobacter persicinus. The sequence continues at coordinate 51,939 of NZ_SEWE01000011.1, read as the reverse complement.
CCTCGGCGGCCTGCACAAACCCGCTCAGGGCAGCAAACCGGTCGGCGTGGGCGGGCGGGGACCATTGGACTTTCTTGCGGATTCTCATGGGGAGCAGCGGCTTGGGAAAAGGAAGTACTACGGGAAGCGCGGCCAGGGCGTTAGCGGCGGGCGCCGGCGGCCTTCACCACTTTCAGCTTCACCGGCGCCAGCCCATCGACGAGGCCAATCTTACGGGCGGCTTTTTTCGACAGGTCGATAACCCGGCCCTTGGCGTGCGGCCCCCGGTCATTGACTTTCACCTTCACCGACTTGTGGGTGCGCTCATTGGTCACGCGCACCACCGTGCCGAAGGGCAGCGTGTTGTGGGCGGCCGTGAGCTTGCTGGGGCGGTAGATTTCGCCGCTGGTGGTGGCGCGGCCGTCAAACTTATCGGCATAGAAGGAGGCAATGCCGCTCTGGGTGAAGGCGCTCCGGCTGCCGCCGCAGCTGAAAAGGCCCAGGCCGGGCAGAACCACAAAAGCAAGGCGAAGCAGAGTGCGGGTCATAGGCGAAAGGAATGGCGGGCTCTATTCGGGACGGCGGGCGGGCTTGGACGCCGGAATGCGCAGGGCCAGCAGGTTTTCGAAATTGCCCTGAAAAACGTTGAAGTCGACGGTGCCGCGGATGCCGGGCACGTAGGCCTCGTCGCTGTGCTGCCAGATAATCCACTTCTCGCGCGGCAGCTGCGGACTATCGACTTCGTAATGCGCCAGCCAGAGCGGATACTCGTCGAAGTGTCCGGCCAGGTAGCGTTTGTAGAAGCTGTAGTTGGAGTACAGGATGGGCCGCACCCCGTAATGACGCTCCACGAGCCGCAGCCAGGTGGCCACGTTGCGGCGCATCACGGCCACGTCGTGAAACTGGGGGGCTTCCACGTCGAGCACCGGGGGCAGGTCGCCGGCCGCCAGTGGCACGGTGCGGGCAAACAGGTTGGCCTGCTGGGTGCCGTCGTAGTTGGGCTGGAAGTAATGGTAGGCCCCGCAGTAGACGCCGGCTTTGCGGGCCGCCCGCCAGTTGGCGCTGAAGCGCGCGTCGCGGAGCGTGACGCCCTCGGTGGCCTTGATAAAGGCGAAGCGCACCCGGTGGCTGGCCACCAGCGGCCAGTCGATGCGCCCTTGGTAGGCCGACACGTCGATGCCGTGCACGGAGTAGCCGGCCAGCAGGGGCGTTTTTTCGCGGCCCGTGAGGTGACCCAGGGTGAACGTGGCGTAGGCCCGGCGGGCGTAGCGGTTGATTTGGCGGCGGTAGCGGCCGTAGCCCAGCAGCAAGACCAGCACCAGCAGCAGTGCCAGCAGCCCCAGGGGGCGGCGCCACGCGGCCGGGGCGGGGCGGGGGGCGGCACGTTTGGTTGGTTTTTTCAGCATAGCCATCATCCCAAAGGTAACGCACAATGTGGGGGGCAACGTACCCTCGTCGCCGTAAAAGCTGGCACCGTTCGGAAAAAAGTCCCCGCAAAAGCGCCTTTCCCGGGCTTTTACCGACCTTTGGCTTCATCTACCTTCCGGCTTCCTTATGCCTACTTCTGCCGACGCCCGCGACGAGTCCGGGCACCTGATTCGCGAATTGCACGGCGTCACGCTAGCCCAGATTCTGGAGTATCTAGTGGCCCGCTACGGCTGGCCGGGCCTCGATGAGCGAATCCGCATCAACTGCTTTTCGGTGAATCCGAGCGTCAAGTCCAGCCTGACCTTTCTGCGCCGCACACCCTGGGCCCGGGCCAAGGTGGACGAGCTCTATATCCAGACCCGCACGGCGGAAGTGCTGGGGAAAAAATGAAATAGTGAACTTGGGACGTGGTGAGCTGCCGTGCGGTTGGCGCAGATGGTGCAGAGCTGCGCCGTCAGCACATCAACTCCTCATTTCATAACTTCACCATCTCACTATTTCACCTTATGGCGGATGCTTCTTCCAAATCCGGGCCCCTGGCGCTGCTGGCGGGACTAGGCTGCTTTCTGGCTTTCGAGGTTGGCGCGTATTATCTGCTCAAGGCGGCCACCGCCGGCTTGGGCATGGCCGACCAGAATCAGCCCGAGAATACCATTGTCAGCAACTGGGTGAAGACGGTGGTATTTCTGCTGCTGCACCTGACCTTGGTGGTGGTGGCCGTGCTGGTGCTCAGCAACCGCCTGCCGCGCCACTACCGCGGGCAAGTAATGGGTTGGTTTTACCTAGCTCTGGTCACGGGCTTCTTTCTGCTGATTCCGCTGTTTGGCTAAGCCTGCCCGCCGGGCAATAAAAAAGCCACTGGGATAAGCAGTGGCTTGGGTGAGACAAAACGAGTCGGTCGGCCCCGACGGTATGAACGGGCGGCGGCTTAGCGCTGCTTGATGTTGATTTCGCGCGGCTGGGTGGCCGAATCCTGGTAGGGAATGCGCACCCGCAGCTCCTGGCCTTCGTGCACGGCGTCAATCCGGGCCAAGTCCAGGTTTGGCGGCAGCGTCAGGGTTTGGCTGAACAGCGGCGCGCCGAGCTGGTCTTCGGGCTGGTGCCGGTACTCGCAGTACACGGTCAGGTCGCTGTTGTTGAGCACAACGTGGAAGTTTTCGGGGCGCACCGAGGGAGCCGCGACCCGAATCACCACACCCTTCGCGCCCTTGTCCACCCGCAGTACGGCCTGCGCAATACCGCCACCCACCGTGTTGAGCAGGTCGAGTTGCGGGGCAATGTTGCGAATGAATTCTTTGCTGATAAGATTCATGGTTGGGTTCCTTTCTTGAGTACGATGGGGGTAAATCAAACGCTGTACCAACCTGATTCCAGCTTCTTCTCCCGCTAAAAGGAGCCACTATGTCCGATTTGAGCGGCTTAATAAGAAGCTTATAGTCATAATGGCCGGTTTTTGCCCTGGGGCACTAGCCGAAGCAGGAAGTAATGGCCCGTTGGTTCGGCCGGTATCAAGGGCGGGCCGTACATAGTCTGATCCTCCTTTTACCACTGCTGACTATGCCTTCCGCTGACTCTTTCGACCTGCTCAAAACTTCGGCCCGCGCCCCCCACGATGTGCACAAAGACGACACCAAGCGCGAAACCCGCCGCCTGGGACAAGAGCTGGTAGGCCTGCAAAACCGCCTCTACGCCGAAAACAAGCGCAGCGTGCTCGTGGTGCTGCAGGGCATGGACGCCAGCGGCAAGGACGGGCTGATTCGCACGGTCTTCAGCGGCCTCAATCCCCAGGGTGTGCGGGTGCAGTCGTTCAAGGAGCCCACCGACGAGGAGCTGGCCCACGATTTTCTCTGGCGCGTTCATCAGCATACCCCGCGCCACGGCATGATTCAGGTATTCAACCGCTCCCACTACGAGGATGTACTGGTGACCCGGGTGCTGGGGCTGGTCAATGCCGAGGAGGCCCGGCGGCGCTTTACGGCCATCAACGCCTTCGAAAAGCTGCTTCAGCAGGCCGGCACCACCGTGCTCAAGTTTTACCTGCACGTGTCGGAAAAGGAGCAGCGGGAGCGGCTGCAGGAGCGGGTGGAAGATCCCAGCAAGCAGTGGAAATACTCGGCCGAAGATGCGGGCAAGGCCAACCAGTGGCCCGAGTACCGCGCCGTGTACGAGGATGTGTTCCAGCATTGCAGCCCCCAAAGCTGCCCCTGGCAGGTGGTGCCCGCCGACCAGAACTGGTACAAAGCCCACCTCGTGACCCGGGCCCTGCGCGACGCGCTGGTGGCGCTGGACCCGCAGTTTCCGGCCACCAAGCTCGACCGGCCCCGGTAGGAGCTTCTTCGTAGGAGGCACCCAAAGAACTTCAAGGCTAGTCCGGGGCCTGCTCGAGCAGCTCGTTTTGCCAGCGCAGCTCGTCCTCCCGAATCGGGTAGGGCGCGCCGTGACGAATGGTTTGGTACACGGCCTCGAATAGCCCGGTGTAGTCGCCCTTGGGAGCCGGGTAGGGCGCAGTGGTGAGGGTGGCATCGGCGGCCAACGTCAGGGAGCCCGGCTCCTGGTCGAGGCCGTACTCCGGGGCCTGCGGCGACATGCCGCCCAGCAGCTGGCTTTCCTGCACATCGCTGCGGGTCTTGACGAAGCTGCCCCGGGTGCCGTGCAGCACAAACGACGGCAGGGGCTGGGCAATGAGCAGGCCGCTGGTTACGAACACGTTCAGGCCTTCAGCGTACTGCAAGTGATACGTGAAATAGTCGTCGACCTGGGAGCCGGGCCGGTAGCTGCCGGTGGTTTTGCGGCTCCGCACCGGGCGGCCAAACAGGCTCAGAACTTGGTCGAGCAGGTGGGGACCCAGGTCGTAGAGCAGGCCGCTACCGGGCACGGGGTCTTCCTTGAACGTTTTGAAGTGCAGAGCGGGCTTGAACCGGTCGAAGCGGAAGTTCACCTCAATCAGCTGGCCCAGTTGCCCGCTTTCCACCACCTGGCGCACGGCCCGAAAGTCGGAGTCCCAGCGGCGGTTTTGGTAGGCTAGCAGGTGGCGGTTTTGTGCCCGGGCCAGGGCGTGCAGCTCCTCAAACTCGGCGACGGACGTGGCCACGGGCTTTTCGAGCAGCACGTGCTTGCCGGCCCGCAGCGCCAGCCGAGTCAGCTCGGCGTGGGTGTTGTTGGGCGTGTTGACCACCACCAGTTCCACGGCTGGGTCGGCCAGCAGCTCGGCCACCGAGTCGTAGCTAACGACGGCCGGGTACGTGAGGTGGGCTTCCTTGCGGCTGCGCTCCACGAGGGCGCGCAGCTGAAAGCCGGGGTGGGTGGTCAGGAAGGGGGCCTGAAAAACCTTGCCCGACATGCCGTAAGCCAGCAGGCCGGTTTGTATGGGAGTGCTCATAGCAGGGAATACGCAAAAAGCCGGCGCCGGGCAGGAGTTACTTGCTTCCGAACAGGTAGCCCACCGACAGCTGCCCGCCGCGGTTGTACAGGCCACTTGCGCCCAGGCGCTGGCGGAAAGCCCGCTCGGCCGGGTCGTTGTTGATGCCGGTCAGGCCGTAGAGCAGGCGCGCATCCAGCACCAGGCCGCCGCTCGTTTCCAGGCCTACGCCCCCCACCAGGGCACCTTCCAGGGTTTTGTAGCCTTCCTTATTACCGACGAGCAAGCCCAGCTGCGGCCCCACGTTCACGTAAAAGACGTTGCCAATGTACTGGCGCAGCAGCACCGGCACATTCATATAAGGCAGGGAGATGGTGCCGCTGGCGGAAGTCGGGCTGGAGGCCGCCGAGGCATCTTCGAGCTTGGTGCCCTGGGCGCTGAGCTGGGCCTCCACCTGCACGGCGAAGCCCTGGCTCGACGGCTTCAGGCGCAGCATGGTGCCCAGCACGAAGGAGGTGCGGGGGCGCGGGGTGGCGTTGATAACCCCGCTGAAGGTGGAGAACGTAGCGCCGGCCTTCAGACCCAGCCGGGTGCCGCCGGGCGTTTGCGCGGTAGCGGTGCCGGCGGCCAGCAGCAGGGCAGTAAACAGGGTAACATTCTTCATCGGGGAATAGCATAAGGGGTAAAAACTGCCGCAAGGATAGCGGTTTTATCGTCGACCGGGAACCGGGCTGGCCCAACTTCGGCCGCCGCCGGGCAAACCCTGGCCCCGGACCGGGAGTTTACTGCAATTCCCGGCCGCCCGGCCGGCGGCTCCTTCTCACGCACCGTCTATCATATGTCCAGCCTCTTCTCGCCGCTGACCCTGCGCGGCCTTACCCTGAAAAACCGCCTTGTCGTATCCCCCATGTGCATGTACAGCAGCCAGGATGGCTTTGCCAACGACTGGCACCTAGTGCATCTGGGCAGCCGGGCCGTGGGTGGTGCCGGCCTCATCATCACCGAAGCCGCCGCCGTGGCACCCGAGGGCCGCATCACCCCCGACGACCTCGGCATCTGGAAGGATGAGCACGTGCCCGGCCTGCGGCGCATCACCGAGTTTGTCCGGGCCCAGGGCGCGGCCATTGGCATTCAGCTGGCCCACGCCGGCCGCAAGGCCAGCACCTACACGTCCTGGAAAGGCGAGGGCCAGGTGCCCGAAAGCGAGGGCGGCTGGACCACGGTAGCGCCCAGCGCCGAGGCGTTTGCGGCCAACTACCCCAGGCCGGTCGCACTGGATCAGGCCGGGTTGCGGCAAGTGGTGGCCGACTTCCGCGCCGCGGCACTCCGGGCCCTGGAGGCCGGCTTTCAGCTCGTTGAAGTGCACGCGGCTCACGGCTACCTGCTCCACGAGTTTCTGTCCCCGCTCAGCAACCACCGCACCGACGAGTATGGGGGCTCGTTTGAAAACCGGATTCGGCTGCTGCTGGAAGTCGTGGAAGCCACCCGCGCCGCCTGGCCCGCCGAACTGCCGCTGCTAGTGCGCATTTCGGCTACCGACTGGACCGAGGGGGGCTGGACCGCCGACGAATCCGTGGCCCTGGCCCGGGAGCTGCACGCCCGCGGAGTGGACTTGCTGGACTGCTCCACCGGCGGCAACGTGCCCGCGGCGACAATTCCGGTGGGGCCGCTCTACCAAGTGCCGTTTGCGGAGAAGGTGAAAAAAGAAACCGGCCTTCGCACCGGGGCCGTGGGCCTGATTACCACCGCCGCCGAAGCCGAGGCCCTCATCACCAACGGCCAGGCCGACCTAGTGCTGCTGGCCCGGGAGTTCCTGCGCAATCCGTACTTTCCCCTGCACGCCGCCTTTGAGCTGGGCGAGGAAGTCGCCTGGCCCGACCAGTACGCCCGGGCCAAGCCCCGGCAGCGGACCGCAAAATAGCCGACCTTAACGCCGCTGCCGGGCGCTCCGCCCGAATGCAGCCTTTTGCTTTGCCGCCGGTCTTTGCGGGAAACCTATTGCCCGCCCTCATTTTTATTTCGCTTTGAAGAAAAACACGTCCCCTTTGTCCCGGCTTCTGACGACGGCCTCCCTGCTGACGCTGGCGGGCTGCGCCACGAGCCAGCCGGCTTCCCAAACCGCTGCCGCCGCCTCGACGCCGGCGGCCCCGGTGGCGGCGGCACCCGTGCTGCCCGGCGTAGGCCTCAACCCCAACGACCTGGACCGCTCCGTGTCGCCCTGCGACGACTTCTACCAGTATTCGGGCGGCAACTGGCTGCGCAACAACCCGCTGCCGGGGTACGCCACCCGCTGGGGGCCGCGCAACCTGCTCGGGGAGCGGACCCAATTGCTGCTGCGCCAGATCCTGGAAGATGCCGCCGCTAACCCCGCTGCGCCCAAGGGCAGCAACCCCCAGAAAGTCGGAGATTACTACGCGGCCGGCATGGATACCGTCGCCATTGAGGCCGCGGGCCTGAAGTACTTGCAGCCCGAACTGGCCCGTATTGCCGCCGTAAAGGATGCCAAGAGCCTGACCGACGTCATGGCCCGGCAGCTCATGCTCGGTACCGGCGCCTTTTTCCGCGGGGCGGTGGAGGTCGACGAGAAAAACTCTACCGCTTACACCATCGGCCTTTCCCAGGGCGGCCTGACGTTGCCCGACCGGGACTACTACTTCAAGGACGACGCCCGCACCCAGACCATCCGGACGGCCTACCGGCAGTACCTGACCAACCTGTTTGGCTTGCTCGGCGACAATGCCACCACGGCCCGCAAGAACGCGGCCACCGTGGAGCGCATCGAAACGCGGCTGGCCAAGGCTTCCCGCTCCCGCGTGGAGTTGCGCGACCCCCAGGCCAACTACAACAAGATGCCGCTGGCTACGGCCCAGCAGCGCTTTCCCAACCTGAACCTCCCCCGCCTGCTCACCGACGTTGACCTGGCCAAAGCTCAGGAAGTGAACGTGGGGCAGCCGGCCTTCTTTGCCGAGCTCAGCAACACGCTTAAGGCCGAGCCCCTGGCCGATCTGAAAACATACATGCGCTGGCACCTGGTGCGCTCCGTAGCCGGGGCCCTGCCCAAGGCCTACGTCGATGAGTCGTTCCGCTTTGCCCAGGTACTCACCGGCGCCAAGCAGCAAACCACCCGCTGGAAGCGCCTGCTGGCTTCCACCGACAACACCCTGGGCGAGGCTTTTGGCCAACTCTACGTCGACAAGGCGTTTTCGCCCGCGGCCAAGGCCAAGGCCCTGGAAATGGTGGCCAACATCAAGGAAAGCATGGCCGACCATATCCAGACCAACACCTGGATGAGCGACGCCACCAAGGCCGAAGCCCTCAAGAAGCTGAACGCCCTGCGGGTGAAAGTCGGCTACCCCGACGTGTGGAAGGACTACTCGGCGCTGACCATCACCCGGGACTCGTACGTGAAAAACCTGCTGGCCGCCCGCGAGTGGGACTACCGCCAGAACGCCAAAAAGTACGGCGGCCCCATTGACCGCAACGAGTGGGGCATGACGCCCTCGACCATCAATGCCTACTACAACCCGCCGATGAACGAAATCGTGTTTCCGGCCGGGTACTTGCAGCCCCCGTTCTTCGACCCCAACGCCGACGATGCCGTCAACTACGGCGCCATTGGCGGGGTGATGGGCCACGAAATGACCCACGGCTTCGACGACCAGGGCCGGCAGTACGACTCTCAGGGCAACCTGCGCGACTGGTGGACCAAGGCCGACGGCGAAGAATTCACCAAGCGCGCCGCCATCGTGGGCCGGCAGTACGACGCCTTCTCGCCCCTGGACTCGGTGCACGTGAACGGCAAGCTGACCATGGGCGAAAACCTGGCGGACTTCGCCGGCCTAACGGTAGTGTACGGGGCCCTGGAAAAGCAGCTCCAGAAAAAGTACGGCGCCAACCCGCGTCCGCTCTACGACGGCTTCACGCCCGAGCAGCGCTTTTTCCTAAGCTGGGCCCAGCTGCGGCGCTCCAACATCCGCCCTGAAGCCCTGCGCCAGCAGATTCTCACCGACCCACACTCCCCCGACCAGTACCGCACCATCGGCCCGCTGATGAACATGCCCCAGTTCTACGAGGCTTTCGGCTGCCAGCCCGGCCAGAAGATGGTGCGCACCGACGCTGACCGGGCTAAAATCTGGTAGTACCCGCCGGGAACCCCTTCGCGGCTTTCCGGCTTTGCAGTAGTACTTCGTCATTTCCTGCCCCGCTTTCCCACCGTTTATTCGTTGTATGATCAAAAAAAATAACCTGCTGCTCGTGCTCGGCGCCGCCTCCGGCCTGACCCTGGCCGGCTGCGCCACGAGCAAAACTTCGGCTTCGGCCGCTGCCACTACTACCCCCGAAACCGTCAGCCCCGCGGCTGCTCCGGCGGGCCCTGTGCTCAAGGGCGTGGGCCTCGACATGGCCAATGCTGATCTGTCGGTGTCGCCCTGCGACAATTTCTTCCAGTACGCCTCGGGCACCTGGCTCAAGAACAACCCGATTCCGGCCGCCGAGCCGCGCTGGAGTTCCTGGAACCAGCTCATCAACCAGAACGAGGCCGTGATGCGCCAGATTCTGGACGAGGCCGCCGCCAACCGCGCCGCTACCAAAGGCAGCAACCTGCAGAAGGTCGGTGATTTTTACGCTTCAGCCATGGACTCAGCCGCCATCGAAAAGGCCGGCCTGAAGTACCTGCAGCCCGAGCTGGCGCGCATAGCCGCCATCAAGGACCTGAAAGGCCTGCAGCTGGCCCTGGCCCACCAGCAGATGCTGCGCACGGGCTCGGTACTGGGCGTGGGCGTGGCCCAGGACCGCAAGAAAAGCACCGAGTACGCCGTCTACATGTCGCAGGGCGGCCTGTCGATGCCCGACCGGGACTACTACCTCAAGGACGACGCCCGCTCCAAAACCGTGCGTGCCGCCTACGTGACGTACCTGACCAACACCTTCCGCCAGCTCGGCGACTCGGAGGCCGCGGCTCAGAAAAACGCGGCTACCGTGCTGCGCATCGAAACCCGGCTGGCCAAGGCCTCCAAGGACCGGGTGGCCCTGCGCGACCCGTACGCCAACTACAACAAGATGACCGTGGCCCAGGCCAGCCAGCAGTTCCCGAACCTGGCCGTGCCGACGCTGTTGCAGCAAGCGGGCCTGGGTACGGCCAAAGAGGTGATTGTGGGGCAGCCGGAGTTTATGAAGGAAGCCAGCACCGCCCTCAAGGCCGAGCCGCTTGGCGACTGGAAAACCTACCTGCGCTGGCACTTGGTGGCTTCGGTGGCCAGTGCGCTGCCCAAGTCCTTCGTTGATGAAAGCTTCCGGTACAACCAGGTGCTGTCGGGCGCCAAGCAGCAGCAGCCCCGCTGGAAGCGCATGCTGCGCGCCACCGACGGCTCGCTGGGCGAGGCGTTCGGCCAGCTCTACGTCGACAAGGCCTTCACGCCCGAAACCAAGCAGAAGGCCCTGGAAATGGTCAACAACATCCGCGAGTCGATGGGGGAGCACATCCAGCAAAGCACCTGGATGAGCGCCGCCACCAAGGAGGAGGCCATGAAGAAGCTCAACGCCTTCACCGTCAAAATCGGCTACCCCGACCAGTGGAAGGACTATTCGGCCCTGACCATCTCGCGTGAGTCGTACCTGAAAAACGTGCTGGCCGCCCGGGAGTGGGATACCAAGGATAACCTGAAGCGCTACGGCGGCCCCATCCGTCGCGGCGACTGGAGCATGACCCCGCCCACGGTAAATGCCTACTACAACTCCTCGCTCAACGAAATCGTGTTTCCGGCCGGCATCATGCAGCCCCCGTTCTTCGACCCCAAGGCCGACGACGCGGTGAACTACGGCGGCATGGGCGCCGTTATCGGCCACGAAATCACCCACGGCTTCGACGACAAAGGCCGGCAGTCGGACGCCGAAGGCAACCTGCGCGACTGGTGGACCAAGGAAGACAACGACAAGTTCAACCAGCGCGCCGACATGGTGGGGGCCCAGTACAGCGCTTTCTCGCCCCTGGACTCGGTATATGTGAACGGCAAGCTGACCATGGGCGAAAACCTGGCCGACCTCGGCGGTCTGAACTTGGCCTACACCGCCCTGCAGAAGCAGCTCCAGAAGCAGTACGGCTCGAACCCGCGTCCGCTCTACGACGGCCTCACGCCCGAGCAGCGCTTTTTCCTGAGCTGGGCCCAGGTGTGGCGCACCAATGCCCGCCCCGAATACCTGCGCCAGCAGGTGCTCACTGATCCGCACTCCCCGGCCCAGTACCGCACCAATGGTCCGCTGATGAACATGCCCGAGTTCTTCGAGGCCTTCGGCTGTAAAGACAACGCCAAGATGGTCCGCGCCCAGAGCGAGCGGGCCAAGATCTGGTAAGTTGAGCTAGCCCTAGCCCTGTGCATAAGTCAGAAAAGCCTTCCGCGCCGTGCGGAAGGCTTTTTTTGTGCGGCGGTCCGGAACTTTTGGTAGCCACTTGGTAGGAGTGGGCGTACGGCATCTGCCACCTTCCTGCTCCGGGCGCTACGCCGCTGAGGCAGCCCGGGCGCGGGCGGCGGAATAGTGCCTACTTTGCGGCCCTCATTCCCCGCCCTATGCATCCTGACCCCACGGCTGATCTGCTGACCCTGACCTACCGCCCCGATCTGGGCATTTTCGTGGGGCGCTGGGGTTGTCAGCCGGCCGTAGAAGCGCTGCCCGCCGTGTACCGGGAGCTGAAGCAGCAGGCCCTGGCGGCGGGCTGCCACTACTGGCTGCAGGATATCCGGCGCCGCGCCTTCAACGATCCGCAGACCACCCAATGGCTGCTCACCGATTTCTTTCCCGAAATGAGCCGCCTGCTGGGCGGCCGCCTCGCGGTGGCGTACCTGGTCGGGCCGGCGCTGATGGAGGCTATTGTCAACGGCCCGGGCTTTCGGGAGCCGGGGGCGTTTGATAATCAGCCTTACGTCGTCGCCTTTTTCGGCGACGAAGGACAGGCCATTGCCTGGCTCAACCAGCAGCGCCTGGGTTCCCGGTAACTCCCCGCATTTCTGAAAAGGGCTTTTAAACCCCGTTAAACGGCTTTCTTTCAGGGCCTGAAATTATTTCTGCGCCTTCGTTGGTCTTTATTACGAATTGTTCGTAGAATTACGAAAAAATCGTAATGGTGATGGAACGACTAACTCAATCGGAAGAGGAGGCCATGCAGGTGCTGTGGCAGCAGGGCGGGGGCTTTATCAAGGAAGTGCTGGAAAAGCTGCCCGAACCGGTGCCGCCCTACACCACCCTGGCTTCCACCATTCGCAACCTGGAGCGCAAGGGCTACCTGCGGGCCGAAAAACTGGGCAACTCCTACCGCTTCGAGCCGCTGGTGAAAGCCGAGGACTACCGCAAGAAGTTCATGAGCACCTTCGTGAGCGACTATTTCCGCAACTCCTATAAAGAGCTGGTTTCGTTTTTCGCCAAGGAAGAGAAAATCAGCGCCGCCGAGCTGCAGGAAATCATTCGCATGATCGAAGAAGGCAAAAAGGACTAGCTATGTCGGCGCTGCTTGTATATCTGCTCCAGGCCAACGTGGCTTTGGCGCTATTCTGGGCCGGGTACTGGCTGGGACTGCGGCGGCTCACGTTTTACACCCTCAACCGCGGCTATCTGCTGGGGGCCATCGGCTTTTCGGTCCTGTACCCGCTGCTGCCCCTGCCCGGGCTGCTCGGCCCAGCTACCCCGCTGGTCGGTACCGTGCAGCAGCTGGCCCCCGACTGGCAGACGCTCAGCCGGCCGGCCGCCGCGGGCGTGACGTGGCATTACTGGGTGGAGCTGGCGTACTGGGCGGGCGTTATCGGGCTGCTGCTGCGGCTGGCGGGCCAGCTGGTGGCCCTCTACCGCCTGCGCCGCGACTCCGTGCCGGCCAGCTGGCACGGGCAGCCGTTTCGGCGCGTGAGGGGAGTCCTGAATCCGTTTTCATTCTGGCAGACAGTCTACCTCAACCCCGCGCAGCACCCGGCCGCCGAGCTGCCCGCCATCCTGGCCCACGAGCGGGTGCACGTGCGGCAGTGGCACACCCTGGACGTGCTGCTGGCCCAAGTGCAGCAGGCTTTCTACTGGTTTAATCCCGGGGCCTGGCTGCTGCGCCGCGCGGTGCTCGAAAACCTGGAGTTCATCACCGACCGGGCCGTGCTACGCGCCGGCCTGCTCGACAGCAAAGCCTACCAGTACAGCCTGGTCAAGCTGAGTACTATGGCGCCGGGGGCAGCGCTGGCCAACCATTTCACCTTTCTTATCCTCAAAAACCGCATTATGATGATGAACAAATCCCAGTCCTCCCGCCTGCACCTGGCCAAGTACGCCCTGGTGCTGCCCCTGGCCACCCTGACCATGGCCTTCACCGGCACTCCGCTGCGGCCCGCTGCCCCGGCCTCTGCGGCTTCCGCGGCGCTGGCCGCGGAACTGCTCTACTTCGTGGACGGCCAGCCCGTCAGCAAGGCGGCCGCCGACCAGCTGGACCCGAAAGCCATTGAGTCGATGAACGTGCTGCAGGGCGCCGACGCAGTCCGGAGCTTTGGTGCCGGCGCCACGGCGGGCGTCATCGTGATTACGACCAGGAAGAACAAGGATTCGGCGGCGGTGCAGGCATTCAATGCGCAGCACCACCTCACCTACCGCCTGCCTACGGCCCAGGAAACGGCCCAGCGCAAGGCCGACTTGGCGGGCAAGCTGATTCTGGTTGATGGCCAGGAAATTACGGCCGAGCAGCTTAGCCAGATTCCTCCCGCCCAGATTCAGCAGATGAAGGTGTACCAGGGCGACGAGGCGGCGCAGAAATTCGGGGACAAGGGCCGCCAGGGCGTCATCGAAGTGAAACTAAAGCCTAAGAAAGGCGGTCCGACCGGCTGGCTACGCCCCGCGGCGGGCTTATCCTTGGGTTACGCGCAGCTATATATTGTTAGGATCGGTGGTGGAGTGGCCCCCTGCTGATCAGGTACGTGCTATCCTTATTCTATGTATTGCCAAAAGCAGCCCGCTGAAAGCCGGCTGCTTTTGTGCTGGTCGGCAATTTCCGAAAAACGGCGTGCCCGCGTCCTGGAGCGGCGGCCGGGGCGTATCTTTGGAGCCCGTCGTATCACCCGTTTTCCCGGTTCCAGTGAAGCCCCGCCGCAAGCCCAGCCTGCCCCGCAAGCCCGATTCCTTTCCCCCCGAAAACGTGTTCGAGCGTTGGGATGCCGCCCAGCTGCTGCGGCACGGCCGCGAGTTTGAGCAGTGCCACTTCATCGGGGCCGACTTGGCGGGGGCCGACCTGGGCAACCTGCTTTTCGTCGACTGCCTGTTTGAGCGCTGCAACCTGGCGTCAGCGTCCCTGGCCGGCACCAGCCTGCAAAACGTGGCCTTCGACGGCTGTAAGCTGTCGGGGCTGCAATTCACGGCCTGCCGCGACATGCTCTTCGGCGTCCACTTCGACCAGTGCCAGCTGTCGTACACTTCCTTTTACGGCCGCAAGATGCCCTACACGCGCTTCAGCGGCTGTCAGCTCACCGAGGCCGACTTCGGCGGCGCCGACCTCACGGAAGCCGTGTTTCAGGACTGCAACTTGGCCGGCACCACCTTTGAGCGCACCCAGCTCGGCGGCGCCGATTTCACCACGGCCACCGGCTTTCTGATTGATCCGGAAATGAACCAGCTCCGCAAAGCCCGTTTCAGCCTGGCCGGGCTGCCGGGCCTGCTCAGCCGGCACGAGTTGGTTATCGAGGCCTAGCCGTGCCAGGTACCAAACTTGCCCGCCTGGTAATCCTGGTAGGCCTGCCGGATTTCGTCCTCGGTGTTCATCACGAAGGGGCCGTAAGCCAGAATGGGCTCCCGGAAAGGCGCCGCGTGCCCGAGCAGCAGCACCGCGTCGGTTAAGGCTTCAATCAGCAGCTCGTCGCCGTCGTAGTTGAACTCGGTGAGCTTGCGGGCTTCGGTCTGCTGCCCGTTCACGCGCAGCGTGCCCCGAATGGTGTAAAAGAACACGGTGTGGGCAGCCGGAATGGGCAGGCGCACCTGCCCCCCGGCCTTAAAGTCAATCGTGGCCAGATTCATGGCGGTCAAAGGCTGCACGGCACCGGCCGTCCCCGCCCACTGCCCCGACACGGCATGGATCAGAACGCGTCCTTCGTCCTGGCTCACGACCGGAATTTCGTCCTGCTGGAGGCCGATATAGCGTGGCGCCACCATCTTATCCTTGGCCGGCAGGTTCACCCAAAGCTGCAGAATTTCCAGGTCGCCACCCGTCTGCTTAAACTCCGGCGAGGATACTTCACTGTGAATCAGCCCGCTGCCGGCCGTCATCCACTGAATGCCGCCCGCTCCAATGATGCTTTGGTGGCCGCCGCTGTCCTGGTGCATGATGTCGCCGGCCAAAATAAAGGTCACGGTTTCGAAGCCCCGGTGCGGGTGGGGGCCAAACGGCAGGCCGCGGTTGTGGGGAGCGTAACGCTGGGGGCCGTGGTGGTTCAGGAATAGAAAAGGGTCGAGGTGCTCGACGGCGGGCGTGGGCAGGGCCCGGTAGGTAACGAGGTCGGCAATGGGGGCGCTGACGGCCTGGTGCTGTTGTTTGACGGTGCGCATAAGCTTCGCGAAACCAGAAAAATGGGGTGGCTGGGTTCAGCTGCATACCGGGCCGGGGACTGAATTGTTTCTGGCGGTATCCAGTCTGGGGTGCTGCCCGGTAGGAGCCACCTTATAATGGGTGCTCTGTTGTCGGGCTGCTCAACTTCGGCGTCAGCGGCCTGGATGATGAAGTTTACAGTATAATTATTTTTATAAGTGCTCACTAGTTTTGAATTGGTGTTTACACATGAGTAACGGAATAGTTAGAAGCGTTTGTATTAGAATAAATCAATTTATTCATTCTAATATTCGATCAAGATTTATTTTATAAATTTTGAACATTTCTGATATACGTTCTCTATATTCGTTCTATGCAACGCTCGGATTGGATGCGGCCACATCCTTTGTTCATTGCAGGAATTGAAAAACACTTTTAAAATCTCTCCTATGTCCAAAATACTACTCTTGCTGTTTTGCGCATTGATGATCTTCGCCGATACGCAGCCCGTTCTGGCGAATCCGCCGGGAGTATTCCTTTTCCGTTCTAAGGCTCGCATTACGGAAGGCTCGCACATGCCCAACTATAAGAAATACCGCGGCAACAGCCGGCACAAGGCCCGGAAGCTGGGCGTGTATAAGCGGTGGCGGTTGCGTTGCAAAGCCAAGCATAAAGCCCACAAGATTGCGCAGCCCCGTACCAGCCGTACCACGCTGTAGGGCCTGCCTTTGACAACTCATACTAGCCTCACTCCACCTGGTTTCTGCGGAAGCCGGGCTGGGTGGGGCTAGTTGTGTTTTCGGGCTAGGGCCATTCCCGGAGCTTTGCCCGATCCCGGCCCCGCATTCTGGTAATAATGCTGTGAAGAGCCTCGGCGCCGGCCCCCTTGGTGGACGACGCGGAAATATTTTCCGAAAAACAGCCACCGCCTTATTATCGGGTGGTTTATATATAGTTGGTTGTTAATCTGCGGCTTGCGGCGGCGGGAGGCGGATGAGGTCGGTCCTAACAAGGACTGGAGCGGGGCTTACTAAGTTCTAGATGGGCTGCGGCACGCACGAAAAGGCCATTGTGGGCGTTGGGTGCCGGAGCCGGAAGCTAATGACAGTAGCAAACCTCAAGGCCCTGCTTATCTTGGCATTCCGATTCCTGCTTCCCTCTCACACCTACCTGCTGCATACATCATGGACGAGCACTTCGCCGTTGTTAGATCTTACCTTGCCCTGAGCCAGGCGCTGGAAACGTCCCCCGCTGCCTACGCCAACGTCTTTCATCCTCAGATTGAGCAGATTGAGTACCCGAACCTGCTCACCAAAACCACCCAGCGCCGTACCTTTGAGGCAATTCTGGATAACATCCGGGCCGGGCGGGAGCTGCTGAAAAGCCCGCAGTTTGAAGACATCCAACTCGTGGCCCGTACCGACGGCAGCGTGGTGCTGGAAACGCACTGGCACGCCACCATTATGAAGGACTTCAGCCCCATGCGGAGCGGGGGGGAGCTGGCAGCACATTTCTGCATGATCTTCGAGTTTGAGGACGGCCTCATTATCCGACACCGTACCTACCGCTGCTACGAGTTGTTTTCCGAATAGCGTAGCAGTCCATTGCCCGGCGTGCATCGGCGCGTAGGGGAGAAGGTCATCCTGGCCGGACCAATTGCCGTACGAGGTTGTTTGACAGGGGAGGGCCGCCGCATGTGGCGGTAGGTCCGCTGTCAGTTCCGCCTATGAGTTCCCCCGCTACTACCCTGCCCGAAGCCAAGCCCACGCTCTGGACTCCGTTTGCCTTTACCGTCTTCCGGGCCATCTGGATTGCGGGGCTGGTATCGAACATTGGGACCTGGATGCAGAACGTGGCCGGCGTGTGGCTGGTAACCACGCTCACCAGCTCGGCCCTGCTGGTGGCTTTGATGCAAACCGCTACCAGCCTGCCCGCCTTTTTGCTGAGCCTGCCCGCGGGCGTCATGGCCGACCTTATCGACCGGCGCCGGCTGCTGCTGTTCACCCAGGCTTTTATGGCCGTGGTGGCCACCTTGCTGGGGGCGCTGGCCCTCACAGGGCAGATTTCGGCGCTGGGCGTGCTCGGCTTCACGTTTCTACTCGGCATGGGCGCGGCCCTGAATGCTCCCATCTGGCAAACGGTGGTCACGGAGCTGGTGCCCCGGCCCGTGCTGCCCTTTGCCATCACCCTGAACGGAATCAGCAACAACATTGCCCGGGCCATCGGGCCGGCCATTGGCGGAGTAATTATTGCCTACTACTCGCCCGGCTTCGTGTTTCTGCTCAACGGCCTCTCGTTTCTGGGTACCTGGGCCGTGGTCTACAGCTGGAAGCGTACTGCCGTGGCCGAAGACGCTGGGCCGGTTGAGAACTTTATTGGGGCGCTGCGCGCGGGCATGCGCTACGTGCAGTACTCCCCGACGCTGTATGGCGTGCTGGTGCGCACGTTTGCTTTTTCCTTCGGGGCCAGCGCCATGTGGGCCCTGGTGTCGGTGGTGGTGGCCCGCCGGCTGGGGCTGAGCTCGGGTCACTACGGCACCATGCTTTCCTGGCTGGGCGCCGGGGCAGTGGGCGGCGCCGTGCTGATGGGTCGGGCCGGCTCCCGGCTCAACTTCAACCAGCGGGTGCTGCTGGGCAGCTTGGCTTTCGTGGGGACCAATGCGGCGCTGGCCTTGTTTACGTCCATCTACTGGCTGTATCCGGTTATGTTTTTCTCGGGGGTTTGCTGGCTGATGGTCATGACTAGCTTCAGCACCACCGTGCAGCTGAACGTACCTAAGTGGGTGCAGGCCCGCGTGACGAGCATTTACATGTTGGTGTTTCAGGCCGGGCTTTCGGTGGGCAGTCTTGTTTGGGGGGAACTGGCCGACCGGGCTACCGTTAGCATAGCGCTGCTGGGGGCCGCGGGCTGGATGCTGCTGAGCTCATTGCTGGCCCTGCCTTTTCCCATGCGCTCGGGCGAAAACCTGAACCTTGACCCCGCCGGCCACTGGCCCGACCCCGAGGTGCAGGGCACCGTGGACCCCGACGACGGCCCGGTGGTGGTGATGGTAGAATACGAAGTAGCCCCGGCCAACTGGCCCGCGTTCCGCCAAGCCGCCGGGCAGCTTACCCGCCTGCGCCTGCGCGACGGCGCCCTACGCGCGGGGGTCTTTGCCGACTTGGCCCATCCGGAGCGGATTACGGAGTTTTTCTACGTAGCCACCTGGGGGGAGCATCAGCGCCAGCACCATCGGTTCACGAAGGAAGATCAGGCGGTGGAAGCCCAGGTGCAGCAGTTTCACACCGGCTCCGCCCCGCCTCGGGTTACGCACTTTCTGGCGTTTCCCAAGTCCTCCAACATTGAGATGCCCATGCCGCTGCCGGGCTTTGGAGCTCAGCAGTAGCGCACTGGCCGGCACCGGAGTGCCCATAGCAGCCAGCACAAATTGTGGCGGGGCAGAATCCTGCCCGGGACTTTCTGCGTAGTATCGTAAGAAGAGCAATTGTAGAAAACCCGGATGGACCCGAAGTTGATGTTTGCTCTCGTTTTCGTTAAAGAGTTGAATTTCAGGTTGCTGTCGAATGCTTCGGGGCCTTTGCCCGGTATTGAAGCGTTGGTTTACCGGGGCGGCAGATTGGCTTAATCTTTGAGAAGGCACGTTCAGGGCCACCAGCGTTTCACATTTCGTATTATGACCAAGTTCATCCTCCTCCTGCTGTGCGCCTTTCTGGTGCTTGTAGAGCCCGCCACGGCGCTAGCCGAATCGACGGGCACCGCCGAAGCGCTGACCGAAACGCTGGCTTATCCCCGAGTGCCCCGGCCCGTGTATAAGCGCTACCGCGGCAACAGCCGGAGCAAGCACCGCAAGCCCGGTTTCTTCCGCCGCATGAAGCTGCGCCGCCAAGCCAAGCGCAAGCAGGCAACTCCGGTAACGCGCAAAGCCAAAGGCGTTATCAAGGTAGATGCTCCGGTAGGCACCATGCCGCCCAAGCCCTAAAGCATTCCGGCCCACCCTGTTTTTTGAATCACGTTCAGCCGTCCTTCCGCAAAGAAGGGCGGCTGATTTGTTTGTGGCTGGTACCGGTAGCAAATGATGCTCCGGCCCCGGCTAGCCGCGTGTGCCGCCAAACTTGCTTGGCGTGACGACGCCACTTGCGCACGCACGACAACGCCCCATGCTCTTGTTCAGAACGTGGGGCGCTGTCGTGGGTACCAGGCTGGCAGAAGGCTAAAAAGAAAAAGGCCATTTCCTGGTTGGAAACGGCCTCTTCGTAGGTAGCGGGGACAGGACTCGAACCTGTGACCTTTGGGTTATGAGCCCAACGAGCTACCAACTGCTCCACCCCGCACTGTTTGGTGATGCAAATGTAAGAGGCTTTTTTAGAAAAACATCATCTGCTAAGTATAATAGCGGCCCGGCGAGGCTTCTGGGCTGATTATCAGTCTAATTGTTTTAAAGGAGCTCAACTGTATCACGGCAGCAGATACTCGCCTGCGGGCTGAGTGCTCCTTGCCGTCGCCAAATAAGTCAACCGGGTTTAACACTTGCGGCGTACATGCATATGTTCTTTCCGTTCCTACTTTTTCTTGTCTAAACACATGACTATTCCGTTTTCCTCTCCCTTCGTCGGCCGGGCCCGCCTGCTGACTCCGATTTTCGCATCCATGCTGGGCTTGGCAGCGTGCAGCAGCCCCCAAAACAACGAGCAGGCGGGGGCCACCACCGACGCAGCCAGCACGATGGCGGACACTGCCGCCGCTGCTCCGAGTGCCGCCCCGAAAGCGGTCCAGCCGGCCGGGCCTGCCCCGGCCTGGGCTCCCGATATTGCCCCTGAAATGCAGACCGTCATCGAGAAGCTGGCTAGCCTGAGCGGGCCCACGCCCCCCGAGAAGCTGCCGGTAGCGGAAGTGCGCAAGGCTCCTTCGGCCACCGATGCCACCATGGCCGTGATGAAAGACTACGGCATTCAAACGCCGCCCTCGAAGCTCGACACGATGAGCCGGGAAGTGGCGCCGGGCGTGAAAGCCCGCATCTATACTCCCAAAGGCGCTACGGGGCCACTGCCGGTGGTGGTATACTACCACGGCGGGGGCTGGGTCATTGCCAACCTCGATACTTATGATCCTTCCGTGCGGGCCCTGGCCGAGCAGACCGGCGCCATTTTCGTGTCGGTGGCCTACCGGCAGGCCCCGGAGCATAAGTTTCCCACGGCCCACAACGACTCCTTCGCCGCTTATCAGTGGGTGCTGAAAAATGCCGCCTCCATCAAGGGTGACCCCAAGCGCGTGGCCGTAGCCGGGGAAAGCGCCGGGGGCAACCTAGCCGCTGCCGTCTGCATGATGGCCCGCGACAAAGGCGTGATGCAGCCCAAGCACCAGCTGCTGGTGTACCCCATTGCCGGCTACGACCTGAATACGCCCTCCTACCAGAAAAATGCCCAGGCCAAACCGCTGAGCAAGCCCTTCATGGCCTGGTTCTTCGATAAATATCTGCGCACGCCGGCCGACGGTAAAAACCCACTGATTTCGCTCGTCACGGCTCCTAACCTGAAAGGCCTGGCCCCCGCCACCGTTATCGGGGCCGGCATCGACCCGCTGATGAGTGAGGGCAAAACCTACGCCGATAAGCTGCAGGCGGCCGGGGTGCCGGTTACCTACAAGCTCTACGACAACGTGACTCACGAATTCTTCGGCATGGGCGCCGTGGTGCCCGAAGCCAAAGCCGCCGAGGCCCAGGCTGCCGAGGAACTGAAAAAGGCACTGCAGTAACCACCCAGTAGCAGGCAGCCCGAGTTGTCGTCTGCTTTCCGGAGCGAGATTCTACGCCCGATTTTATCAGAAAAGCCCCGACGCCTGCTGGCGGCGGGGCTTTTTGCGTGCTCTGAAGCTGTTTTACGCGAGGAGCCCCACTATTAAAAGGCCTATACAGCAGCCTATCCAAACGGCTCGGCGCACTAAAACCGGCTGGTGATGCCGAAGTGGATCTTGGAGGCGTTCAGCGAAAAGGACTGGCCCTGAGCCCGACCCACGGAATACACGAACTGGAACAAGCCCGCGCCGGTGCGGAAGCTCAGCCCCGCGCCCAGGCCGGTGGGCGTGTCGGAAGCCCGGTCGTTGCGCAGGTCCCGGCGCAGGTAGGCTTGGTCGGCAAAGACGAACACGTAGGCGTCGCCGCCGGTGAACTGCCGGAATTCGACGGTGCCGATGCCGTAGGAGCTGGCATAAAAGGCGTACTCGTTGAAGCCTCGCAAAGTGGCCAGCCCACCCAGGCGGAACATGTCGTTGAGAAACAGCCGCTGATTTACCAACGACTCACCCCGGAGCCGGGCTAGCACCACCCCGTTTTTGCCTACCGGAAAATAGCGCTCGGCCCGTAGGCTGAGCGTGACCTGGGTGGAGCGCAGCGGCAGACGCTGGTAGAGCGTGTCGTTGAGGTCGGCATTCTTGCTGATGCGCTTGGTGCCTACCGCGCCCTGGGCGCTGGCCAGGGTGCCGCGGCGGGGAAAAAATAGGTCGTCGAGGGTGTTCCAGCCGTATTCGAGGCCGTAGGAGTTAAACTCGGAGTCGATGGTATCGGGCAGCACGGTCCGGGTACGGAAGGTGGAGTCGGAGAGCAGGCGGGAGCTGCGGCGCTCGGTGAAAAACGTGATGCGCCCGGCCCGGGCCGTGGGGTAGGTTACCTGCACCCGGGGCCGCAGGGTGAGAAAAGCATTCGACTGCTTGTAGAGGTTGAACGTGCCGGCCAGCTCCAGCGGGGTGCCGAAGAAATTGGGGTGCACGTACTGGGCATCAAAGAGCTGGGAGGCCACGTCGAGCTTGCGCCACTGCACCCCGATCTGCTTGCCGCCCCCGCTGAGGTTGCGCAGGTTGATGGTCACGTCGCCGGTAATCTGCACCTTCTTCTGGCCCACCCCCGGATTAGGATTGGGCAGCACGCCCACGATGGCGTCGAACTGGTTGGCGGCCCGGTCGTTGATGAGCAGATATACCCGGGCCTTTCCGTTGGCGAAGCGCACCTGGGGCTCGGAGCGCACCTGCAGGTAAGGCAGCTGGCGCAACAGGCGGGCGGCGGCATCCACGCGCTGCTGACTATAGGGCTGGTTGGGGAAAATCTGCAGGTACTTGGTCAAAAACCGCTTGCGAGTCTTGGTGGTGCCCACAATCTGAATTGAGTCGAAGACCACCACCCTGCCCCGGTCCAGCACCACCCGCCCCTCGATGTCGGCCCCGCGCAGCTGCACCGAGTCGAGGCGGACGGTGGCGAAGGGGTAGCCCTGGTTTTCGGCTTCGATGAGAATCTTCTGCTGGAGCCGGGCCCACTCGGCGGGCTGGAAGGGGCGGTTAGCGTACAGCTTTTCGCGGAAGCCGGCCCGGGTGAGCAGGCCGTCGCCGAGGTTGCCGTTGCGCAGCCGCGCCCAGCGAAACTGCTCGCCCACGTAGAGCTGCACCTGCAGCGTGTCGTGGCGCCAGCGCATGGCGTCGGCGGAGGCCGTCAGGTAGGAGTCGGCCTGCAGGGCCAGCACCAGCTCCCGCACCGCCCGTTGGGCCGCCAGGGAGTCGGGAGCCGAGGCCGCGGGGCGGTAGCGCTTCACCAGAGCCTGGTCGGCGGCCTCGGTCGTGAAGCGCAGAATCTTGCGGGGACCCAGTGCCTTCTTCCGGCTCAGCGTATCGGGCCGGGCCGGGGCAGGAGGGAAGGCCGGGGACTGCACCGGAACCTGACCGGGGGCCGGCAACGTTTGAGCCCGCAGGCCGCCCGGCCACGCCAGCAGCAGACTCAGCAGGAAGAAAACGAGGGGCCGGGCGTACATTTGGGAACACAAACGCAGAACTGCGCTTTTAATTTCCCGAAAGTACAATTGGCCGGCTCAGCGCCCCGACTCCCACCCGGCGCGCGGTGGCCTACCCCCAAACCAGCCGGCCCTATCCGTTGCCGCCCAGCCGCCCGGCCGCGCCCTTATTTCGTTTCTCCAGCTTATTTCCACCATGTCCGGCCTCTACCTTCACATTCCCTTCTGCAAGCAGGCCTGCCACTACTGCGACTTCCACTTCAGCACTTCAATGGCGCTGAAAAGCCGGCTGGTCGAAGCGCTGGAGCGGGAAATGCTGCTGCGGGCGGCCTACCTGGGGCCGGTACCGGTACTCGAAACCATCTACTTCGGCGGGGGCACGCCCTCCCTGCTCACGGCGGCCGAGCTGGACACGATTTTCACCGCCATCCACCGGCACTTCCGGGTGGCGCCGGGGGCGGAAATCACCCTGGAGGCCAACCCCGATGACCTTACCCCGGCCAAGCTGCGCGAGCTGGCCGCCTCGCCCGTCAACCGGCTCAGCATCGGCCTGCAAAGCTTCCACGAGCCCCACCTTCGCCTGATGAACCGCGCCCACTCGGCCCGGGAGTCGTTGGCCAGCGTGCGAATGGCCCAGGACGTGGGGTTTGAGAATATTTCCATCGACCTGATCTACGGCGTGCCGGCCCCCGACCACGGCATCTGGGAGCAGGACCTGGCCCGGGCCTTTGAACTGCAGGTGCCCCACCTCTCGTGCTACGCCCTGACCATCGAGCCCGACACGGTGTTTGGCCGCCGCCTGCGCAAGGGCACCTTCGTGGCCCCGCCCGACGAGTTCGTGGCCGCCCAGTTTGAGCGCCTGCTGGCCGCGCTGCCGGGCCAGGGCTACGAGCAGTACGAAATATCAAACTTCTGCCGGCCCGGCCGGGAGTCGCGCCACAACGCCAACTACTGGCGCGGCGTGCCCTACCTGGGCCTCGGCCCCAGCGCCCACTCCTTCGACGGGAGCAGCCGCGAGTACGCCGTGGCCAACAATACCCAGTACGTGACGGCAGTATTGGAGCAGAACGAGGTACCCGTCACCCGCGAAATTCTTTCGCCCACCGACCGGGCCAACGAATATCTGATGACCAGCCTGCGCACCGCCCGGGGCTGCGACCTGCGTCACCTGCACCAGACCTTGGGCGTCGACCTGCTCACCCAACGTGCTGAGTATCTGCGAGAGTTGCAGACCAACGGCTGGGCTACCGTGCACGAGCATACCCTGCGCCTCACCGACCGGGGCAAGCTGCTGGCCGACCAAATCACGCTGGAGCTGTTTCTGGCGGCGTAATCCGGGGCGCCGGCGCTGGTTGGAAGCAACAGTTTTGCGTATGTTCAGGTAATGAAACGCCTGATTGACGCCCTCGCCGACGATGCCGACTTTTTCGTCGAGCAGATCCAGCTGACCGCCATTGTCTTCGACAACACCGACGACGTGACGGTATGGGCCACGACGTTTCTCGACGAGAGCCTGCACTTTTTTCACCTGGGCCTGCAGTTTCCCTCCCTCGATTTGCTGCTGCGCCTGGCCGGCCCCCGGGCCGAAGCCCTGCAGGAGGAAGTTGCCGAAGCCTTAGCTACCGTTACGGAATGGCCCTGCCTGCTGGAGTACACGAGTGAGGAAAAGCCCCCCGTGCCCCTGGCCGGCGTAGCCATGAAGCTCTCGTGCACCTATCCGGCCGAAGACTTCGAAAACGACGAGGAGGAAGAAGGGGAGGAGCTGGACCTGGGTCTCGACGAGGGTGACGACGAGGAAGAGGAGGACTACGAAGGCAGCACCCCGCACAACATCTTTTACCTGGAAGGCGTGTTTCTGCGCCTCGAGCCCTAGCCCGCCGATGCCGCCGGTGTTTTACCTGATTCCGGGCCTGGGTGCCGACGAGCGGGTATTCCGCGACCTGCAGCCGGCCCTGTACGGCGAAACCCACGTGCTCAGCTGGCTGCCGCCCACGTCTCCCACCGAACCCTTGCCGCACTACGCCGCCCGCGTGGCCGCCGGCATCCCGTTTGAGCAGGCTTGCTTTGTGGTGGGCGTGTCGTTTGGCGGGATAGTGGCCCTGGAAATTGCCCGCCTCCGCCCCCGGGCCCGGGTTGTGCTGGTGTCCAGCATTCCCGATGCGGCCTCGCTGCCGCCTTTGCTCCGGCTGGTGCGCCACACCGGCCTGCACCGGCTCGTGCCCCCGCAGGCGCTGAAGCTGTTTCCCCGGGTCGGCCAGTGGTATTTCGGGGTGAACTCGGGAGCCGACTACCAGCTCTTCAAACGGATTCTGCGCGACACCGACCCGGTTTACGCCCGCTGGGCCATTCGCCAGCTGCTGCACTGGGACAGCCGCGGCGTCGGCGCGGCCGTCCGCATCCACGGCACCCACGACCGGGTGCTGCCCCGCGGACCGGCTCCCGTCGACCACCTGATTCCGGGCGGCACGCACTTCATGGTGTTGAGCCGGGCTGCGGAGCTCGGCCAGATTCTCAACGAGCTGGCCCAGGCGCCCGCCAATCCGTAATTCCCCACGCTATGCTCGCCACGTATCCCCACCTCGGCCGCCCATACTACTTCGACCCCGCCACCCCGCTCGACATTTCCCTGCCCCTGGCCCCGGGTCCCGGGCAAGTCAACTGCTTTTGGGCCGAGCCGGTGCAGTTTGATACCATTCGGGTGGGCTCGTTCGTGGGCAGCGTGGCATTGGGCGGCAGCACTAATTACCAGCGCGTCCACCTGACGCCCCACGGCAACGGTACCCACACCGAGTGCTACGGCCACATCAGTCCCGACCCCGCCGCTACGCTCAACCGCTGCCTGGCGCGCTTTCTGTGGGTGGCCCAACTCGTGTCCGTGACGCCCCGGCCCCAGCCCAACGGCGACTTGGTCGTGCTGCTGGCCGACGTGCAGCCTTTACTGGAAGCAGCCGACCAGGCGCCCGAAGCCGTGATTCTGCGCACCTTGCCCAATGAGGAAGCCAAGCGCCACCGGCAGTACTCCGGCACCAACCCCACGTATATCGAGCCGGCGCTGGCGCACTACCTAGTAGCCCACAACGTGCAGCACCTGCTGCTCGACTTGCCCAGCGTCGACCGGGAGGAGGACAACGGGGAGCTGCTGGCCCACCACGCCTTCTGGCAGTACCCCCAGGCTACCCGCACCGCCTGCACCATCACTGAGCTCATCTTCGTGCCCGATGCCGTGTCCGACGGCCTGTACCTGCTCAACCTGCAGGTGACCAGCCTGGAGCTGGACGCCAGCCCGAGTAAGCCGGTCCTTTACGCGCTGACCCCGAATTTCGGGGCGTAGTCTCCTAATAAGTAAAGGCACCAGCACAGGAAATGCCTACAAGCCAGAAAAGCCACCCCGGCTGGGGTGGCTTTTCTGGTTCAGACTATCCGGCCACGCAGGACGTGCGAGCTGGCTACTCCGAAAAGAGTGGGGTGTTAGGCAGCAGCAACTTCCGAAACCGGAACCACCGTCACGAACGAACGGTCTTTACGGCCCTTGCGGAACTGCACCGTGCCGTCGACCATAGCGAACAGCGTGTGGTCCTTGCCAATACCCACGTTCTGGCCGGGGTGGTGCTTGGTGCCGCGCTGACGCACGATGATGTTACCAGCAATGATGTCTTGACCGCCGAAGATCTTCACGCCCAAGCGCTTAGAAGGAGATTCGCGGCCGTTGTTGGAGCTACCTACGCCTTTCTTGTGTGCCATTGTATTTAGTACTTAGTGCTTGGTTATCAGTGCTTAGAATGTCGCGTTAGAGCCGAACGACCCCGGGATTACCCAGGTACCAGGCACTAACAACTAAGCGCTACTTAGCCGATGCTGTTGATCATTACTTTGGTGAACTGCTGACGGTGACCGTTCAGCTTCTTGTAGCCCTTGCGGCGCTTCTTCTTGAATACCAGAACTTTGTCGCCCTTTACGTGCTCCAGGATGGTGCCCGTAACGGCTACGTCCAGCAGGGGCGAGCCAATGGTGATGGTCCCGTCGCTGTCGGTGAGGAGGGCTTTGCCCAGCTCTACCTTGTCGCCGACGTTGCCAGCCAGGCGATGAGCGTATACAAATTTATTGGCTTCGACCTTGGTCTGCTTCCCGGCTATGTTGACAATTGCGTACATCGGCGTCTTCGCGTTTTCTGAAAATTGGAAGGCAAAAGTAGAAGTATCATTTCACAAAACCAAACCTAACTCGTTAATCATCATCTACTCGACGGCCCGAGTGCCCCGTACGGCCGCTCCGCCCCGCTTGCAGCCTACCTTACAAGAACGCCCGAGCGGGTACGTGAATAGTATTTTTGTGGATAAGTCAAATTGTCCACAGGCGAAATGTGGATAACTTTATAAAATTAGGGCTGCCGGGCGCCTTTGCGGCGGATTTTCCGGTTGCGGCGCCGGCGGGCCGGGCCGCGGCCCTTCCGGATCATACGGAAAAATTAACACAGAAAAAACGCCGAAGCGGGGCGGGGTTCCCGAGGGTCAGGATTATATTTGATGCTTCGACGGGGCCCTGCGCCGCGCCGGAAGCGCCAAACAATTCCTGGAATGCCGGGTTCCGCAAGACCCTGCGTTGGCCGGCCCGCCGGTTATTCTTCCGCCTATTTTTCCCTCTCGCTATGGAACCGCTGCTCACCGAGAACCCCAACCGCTTCGTTCTTTTCCCAATCCAGAACAACGACGTTTGGCAGTTTTACAAGAAGGCCGAGGCCTCGTTCTGGACCGCCGAGGAAATTGACCTCTCCCAGGACCAAAAGGACTGGGATGCCCTCAACGACGGCGAGCGGCACTTCATCAGCCACGTGCTGGCCTTCTTCGCGGCCTCCGATGGCATCGTGAACGAAAACTTGGCCGTCAACTTCATGCAGGAAGTGCAGATGCCCGAGGCGCGCTGCTTCTACGGCTTCCAGATCATGATGGAAAACATTCACTCGGAGACTTACTCCCTGCTGATTGACACATACATCAAGAACCCCCAAGAAAAGGACCGCCTCTTCAACGCCCTCGAAACCGTGCCCTGCGTGAAGAAAAAGGGAGAGTGGGCCCTGAAGTGGATCAACTCCGAGGATTTCGCCGAGCGCATCATTGCCTTTGCCGCCGTGGAGGGCATCTTCTTCTCCGGCTCGTTCTGCTCGATCTTCTGGCTTAAGAAGCGCGGGCTGATGCCCGGCCTGACCTTCTCCAACGAGCTGATCAGCCGCGACGAGGGCCTGCACTGCGACTTCGCCTGCCTGCTCTACAGCTACCTGCAAAACAAGCTCAGCGAGGAGCGCGTGCACGAAATCATCCGCGACGCGGTGAGCATCGAGCAGGAGTTCGTGACCGACGCGCTGCCCGTAAACCTGATCGGGATGAACGCGGCCACCATGTCGCAGTACATTGAGTTTGTGGCCGACCGCCTGCTGCTAAGCCTGGGCTACAGCAAGATCTACAACTCGACCAACCCCTTCGACTTCATGGAGATGATTTCGCTCCAGGGCAAAACCAACTTCTTCGAGAAGCGCGTGGCCGAATACCAGAAAGCCGGCGTGATGAGCGAACGGACCGAAAACGCCTTCTCCCTCGACGAGGACTTTTAACCCCATCTGCCAGTCTCACTCAGCGTCTGAGAGAGGTGAGAAGCCGGGTTTTCGGTTTTTTACCTTCCTCAGACGCTGTCTTTTACACCCCTACTACCTATTGCAATCCGCATCAATCCGACTGTTTGTATTGGTTAACTATTTCCAACTTCAATGCACAAGATTACTGTTCTCCTGGGCCTGCTCCTGCTGCCCGGAACCCCACTTTTTGCGCAAAACATTCCCCAGACCTTGAGCCAACGGGCAACGGCCGCCTACAAGGTGCACCAGTACCAGGAAGCGGGGCAGCTCTACGACCAGTCGGTGGCGCAAGCCCCGCCTAAGCTGAGTGACCTCTACAACGCGGCCTGCAGCTGGGCCCTGGCGGGTAACCCGGACAAGGCCTTCAGCTACCTGGACAAAACCATGGCGGCGGGCTACGGCAACCTGCCGCACCTAGTGAAGGACACCGACTTAGCCAGCCTGCACTCCGACCCACGGTGGGCTGCCGTGGTGAAAGCCGCCCAGCAGAACGCCGACCGCATTGAAGCCCGCTTCAATCAGCCCCTCAAGCGGGAGCTGGAGCAGGTGTTTGCGGACCACCGGCAGGTGCGAGCTGAGCGCGACTCGCTGAAGTCGCTGTACGGGGCCAACGCGCCGCAGACGCTCCAGGCGGAGCAGGCAGTCAAGGCTGCCGATGCCCGGCAGCTGGCGCTGGTGCTGCCCCTGCTGGATCAGCAGGGCTGGCCCACCAAGCAGCAGGTGGGGCATTTTGGCAGCTTGGCGCCGTTTCTCGTCATTCAGCAGGCCAACATTGCCGTGCAGGCAAAATACCTGCCCATGATCCGCCAGGCCACGTTGCGGGGCGACCTGTCGCCGTTTGGCTACCTGTTCCTGCAGGATCAGGTGCTGGTACGGCAGGGCAAGCCCCAGCTGTTTGGCACCCAGATGGTCACGGACCCCAAGACCGGCAAGCGCGTGGTGGCGCCCATCGAGGATGAAGTCCACGTGGATGAGCGCCGGGCTGTTTTCGGCCAGAGCACCCTGGCTGAGTATATCAAACTGCGCAGCATAACCAATCTAGTGCCTTCCGTGGCCCAATAAGCGGCTCATACGCCACCAAGCCTGCCGCCCCGCGGTGGGCTTTGTTGTTTCTATTTCCGTCGGCCCCGCCTACCACTTTTCCCCAAAATCCGCAACCCGATTTCGCCGGCTGAACATCGGCCCGCGGCTATTCACTTTAGCAATCAAAACCCCTCGTACTGTGCGGTTTCGGGGTTTGTGGAAAACTTCTAATCTTTTGGTTTGTCCTGCCCGACGGAAGCGGATATCTTCCGTCTTAAGAACGCCGGATTAGTTCCCCGGCGCCCTGGTTTTTGTTCGTACGTCCCCGCCCTTTCACGGCGTGGTGTTTTCATACATCCCAACCACCCCAACTCAACCTGCTCGCTTATGCTGGTACTCAAACGCGACGGCCGCCGCGAATCCGTGAAATTTGACAAAGTCACGGCGCGCATTGAAAAGCTCTGCTACGGGCTCAACCAGAACTTCATCTCGCCCATCGAGGTAGCCAAGAAGGTCATCGACGGCATCTACGACGGCGTAACGACGGTGGAGCTCGACAACCTGGCGGCCGAAACCGCCGCCTCGCTCACCACCAAGCACCCCGACTACGCCATCCTGGCCGCCCGCATTGCCGTCAGCAACCTGCACAAGGTGACCTCGAAGTCGTTTTCGAGCACCATGAAGCGCCTCTACACCTACGAGGACCCCAAGACCGGCGAAAACGCCTCGCTCATCGCCAAGGACGTCTGGGAAATCATTCACAGCCACGCCGCCACCCTCGACTCGGCCATCATCTACGACCGGGACTACAGCTACGACTACTTCGGCTTCAAGACCCTGGAGCGCTCCTACCTGCTGCGCATGGACGGCAAGGTGGTGGAGCGGCCCCAGCACATGCTCATGCGCGTGGCCATCGGCATCCACAAGCACGACATTGAGTCGGCCATCGAAACCTACAACCTGATGTCGGAGCGCTGGTTTACCCACGCCACGCCGACCCTGTTCAACGCCGGCTCGCCCAAGCCCCAGCTCAGCTCCTGCTTCCTGCTCACGATGAAGGACGACTCCATCACGGGCATCTACGACACGCTGAAGAACTGCGCCCAGATTTCGCAGTCGGCCGGCGGTATCGGGCTGAGCATCCACAACGTGCGGGCCACGGGCTCCTACATCAAGGGCACCAACGGCACCAGTAACGGCATCATCCCGATGCTGAAGGTCTTCAACGACACGGCCCGCTACGTGGACCAAGGCGGCGGCAAGCGCAAGGGCGCCTTCGCCATCTACATCGAGCCCTGGCACGCCGACATCTTCGACTTCCTGGACCTGAAAAAGAACCACGGCAAGGAGGAAAACCGCGCCCGCGACCTGTTCTACGCCCTCTGGACCCCCGACCTGTTCATGAAGCGCGTCGAGGCCAACGGCGACTGGACCCTGATGTGCCCCAACGAGTGCCCCGGCCTGGGCGACACCTGGGGCCCGGAGTTCGAGAAGCTCTACATGAAGTACGAGAAGGAAGGCCGCGGCCGCCGCACCGTGAAGGCCCAGGACCTGTGGTTCGCCATCCTGGAAAGCCAGACTGAAACCGGCACGCCATACATGCTCTTCAAGGACGCCGCCAACGGCAAATCCAACCAGCAGAACCTGGGCACCATCAAGTCGTCGAACCTGTGCACCGAGATTATGGAGTACACCGACGAGAACGAAATTGCGGTCTGCAACCTGGCCTCGCTGGCGTTGCCCCGCTACCTGAAGGAGGAAAACGGCCACCTGGTGTTCGACCACCAGAAGCTCTACGAGGTGACCTACCACGCCACCAAGAACCTCAACAAGGTTATCGACATCAACTACTACCCCGTAGTGGAAGCCGAACGCTCCAACCTGCGCCACCGCCCCATCGGCCTAGGCGTGCAGGGGCTGGCCGATACCTTTATTGCCCTGCGCATGCCCTTCGAAAGCGAGGAAGCCACGGGCCTGAACAAGGACATCTTCGAGACCATCTACTTCGCGGCCATGACGGCCTCGATGGACCTGGCCAAGAAGGACGGCGCCTACGAGACTTTCCCCGGCTCCCCGCTGAGCAAGGGCAAGTTCCAGTTCGACCTCTGGGGCGTCACGCCCGAGTCGGGCCGCTGGGACTGGGACACGCTGCGGGCCCAGGTGATGGAGCACGGCGTACGCAACTCCCTGTTGGTAGCGCCCATGCCGACGGCCTCCACGGCCCAGATCCTGGGCAACAACGAGTCGTTTGAGCCCTACACCTCCAACATCTACGTGCGGCGCGTGCTGAGCGGGGAGTTTATGGTGGTGAATAAGCACCTGCTCAAGGATCTGGTGAAGCTCGGCATCTGGAACGAGCAGATGAAGAACGACATCATCGCCGCCAACGGCTCGGTGCAGGACATTCCGAGCATCCCCCAGCACATCAAGGACCTGTACAAGACGGTATGGGAGATTTCCCAGCGCCGCATCATCGATATGTCGGCCGACCGGGGCGCCTACATCTGCCAGAGCCAGAGCCTGAACCTGCACGTGCAGAACGTGAACTTCGGCAAGCTCACCAGCATGCACTTCCACTCCTGGAAGAAGGGCCTGAAAACCGGCATGTACTACCTGCGCACCAAAGCCGCCGCCGACGCCATCAAGTTCACGGTGCAGAAGCAAGCCGCCGAGACCCTGGAGCCCCTGAACGTGTCGGCCCAGAACGCCTCCGACATGGCCTGCTCCCTGGATAACCCGGACGCCTGCGAGGCGTGCGGGTCGTAAGGGGGGTAAACCTGAATAGCTAAGAAAGCCGCTGCTTCGGAAGGAAGCGGCGGCTTTTTTGTGCATCTTGAAAGAGCTATTCGCTTATCATTATCTTTTACTCACTACTATGTTTGAGAACTACCAAATTGACTTTGGCCGGCTTAACCTGCATTGGCTGAGCAGCGTGAGCATCTACTTGGATGAGATAGAGCACCTGATCAACGTTTCGGAACGGGCGCAGACGTACCTGCGGCAAAACGGGCAGATTGAAGTAGTGGGCTACACGAACCAACGCAAGTTCATTGCCGTTCTTTTTACCACCAGTTCCGAGCAAAAACTTATTATCGACGACGTAGACCTTCCCCGCTATGAAACCATCCAAGACGTTATCCTCCGCCGACTCGCCGAAGAATCCGAATAGCCTTTCCATGAATGGCAAGACGGATGAGGAATGGGCAGCTGGCCGCATCAGCGGCCCACTTTCCAAGCGGGAGCTGTTTGCCTACCTGAAAAAGACTGGGAAACTGCCCCCGGATGCGGAGTATAAGGCGGCTTCGTAATTGGTTTAAAAGGTGAATACTCTATCAGGTGGCACCCAGAGCTTATTGACCAATGCCGGCTGGTACCCAGGCCGAACTATCTTTACCATCGGCTACCGTTTTGCTTTGTGGAAGGACGGATATCCTTGGTTCTCGGTAGTTGAGGAGTTTTTGCGGGAGTTTGGCAGCTTGCGCGTCACGCTTCCCAAGCATGGACAAACCGATACCTTCCACTTCAATGTAGCCGAAGCTGTAGATGATGTAGATGCTTCCTGGGTACAAGAAAACTATGCCGAGCGTATCGGCACCAACAAGCTCTGTGTAATAGGACAAGCCCATAATGACTACTTGCTGCTGTTCATGAGTGACGCAGGCAAAGTCTACGGGGGATACGACGATTATTTGTGCTTCATAGCCGATAGTGGAGTGGAAGCCATTGAGGCCTTGTGTCAGAATAGCCCTGTGCAGGAAATTCCTGAACGGGAATAATTACCCCTCGCTGGCGCGCGTCTGCGACGCGTGCCTTCCGGTCTCGCGTCTCTGACGCGAATCGTGGGGGCCAGCTGTTCTTGTAGGCGCGTCACAGACGCGGGACCGGCTGGCACGCGTCAGAGACGCGCGCCAGCTCAGGAGCAGGGGAATGCTCTATCTTTCGACGACTCATTCAGCCCCTATCGTATCCTGCTATGGCCGTATCCGAAGATATCCTCCGCGAAAACTACCGCCGCCTGTCCGACGACAAGCTGCTGCGCATCGTCAGCGAAGATGCCGTGAGGCTGCGGCCCGAGGCGCTGGCGCTGTTGCAGGATGAGCTGCGTACCCGCGGGCTGGCGGAAGTCGCGGAGCAAAGCGTGCAGGCCCAGTTCCGGGTGCTCGACGAGGCGGGCGTGCAGGAGTACTGCGCCCTGCTGCAAGCCCAGCCCTGCCCCCTCTGCCAGTCGGCCGCCCGGCCGCTGAACGCGACGATTACCAGCAAGGTGCTCAGCTTCCTGGTGATGACCACCCAGAAGAAAGCCTTTGCCATTGCCTGCCCCGGCTGCCTCGATACCCTGAGCCGGGAGGCCAACACTTCCTCCGCCTTATTGGGATGGTGGGGAGTTCCCTGGGGCCTTATCCGCACCCCTCAGGCCCTGATCTTCAACAATAAGATGGCTAAAGGTCACCACCTGCCGTATGCCAACGACCTGCTGAAAGCCTTCGTGGTCAGCAACGTGGGCCGCATCGAGGCCGCGAAAGGCAACCCGGCCGACTTGCAGAACATCATTCGGGCGCCCCGGCTGGGGTAAGGGCCAACGGATTTATGAAGGCTTTTCCAGTACTCACCCTGCTGCTGACCAGCGCCCTGAGTAGCGTGGCCCAGGCCCCGCGGCCCCGGCCCGCCGCCAGTACCCAAACCCTGATTCAGGGAATCTGGGCCGCCAGCGAGGACGAAAACGCGGAGTTTTTTGTAGAGGGCACCCGCCTCACCTATGTCGAGTCCCTGGACCGGCCCCTGCGCTACACCGTTACGCCCACCCGGCTAACCATCTTTCTGGTCGACGGCCCCTACAGCTGCCGCATCCGCAAGCTCACCCGGGACAGCCTCGTCTACGTGACGCCGTACGGCTTTGTCGTGCGCCTGTACAAGCGGAAGTAGTCACCCCGGGGCTCCCGCATTCGCGGGAGAACAGGTTTTCATTTTCCGAGGGCATCCGCAATGACGGGACGGCCGGGGGGAGTTCACCCCGCCTCTCCCGCATTCGCGGATACCCCAGGTTTCAGTTTCCGGGCTCTCCCGCATTCGCGGGAAGGCCGGGGTGACTTCCCCCCGGCTTCCCCGCATTCGGGGGCGCTCCGGGGGACTTGGTATTGTATAATCAACTTTTTATATTCCTGAATCTTACCACTTAATCATTTTAGCGTTATGTCCATTACTGTTCCTGAGCTGTCGGCGGCGGCCGCGGCTCCCACCAAGAAGTCCGTTAAGCGGGCCAACCAGCTACCTGATACCGCCCTGGCCTTGTCCGCGGTAGCTACCACGGCCGCGGGGGCCTGGACGAATGCCGACCTGCCCGGCCTGCTCTGGCTGTCCAAGGCCGAATTCAGCACCGCGGCCGGCGCGTTTGCCACTGCCTGCGCCGCGGCCGATGCGGCCGGGGACGCCCGCAGCCCCCAATCGGCCCGCCTCAGGGCCCTGGATAAGCTGCTCGACAAGGGGCTGGGCTTCGTGAAAGGCTATCTGCACGAAGACAAGGACGACGAGACGGCCTATTACGGGGATTTCGGCATTGAGAAACTAAACAAGAACTACCGCCTGCCCAAGGGCCGCACCGAGCGGGTGGTGGCGCTGGGCAAGCTTCAGGCGGCGCTGGTGAAGTACAAATACGACAAGAAGAAGTACGGCACCGCCTACTGGGCCCCGCTGGCCACCGAGTACGCGGCCCTGGTGCAGCAAAGTACCGGCACGGCCGGGGAGCGCAGCGGCAAGGTCAGCGACAAGGTGCAGGGCGAGCAGAAGCTCCGCAAGGCCCTGCGCGCCCTGATCCACCACCTCAAGGCCAACTACCCCGACACCTTCGAGGCCAAGCTCCGGGAGTTCGGGTTTCAGAAGGAAAGCTATTAGCCCCCTGGCTGTCATCCTGAGGCGCAGCCGAAGGACCTTCCTCGCCTGAGTGACAAGGCCCATTACATGCGAAAAGCCCTTTACTGCATCGGTGGTAAAGGGTTTTTTACGTTGGTATCCGGCTTTCTGAGGTAGGCGAGGAAGGTCCTTCGCTCCGCTTTGCTGCACTCAGGATGACAGACGAGGAATGACAGACGAGGGATAATAGACGGGGGGTGATAGGCACAACGTGACAAGGGATGACGGCGCGGCTTCTCCCCTCACAGTCGCTCGGCTGTGCCAAGTGACGGACGGAGGGCTGGTGGGGTAGTGAGGTAGTGAGGCGGATGGAATTAAACATTACATTCACCCCATATTCAAGCACTATACCCTCGCCTTTACCGCTAGAGAAACAGATGAAATGGATTCGTCGGCTACTACTTGGTCTTGTTGTTCTGGTCGTGGGAATTGGCGCGGCCGTGGTCTGGAAGGCTATGCGCACGGAGCGACGGGTGGGATTCCAGCTAACCCGGGCCACTGATTCCAATGGGCAACCCTTTACGGTCGGCATCTGGTACCCCACCCAGGCCCGCACCTGGCCCACGACCCAGCTGGGCCTCAACCTGATGGATGTAGCCGCCGACGGGCCCGTAGCGGGCAACGGCTTACCGCTGGTGGTGCTCTCGCACGGCAATGCCGGGGGCCCCGGCAGCCATGCCGACCTGGCCCTGGCTCTGGCTGACGCCGGCTACGTGGTGGCCGCCCCCATGCATAGCGGCGACAACTACGCCGACCAAAGCGCGGCCGGCACCGTTGCCTGGCTCGGGGGGCGCAACCGCCAGCTGCGCCTCACCCTCGACTACATGCTCAAGAGCTGGCCGGGACACGCGCACCTCAACCCGGCCCGCGTCGGCGCCTTTGGCTTTTCAGCCGGCGGCATCACCGTGCTGACCGCCGTAGGTGCCCAGCCCGACCTGCGCCTGATTGCCGGGCACTGCGCCGAGTCGCCGGAGTTTATTTGCACGGTGCTGCGCGAGGGCAACTCCCCCTTGCTGGACCCCGACAAGGCGAAGGAAGGCAACACCTATGCGGCCGACCCGAGAATCAGGGCCGCCGTGGTGGCCGCCCCGGGGTTAGGATTCACGCTGGGCCCCGGGGCGCTGGCTGCCGTGCGGGTGCCGGTGCAGCTGTGGAGCGGGGAGCAGGACACCGTCGTTTCCTATGCTACCAACACCAAGCGGGTCCGGGAGGCCCTTGGCTCGGGAGCCGAGTTTCATTCGGTGCCGGGCGCCGAGCACTTCTCGTTTCTGACCCCCTGCGGCCTGCTCGCGCCGCCGCTGCTGTGTACCGACCCCGGACAGTTTGATCGGAAAGCCTTTCACCTGGGCATGAATGCCAGCGTCATTGCCTTTTTCGACAAGAACATCCGCTAAAGGATTGCCGGGGCCGGGCGCCGGCGTGGACGTTTTTTAGCGCGCAGGTGTGCTCGTTGTCCCAGCCTGAGTCGTGGGCAAAGGAGGTACTCCGCAGGACTAGTCCCCAGCGAACCAGGCCAGCGCCCCGGATAAGAAAAGGGGTAACTCCGGCTAGACCACCTCAGTCCCCTGCTTCGTTCTCATGCTGCCACCCCTGTTACTGGATTTCAGCGCCGCCGATGCCCGGTGGCTGGGCGGCATCGTGTGGAAGGCCGCGGTGGTGCTGTGGCTGCCCCAGCTGCTGATGCTCTGGCTGGTACTGGCGGGACGCACCCACCAGCCCCGGAGCCGCGGGCGGGAAGTGGCGCTCCTGCTGCTGCCCGTACTGCTGGGCGGGGTGGCGGTTTGCTCCGCGGCGCCCTGGGTCTTGCTGTTGGTGGTGTATGCCGAGGTGCGGTGGGACCTGTGGCTGCTGGTGCTCGGCCTGCCCACCCTGGCCGGAATCTTAGTAGCCCTGGCCACCAATACCACGCCCCGCACCCCGCCCGCCGCTTCGCCGGCCCGCGCCGCCCACCTCCGCCAGACGCGGTGGACGCTGGGGCTGAGCGGGCTGGTCGTTGGCCTGGGCGTGCTGGCCACCGTCGTGCCGCCGGGCCAGCCCGCCCCCACCGACTACCGGCCGACACCCCAGGAGCTGGAGCAGATGCGCCGGGCCGACCAGGCCGCGCGCGCCGAACAGGCCCGGCAGGATTCCGTGCAGTACCATCAGCACTGGGACGGACCCGAGTCCCAGCCCCAGGACCAGCCCCCGCCCTGGTAACACCGCGCCGGAGCGCCGCCAGTTAGTTCTCATCCTGAGCCTGGGCCTTATCTTCGCGTCAGCTCTGGTCGGGCTACGCCGTTACCCCCATGTTCAACAAAGCCAAAACCATCCTCACCGCCGGGTGGGACATCCTGAAGCCGGCGGCGGCGGTTGCCCTGGTGCCCTCGGGCATGCACTGGCTCTTCGCCCACGACCCGCTGCTGACCTTCGTGGTCAACTACCTGGTGACGATGGGCTGCGTGGTCATCATTGTGGCGGCCTGGGCGCTGGTGTGCCGGCTGTTTGCTTAAACCCCAGCCGCTGAGTGGCTGGGGTGGCGTAGACTACTGCCCGGCCGTCGGCGCCTGCCGGATCAGCTCCACGGCCCGGTCGCGCAGCTCGTCGCGGCCCTGCTGGAGGCCGGCCACCGTGGGGCGCACGGGCACGTCGATGCGCAGGCCCACGCGCTGGGTTTCGCGGTCGTCGGGGTAGTAGGCGCCAATGCCGGTGAGCAGGGTCTTGAGGCCCCCGGGCAGGGTGATGGGGGTGGAGTTGCCGTCGGCGCCGGCGGTCTGGCTGCCCAGCACCGTGCCGCGCGGGGTGGCCTGAAAGGCCATAGTAGTGAATTCGGCCAGGCTGCGGCTCACCTCATTCACCAGCACCACCACCTGCCCGGGGTAGGGCGGCAGGCGGGCGGGGTTGCCGCGGGTGGCCCCGATGGGGCGGAGCGTGTCAGGCGATTCCCAGAGGAAGCGCCCCGGATAGGTGGGGTCGTAGCGGGTGAACTTGGCAAACACCACGGGCCGGGACAGGGCAAACGCGGGCAGGTAGGTGGCCACAAACGAGCCGGGGTAGTTCCGCTGGTCCACCACAATGCCCTTGGTATGGGCAAAGGTCTGCATGATGGCGGGCACTTTGGCCGGCGTAATCCGGGCCATGTCGATGTAGCCGATGTCGGGCGTCAGGAAGCGGTACAGGCTGTCGGCCGCGGCCGGGGGCAGCGCGGGCGTGCCCACGGCCACGGCCGGCACGAGCAGGCGCAGGGGCCGGCCGGCGCGCAGAACCTGGACCGGCAGTTCCGGGCTGGCGCAGTAGAGCAGGTTCAGGGCAATGGTGTTGAGCTGGGCCGCCCGGTTGGAGCCGCCGGTTTCGGGCAGGCGCTGCCGGGCCAGCTCTTTGACGGAAGTACCCGCCACGTGGGTCAGCACGTCGCCGGGGGCCAGGGGCGAAGCGGGCCCCTTTCCAGCGGGGCGCACCCGGGTCACCACGGCCTGGTCGGCGAGAAACTGCACGTCGGCGGCCACCTGGTAGGCGCCGCGCTCGGCTTCGAGCAGCGGGTCGGGCGGGTAGAAGCGGGCGTGGCCGTCGTGGACGCGGGCAAACAGGGCCAGGGCCGCGTGCCGGTACTCGAGCGGGGTGGCCGTCTGGGCAAAGCGGGGCAGCAGGGCGGGCAGCACCCGGGCCCAGTCCTCGTCGAGGGCGTAGCGGTAGGGGTAGTAGTACTGAAACAGGTTCCAGTAGCGGCACAACCCCAGCAGGCGCAAACCCTGGGAGGGCAGGCTCGGCTCGGCGTAGGCTTCCTCGTGGGGAAAGTTGGTGGTGGAGCCCGTGCGGGTCACGTAGTAAGCAGGGCCCTGGTAGCGGTTGGCCTCAATGTAGGCCAGCTGCTGGCGTAGTGGGGCGCTGAAGCGCCGGGCATCGTGGGCCCAGCCCAGGTCGGCGGCCAAGCGCACAGGCGCCGTCGGTGGGGTGGCGCAGGTCGGGCAGGCCGGCACGGGTCCCAGCTCCGTAATCCAGGCGCTGAGCAGGCGGCTGCGCGCGGCCTGCGAGCGGCAGGCCAGCACGCCGGGCAGCTGGCGCAAGAATTCCGTGTCCCAGTCGCGCTGCCCCCCGGCCACGGCGGGGTGGAAATACTTCAGAAACCCCCAGACCTGCCCCAGGGCCGTGATGTTGTCTACCTGGCGGGGTGTGAGGCGGGCCAGGGGCGGCAGAGCCGCGGCCAGGGCCGTAGCCTCCGACGGCGGCGCCGGCGGAGGGGGTGACGTCTGGGCATAAGCAAACGAGGGAGCCCCGCTAAGCCCAAGGGCCAGCAGGCAGCACAGAAGACGAGTCACGTACGCAGCAGGTTAAGGATACAGGTAAGAATACATTAGCCAGACGTCGGCGGCCCTACGCAGCGCCGCTGAAGCGCCGCGAAGCCAGGATAATCCGGAAGGTACAGACTCGCCTTGCCCGGTCCAGGTTGCAAAAGGCCCGGCACCGGGGCAGACCAGCGGCTGGTAGGCTTTCCGGCGCCCGGCGGCGGCCAGCGTAATCGAAAAGCCCCGCGTCAGCTGCTGGCGCGGGGCTTAGAGGAAACAGGGAGCAGCAAGCGACAAGCTACTTCCTGCCGCGGCCGAAGGCGTAGCCGACCGAGAATTCCAGCGTGCGGGTGTGGATGCCCCCGTCGATACCGATGCGCTTGCGGAACGCCTGGTCGGCAGCGTTGTGGTTGATGTCTTTGAGGCCGTAGTTGGCCCGGGCCGAGAACGTCAGACCGTTTTTCAGGTCGGCGCCCAGGCCCACGACCAGCCCGGCATCGGTGCCGAACTCGCTTTTGGCATCCTCAGTACCGGTGATGTAGTTGACCTCGCTCGTACCCGGAGGAAAGCTCCAGCCCAGCT
Source organism: Hymenobacter persicinus (assembly GCF_004167665.1). Lineage (GTDB taxonomy): Bacteria > Bacteroidota > Bacteroidia > Cytophagales > Hymenobacteraceae > Hymenobacter > Hymenobacter persicinus. The sequence continues at coordinate 11,477 of NZ_SEWE01000011.1, read as the reverse complement.
GTCCTTCCCGGCGCGCGCCGAGCAGAAACCCTACCTGGGGGCCGGCCTGCACGTTGAACACCTGGCCCACGTAGAATTTGAGCAGCAGCGGCACGTTCAGGTAGGTCATGGTGGTCGTGCTTTCCAGGGGGAGCACGCCGTAGGGCTTGGTACTGCGGTAACCCTGGCGGGCGAAGGTCAACTCGGGCTGCAGGGCCACGCGCGAGGACAGCCGGTAGCGCAGAAACACGCCCGCGTGCAGGTCGTTGCGGTAGTCAGCTTCCTGATTAATGAGCCCGTCGAGCACCGACCGGCTCAGGCCAGCCCGGACGCCGAATTGGGCCGGAGCCGCCGTCTGAGCCTGAGCCAGGGCCGGCAGGGCCGCCAGCGCCGCCGCGCCGATTAGTAAGAATGTGCGCATGTTGATAAAAGAGCGTAGGTAAAAAGTTTAGAAGCAGCGAGAGAAGATAAAAAGAGCCTTCGGGGCTGTTTAAGGCAGCGTGCAGGGTCATATTCGGCCCCCAAAGGTAGGTGGGCGGTATCGCCGGAAAATAAGCTGCTCACCCGGCTGCTCTATGCCCTAGAGGTCGGCGGCGGCCAGGGCTTGCTTGGGCAGGCGGGCCTTGATGGTGCGTAGGGCCACGGAGGTGCCCGCCGCGCCGTCCTGCACCTGCAGGGTGTAGCGATACTGGGTGCCGGCGGCGCGCAGCAGCAGGGCGTAAGGGCCGGCGGGGAGCTGGCGGAAGTTGAACCGGTGCCCGTAGGCGGTGGCCGAATAGGCTTCGTCGAACAGCACCTGCCCGCTGGTCAGGTTCAGCACCTGCACCCGGCCGGGCTGCCCGGCGGCGTTGTCGATGCGCACCCGGATGCTTTCGGCATCCACGCTGGTGACGGAAACCGGGGAGGCGTGCTGGGCCAGGGCGCGGGGCGCCGTGCCGAGCCCGCTCAGCAGCAAAATCCCCAGGGTGAGGGTGCGGGCGGCAAAGCGGAGGGTGGAAGTGGGGCGGGCAACGGCAAACAGACGTTTCATAGCGGTAAGGGAGAAGTAGGTGAATAAAGTGAGTTAGCGGGGCCGCCTGTGCGTTATCGGACAAGCCCGCCCCGTTCTGCCTACTAAGCAGCCAAGCGCCGTGCCAGGTGAATAAATGTTTGTTTATCAGTTGATTGCTGTGAAATAGGCTGGAAAGCTACCACCCAATTGTGTCCGAAGCCGGGCAGACCGTTCGGTTTTGGCGGGGCGCGGGAGTAGTAGAATCGGACTGCGTGCCGCCGTTGGAGCAGGGCGCGGACCGTGCGGGCTGGAAATCAAACAGGCCCGCATTCCGGGAATGCGGGCCTGCGGCAGAAAAAAGCACGACGGTTATTCCACGGCCAAACTCCGGGTTGCCACCTGGCCAGCGGCCTGCACGCGCAGGGTGTAAAGCCCCGGTGCCAGGCCGGCCAGGCTCAGCTCGTGTTGCCGCTCAGTTACAGAGCCCGACCGCACCACCCGACCCAGGGCATCCAGCAGGGTAAGGGTGGCCGAACCCACGCCGGCCGGCAGCTGCAGGGTAGCGGCACCGCGGGCAGGATTGGGGTAGAGCGCCAGGCCCGGCAGGGCGCGGGCCGACTTAGCCGCCAGCGTGACCGGGTCGTTGAGCACGGCCAGGAAGGTGGCCCCGTCACTGCTGGCGGGGTTGGTGAGGGCTAGGGCGCCAAACGTGGCGGGGGGCGTGACCACGCCGGCCACGTACACGCTGGTACCGCGCACGGCCAGGGTTTTGGCCGCGTCGCCGCCGGTGCCCCCGGCCGCCAGCGCCCACACGAAGGAGCCGGGCATCGACGCATCATCGGTGAGCCGGACCACGAAGACGTCGTTGGCGCGGGCGTTGGGTAGCATCGTAGCGCCGAAGCTAGTGTTGGAGCCTGCGTAGTAGCCCGATACGTAGAGGTCGGTGCCGCGCACGGCTAGGGCCGTGGCTATGTCGGTGTCCCGGCTGCCGCCCCGCTGGGCCCAGACGAAGGAGCCGGTGCTGCCCGCGTCGGTGAGCTTGGTCACGAACACGTCGGCATAGGCGTTGATGCTGGCGTCGGCGTTGGTCAGGCTGAGGCTGCCGAAGTCCGCCACGGGGCTGCTGAAGTAGCCGGCCACGTACACGCTGCTGCCATTCACGGCCAGGGCCGTGGCCACGTCGTGCCCTGTGCCCCCGGCGCGCTGCACCCAGGTGTAGGCGCCGTCGGTGGCCGCGAGTCGGGTCACGAAGATGTCGCCGCCGGTAGCCGCATTGATGAGGGTATAATTGTCAAATCGGGCCGTGATGCTCCGATAAAAGCCGCTGAGGTAGACGCTGCCCCCACTCACGGCCAGGCTGGTGGCCTGGTCATCGAGCTGGCCGCCGGCGCGCGTGGCCCACGTGAAGCTGGCGGAAGCGCCGGCATCGGTGAGGCGGGCCACGAAGGCGTCGGCACTGCCGCTGCCGGCGTTGTTGAGCGTCTGCGTCCCAAAAAAGGCCGAAGGGCTGTCGAAGGCGCCGGCCACGTACACGTCGGCACCGCTGACGGCCAGGGCCGTGGCCCGGTCGCCGCCGATGCCGCCGGCCCGGGTGGCCCACCCAAAGCTGCTGCTGGAGCCGGCATCAGTGAGCTTGGCCACGAAGATATCGTCGACGCCGGTGGAGTTGGTGAGCGGGAAGCTGCCGAAGCTGGCCTGGGTACTGGCAAAGGTGCCGGCCACGTATACGCTGCTGCCATTGACGGCCAGGGCCGTGGCCATGTCGCGGCCCGTGCCCCCGGCTTTTTGCGCCCACACGAAGCTGTTGGTAGCCGGGCTCCACTTGGCCACGAACACGTCGGGGTCCTGCCCGGCGGTGCTGCTAAGCGTGGTGTTGCCGATGGTGATGGTCCCCAGGAAGCTGCCGGCCAGGTACACGTTGCCGTTGGCATCGAGGGCCGTGGCGGCCACTTCGGCAAGGTTGGCGGGAGTCTGATTGATAAGCAGGGCCTGTTGCCAGGATGGAACGGTCTGGGCGTGGGCCACCGGACCCGGCCAAGCCAGGGCGGCCAGCGCCGCCAAGCCCGTAAGTCGAGTAAAATGCTTCATAACGAGGATAGTCGAAACGTGAAAGGTATCAGCAAAGTAAGGGCATTTTCGGGCCGGATGGAAGCTGCCGGAGCGTGCCGGCCGCCGCCGAGCCGGCCGCAAAAAAAGGCTCCCCGGGTAGGGAAGCCTTTTGTAGAGTACTGGGTGAAAGCCGGCTTAGTGGCGGCCCCGACCCCGGCCGTGCCCGTGTCCGTGGCCCCGGTCATAGTAGTAGGCCGGGCCGGCGGGCACGAGCAGCACGGCGCCCTTGCGGTATTTGGGGCCCTTCCACTTTTTCACCGGCCGGGCCTCGCGCACCACCACGTACTGGGGGGCGGGCGGCCCGATGTTGATGTTGATCTGGGCCCGGGCCGGGGTGGCGCTCAGGGCCAGGGCGGCGACGGTCAGGCAGGCGGCGGCGGTAATAGCTTTCAGCATGGGAAAAAGAGAAGTGAGAGAAGGATACGGATAACCCCACCCGGCCCCCCGGGCGCCGGGTGGAGTGGGGGCCGAGCTTCGGTCAAACATTAAGCCAGAACTGCCGCCGACTTCGCCTTAGATGCCGGTCAGCTGCCCGCGCAAGCGCTCCGCATCGGGGCTCATCTTCAGCTTGATCTGGTCCAGGCACTGGCGCACGGCTTGCAGGTACAGCACGCGGGCCGGGTCGGCGTAGCTGGTAGAGCTGTAGATGCTGGTCACGGACTTGGCTTCCGCGTCGGCACGGTAAGTAGCCAAAAGCTGGCGCTGGCCGTTGAGCACGTCGAGCTGGGTCGTGACGCTGACCTGGGGTGTGGCGAAGGGCATACCGAAGAGGTTGGGCACGCAAAACGTGAAGCCCGACAGCATGGCCCAGCCCAGGCCAACGCGCTGCTTGGTGGTCGTCACTTTGAGCTCCAGGTAGCCGCGCTTGGTCCCGTAAGGCTCGGTAAGAACTTCCTGCACCTCCCGTTCAAAGAACGTGGCTACGTCGCGGGAGCCGCTGGCGACGACGGCCCCGCCGTTACCCACAATCACGGTAGCTTCGCTCTGCACCCGGTTCTCCATGGCGGGCAGCTTGCTGCTCACGGTCTGGGAAGTCGGATTGAGGAGCTTCGGGTCAAAGGATTTGCAGCTGGCCAGTAAGGTGAGGGTCACCAGCCCCAGGCAGCGTAAAGAAGGCAGCATAGTAAAACGATAAAGAGGAAAAGAGGGTGAGGAATATACCAGCTAAAGATAGGCGGCCGGCCTGGTTATTCGAGCAGGCAAAATCGGTTCGGATAAGCTCAGCAGTGGTCGTACGGGGCATAAAAATTCAAAAAAACACCCGCCCGGCAAAGGCCGCCACGGGATTTTTGAGTATATTCAACTTCCGGTATATGAGGCGGAGACCTGCGTTTCAGCCGGCGGCGGGATGAGAGCAGCGCGGGGCAGCAGGGGCGGAATGATGGTTGCAGCGCTGGTGTTGAGCGGCTGCACCTGGCTTGAGTTCAGCCCCAACCAGACCTGGGTGCCCCCGGCGGAGCGTCAGCTCACCGCCCGCAGCCTGGCGCGCCTGGCCGCCCTGGCCGCCACCGACGATACCGTGCGCTTCGTGCTCGTCGGCGACGCCCAGCGGTTCTACGACGAAACCGAGGCCTTCGTGCGCAGCGTGAATCAGCAGCGCGGCATCGACTTCGTGCTCCTGGCCGGCGACATCACCGACTTTGGGCTCAGCCGGGAAATGCGCTGGGTGCACCGGCGGTTGGGCCGGCTGCGGGTGCCCTACCTGACCGTGGTGGGCAACCACGACCAGCTTGCTAACGGCCGCAGCGCCTACCAGCGGGTGTTTGGGCCGCTCAACTACAGCTTCGTGTACGGAGCCACCCGGTTTGTGCTGCTCGACACCAACAGCCGGGAATACGGCTTCGGGGGCCGCGTGCCCGACCTGGGCTGGCTGCGCACCCAGCTGGCGGATACGGCCGGCACCCGGCGGCAGGTGGTGGTCTGCCACGTGCCGCCCACCGACCCCGACTTTGACCCGGCCCTGCGCCACCCTTCCGCCGCCCTGCTCGGAGCCAGCCCGCAGCTAGTACTGCACCTGGCGGGGCACGTGCACCGCTTCTCGGTCCGGCAGCCCTTGCCGGGTGGCGTGCCTTTCCTGACCTGCTACAGTCTGCGGAAGCAGCGCTACCTGATTCTCTCGGTCTGGGGCGCGCGGCGGCAGTTTCAGCTTCAAACCGTGACCTATGCGAGTCGGTAACGCGCGGCGGTGGCTGCTGGCCGGGCTGCTGCTGGGTCCGGGCGCCGGGGCTCAACCCAAGCCGCCGGGGCCGCGGGGGCCGTTTCTGACCCTGCAGGTGGGCGGAGGGTTGGGGCTGCTGGCCTTGGGTGGCGGCTACCGGGGCAATCCGCGCCTGGAGCCCGAACTGCTGGTTGGCTACGTGCCCCGGGCGCTGAGCAGCCGGCCGTTGTTCATTTTTACGGCCAAGGCCACCTACGTGCCCCGTTACCCGCGCCTGCGGCTGGGCGAGCAGTGGCAGGCGCAGCCGCTGGCCGTGGGCAGCTTCGTGAGCTACTCCACCGGCCGGCAGTTTTTCCTGGGCAGTGCCCGCACCGGCCGCTATGCCAAGGGCTACTACTGGTGGCCGACGGCCCTGAGGCTGGGGGCGGCAGCGAGCCTGCGGGTGGTGCGGGCTCCCCCGGCCGGGCCCGGCTTCCGGCAGCTGCTGTACTCCGAATGGAGCACCAACGACTTGTACCTGGTCAGCAAGGCTGCCAACCGGCGCCTGCGAGCCTCGGAAATTATGGTGTGGGGCGCGGGAGCTAAAGCCGGGTGGTAGCGCCTGGTCTTTCGGCGGATTTAGTGGGCGTTGAAGCAGCGATAAAATGCTCTGATAGGCTGGAAACGCCGTTTGTGTTGCAACACTGCTCCGGTCCGCTTCGTAAATAAAGTACGCTTGTGTTCGTTTGTTTCACCCCAAATTTTCACAGCCATGGCTATCCAGAAGTATCAGGATTCCTTTTCCGACCTGAGCTCGTCGAGCTTCAGCACGATGCTCGACCGGTTCTTCAACGACTCCCTGGCCTCGCGCGGCCGGTTGAATACCTACTCGCCCCACGTAGACGCCTACGAAACCGAGAAGAGCTACGAAATTGAAGCGGCCCTGCCCGGCCTTAAGCGCGAAGACATCAAGGTGGATTTTCACCAGGGCCGCCTGACCATTAGCGGGGAGCGGCAGTTCCGCAACGAGCAAAATAACCGGCGCTACCACATGGTGGAAAGCTCTTACGGCTCCTTCCACCGCTCCCTGCAGCTGCCCGACACCGTGAATGCCAACCAGATTCAGGCCAGCTTCGAAGATGGCGTGCTGCGCGTGAGTGTGCCGAAGGACGAGCAGAAAACCCGGCGCCACCAGATTGAAGTGCGCGGCGGTCAGGCCGGCTCCGGTGGCAGCGGCAGCAGCGGCCAGATGTCGGAGCGGGTGGGCCAGCAGGCCACCGACGTGCCCGTGCAGGCGGCCGAAGAGCAGCGCCCAGGCCAAAATCAGGGTTCGGGCCCGAATGGCGGTGCCAGCCCCGAAATGGCGGAAATGAACAGCCGCCCTCAGGGTTCCGGAACCGGTTCCTAGGCGTTTGAGCTGCCAAATCAAACAAAGTTTAACAAGCAAAAGTCGCTTTCCGGGAACGGGAAGCGGCTTTTGCTGTAAGAACGGGTAGGGCGCGGCGGGTGGCTACTCGGCGGCCACAGGTTGCTGGAGCAGCCACCGCATGGCGGACTCCGGGGTTTCAAACGAGCGGTACTGCAGCGGAATGCCCTGCACGTGAGTCGTGATGTAGGCCGTGGCCAGCCGCACCATCACGTCGGGCGAGATGAGCACGGCCCCGAAGCGGTAGCCACCCTCGCTCACGGCCCGCGGCAACCACTCCTGGGTTATCCAGATTTGCTCCTCGGGAGAAAACGGCTTCATCAGGCGCTGGTCAATCAGGATCCGACCCCAGTGGTGCTCTTCCAGGGCCAGTTGGACGCGGCCAAACAGCTCGCGCAGATCAGCAAACGTGCGCTCCGCGCTGTTCCAGACAATCCACAGAAAGCCGGCCGGGTCCTCGAGCAGGCGGGCGGCGGCATTTTCGAAATAGATGGTCGGGGAAGCGGCACTGGTCATGGCCCGTAAAGATACGGCGTAGCCCCCGGATTTATTCCTGATTCCCGCCCGGAGTGAGCCACAGCCAAATCCGGCGCGCCGCCGTAAAAGCTCCCTTCAGCACCTCACCACTTACTGCTTGCCCTATGCACCGTTTTCTGTTTTTTGCGCTGTTGTGGCTGACGGCGGGCCTGGGCCTGGCCGCCCCGGTGGCGCCGGCCGATGAGCTACCCGCCCGGCCCGTGCCGTTTCGCTTCGTCACCGACCAGGGCCAGCTGCTGAGTGCGGCCGAGGCCCAGAGTCTGGAAAATGGGTTGCGCCGCTTCGCCGACGCCAACGGCACCCAGGTGGTGGTCGTGACCGTGCCCACGCTCGGCGGCCGCGCCGTGGCCGACTATGCCCGGGCCCTGGGTGAAAGCTGGGGCGTGGGGCAGCGCGGCAAAGACAACGGCGTGGTGCTGCTAGTGGCCGCCCAGGAGCACCAAGTGTCCATTCAGACTGGCAAAGGGCTGCGCGACGTCATCACGCCCGCGCTGACCAGCACCGTTATCAACGAGCAGCTGACGCCCCTATTTAAGCAGGGCCGCTACTTTGCCGGGCTGCGGGCCGGGCTCAACAAGCTGCTCTCGGCCACCGACCCTGGCCGGCAGAACACCACTACTGCCGACGCTGGCCCTGCCGGCGTCGCCGCAGGGGCTCCCGACGTGGGAGCCGCCGCCGTGGAAGCCCCCGGCCCGGAGGCCACTGCCGCTGCTCCGGCCACTACCGATTCGTACGCCCCACCTGCGGAGTCGGCGCCGGCCTCGGAGCCGTTCCGGCCTTCAGCCTCGGTCCCGGAGCCTGAATCGTCGGGGCCGGGCGGGGGGATGCTGGCCGTCGGGGCCCTGCTCCTGGGTGGGGTGCTGTGGCTGGTGTCGCGCCTGTTTCGCCGCCGCGCCGCCGCGCCGGCTCCCGACTTTCTGCCCAACCAACCAGCGGCGCCGAATCAGCCCAACCGCCCCGGCCCCGGCACTGGCTATAACCAGCGCCCCGGACAGCCCGCCCCCGACTTTTTGCCCAACCGGGGCACTAGCGGCAGCGGCATGGGCGGCATGCTGATGACGGGGGCTGCCGCCGCGGCCGGAGCTTATCTGGGCAACCGCATGGCCCACGGGCAGGACGAGTCCGGCGCCGGACTGCACAACCAGCAGCTCGACGATGCCGGCCAGTCCCCGCTAGCTGGGCCCGCTGCCGGAGCTGCCAGCGGGGCTGCGTCGGGCGGCTTTCCCGCGCTCAACGATGATGCCGGCAGTGCGCCGGAGCAGGACTATTTCAGCGACGACGCGGGCAGCGCCGAGCCCGATTACTTTTCCTCCGACGATACCTCGTCATACGATGACTCTTCCTCGGGCGACACCGGCGGGGGCGGCTTCGACGACGACAGCAACAACAGTGGTTCGTGGTAACTACCTGTTGCCCGCCGCTGCCGCCTTGCTGCTGCCGATGAGCCGGAACGCTTTTCGGCAAAACCCGCGGCCCGCGGCGAGGTTACGCTACTTTTACCTTTGCATCCGCTCCATAGTCCTGTCATGATTCCCCTGATTGCCCACACGCCCCGGCTCACCCTGATTGCCGCCAGCCGCGCCCTGCTGATTGCCGAGCTGCAAAAGCCCCGCTACTTTCCGGTGCTGCTCGGCGCCGCCCTGCCCGGCGACTGGCCCCCGGGCGAGTACGACCAAGCCGCTGCTGAGTTCTTCCTCGAGCAGCTCACCGCTGGCGGCCGCGACGCCGCCGGCTGGTACGGCTGGTACGCTATCCGCAAAGCCACGCCCGAGGTACCCGCCACGCTGGTCGGAGCCGGGGGCTTTCTGGGGCCACCCGACGCGGCCGGCCTCGCCGAAATCGGCTACTCCATTGCCGCCGACTGGCGCGGGCAGGGGTTGGGAAATGAGCTGGTGGCCGGCCTGATTGAACACGCCGCCCAAACCGGGATGGTGCGCCGGCTGCAGGCCCACACCCAGCCCGACAACGCCGTTTCCCAGCAGGTGCTGCTGCGCAACGGCTTTCAGCCCGCCGGCACTGCTCCCGACGGCCGCCTGCGGTTCGAGCGGGCTGTGGAGCCGGTGGTAAAAGACGCCGCCCCGGCTTAGGCCGGTTTCGAAGCCTCGACTCGAACAGCTCAGCGCGAAAACGACAAAGCCGGTTCCCGCGCGGGAACCGGCTTTGCTATGAAGGGCAACCAGCAAGCTCGCTACTGAATAAAGCCCGGCCGGATCAGGTTTTCGAAGGTGAAAATCTCGTCCCACTTGGCCTGGGTCAGCAGCCCCCGTTCCGTGACGGCTATGTCGTGGACCGATTTGCCGGTGCGCAGGGCTTCCTTGGCAATTTCGGCGCTGGCCTCGTAGCCGATAACTGGGTTGAGCTGGGTCACGATGCCGATGCTGTTGCGGACCAGGTTTTCGGCGTGCTCCTTGTTGGCCGTGATGCCCACCACGCACTTCTCGCGCAGGGTCCGGCAGGCGTTGGTCATGTAGGAAAGGGAGGTAAATAGGGCGAAGGAAATGACGGGCTCCATCACGTTGAGCTGGAGCTGCCCGGCCTCGGCGGCCATGGTCACAGTCAGGTCGGCGCCGATAACGTAAAACGCGGTCTGATTCACGACCTCGGGCACCACCGGATTGACCTTGCCCGGCATAATGCTCGAGCCCGGCTGCAGGGCCGGCAGGTTGATTTCGAACAGCCCCGCCCGCGGCCCCGACGAGAGCAGGCGCAGGTCGTTGCAAATCTTGCTGAGCTTCACGGCCGTGCGCTTGAGCACCCCCGAGAGCTGCACGTAAGCCCCCGTATCGTAGGTGGCCTCAATCAGGTCGCCGGCCAAACTCAAATCCAGGCCCGTGACGGTGCGCAGGTGCTCCGTAACCAGCTCGGCATAACCCGCCGGCGCATTCACCCGGGTCCCGATGGCCGTGGCCCCCATGTTGATTTCACTGATCAGGCTGCGGCTGTCGGCAATGCGCAGCAGCTCCTCGCGCAGGTTGGTGGCAAAGGCCCGGAATTCGTCGCCCATGCTCATCGGGACGGCATCCTGAAGCTGGGTTCGGCCCATCTTGAGCACGTTGCGAAACTCGTCGCCCTTGGCGGCAAAGGCATCGGCCAGCTCGCCCAGGGTCTGGCTATAGCCTACCAGCTTGTTGCTGAGGGCAATGCGGAAGGCGGTGGGGTAGGCGTCGTTGGTGCTCTGGGAGCAGTTGACGTGGTTATTGGGGTGGCAGAATTCGTACTGCCCCTTCTGCTTGCCCATCAGCTCCAGAGCTACGTTGGCAATAACCTCATTGGCGTTCATGTTCACCGAAGTGCCCGCCCCGCCCTGGATCATGTCGGTCAGAAACTCATTGTCCAGCTCCCCGCTGATAACCCGGTCGCAGGCCTGCATGATGTAGCCGGCCAGCGTCGGGTCGAGTACGCCCAGGTCGCGGTTGGCCATGGCGGCGGCCTTTTTCACGTAGGCCAGAGCCTGTACAAACAGCGGCTCCGACTTGATGGGAATGCCGGTAATGTGAAAGTTTTCCAGCGCCCGCAGCGTCTGAATGCCATAGTACACCTGTTCGGGAATGGCTCGTTCGCCCAGAAAGTCGTGCTCAAGTCGGGATGCGTTCATAGAAAAGCAGGTCGGAAAGTAAGGTGGAGCTAAGTGTACGCAAAACTACGCAGTGGGGCCCGGTCCGCGCCCCGGCGTCCCGGCAGCAGGGCCGTTGCCAAGCCCCAATGACATAAAAAAAGCCCCCGGTAAGCTACCGGGGGCTTTTGCAGAATAAGAGTTCAGTGGGGCATTGGCGCTTCCCTACCGAAATGAGAAAAGCTTAACGGCGCGTACGGCGCAGCTTTTTCAGGCCGTAGGCCGCGCCGGCGGCCAGTAGCAGCGAGGCGCCACCGTCGACGGGTACGTCGGTCACGGCGCCGGGGCGGGGGCCGCCGTTGCCGGGGCCCTGGGCCCGGACGGCCGGGGCGGCCAGCAGCAGGAAAAGAATAAAGGTTGAGCTAAGAAGCTGTTTCATGAGAAGTCGGAGTTGAGCAAAGAAATGAGCCGATTGACCAAACCCGACTGCCGGGTAAGGCAGCCGGGTTGGTCAAGGAGGCATTAGTTCACCACCACTTTTTTGGTGATGGTCGTGTTGCCAGCCTGGATGTGCAGCAGGTACACGCCCAGCGGCACGTCCTGCACGTCCATCGTGGTCTGGGCGCCGGCGGCGGGCAAGGCCAGCGTGCTCGTGCGCACGGTCTGGCCCAGCACGTTGACCAGCGTCAGCTGGGCCTGGCTGACCCCGCTCACGGCGGGCACCAGCACGGTGAAGCTGCGGTGG
>NZ_SEWE01000010.1 GCF_004167665.1 Hymenobacter persicinus | reverse complement strand
GCAACTGGCTTTCTGCTTAGCGTACCCTGGTTCGGTAGTTCAGTTGGTTAGAATGCCGCCCTGTCACGGCGGAGGTCGCGGGTTCGAGTCCCGTCCGGACCGCAGCAATGCGAAGAAAAGCCCCTTAGTTTAACGCTAAGGGGCTTTTTCTTTTTGGCGCTGGTTCAACCGGCGGCCTGGCGAATTTAGCCTCCGAAAACAGTTGGTATGCTGCCGGCTAGCCATTGCTATGCTCTTCTTACCGGGAGGACATTTATTCCTGTCAACAGCTGGTTTTTATCTATGAGCTTCGCCCTTGGACTACTTCTCGTTGTTTTTGGGCCACCTCTGGCTCTGGCCCTGCTGGGTACCCGATTTTGGAAATGGAGCCACTTGGAGGGGTTCACGGGACGGACACGCATCGTGCGACTGGGCGGGCTGGTTTTGCTCGCCGGGGCGTTTACGTTCGCACTTTACTTCATGATACTTGTCCTCTCATCGGACACCCCGTCGGCCCACGCCCCTAGCAGCAGCGCTTGGCCCTGGGCGCATGAGCACCCTATTACCCTTGTGCTCCTTGCGGATATCATGGCGTTGCTCCTCTTGGTCAGCCAACCGTCCCGGCGCTTGGCAGCACTCTGCTTCGGGGCCGGAGCCTTACTGACCTTTAGCGGATTAGGGATTTATTGGTATTTGACGGACCACCAAGACGACTTAATGCAGAGCTTCCGCCAATCCTCCGTAGAATATGACCGCAGCGGCTGGCAGCGCGCAGCCATCGACTCATTCGAGGTGCAAGTCAAGCACCGCCCCGACATTGAAAAGCTTTACCTATCTGACCCCGCCTTCCCGGGTGGGCCGGTGGCGCTGCATGACCAGATGAAGACCCTAACCCGGCCTCAGGCGAAGCCCCTGCCGCAGGACGCGGTTGTGGAGGTAGAATTTATCCTGGAAAGGGACGGCCGCATTACCCTCCCCCACGTGGTTTACGGTTTAGGGCCGGGCTACGACGAGGAAGCCGTGCGCGTAATACAGTCCCTACCACCATTCTCACCTTCTCTCGACGACGAGGGAAAAGCCGTGGCCCGCGTATGGCGGGTCCAGGTTCCTTTTTTTCACTGAAGCCTCGCCACGGACTGCAACTAGTCTGCTTTGGCTGATTTATCCTGCACCCGTGTGGCCCGTCACTGGCTTGCTCTCTGGGCAGCAATTGATTAACACATCATCCGGTATTCCCAGCGCCTGAAAACTCGTGCGGTTCTTCCCTACTACTGCTTTCCGCGAGGGATACTTTAACCTTGCTACAGGCCATTGCCGCGCGCTACCACGTTGAGTTGCGCCACTTTCGCTGGGACAAGTACTTCAATTCCGAGTCCCACCGGGGCATGATCTATCGGGCGGTACAACCCTTTACAGTCGTGAACATTCTGCGGCCGTCGCAACACGAGAGCTTCGGACCCGAGGCCTCTTAAGGCCGTCGCTGGGCAAGAGTGGAATGCCCACGTCGCGCGCCCACTCTAGCATAGCCCGGCACTTCCGGCTTACCTCATCCTGAACGCCACTTACCGGCACTACTGCGCTCCGGATGACATTTTCGGCGCCGCCCCGAAAAAAATATTGCTTTCTATACCCTTAATTTCCACCTGACTACAGCTGAACCGGCATTTAAATCCGGCTTTGCCGAGATTTTAGCTTGGTTAGTCCGATTTAGTCATCTACTTTTGCATCACAATAACGGAAAGCAACTGGCTTTCTGCTTAGCGTACCCTGGTTCGGTAGTTCAGTTGGTTAGAATGCCGCCCTGTCACGGCGGAGGTCGCGGGTTCGAGTCCCGTCCGGACCGCAGCAATGCGAGTAAAGCCCTTGTAAGTCAAGCACTTACAAGGGCTTTTTCTTTTTCCGGGACGAATAGTAGCCAAATTTCAGCCGCTTATATCTCGGGCTGCCTAGTTTTATCTACGATTGTCCCCTCCTAGCCTGAAATTATTTATTGGGCTTTTCACCCCGCTTTGTGTCTGTTCAGCCAAACACATAACTCCTGCACCAGGATGCGCCGCCGATACGCCTCATCGTGCACGTAGGTCATCAGGAGCAGCGCGGTATCTGCCGGGGCACTTTTGAGGTCCAGATTGGCCTTCTTACAGCAGCGAGGGGATAAACCTTACGCTAAGCTTGGCCGCGTCTTCCCTTAGCGTCTGTCCTTGCGCAGATGCGGCCAGATGCTTGCACGTCCGCACAGGCTTGCTCCCCCTTTCCGCAACGTGCGCGGCCCATTTTCTTAGCTTTCCACCAGCTATTCTACCGCTAATCGCAAGGCCTTACTGCCCAGGCGGACCAGGTACACACCCGTTGCTACTCCGTACGGCAGCGTTAGTGCGGCCGTGCCCGTAGCGTCAGCGGTGGCGGCCAGCACTTGGCGGCCCAGCGCATCAAACACCGTCACCACCGTGCCGGGCTGCGCGCCCGTGAGGGTAGTGGCCCTGGTGGCGGTCGGATTTGGGAATAGGGCCAACCCGGCTTCGCTGCCGGTCACGGCCACGGTGCGCACCGGCGAGTAGTAGTCGGTGCCATCGGTATCAACCTGGCGCAGGCGGTAGTACACGAAATGGGCGCCGTAGCGGGCAATGGCTGGGTCCACCAGTTGATAGTTGTGCTCCGTCTGGCTGCTGCCCGCGCCCGCCACCGTGCCAATGCGCTGGAACGTGCGGCCGTCGGCGCTGGCCTCTACCTCAAACCGGTCGTTGTGCAGCTCGGAGGCCGTGGCCCAGCGCAGCAGCGCGGCGGCACCCTGGGCCTGAGCCGTGAAGCGCGCCAGCACCACGGGCAGCGGGGCGGTCGAGGCACTACTCACGGTTAGGCGGCCCAGCACGGCGGTGGTGAAGGAGAAGCTACGGTTGTTGCCGCTGACTGTGGCATTCTGCGCACTGCCCACGGCAGTCCAGGCTGTACCCCCGATAAGCGGGGCTCGCCAGGCCTGGGCGGGCGTGAAGCTGGTCAGGCCATTGTCATCGTCAGCGGGCCACTGCAGGGTGATGGGCACGGGGGCCGCCGGAGCAGTGGTGGTTTCAACGGTCCAGATCCGGTCGATGCTCTTGCCGGCCGCGTTGGGCAGGGCCGTGCGGCTCACGTTGTCGAGCAGCAGGCCAGCCGAGCGGGTGGCCGTCACCTGGCCCAGACTGGTGCGGTCCAGGCTCAGGCCGTGGCCGAAGTCGAGCATCCCGCTGCCGGCCGCGCGCACGATGCGCAGGTTGCCCTGCACGTACTGGCCGGGACCCTCCCCGCTGAGGGTGGCCCCGTTGGGCAGGGTTAGGGTGGCGGTGGGGTCGGTGCGCAGCAGGCCGCTTTGAAGGGTCAGGGCCGTGCTTACGGTCAGGTCGGTGGGCAGGCTCAGGGTGCGTTGCCCGGTGGCCCCGGTATTGTTGAGCACGAGCGTAGCCACGGTGGCCGCGCCGGGGGTGAAGGTCTGGTTGGTGGTGCCGCTGAACAGCAGCCTGCCGCTGGATGCCAGCGTGCCCGCGTTGGTCAGGTCGCCGGTGAGCTGCACGGTGCCCGCGTTGGTGAGCGTGCCCCCGGCGTTGCTCTGTGCCGAGCCAGCCACGTAAAGGGTGGCCCCGGCGCCCACCGTGAGCGTGGCCCCGTTGATGGTGAGGCTGGTTTGGGCCAAGCCGGCCCAGGCGGGCAGCAGCAGGGCGAGGGTAAGGCGTAGTTTCATCCGAAGGCAAGGTAAGAAGATAGGAGGTGGACCGGCCCGGGAAAGGACCGGCCCTACCGCTGGGTTAGCGCTGAGCCTGGGCGGTGCCGGCCTCCAGCTGCCGCAGCCGGGCCTCGAAGGAGTCGAGGGTGGCCGTGGCCTGGGCTTTAGCGGCGGTAGCTTGGGCTTTCACCGTTTGCAATTCGGCCTGAGCGCGGGTGGCGGCCGCCTGTAGGGCCTCAATCTGCTGTTGCTGTTCCTTGAGGGCCTCGATGAGCACGGGCGTGAGCTGGGCGTAGTTGACGGCTTTGTAGCCATCGGGGCCGGTGCTCACCAGCTCGGGGTACACTTGCTCTACTTCCTGCGCCAGCAGGCCCACCTGGCTGGCCCCGGCCGTGCCACCGTGCTGCACGCCCAGCGCGTTCCACTCATAGCGCACCCCGCGCAGGGCCAGCACGGCGGCCAGGGCACTGCCCAGGGGGCGCACGTTGGTTTTGAAGCGCCGGTCGGAGGTGACGTTTACCCCGTTCACCGTCAGGCTGCCCGTCACCACGGCGTTGCCGTTCACCTTGAGGGCCGTGGCGTTGGCTCCGTACACGTTCAGGGTGCCGCCCGAGCTAAGCAGGCGGCTGCTGTAGTCCACGCCGCTGGTTTCGGCAAAGTCGACGTAGGGCGTGACGGCCGCGGTGCCGCCGCGCAGCTCCAGGTTGGGGTTGCCGGTGGGTGGGCCGCTGAGGATGGCCCCCGCGCCGCTGGCCACGCCGCTGTTGCCCGTGGCCACGTGCAGGCCCCCGCCCGGGGTGTTCAAGCCGATGCCCACGGTGCCGTTGCCCAGCACCCGCAGCAGCGGGGTGCCGTCCGCGTCCTGGGTGGCCCCCTGGCTCACGTCGAGGGCGGCGTTGGTGCCGGTGGTGGTTACTTTAACGGCTAGGCCGGACGCATTGGAGGCCGTGCTGGCGTTGTAGAACATGCCCACGTAGCCGGCCTGGCTGGCGGCCCAGGCCAGGGAGCCGGGGTTGCCGCCGACGCCGTCGCTGCCGATGATGTTGGCCGCGGTATTGGCCAGCTGCGAGTAGGGGGCGGCCACGTTGATGCCCACGTAGCCTGCGTTGCTGATGCTCAGGCCCGTGCTGCCACCATTGCCCACCAGCTTATAGGGCCCCAGGTTGAAGTCGCCGGTGGCCGCCGTAATGGTAGGGGCCACCCACTTACCGTAGCCGATGGCGTCCGAGGTCAGCACCTTGCCCGCCCCCTGGGTGCCATCGACGATGCGGATGGCCGAGCCGGTGTTGTTGTAGCCCGGGTTCTGGCAGATGCCCACCCAGCGCAGAGGCTCTCTATTGGCGCCGTAGCCCGCCGCCGTAAAGAAGCCGGCCCAGCCGCCGCCGCGGTAGGCCGTGGCCCAGATGCCGAAGTCGTTGGCGGTAGTCGTGCCATCGGGCAGCTTGCCGTAGCCCGAGAGGATAACGCGGGAGTAGCGGGCCCCGAAGTTGCTGCGCGTCATCAGGGCCGCGCTCTGCGTGCCCACGCTGGCGTTCAGCTCGACCTGGGCGGTAGAGTCGCCCAGGGAGGTGCCCACGCTGCCCAGCAGGCGCTGGTCGTTCAGGTTCAGGGTCTGGGTGGCGGAGTGGTTGCCCAGGTTGTCGGCGCCCAGGCGCACCCAGGCGGTGCCGTCGTAGGCATACAGGCCGGGGGTGCTGTCGGTGAGGTAGATGAGCAGGCCCGGTACCGGTGGGGCCGTGGTGCTGGCTGTCAGCGCGTCGCGCTGGGCCAGCGTGAGGCGGGGCAGCAGCAGGCCCTGGGTGGTGCTGCGGACTTCCAGCGCCGCCGAGGCCGCGGGGTTGGTGGTGCCGATACCGACGGAGCCGGCGGTTTGGGCCAGCGCGGCGGGCGCGGCAGCCGTCAGCAGCAGAGCCGCTAGTAAGTACTTGTGAAGCATAGCAAGAACGGTGGAGGCAAAGCGTGATGGTGGACCCGGTATGCGGGTGCCCTAAAGGTAAGACGGATAGGCAGTTTTGTCACACGTTGACGCGATAATGCGGCGGCTTCTCGCGCTGCCTAGCCGATTTTGTTAGCCCACCTCAGAGCTAGCCGACATGCTTAGCGGGAGTTTTGGTTCCTACTATTGTGCTACCCCGTACCAAGTGCGCATCTACTTCGAGCAGAAACGAGTCGAAATCTGGGACACCATCATGCATTACGACAAAAGCCAAGTGCCTTGCCGCATGGCGCCGACGGGCTTCATTGCCGCCCTCAAAACCCGCTTGTAACGATGGATGGCGTTCTGCACGGCCGCGGCCACCTATTAAGCAAATGGATACTTTTACTAATCGGACCGTTTCGCTGAACACGACTTAGCTCACAGAATTAAGAACGGAATAGGCTATATACCAAGGCTCCGGTGAGTAAGGTTAACAGGCACAACCAGCCGTAGCCCTGCCACTGTCGATCCAGTCGCTGGAGTTGTGCCACATTTAGCTTCCATTTGAAGCGTCGGCGTTCATTCTGCAAATGGGCTACGAAAGTGTAGTACTGCGCTATTTCGAAGGAGTTAAACCGAACTTTCCGGCCATCGCTCAAGTGCAAAGTTGCCTCTTTGCCGTTAAACACCTGATAGTCGGTGAAGCGGTGCGAGGTCGTGATAGAGTAAGGCCCTTCGGTGATGGAGGTAATATCAGGGAGTGGGATGCGGCGTTTCCAGAACAGGAAAGGACGGTGGATAAACAGTGACTCTTGGGTAAGTATCAAGCGCGGCACGGCCAGTGCCAGGGCTATGCACGTCAAGGAGAAGGCACTGAACAACGCCAGTAAGGCCCACCCCACCCAAAGAGCGGCCACTTCATGCGTGCCTGGAGCTGCGACCATTTCTCCTCTCGCCAGCAGGTAAGCAAAAGCCCCAGGAAAAGCCGCTCCGATAACACTAAACCCCAAATACAAAATACTAAAACGGGTTTGAAAGAGCACTGATACCAATGGATGAGGTAATGTGATAGTCCACACAAAGTAACGCTCCTTTCTCTGCACGGCTATTCGCCGGTCCCCGGTGAGGTAGCAAAAGTTGCCTGTGGTCTGATGCCAAGTTCAAAAACTGGTTCACGAAATCATCGTTCAGAAAATGCGTACGGAGGTGAGTTTTGTAAACCTCCATACCGCTATTACAGGGGCTCTAAGCCACTAATGCCGCCCTTGTTCCCCTTCTTCCAGGCTGAGTAGTCCTTATCCAAATCGTGGAGCAAGTGCACTACTTTTCGTTTGCGGGCCCAGGTGTCTATCTGCTCACTCGTGCTCCGGTTGTCGGCAACTAACTGGCTCTGCTGCACCACTTCTGCCAAGCCGACACCGGCCAACTTCCCGACCGGTGCCGGGCTCCCGCCCTCCGTCGGGGCGCCGCCCTGGACGTAGCCCCGGAGCCGGCGGGCCCGCAGCCACCTGGGAATCACATACTCATTTTCGTGCCCTAGGCCAATTATGGCCGATTCGGAAAGCTGTTTGTGTTCCCACCGCCTTTACATCCGATGCTGAAGGGATTTTTCAGGTAATACCAACACCATCCATTGCGGTAGCTGAGAATCACCTCAGCCGTTCAGCGCTGATCTGCAGATCGATTATAGCCGGCCGAATGATGATTTTAGAGGCGCAGCCTGCAAATCTTCCCATCTTAGGGCCATGAAAAAGCTGCCGGTCGTATTGGCGCTGCTGGGCGTGAGCCTGGGCGGCGGAGCGTGTGAAGAGTCGCCGCTGGCGCGGGCGCAGCAGCAGCGGGCCGAGCAGCGCCGGGCCGCCCCTACTTACCGCGTGATTCAGATTGAGGGCTGCGAGTATTTGCGCCAGGAAACTTCCAACGGCTACCCCGTCATCACCCACAAGGGCAACTGCCGCAACCCGATTCACCCCTACCGGGACACGACCCGGCACCGTTAGGCCAGTTCAGGCTGCGACGCCGGCCAAGGCCATCCGCGCGGCCAGCTCCTCGATATCCGTGCGGCGGGTTAGCACGGCCAGCCAGTCGGCGGGCAGGGCGGCCTCGCCGTAATGCAGGCCCGCCAGGCCCCCGGTTACGGCGCCGGTGGTGTCGGTATCGTCGCCGAGGTTGACGGCGGCCAGCACCGTTTCGGCAAAGGTTCCGTGGCGCAGCAGGCACCACAGGGCCGCTTCCAGGGTGTGCAGCACGTAGCCCCCGCTGTCGATGGCCCCAACGGGCAGGTCGGGCAGACGCCCGCTGAGAATACGCTCAAAGTGGGCGGCCTCCTGTTCCGGTACGCCCAGTTCCCGGAGCTGGGCGGGGCTTTCCTGGCACAGCCGGGCATAGGCGGCCGCGGGAGTCAGGCCGGCTAGCAGGTGCTGAGTCATGAGCAGGTAGAGCAGGCAGGCCACGGCCGAACGAATATGCCCGTGGGTGATACCCGACACGTCCCGGATCAACTGAAAGCGCTCCGCCAGCGGGGCGTCGGGGCGGTAAAAAGCCAGGGGCAGAATCCGCATCAGGGCCCCGTTGCCGTTGCTGTACGCGTCGGTGCCGCCGGCCTGCAGCTGAGTCGGGTTGGCCCGCAGTCGGCTCAGCGCCTCACGGGTGGTAATGCCCACGTCGAAAACCGAGCCGTGGGGCGTCCAGAAGTTGTGATAATACCAGCGGACGCAATTCTGAGCTACTTTTTCCACCGAAAAGCCGTCGGCAATGGCCTCGGCCAGGCAGAACGTGAGCGAGGCATCGTCGGACCAGGTGCCGGCCGGCTGCCCGTGGGTGCCGAAGGCGCGCATGCCCACCACCGGGTCCTGGCGGCGGGCAGCGCGGCTGAGAAACTCAACGGGCACGCCCAGCGCGTCGCCGATGGCCAAACCCAGCAGGGCCGCGCGGGCGGGTTGAAGGAGGGGTAAGGATACGGCGGACATAGTTTGGCGCGGCAATATGGTGGCTTAGTCGAAAGGGAGGTTGTAGAAGGTTCGCTTCACCCGGCAGCCCGCTCCAGCAGCAGAATGGGTTGTTCCTTGTAGATGGCCTCCCCTATCAGCCGGTAGCCGCACTTCTCGGCCACGCGCAGGGAGGCCTGGTTTTGCGGGTCGATGATGCAGACGGTGCGGGCCCGGCCAAACTGCTCGTCGCCCCAGGCCAGCACGGCCCGGATGGCCTCCGTGGCGTAGCCCTTGCCGTGGCTGTGGGGCGCCAGCACCCAGCCGATTTCGGGTACGCCCTGAATGGACGGCTCCATGGCCCGGTGGAAGTCGGAAAAGCCAATCAGGCCCAAAAAGTGGCCGGTGGCTTTTTCTTCCACGGCCCAGTAGCCGAAGCCCATCAGGGGCCAGTGCCCGGCCGTGCGCTGCAGCTTGGTCCAAACGTCTTCCTCGGCCAGGGGCTGTCCGCCCAGGTAGCGGTAAAAATCGGGCTCGGCCCACATGGCCGCAAAAGCGGGTAGGTCGGTGGCCTGGCAGCCGCGCAGCAGCAGCCGGTCGGTTTCCAGCCGGGGCGCGGCAGTGTGGTAGTGGAGCAGCGGAATCGGGGTTTGCATGACGCCAAGATAGAAAAAGTCGCGGGCGGGCAACTAGTACCGCTCCGGCCCGGCGGATTCAGGAGCCGGGCTGGGACTCTCGACGAGGGCCCTATGCCCCGACCCCAGTTGCCGGCGGCGCAACGCCCAGAAACTGCTGGTACCAGCGCCCCGAGTCTTTGACAATCCGCTCCTGGGAGTCGAAGTCAATGCCCACCAGCCCGAAGCGCGGCTCGTAGCCTTCGGCCCACTCGAAGTTGTCGGTGAAGGACCAGGCGAAATAGCCCGTAACGGGCACGCCCGCGCGCCGGGCACGCAGCACCTGCCCGATGGCGGCCCGCAGGTAGGCCTGCCGGGCCGGGTCCCGAATGCGGCCGTCGGGACTGCAAGTATCGGCAAAAGCGGCTCCGTTTTCGGTCACGATAAGCTCGGGGGCATTAGGATAGGCCGCAAATTGGCGCAGCATGTGGTAGAGGCTTTCGGGGTACACCTCCCACCCCATTTGGGTATGCGGCACCCCGCGCTGCTTGGCCCCGACCAGCGAAGCCCAGGCCAGCGGCACGTAGGGCGAGTAGCGCACCACTTCGCGGGTGTAGTTCTGCACGCCCAGAAAGTCGAAGGCGAAGGGCAGCCGGGTCTCGTCGCCGGGCCGGATGTAGCGGTCCAGCCAGCGCAGCAGCGGCAGCTCGGCCACCGGGTAGCCCAGCCCCAGGGCGGGCTCCACAAACAGGCGGTTGAGCAGGGCGTCGGCGCGGCGGGTGGCGCGCACGTCGCGGGGCAGCGCGGGCCGCCAGGGCGTGAGGTAGGAGCAGGAAAAGGTGGTGCCAATGCGGGCCGCGGCGGGCAGCACGGCCCGCAGGGCCCGCCCGCCTTCCGCCTGGGTTAGCGCGGCGTGGTGCACCGAGGCCAGAAAGCCCCCTAAGCTGCGCCGGCCCGGGGCGTGCAGGCCCAGCAGCTGCCCGGCCCCCACAAACACCATAGGCTCATTGAGCACCATCCAGTGCTGCACCCGGTCGCCGAGGCGGGCAGCCACGCGCTGGGCGTAGTCGGTAAACCAGCCCACCACGTCCCGGTTCGCCCAGCCGCCGCGGCGCTGCAGGGCGGCCGGCAAATCCCAGTGGTAGAGCGTGACCCAGGGCGTGATGCCTCGCGCCAGGCAGCCATCAACGAGCCGGTCGTAGAAGTCCAGGCCGGCAGCGTTGACGGCACCCGTGCCCTGGGGCAGCACCCGCGACCAGGCCACGGAAAAGCGAAAATCGGGAATACCCATTTGGTGCAGCAGGTCCAGATCCTGGGGCCAGCGGTGGTAGAAGTCGGTGCCGACTTGGGCGGTTTCGCCCCGCCGGATGCGGCCGGGCCGCTGCACAAACTCATCCCAGATGCTGGGGCCCTTGCCGTGCAGATTCCAGGCTCCTTCCGTCTGGTAGGCCGCCGCCGACACGCCCCAGCGAAAGTCCGGCCCGAAGTCAGCGCGGGTGAAGACGGCGGGCGTAGTGGGTGGAAAGAAAGCGGCGGGCAGGTCCGGGGCAATTAGATCGGGCATGCCGCAAGAACGGGTTTTGGCGGGAGGGTGAGGCGCATCAGGGCTACTAATGGCTAAGCACGGGCAGCTGCTCGAGCAGCAGCTTGCCAATCACGGCGGCCGTTTCGTCGGGGTAGGCCACGGGCACGGGGCGGCCGGTTTGCAGCCACTCGTCGAGGCCCGCTAGGTGCCGGTCTTTGAGCCCCTTTACCACCGGCACGCCCAGCCGGGCCAGCGCGGCGGCGTTGCAGGCCTGCTCGTACTGGTTTTTCATCGGAATCACCAGCAGCTTTTTGCCCAGATACAGTGCCTCGGCGGGTGTCTCGAAGCCGGCCCCGCAGAGCACCCCGGCGCTGCGGGCCAGGCTGTCGGTGAAGGCCGCCCCGCTCACGGGCCGCACCCGCACCCGGCCGTGCTCCGACTCCTGGGTGCTGTGCTTGGAAAACACCTCCCAGCGGGTGCTGCCGCTCAGGTAGCGCAGGCGCTGCACCAGGGTTGGCTCGTCGAAGGCGGGCAGGTACACAGTGTAGTGGCCGTCGTTGTGGGGCGTAAGCTCCCGAACCTGCCGGCGGATGACGGGCGTGTGGATGCCGGGCTCGTACCGGTCGAAGTGGAAGCCGTAGCGGGCCGTGACCGGGGCGTAGTGGCGCAGCACGGCCCGGCCGATGGGGTCGTCGTGGCGGGGGCGCGGGGCGTAGTCGCTGAGCACGGCGCTTTGGTGGCTCAGGGCAATGCAGGGCACCTGGCGCCGCTGGCAAGCCCAGGCCGACACGGGCTCAAAGTCGTTGATGACCAAGTCGTAGGCTTCGACGGGCAGCTGGCGAATTTCGCGCAGGAAAGCGGCCGAGTTGAGCTGCCAGAAGGTTTTGACGAAGTTGACGCCACCCTTTTTGCCGAAAATAAAACCCAGGCCGTGGCAGCGGTACTTCACGGCAAAGGGCAGCGGGATGTCGGCCGGGGGGCCGCTGACCAGCACGTCGACGCGGCTGGCGTGCCGCTGGAGCAGGGGCACGATGTCGAGGGCGCGGCTGAGGTGGCCGTTACCGGTTCCCTGGATGGCGTACAGAATGCGGGGCATTTACAAAGGTTCGGACAAGATAAAGCAACCGTCGGCGCGGCGTCAGGCCGCCGGCGTGGTGAGCTTGAATTCGACCAGCAGGTCGCTGAGCAGCTCCTCGACGGGCATGTCGGCGGCCTGGTCGCCGGCGTCGAGCTCCAGGGCCGAGGCGTGCTGCATCAGTGGGTCGTCGGCGTAGCGGTAGAGCTGCCAGCCCGTGGCGGCCGAGTACTCCAGCGCGGTCAGGTTTTCGACCCAGTCGCCGGAGTTCAAATACACCACCTCCCCCTGCGGGGTGGCAACGGTCTTGATTTCGGGGT
Source organism: Hymenobacter persicinus (assembly GCF_004167665.1). Classification (GTDB taxonomy): domain Bacteria; phylum Bacteroidota; class Bacteroidia; order Cytophagales; family Hymenobacteraceae; genus Hymenobacter; species Hymenobacter persicinus. The sequence goes on along the minus strand of NZ_SEWE01000010.1, from coordinate 110,656 downwards.
GGTGAATGTGCCCGCAGGCCACGTAGCGGTAGCCGTTGTCGACGGCAATGCGGGCGGCGGTCTGCTCAAAGCCGCTGACCAGGTTCACGGCGCCCTTGACCCGGTTTTTCACGGCCTTCGACAAGGCCACCCGGGGCCGACCCAGGCGCTGGAGCAGGTAGTTGGTCACGCGGTTAAGCAGAATCAGCGCGTCGTAGCCGTGGGCGCCCAGTCGGGCCAGCCAGCGCGCGTGCTGCATGGTCACGTCGAAGATGTCGCCGTGAAACAGCCAGGCCTTGCCGTCGGCCAGCTCCAGCACCAGCTTGTTGTCGATGCTGAAGTTGCCGAGTTGGGTGCCGGCAAACTTGCGCAGCAGCTCGTCATGGTTGCCGGTCAGGTAGTGAATCTTGGTACCCTTGGCGCCGAGGCTGGCCAGGTAGCGCAGCACGCGCATGTGGGCCCGGGGCCAGTAGCTTTTGCTGAATTGCCAGATATCGACAATGTCGCCGTTGAGCACCAGCACCTTGGGGCGCACACTTTTCAGGTAGCGCAGCAGCTCGGCCGCGTGACAGCCGTAGGTGCCCAGGTGCACGTCCGAGACGACGACCACATCGACCTTGCGCCGCCGCGGCTTGAGTTTGAGCTTACTCATGCCAGGGCCGGGTTAGCCATCGGGCGCAGACTCGCCGGCCGGGTTCCCCCACCTAGGCGAAAGGGCGAGGCCAGGCGCCGGGTGGCCGAAGTCCGGGCCAGCGCCAGTTCCAGCACCAGCACCAGTTGCAGGAAAGAATAGGGTAGCACCCGCCCCGGGCGGCGCAACCAGGAAAATGGGTTCGGAATCGACATAAGCTCAAGGCGAATAGCGCATTCCAAAGGTCGTTAGCCAAGATTACGGGGGCGTTACGACCGTATTATGGCTGTGTCATGAATTAGCTACCAAGGCTTCACCCGCCTGCAGGGCCGTTCATGGTTCCGGCACGGCGTTTGAGCGCGGGGCGGCCGCTGCTACCGCCCGCCTGCGTATCTTTGGAACGCGGCGGTCCGCCCGCCGCCCTGCCTCCTACCATATTTGCCCGATGAAAAAGATTTTACTTGTCTTCACCCTGCTCTCGTCCCTGGCCGCTTCCGCCCAGATGGTGACGCCCGAGCGCAAGCGCTACCTGCGGCCCAAGAAAGACGAAGAGTGCGCCCTGGTTCAGAACGTGACGAAAAACACCGACGAGGACTCCCAGAAAGACGCCACCATGACCCGCGTGGCGTACCGTCCCTACGCCGAGATGCTCACGGCCATCGACGCGCAGCGCGAAATGAACCGCTGGGCCGACAGCACCTACCAGCGCCGCTTCCGGGCCCTGCCGCCCGGCGGCGAGCTGACCGTGACCATGTACCGCCGCGGTGCCCAGAACGCCGACCCTTCCCTGCTCTCGCTCTCGGCCAAGGACAAGGACGGCAAGGAGGTTTTCGCCCAGACGCTGACGCCCGGCACCGGCCGCTTCTGGAACCAGGATCAGTACAAGAGCGTGCGCAGCATTCCATTTGTTAAAACCGAAACGCCGCAGCCTCTTACCCTCACCATCACCGATTCCAAGCTTAAGCAAAGCTTCGAATACATCATCAATGTGCAGTAGAGGGCTTTTTCCAACCTGCGCAAGTCGTTAAGAAGCCGAGCCTGGTTTACCCCGGCTCGGCTTTTTAGCACTTGGCTTACACAAATGGGAAAGGCTGCCGCTTAGCGTTGGCGCAGCCTTTCCCACTGCACGGCTACCAGGGTTTTGGCGTCCTGCCAGGGCTCGGTGGCCAGCTGCTCCCGGCTCAGCTCAACGACCTCAATCTGCTCGTGCTCGTCGGCCACGCCGCCACCCGGCCCGCTCTGCTCCCTGACTTCGGCGTAGTAGAGGTAGAACTTCTCGGCGCTGTTGCCGGGCGAGGGAAAGCACTCGGTGATGGGCAGCAGCTGATTTACTTTGTAGCCCAGCTCTTCTTCAATCTCGCGGCGGATGGCCTGCTCGGGACTCTGGTCACTGGCGTCGAGCATGCCGGCCGGAATTTCGAGCACCTCGGCCTCGGGGCCCACCCGGAACTGCCGCACGAAGAGGTAGCGCTGCTTGCGGGAGTCGAAAACGAGGGCCCCGACGGCCTGCCCGGGCTCAAAACGCTCCCGCTTGAGCTGGTCGTTGCCGTCCTGGACCAGGAGTTGCGTAAGTTTGTAGTGCCCGTCGTAGAGAATTTTGCGGTCGGTGACGTTCATGTTGGTGGACGCGTGAAGAAATAGTTTTTCAAAAATGGAGTCTAAAACCTCCTCTAGCCTGTTGGGCTTATACGTTTGCTGACCAACCTGGCTTGCCGCCGGGGACATTTCCGGCTTCCGGACCTCAGCTTTTCCTTTCTTTTTTTCTGCACCCCGCAGCCTGCTTTCCTAAAAAAAGGCTGCAACCGGCCGTTTCAATTAGTGCCGCGGCCTTTTTTTCTCCCATTTTCCTTCTGATGACGTTCGACGAACTCAATCTAATTCCGCCCATCCTGCGTGCCCTGCACGAGGAAGGCTACACTACCCCAACCCCCATTCAGGAGCAAGCCATTCCGCACGTGCTCGACGGCCGCGACCTGCTGGGCGTGGCCCAGACCGGCACCGGCAAAACCGCGGCCTTTACCGTTCCCATTCTCCAGATTCTGAGCCAGACGGCCAAGCTGGAAAACCATTCGCACTCCCGCATCCGCTGCCTGGTGCTCACGCCCACCCGGGAGCTGGCCATCCAGATCGGGGAAAGCATTGCCGCCTACGGCCGCCATCTGCCCATTCGCCACACCGTTATTTTCGGCGGCGTGGGCCAGACGCCCCAGACCAACGCCCTGAAGCGCGGCGTGGAAATCCTCATTGCCACCCCCGGCCGCCTGCTCGACCTGATGAACCAGGGCTTCGTGGACCTGCGTCACATCGAGGTATTCGTGCTCGATGAAGCCGACCGGATGCTGGACATGGGCTTTATCAACGACATCAAGCGCATCCTGCCCAAGCTGCCGACCTCACGCCAGACCTTGTTCTTCTCGGCTACCATGCCCGGCACCATTCAGGAGCTGGCCGCGTCCATTCTGAAGCCGAACCCGGTGAAAGTGGCCGTGACGCCCGTGTCGAGCACTGCCGACACCATCACTCAGTCGGTGTACATGGTGCCCAAGAACGACAAGCCCGAGCTGCTCGAGCACATCCTGCGCGACAAGGATATCAAGCGGGTGCTGGTGTTTACGCGCACCAAGCACGGGGCCGACAAGGTGGTCAAAACCCTGGCCAAGGCCAACGTGCCGGCCGAGGCCATTCACGGCAACAAGTCGCAGAACCACCGGCAGCGGGCTTTGTCCAACTTCAAGGCCGGCAGCACCCGCGTGCTGGTCGCTACCGATATTGCCGCCCGCGGCATCGACGTGGACGAGTTGACACACGTTATCAACTACGAAATTCCGAACGAGCCCGAAACCTACGTGCACCGCATTGGCCGCACCGGCCGGGCCGGCGCCGACGGCAAGGCTCTGAGCTTCTGCGACGAGGAAGAGCGCGCTTACCTGCAGGACATTCAGAAACTGATTCGCAAGCAGATTCCAGTTATTTCCGACCACCCCTACTTCAGCCCCTTCGTGGTGCCCGTGCCCCTGAGTGGTGGCCCGCCGATTCAGCGCCCGAAAGGCCCCGCTGGTCGTCCGCCCCGCCCCGGCCGGGGTGGTGATGCCCGTCCGCCCCGCGCGGAAGGCAGCGGCCGTTCCGGCGGCTCCGGCCGCAGCGAGTCGCGCCCGGCGGGCGGTGGCCGCTCCGGCGGCAACTCCCGGCCCGCGGGTGAGCGGGCTGCCGGTGGCAGCGGCGGTGGTCAGCCCCGGCGCCCGTACCGCGGCAACAGCGGCCGTTAGGCTAGCCTCTTAACCTCATAAAGCCCGGACTCAGGTCCGGGCTTTTTTTGTTGCTGGTGGTTGGGCAGAATTATTCGTTTCCACCCTGGCCAACTCCTTCACGCTGAAACAAAACGCGACTTTTTTTGCTTATTCAGGTGTTGCTTACCTACTCGGCCCGCTTACCCTGACGTTTGTTTTTATGGCAAAGAGCACCCTTCCCGTTATCCAGGCCCTGCGCGAAACTGCCCAGCGCCTTGCTGCCGAAGCGCCTTACCAGTGGGGCCACATGGGCAGCTGCAACTGCGGCCACCTGGCCCAGACCATTACTCACCTCTCGAAGGCAGAAATCCACGCCCGGGCCATGCAGCGCTACGGCGACTGGGAGCGGCAGCTTACGGACTACTGCCCGACCAGCGGGTTGCCCATTGACGCTACCATCGACGAAATGCTGGCCGTGGGTTTCAGTCGCGCCGATTTGACCCACCTGGAGCGCCTTTCCGACCCGGTTATCCGGGCCGCCATTCCCTTTGAGCGCCGCAATGCCCTGCGGCACAACCAGCGCGACGACGTGGTCCTTTACTTGCGCACCTGGGCCGACTTACTCGAAAACTCCCTGCTGGCCGACATTCACCTGCCCCATCTGCTGGTCCCTGAGCCAGCTGAGGCGCACTAGTATTGCCCTGTAGCCAGCGAACGTACCAACGGCAAAGCCCCACCTGAATTTCATCGGGTGGGGCTTTCTATTGTTAGGTGACGAAGCAGCTACACTGGGGAAGCTACCGGGGGCCGGCCGCTGACCAGCCCTACCAAGCAGTACTTATTGAGCAGGGTTGCTGCGCTGAGCGGCGCGGTACTCTTCCGTGCGGTGGCTGCGCTTATAGGCGGCATCGGCGTTGGGGTCTTTCTCAGCGTCGGGAGCTTGCTCGCAGGACGAGAGGGAGAAGGAAGCGCAGGTGGCGAACAACAGGAGCAGACGGGACTTTTTCATGGCCCAAAGGTAAGCAGCCCCCCCAAAACCGCCAAGCATTATCCCGCTATCCTGCCGGAGGTTTTTCGGGTAGCTTGTTCGGCTGCACCTCCCTCCGCTTTACGTCAATCACTATCAATGCAGATATGTTATTTACATATCTACACAAGGTCAACTTTGTCTAACTTTTACCCCCATTCTCAGACCGTCGACTGGCCACAAACTCTTGCTTCGCTGACCGGACTCGGCCCCAGCTGCGAGGTCCCTGCAACGCAGGTATTGCATGGCTCAATTCGCGGCTTCACATGAAATCCGGCTAAACCGGTTAGCGCAAAACATTGCCGAAAAATTGACTTATTCCAATCCAAAACAATGTTAACACACTTAGCATACTGGCCTCTCCATGTGCACTACTACATGTTGTTTACAAAAATCCCTTTTTTATCATCAATCCTATATTTAGCAATGAGTTTCAAGTAAGCTTTTTACCCTCTAAATAGATTCAATAAAACGCATGTAACTATCTGAAAAATAGAATTTAAAACAAACCAATAATATTCTTATCACATCATTTATATCTCCATATGATTACTATAACTTTTACAGCTTTCTTAATACCAGAAACCAAGCTAAAAGACACTAGAGAACCGGCTAAAACACCGTTTACAGCATCTTCACCTCTAGGAATCTGCCAAATTGCACCTCTTACATCATCGGCATGTTTTAGGCTTATTCACAGCATCCGCTGGTGGCCTCTTCTCCCGTTGGTCTCTAGCTGGCTTGCTCGGGCCGAATCCGGCCTCGTGCCCGAGCAGTAGCAGCAGCAGATTCTTACTGCTCGGGCTGATAATCGGTGAATGTTCCGTCGTGGTAGAAGATGACGATACGCCGGATCTTTTTACCCGGCTCGCCCAGACCGGCCGCCAGGACTTGGGCCTCCGCGGAAGCGGCAGAAGGCACCACAGCAGGCGCGGGCAGCGGGGCCGGAGCCACGGCTAAAGCTGGTGCCACTTCGGGAACTACCGGCGCCGACCCCGTCTCAGCCACTATCGGAGGTTGAGCCGCCGTCGGGGTCACCACGGGCACCGCTGGGTTATCCGCTGGCTCAGGGGCCACCGCGGGCCTTGCCGCAGCCGTACGGACTCTTCTAGGGCTTGTAGGGCTGCTGCTAGCTTCTCGCTGGCTTTCGGCGGCAGCAGCAGTTGCTGGGGCTACGGAAGCCGCTACGGCTAGCATTTCCCCGCTACCGCTCAGCAGCCAGGGCAGGGAGAGTTCAGGGAAGGCCGCAATAATCTTCTGCACCACTTCTAGGCTGGGCTTATTGCGCCCGCTCAGGATATGGCTCATGATGGGGCGGGCAATGCCAATAGCATCCGCAAACTGCGTGGAAGACAGTTGCTGGGCTTTTAGAAGGTCACGAATCCGCTCAACCATGCTTGAAAATACATTTATTTACAAATGTACCGAATTATGGCTTCTTCAGTTGCTGTACAACTGGCTATATGTCTTCAAAGAAATTCTGAATCCGGGTCTTCACCTGTGTTTACATATGACACAAAAGGCATTTCGCCTGATTTACATTTGTATTACATATGTAAACAGCCTGATGGGGGTTCTTTGAGCCCTAGGATAGCCAGACCAATCAAGTCGAGGCAATGTTGCTCGAATGAAGTAGGCCAAGTTCCCTCCCTCCGCTTTGCCTGAACTCACTCGGCAGCCCGCTGCGAGGCTTGACAGAGGTAGCCAGAAAACAAAAAGCCCCGACTGGAGCAGTCGGGGCTTGAGTTAGGAAGAGCGAGCAGGCCGCTTGGTCCGGGACCGTGGGCCGCTAGTTGAAATACTCGCGGGCCAGGGCTTTGTCGTGACCGTAGATGTCGTCGCGGAAGTTAACGTGGCCGGACTCATCCACCCAGGCCGTGAAGTAAACCAGATAGACGGGCAGCTTTTCTTTCAACGCTACATACTTCTCGTGGCGCTCGGCAATGGTATCCTGAATCGTCTGCATGTCCCAGCCGGGCTTGTTGCGCAGCAGGTACTCGGCCAGCTTCAGCGGCTCGGCCACCCGCACGCAGCCGTGGCTGAAGCCGCGCTTGGTTTGGCTGAACAGCTCGTCGTGGGGCGTGTCGTGGAGGTATATATCGTTCGAGTTAGGGAAGATGAACTTCACCTCCCCCAGGTCGTTTTTCGGGCCCGGACGGCGGCGCACGGTGTACTTGAACGTCTCCTGCTTGATGCTCGACCAATCAATGGAACCCGGGTCGACGGCCACGGCTTTCTTACCGTAGCCCTTCACCACTTCCATGTCGAGGTGGTCGAGGTAGGATGGATTGTTGATCAGCTTTGGCTTCAGCTCCTTCTCAATAATGCTCCACGGCACGTTCCAGTACGGCGACAATACCACGTACTCCATCTTATCGCTGAAGACCGGCGTGGCGTTCAGGGTCTTGCCCACAATCACGCGCATATCGAAAACTTCCTTGCCGTTTTCGATCATGTGGAGCTTGTAGTCGGGAATATTGACGAGCAGGTAATCCTTCTCAAACCGCTTGGGTACCCAGCGCCAACGCTCCATATTCACGGTGATCTGGCGCACCCGATCCGACACCGGCACGTTGAGCTGCTGCACGGTCTCGCCGCTCACAATACCGTCTACTTTCAGGCCCATGTCGCGCTGAAATTCCTTGACGGCATTGACCAGTTCATCGTCGTACTTCGGGGCTGGAGCCGGCGCGGCCGACCCGTTGGCTACAGTTTGCGCCGGGGTGGTGCTGGTAGCACTGGCCGCCGACGTGCCCAGCAGACGCTGGCGCAGCAAAGCCACGTTGGGCGAGGAGTCGCCGGGCTTGAGCTTGGTGCCGGCGGGCAGCACGGGCCACCCCCCATTACGCTGAATGGTGCGGTACTCGGCCAGGGCTTTTTTCAGCCCTTCATATTCCTCGTGCAAAGGCTCAAACTCGTAGTACGGATACGTGCTTTCCCGCTCCTTGAGAATGGTCATCAGGGCTTTGTGCAGCTTGATTTTGTTGCGCTTCACGTCCCAGTCGATACCCTTCACCTCGCGCGGATTCACTCTACCACGGTAGAAATCAGAGGCATAGTTGAAATACGTGCCGGAGAGAGCCACGTCAATTTCCTTTTCCAGCGCATTGCGCTTGGTGGAGTCATCCTGCACCTTTTCTAGGTCGGCAAACAGCTTATCGAAGTCCCGGACCTTGTATTTCTTGGGGTCGAGACCTTCGTCAGCCGCCTTGTTGATGACGCTGAGCAGCGTTTTAGCCTGGGGCAGAACCTCGTGGTTGCGAAACCAGCCGAGGCGGAACCCCCGCTCCCGGTAGAATTTCTTGGCCCAGATCAGTTGGGGTTTGAAGGCTGGCTCGGCATTCATGGCTCGCACCACGTACACGCTGTCGAGCAGAGGCTGGGCGCCGCCCGCTTTGGTGGCGCCGCTGGCCGTGGTCGACGAGCCCTGGGTTTGGTCCTTCTGATCCTGACTGCACGAGGAAGTGGCCAGCGCCAGGCTCAGCAGCCAGAACAGCAGGGCAGTAAAGAAGGTCGGACGAATTGCTTGATTCATGAAGTTCACTACAGGTGGATAAGAAAGGGCGGTAGCCCGGGGTAGCCGGCCGGCTTGGAAACCAACCACGCCCGCCCAAGGCTGTTCCGCGTTCTACTGTTTTCCGCGCCGATGGGTTGTCAGCTCGGCAGTATTCCACCCGTGGGTGCAAGTTAGGGGTTTTGCCGATACGCCCCCAGCGCTGCTAGGCCAAATCGGGCGGCAGGTTTTACCTTATATTTGGCGCTTTCCGGCGGCGGCCGGTCCGCTGCCGTATAGAATCGTTTCCGTTTCCTTCCCTGCTCCATGCTCACGCCCGACCCGCACACCTACGCCCGCCCCGCCGAAGTACAGGTCCGTCACCTGGCCCTGCACCTGACCGTTGACTTCACCAGCCGGACCCTGACCGGCGAAGCCACCTGGACCCTCGACAACCACACCGGCGCCACTGAGCTCTGGCTCGACGCCCGCCACCTCGACGTAGACGCTGTGCTGCTCGACGGACCGCACGGGGAGCAGGCGGAATTCGCGCTGGGCGCCGACGACCCGGTGCGAGGCCAGGCGTTGCGCGCGGTCATCAAGCCCGACACGCGCACCGTGACGCTGCGCTACCGCACCCGGCCCGAAGCCGCGGCCCTGCAGTGGCTCACGCCCGAACAGACCGCCGGCCGCCAGCATCCGTTTTTGTTCACCCAGTCCCAGGCTATTCTGGCCCGCACCTGGATTCCGTGCCAGGACTCGCCGGGCATCCGCTTCACCTACGAGGCCCGGGTGCAGGTGCCGGCCGAGCTGCTGGCGCTGATGAGCGCTGAAAACCCCCAGCACCGCGCGGCCAGCGGCGAGTACCATTTCCGCATGAGCCAACCCATCCCAGCTTACCTGATGGCCCTGGCCGTGGGCGACGTAGAATTTACCCCGCTCAGCACCCGCACCGGCATCTACGCCGAGCCCGTGACCCTGCCCACGGCCACCCATGAGTTTGTGGATCTGGAAAAGATGGTGGGCGCGGCCGAGGCCCTGTACGGTCCCTACCGCTGGGACCGGTACGACTTGCTGGTGCTGCCCCCCTCCTTTCCCTTCGGCGGCATGGAGAATCCGCGTTTAACATTTGTAACACCCACGATTTTGGCCGGCGACCGGAGCCTGACCAGCCTGGTGGCCCACGAACTGGCCCATTCCTGGTCGGGCAACTTGGTAACCAACGCCACCTGGAACGACTTCTGGCTCAACGAAGGCTTCACCGTGTACTTTGAGCGCCGCATTATGGAGAAGCTCTACGGCCGCCCCTACGCCGATATGCTCCAGGTGCTGGGCCACACCGGGCTGCTGCACACCATCGAGGAATTGGGTGCCACCAGCCCGGATACCCACCTGCACCTCGACCTAGCCGGCCGCGACCCCGACGAGGGCCTCAACGAAATTGCCTACGAAAAAGGTGACTACCTCCTGCTCACCCTGGAGCACCTGGTCGGCCGCGAAAAGCTGGACGCCTTTATTAAGGAGTACTTTGCCCGCCACAGCTTTCAGTCCATGGACACGGCCTCGTTCGTGGCCTACCTGCGCCGGGAGCTACTGGACCGGGAGCCCGGACTTGAAGATAAGCTCCAGCTCGATGCCTGGATCAACGGGCCCGGCATTCCGACGGTGGCGCCTCCGGTCAGCTCCGCCCGCTTTGCGGCTGTGGAAGAGGCCCTGCGCAACTGGCAGCAAGGCACCCCGGCGGCTCTGCTGCCCGACGTAGCTAGCTGGAGCAGCCACGAGTGGGTGCACTTTCTGCACGGCCTGCCCAAGCAGCTCACCCCGGCCCAGCTTCAGGATTTGGATAAGGCCTTTGGATTTACCCAGTCCGGCAACTCGGAAATTCTGGCGGCCTGGTTTCCGCTCACCATTGCTGTCGGCTACGCCCCGGCCGAGGCGGCGCTCCACCAGTTCCTGACCCGGGTGGGCCGGCGCAAATTCCTGGTTCCGCAGTACAAAGCCCTGCTCAATGGTCCCGGCGGGCGGGCCCGGGCCCAGGCCATCTATGCCGAAGCCCGTCCCAACTACCACTCGGTAGCCACCAGCACCTTCGACACGATGGTGGGCCGGCCGGCCTAAACCGGCGGAGGCTGCCGCTCTAAGTGGCGTGAACCTTGCTTGCCAGTTGGCAGTTGTTACCTTTCGTTTCTTTTAAAATTGATTTTTCGCGTTGAAAGCACAGAAACCACTCGGGAAGTTGATTGCCATCGGTGGCAATGAAGACAAAGGCACGTATCCGAACCCGCGTACCAAGAAAAAATATTACCTGAACTTCTTCGAGCTCGGCATCATCAAACGGGTGGTGCTTGAATCGGGGAAGGCGGACCCGCGCATCGAGGTCATCACCACGGCCTCCATGATTCCGGAGGAAGTGGCGAAGATCTACGTGTCGTCGTTTGCCATGCTCAACTGCCTCAACATTGGCATCATGGACATCCGCACGCCCGAAGATGCCCGGCAGCCCGAGTACCTGGAGCGCCTGTTGGCGGCCGACATTATCATGATGAGCGGCGGCAACCAGTCGCGCCTGAAGGAAATGTTCGGCGACAGTGAGTTTCTGACGCGCATGACCGAGCGTTATTACAAGGAGCCCAACTTCGTCATTGCCGGCACCAGCGCCGGAGCCATGGCCATGTCGCAAATCATGATTCGCGGGGGCAGCGTGCCCGACGCGCTGATGAAGGGCGCCGTGAAGATGGGCACCGGCCTGGCCCTGACCCGCAACACCATCATCGACTCGCACTTTGTGAAGCGCGGCCGGTTCGGCCGGCTCATTGAAGCCGTGGCCCTCCACCCCAAGCTCATCGGCATTGGACTGGGCGAAGACACGGGCATCCTCATCACCGACGGCTGCCTGATTGAAACCATCGGCTCCAACCTGGTTATCATCATGGACGGCCACAATATCCAGCACAACAATGCCGCGGCCGCGAAAAAAGGCACAGCCATTTCGCTGGAGAACATGACCATGCACGTGCTGGCCAAGGGCAACGTGTACGATATCAGTGAGCGAAAATTCTACGCCGACAAAACCCTGCACACGCCCGAGGCGGCGGCCTCACCGGCCCCGGCTCCCGCGCCACCCGTCCCGACGGCCTAAGCCCGTTGTTTTGGCGTAGCAATTCATCAAAAAAAGCCGGTTTCCGCAGTGGAACCGGCTTTTTTGGTGGGCAGTATCGGTGGTTAAAGCACCCGCGGGCTACTCCTTATATATATGGTGCATTTTTCCGGGTGCACCTAGTCCTTGTAAATGCCGACGTACAGCTCGCTGGCCGAGGAGATGCTGGCCCGGTACATGCCGTCGGAGTTGAAAGGCAGCGCCACGTTGCCGAAGCTGTCGACGGCCACCAGCCCACCTTCCCCCCCGACGGGCGCAAGCTTGTCGTGCACCACGACGCGACAGGCTTCGGCCAAACTCAAGCCCCGGTATTCCATCAGGCAGGAAATATCGTGGGCCACCACGGCGCGCAGGAAAAACTCGCCGTGCCCGGTGCAGCTGATGGCGCAGGTGCGGTTGTCGGCGAAAGTACCCGAGCCAATGATAGGCGAGTCGCCGATACGGGAGTAGCGCTTGTTGGTCATGCCCCCGGTGCTGGTGGCGGCGGCCAGGTTGCCGTGCTGGTCGCGGGCCACGGCGCCCACGGTGCCCATTTTCTTTTTGGGGTCCTCGTTGGGCAGGGCGGCTTTAGCCTCGCTGTGGTCAAGACGCATGCGGCCTTCGGCCAGGGCTTCCTGGAGCTGGGCGTAGCGGTGCTCGGTGAAAAAGTACTCGGCCGGTTGGGTGGGCAACCCAAACTCCCGGGCCAGTTCGTCGTTGCCAGGGTGGGCCAGCAACACGTGGTCCGTCTTTTCCATCACCAAGCGCGCGGCCCGAATCGGGTTTTGCACGGTCCGCACCCCGGCCACGGCACCGGCGGCCCGGTCGCGCCCGTCCATGATGGCCGCGTCCATTTCGTGGTGGCCGTCGTGGGTGAACACCGCGCCCCGGCCGGCGTTGAACAGGGGGCAGTCTTCGAGGCTGCGCACCGCCATTTCCACCGCGTCCAGCGCCGGGCCGCCCTGGCGGAGCACGGCGTAGCCGACCTCTGCAGCGGTTTGCAGAGCCTGGCGGTAGCCCCGTTCGGCCTCCGCCGACATCAGCGTGCGGGAAATGGTACCGGCCCCACCGTGCAGGGCTAAAGCGAAGGGATAGTTCATGCGAAAAATGCTATTCTGAGCGGTTAGAGCCGAAATCGAGGGTAAAGATACGCAGAGAACGGGGCCGGATTTCGGGCGGCGAACCTGGCCAAAACCCGTTTTTTTTCGTACGTTTGTTAACGTTTCAAACCCCTCTTAATATCCTTTCCTATGGCTTACGAAGCTACCGGCCGCCTGCACGAGATTTTCGACGAACAGCAGGTGAGTGAGAAATTCCGCAAGCGCGAATTCGTGCTGGAAGTTCAGGATGGCCAATACCCTGAGCATATCAAATTCCAGATGGTGCAGGACAAAACTGCCCTGATTGATCCTTTCAAAGTTGGTGACGAAGTAAAAGTAACCTTCAACCTGCGTGGTCGGGGGTTCAACAAAAACGGCCAGATGCTGTACTTTACCAACCTCGAAGCCTGGCGCATTGAAGCTGGCACCGGTGGTGGTGCTCCGGCCGGCGGCGGCTACAACCAGCAGGCTGCTCCCCGCGCGGCGGCTCCCGCCCAGAACCAGAACCCGAATCTGCGCGCCCAGCCCGCAGCTCCCATCGCCAGCGACGACGACAACGACCTGCCCTTCTAAGCAGACCCGCTTTTCGGTTTAGGTACCAAATGCCGCTTCCGCAAGGGGGCGGCATTTTGCGTTGGGCCCCATCGGCGAAAAAGTAAAACTTCCCGGTATCGTTTCAACGTTAGTATCCTGGCCCGCCCCGGCTTTTTCTCCCGCTGCTTTCATTTCTGCCTGCCTCATGGCTGCTTTTGTTGACCCTCATCTTTTGCGCGGCAAAACCGTGCTCATCACCGGCGCTTCCGGCGGCATCGGCTTCGTCACGGCCCGGGAGCTGGCCCGCCGCGGCGCCCACCTCGTGCTGGTATGCCGCGACCCGGCGCGGGCCGAAAATTCCCAGGCCGCCATCGTCGAAGCCGTGCCCGGGGCTCAGGCCGACGTGCTGCTCTGCGACCTGTCGTTGATTGCCAACGTGCGGGAGCTGGCCGCCGAGGTAGGCCGACGCTACGACAAGCTGGACGTGCTGGTCAACAACGCGGGCGTGATGCCCGGCCCGCTGACCATTACGGCCGAGGGCCACGAGCTGAGTTGGGCAACCAACCACCTGTCGGTGCACGCGCTGACCAACCTGCTGCTACCCCAGCTCGATGCCGCCGGGCAGGCCCGGGTCGTGACCGTGGCCTCAGACGGGCATTGGCTGGGCGAGATTGAGCCTTCCCAGGCCGCGCGCAACGACCCGGAGAAATACAGCTCCTTCGCCGCCTACTGCGATTCCAAGCTAGCCAACATCTTGTTTACCAACGAGCTGGCCCACCGCCTCGACCTGACTGGCATCACGGCCAACTGCCTGCACCCGGGCATCGTGAACACCGGCCTGGTGCCCCCGACCCGCTCGGGGCTGCTGAAAACGGTCTGGGGGCTGGGTAAGCCCTTCATGGTAAGCCCGGAGCGCGGGGCCCAAACCAGCATTTTCCTGGCCTCGGCGCCCGAGGTCCAGCATATCAGCGGCAGGTACTTCAAGCACAGCAAGCCGGCCCGGCTGCTGTCGAGCCGGGCGCAGAACCGGGCCGAGGCCAGCCGACTCTGGCGAATTTCGGAGGAGGAAACCGGTATCGGCTAACCGCAGTACTCTTCCCGCACCGTAACCCATTCCGTAGTCAGACTATGCCGGAGCTTCAGGACTTAATCAGGCAGGGCGAGGGCGAGCAGGTTGAATTCAAGAAGAAGACAACCCACCCGACCCGCATTTCCCGCACGCTGGCCTCGTTGGCCAATGCGCGCGGGGGCCACATCTTGGTCGGCGTCGATGATGCCGGGCGGGTGGTGGGCGTGCGCGACCCGGAGGAGGAAATGTATCTGCTGCAGCTGGCCGCGGCCCAGTACGTGGACCCGCCTCTGGACCTGCACTTCGAGGAAGTGGAGGAAGACCACCGCACCGTGCTGATTGTGACCGTGGCCGAGAGTCGCCGCAAGCCCCACCGGGCCCAGGTGGCCGAAGGCGACTGGCGGGGATTCGTGCGGGTGCGCGACGAGAGCGTGCAAACCAGCGGCCTGACGGAAAAGGCCCTGGAGCGCGACAACGCCACGCCGTTTGAGCATATTCCGCTCAACCGTCACGAGTTGGCCGTGCTAGAGTATCTCAAGCAGCACCCCCGCATTACCCTAACCCAGTACATGAAGCTGGGCAACCTGGGCAAGCGCCGGGCCTACCAGACGTTGATCAAGCTCACCCTGCACGGCTACATTCACCACCACGACAAGGAAAAAGAGGTGTATTACACGCTCTAGCCCGCTTTTCCGCTTGCCCCCATAATTCAAGTCCCGCCACCGGCAGCCGGTAGCGGGACTTGAATTATGGGGGCCAACCGGGGCAGGCCGGGCGGCAGCCGGTGCAGGCTATTCGCTGCTGCTGTTCTTGGCTTTTTTCTTCTCGTCTTTGGCAGCCTTCTTTTCTTTAGCCGACTTGGCGGGCTCCTTCTTTTTTTCCTTGCGGGCGTCTTGTGCTTTGGCCATGGTGCAAAATGGTTAGGGAGAAATAAACTATGAATCCTTAACGCAAGAGCGTCAGGCGGTGTTGTGCGAAGGGAGTTAGCCCAGCAGGGGCAGATACCGCTCGCGCAGAATGTGCATGTGGTGGGCCTCGTGACCGGGCAATACAAACAGCAGGGCCCGCACGGTCAACGGATTGTTGCTGGCCGTCCCGCTCCGGTCGAGCATGTCGGGCGAGAAGCTCCGGAACAAGGTCAGCGACGCCTGGCGCACCGCGTCGTATTCCTCGAACAAGTCCGCCAGCGTGCGGCCGTCGGCCCCGGATTCCTCGGCGTAGGCGTTTTCATCGAAGCCGGGCAGCGGCTGCTGGTCGCCGCGGGCAATGCGCAGGGCCCGGTAAGCGAAGATGCGCTCCGTGTCAATCATGTGCAGCAGCATCTGCTTAATGGTCCACTTGCCGGGCGCGTAGCTGGTCAGGGCCTGCTCCTCGCTCAAATTTCCGATCAGGGCGCGCAGCTCGGCGGGCTGCTGCCGGAGCAGGTCCAGGGGCTCAGCACCCTCGGGCACGCGGCTGATGTAGTTGAGGAAGTAGGGCACGTAGGTGCCGGAGGCGGGGCGGGCAGTCAGCATAAGGTGGGGCAGTAGTGCGGGACGAAGGTAGAAGAATTGCGCAATCCGGCGCTACTGAGCCCGAAAAGGAAGCTGCAACCCGCCCGCCCGACTCGGCACTTACGGCCAGCGGGCCGCCCACCAACCATTTAAGCTGCACCGTCGTAAAGCCCCAGACTTTGTACTCTCACCATTCGCGTATGTCGTCTCTTGCCGAAAAAGGCCTCAAAATCTCCAAAAACGCAATTTTCAGCGTCTTCATCACCCGCGCCAGCAAGCTGCTGGGCCGGCCTTTCCAGATTGCCATCATCCTGAAGGAAGTGGCCGAGAAGCTGGCCGACAAGAAAAGCAGCAAGGGCGCCTTCGGCCAGCTCATCGATCTGGGGTTGACCCTGGTGCGTTTGGTGCAGGCTTACGTGACGGGCGCTTACCGGCAGGTCGAAACCAGCACCATCGTGTCGGGCGTAGCGGTGCTGCTGTACGTGTTGTCGCCCTTGGATCTGGTGCCCGACTTTATTCCGGTCGTCGGCGTGATGGACGACTTTGCCCTCATCAGCTGGTTTATCACCAAGTTTCAGGCAGAAATTGCCCGCTTCCAGGAGTGGGAAAAGACCTCGGCCAGTGCTGCGTCCGGCGTGGCCCCCGCCCCGGCCGTATCTGACAAAAGCCAGCCCGCCGTGGCCGAGCTGGGTCATTCGTAACCGACACTCGGACAGATCTGCAAAGCCCGCGCTAACCAGCGCGGGCTTTTTTATGGCCTTGGTTCGCGCCAAAAGGCGTATTTTCGTAGCACACCACCCCTACTCACACCATGCGCATTTTCTCCCGGCTGGCTCTGCTAGCGTTCCTGCTGCTGCCCGCTTCCCTGATGGCCACCCCGCCCGACGAAGGCATGTGGCTGCCGCTGCTGCTCAAGCAACTCAACGAGGCCGACATGCAGCAAAAAGGCCTCAAGCTCACTGCCGAGCAGATTTACAGCGTCAACCAGGGTAGCCTCAAGGACGCCGTGGTACAGTTTGGCGGTGGCTGCACCGGGGAAATCATTTCCAACCAGGGCCTGCTGCTCACCAATCACCACTGCGGCTACAGCCAGATTCAGAGCCATTCGTCGGTGGAAAACGACTACCTGACCAAGGGTTACTGGGCCATGAACCGGGAGCAGGAACTGCCGAACCCGGGGCTGACGGCCACGTTTATCATTCGGATGGAAGACGTGACGAGCCAGGTGCTGACCGGCGTGCCCACGTCCAACATCACCGAGGCCGACCGGGAGCGGCTCGTGCAAACCAACATCCAGCGCGTAACCCAGGCCGCGGTGCAGGGCACGCACTACCAGTCGTTTATCCGGCCCTTCTACAACGGCAACGAGTACTACATGTTCGTGACCGAAGTCTTTACCGACATCCGGCTGGTGGGCGCCCCGCCGTCGGCCATCGGCAAGTTTGGCGGCGACACCGACAACTGGGCCTGGCCCCGGCACACCGGCGACTTCAGCATCTTCCGCATCTACGCCGGCCCCGATAACAAGCCCGCCGCCTACTCTCCTACGAACCAGCCGTTTAAGCCGCGCCACCACCTGCCCATCTCGCTCAGCGGCATCAAGCCCGGCGACTTCACGATGGTGTTTGGCTTCCCCGGCCGCACTAACGAGTACCTCACGTCCTGGGGCGTGGACGAAACCTACTCGGTGTCGAACCCGGCGAAGGTGAAAATCCGGGATGCCAAGCTCCGCCTGCTGGATGCCGACATGAAGGCTTCTGACAAGGTCCGGATTCAGTACGCGGCCAAATACGCCAGCATTGCCAACTACTGGAAAAAGTGGATCGGCGAAACCCGGGGCCTGAAAAAGCTCGACGCCGTGACCCGCAAGCAGGAGCAGGAAGCCCGCTTCACGCAATGGGTGCAAAGCGGCGACGAGGCTCGCAAAGCCGCCTACGGACCGCTGCTGGCCGGCTTTGAGAAAAACTACCGCACCGGCCGCAGCTACACCCTGGCCCGGGACTACGTGACCGAGGCCGTGCTGGGCGTGGAGCTGCTGGCCTATGCCAACAGCATTGCCCACCTGCCGGAGCTGATAGCCCAGAAAAAGCCCGCCGCGGACATTGCCGCCGCCGCCGAGAAAGCCAAGGCCGGCCGGATCGGTTTCTACAAAAACTACAATGCGCCCACCGACCAGAAAGTGGCCGCAGCCCTGCTGGCACTCTACGCCGAAGGCACCCCGCCGGCCCTGGTTCCTGACTACGTGAAAGCGCTGCAGAAGCAGTATCCCGGCGCCGACGGCTGGAGCAAGTATGCTGCCCAACTCTTCAGCCGCTCCCGCCTGACTACCTCTGAAGGGGCCGCCGCCGTTATTGATGAGCTAGGCAAGGGCAACGCCCGGGCCCTGACTGATGACCCAGCCTACCAGCTCTCCAACGCCGTTATCAGCCATTATCGGGCGAATATTCTGCCGACATACAACGCGGCCACCGATAACATTGCTCTGCTCTCGCGCACGTACTTGGCCGGCCTGCGGCAGATGCAGACCGACAAGAAATTCTACCCCGACGCCAACCTGACTTTGCGCGTAGCCTACGGACAGGTGGCCGGCTACCAGCCCGCCGACGGCGTGCAGTACGACTACTATACCACCCTCGACGGGCTGATGGAAAAGGCCGATCCGACCAACCCTGACTTTGAAGTGCCGGCCCGCCTCGTGGAATTGTACCAAAGCAAAGATTACGGTCCATACGCCGTGAACGGTACCGTGCCGGTCGCCTTTATTGCCACCAACCACACCACCGGCGGCAACTCCGGCTCCCCGGTTATCAACGGCCGCGGGGAGCTGATTGGCACCAACTTCGACCGGAACTGGGAAGGCACCATGTCCGATATCATGTACGACCCCGACCGGGTCCGCAATATCACCCTCGACGTGCGTTACATGCTGTTTGTGGTGGATAAATACGCCGGTGCGGGCCATCTGGTCAAGGAAATGACCCTGGTGGGCGGGCCGAATGCAACCGAAGCCGCCGCACCAAGCCAGAAGATCAAGAAGTCCAAGATCAAGCAGAAAGCCGCCAAAGCCGACGCACAACTGTAGGATTCCAGGACAACCCAGGCCCAGAGGCGCCGCTTTCGTTTGAAGGCGGCGCTTTTTGCGTAGGTTGACGTCTCAAGTTCACTTAAAGCCACTCCTCACGTTTCTTGCTCGACAACCGGAGCGTAACGCCGATTGTCGGGGTAAGGACGTGTCCCTCTCACTTCTTCATACCATGCTCGTGTTTGCCTCCTTCCTGCCTCGTGCGGCAGTAGTAGTCGCCTTGTTGAGTTCCTTGACGGCGGCGGCGCAAACGGCATCCACGGCTCCGGAGCTGGTGCTGCTGCGCCCGGCGGCCGTCTTTGATGGGCAGGACCGGCACGAGGGCTGGGTGGTGCTCGTGGAAGGGAGCCGGATTAAAGCCGTGGGGCCGGCGGCGCAGATTGCAGCCCCTGCTACTGCCCGCCTCATGGAGTTGCCGGGCCTCACGCTGCTGCCCGGCCTGATTGAGGGTCACTCCCATTTGCTGCTCCACCCCTACAACGAAACGCCCTGGAACGACCAAGTGCTGCTCGAAAGCCAGGCCCTGCGGGTGGCCCGGGCCACGGCCCACGCCCGCCGTACCCTGGAAGCGGGCTTCACTACCGCCCGTGACCTGGGCTCGGAGGGCGCGGGCTACGCCGACGTGGGCCTCAAGCAGGCCATCGACCAAAACCTGATTCCGGGCCCCCGCCTGCTCGTGGCTACGCGCGCCCTGGTGGCCACGGGCAGCTACGGCCCCAAGCTTGCCACCGACGTCGACGTGCCCCAGGGCGCCCAGGAGGCCGACGGCGTGGACGGCATTATTCGGGCCGTGCGGGAGCAGATTGGCAAGGGTGCCGACGTTATCAAGGTGTACGCCGACTACCGCTGGGGGGCCAACGAGCCTGCCCGCCCTACTTTCACCCAGGACGAGCTCAACCTGATTGTGCGCACGGCAAACTCGGCCGGGCGGCCCGTGGTAGCCCATGCTTCCACTCCCGAAGGCATGCGGCGCGCCACGCTGGCGGGCGTCGAAACTATTGAGCACGGCGACGCGGGCACCCCGGAAATCTTCCGGCTCATGAAGCAGCGCGGCGTGGCCCTCTGCCCCACCGTAGCCGCCGGCGACGCCATTTCGCGCTACCGGGGCTGGCAGCCGGGCCAGCCCCTGCCCGAGCGCCTAGTACAACAGCGCGCCAGCATGCGGGCAGCCCTGCAAAGCGGCGTGACGCTGGCCGTGGGCGGCGACGTGGGCGTGTTTCCCCACGGCGACAACGTGCGGGAGCTGGAGCTGCTCGTCCAGGACTACGGTTTGCCACCACTAACTGTATTACGGGGCGCAACCAGCGGTAACGCGCGCATTTTTCACCTGACTGACCGGGGTACGCTAGCCGCGGGATTTTTGGCCGACATAATTGCCGTACCCGCTGATCCGACCCAGGACCTGGCGGCCCTGCGGCAAATTAAACTAGTCATGAAGGGCGGGGTCATTTATAAAAATCTGTAATTAAACGAGGCATTTATTTCATATTCTATCAAGAACAATTAGCTTCGCTTATTCTATTTCTCCTTATCTATTTTATTCCTGTGAGATATTTACTTCTGCTCTGCCTGTTGGCAGTTGCTCCGGCCGTTTCAGCCCAGCGTAATCTGACCACCGCCAGCCGCGAAATACTGCGCGAAGGCCAAGCCCTCTACCACTTGGAGCGTGCCTCCTGGGTTTCCACCGATTTATTACAGGCCAGCCATTTTCCCACCCGGCAGGTAATGGCTTATTTCAGCTACACCACTCTCGACTCGGTACGCACGCTCTTCGTGGGCGGCCCCGCCGACAAGCCGCGGGTGCTGGCCGAGTACTGCTTCCCCATGGCTGCCATTGCTCCGAGCACGGGCGTCAGGCGCGGACCACGAAACCTGACTTCTGCCGAACGCAAATTATTGAGCGTCCGGCTGAAATCCATGGCTGACCTGCAGCGTATTCCGGGCGTAAGTTTGCCGCCGAATGCCACTTTCAACGCTATTGTGCTGCCCAAGGGCAAGCAAACCTGGGTGTACGTGCTCACGGCTACCACCCAGCCCGGGCAGTTCTTGGTCGGCAACGACTACTTACTGCGCTACAACACCAGCGGGCGGCTGCTGGCCCGCCAGCAGCTGCATTCCGGGGCGGTTTTACTCGGCTCCCAGTCCCAAACGGCACCCGTACGGTCAACGCTGCATTTTCACCGGGCTGACACCACACCATTTATGACCCCGACGGATATTTGTACTCTACTGCTGTACCACGACCGGCTGCCGGGTAAAAATCATTTGGTCCTGGGCGAAAAATACGTCTCCATTTTTTCCTTCGCCGACACCAAGCTAACCATTATTACCCGGCAGGAATTTGAAAAATCCGGGCAGAAATAATTATCGGGTGCGCATTTACGAGCCGGGTTTCTCAATGCCTAGCTGCCGCAGTGCCGCGGCGTATTTATCGTAAATCAGCTGCAAGTCGTGCTGATGGGCGGTGGCATCAACGCCAATGCTCACATTATTGCGGTGGAAGCGGTGCAGGTGGCTGATGTGCGGCGACACGACCGGCAGCTGCCCGGCCAGCAAAAAGCGCACGTAGAGGTCGAGGTCCTCGGCCATGGGCAGCGCCTCATCGTAGCCCCCGACCTGGTCAAACAGCGCCTTGCTGAAGCAGACATTGCCCTGAATAAAATGCTCGGCCCGGAAAATAGCCCCCAGCATCTCCCGCGGCGACGCGAAGCGCCAGGCGTAGTAATCTTCGCCGGGCAGGTAGCGCCGCTCCTCATCCATGCGCAGAAAATCGGCCACAAACCAGGGCCGGCCGGGGTGGCGCTGCACCAGGTCGGCATAGTGATAGAGGCTGCGCTGAAGCAGCAAATCGTCGTCGTCGAGCGGTACGAGCCAGGAATCTGGACCGGCCTGGGCAATGAGGCGGTTGCGGGCCAGCCCGGCGCGGGCTTTTTCCGCGTCGTGCCAATAGCGCAGTGGCGGACCGGCTTCCCGGGCGGCCGTGGGCAACCACTCCGGCGTGCCGTCCGTGGAGCCGTTGTCGTAAATCAGGTGCTCAAAGCCAAAGTCGAGAGGGGCGCTGATGCTGGCCCGCACGCTGGCCACGGCTTCGGGCAGGTACTGCCGGCGGTTGTGCGTGGGAGTGATGATGGCAAAGTTCATGGCCCTCTAGTCCGGGCTAGCGGGCAAAAAGTTGCCTTTTCGGCCGCGAAAAGGCCAACTTTATCGGTTAGGGCGGCGTTTAGCAGGCAGTTAGCCGCCCTTTGCTTATGGCCCGTTTCGTCGTTACCGTCCGTTTTCCCGCCAGCTTCACGGAAGACTTTATTGCCCTGATTCCCCAGCACCGCGCCCTCATCAACCGGCTTATTGAGGAAAACGTGGTGGAGGCCTACGCCATCAGCGCCAGCCGCACCCGGGGCTGGATTACGATGAATGGCCTTAATGCCGACGTAATTCGGGCCGTGGTGGAACAGTTTCCGCTGTTTCGGTTCTTCGAGCAGGTGGAGGTCGACGAACTGTTTGTGTTCGACAGCACGGCGTCGCGCTTCCCGCGCATCAGCCTAAATTAGCCGGGTTTCTGCCGGTAGAGTGGAGCTACGGCCCGGTTTGTGCTAAATTAGCTTTTTCAGGACTCTAGCTTATTGTTTTCGCGCTACATGCTTCACCATTTCCGGCTCCCCGTTCTCGCAGCCGTTTTCCTCGCCGCCCTGGCCGCTGCCCCGGCCCCCGTGGCCGACAAGATGACCACTGACCAGTTGCTGGCCCGCCTGACGGCTTCCATCGAAGGTCTTAAAACCCTGCGCTGCAACGTGCGCGCCCAGGAACGCTCGGGCGGCAAATACCAACAGGCCCGCACGGCCATGAAAATGGGCTTCAACCCGTTGCGCGTGTATTTGCGCAACGACAAGGGCATCGAGGTGCTGTGGGTGAAGGGCCAGAATGACGGGGACGCCTGGGTGTACCCCAACAGCTTTCCTTACGTGACCCTGAGCCTGGATCCCAACGGCTCAATCATGCGCAAAGGTCAGCACCACAGCGTCCTCGACGCGGGCTTTGGCACCATTGCCGACATTATCAAGGGCTCCTCCCAGCGCCAGGACCACACCTTTGAGCGCACCTTCCGCTACGCCGGCGACACGACCATCACCGGGCGCCCTTGCTACGTTCTGCGCTCCGATTTTCCGCAGTTCCGCTACGTGAGTTACAAAACCACCAAGCAGGAAACCCTGGCCAACATTGCCGACCGGTTTGGCTGCGGCGAGTACCGTATTATGGAGCGCAACGACCTGGCCCCCGACGCGCCCGTGCCGGCTGGCAAAACCCTGCTCGTGCCCAACGGCTACGGCAAGCGCACTATCGTCTGCGTCGACCAGAAGCTGTTTTTGCCCCTGGTCGTGCAGGTCCACGACGACAAGGGCCTATTCGAGAAGTTTGAGTTCTTCGACGTCTTGGCCAACCAGCCCATTCCTGCCGCTGAGTTCACCAAAGGCTTCAAGGGATACAAGCTTTAATCCCGGATTTATCGGAATTAGTCAGACTCCCCGCGTTGTGGGGCTGAGTATTTCAACCAAAAAAGGCCACCCGCTGGGGTGGCCTTTTTTGGTTATCAGCTATGCTTGACGGAATATCAAACCGACAGCAGCGTCGTTTCCAAAATCCGTAAAATCCGAAAAGCTCGCGCGAATCGGTGGTTTAGCGGCGCATGGCTTTTTCGATTTCGTCCCACATCGGGGCCGGAATCATTTCCAGCTTGTTGAACTCGCCGGCCCCGTTGAGCCATTCCCCGCCGTCGATGGTGACGACTTCCCCGTTGACGTAGGCTGAGAAGTCGGACACGAGGTAGGCGGCCAGGTTGGCTAGCTCCTGATATTCGCCCACGCGCTTGAGCGGCACCGACGCGGCCGGGTCGAGCTTTTCGGCCAGGGGGGCGGGAAACAGCCGGCTCCAGGCACCTTCCGTCGGGAACGGGCCGGGGGCAATGGCGTTGGAGCGGATGCCGTACTTGGCCCATTCCACGGCCAGGGAGCGGGTCATGGCCAGCACGCCGGCTTTGGCGGCCGCCGAAGGCACCACGAAGGCCGAGCCGACGGAAGCGTAGGTAGTCACGATGTTGAGAATGGTGCCGGGCTTCTGGTCGGCAATCCAGCGCTTACCGAAGGCCAGCGTGCAGTTGTAGGAGCCGCGCAGCACGATGTCGACAATGACGTCGAAAGCCTTGTGCGAGAGGCGTTCCGTGGGTGAAATGAAGTTGCCGGCGGCGTTATTGAGCAGCACATCGACGCCCCCGAACTCGTCGATGGTGCGCTGGAGCATGTCTTCCACTTCGTTGTACTTGCGCACGTCGCACTGCACGGCCAGCACCCGGCCGCCGGTTTGGGCGCGCAGTTCCTCGGCCGTTTTCTCCAGCACCTCCAGCTTGCGGCTGCTGATGGTCACGTTGGCCCCCAGCTGCAGGAAGTACGTGGTCATGGCGCGGCCCAGGCCGGTGCCCCCGCCGGTCACGACGATGGTTTTACCGTGGAGCGCATTGTCGCGGAGCATGGGTTGGGAGTAAGCAGGCATAGTGGGGAAGGCTGAAAAAGAATGGTGGGAAAGGCGCAAGAACGGGATTTACCTGGTTTTGCCCGCCGAAGATACTCACGAAGGATTTTTTGCCACCTTTGGCCTTCCATGAGTGCACCCGCATCTGCTTCTTCCCTTCCCACAGTGGCCGTGCTCGGCTGCGGCTGGCTGGGCCTGCCGCTGGCCAAGGCCCTGGTGGCGGCCGGTTACCCCGTTGTGGGCTCCACCACCACGCCCACCCAACTGCTGACCCTGCGCGACGCCGGCATTACGCCCTACCTGCTGCGCCTGGGCAACGACTTCAGCCCCACCGACGCCGACACGCTGCGCACCATGCTCACGGGCGTGGATGTGCTGGTGCTGAACGTGCCGCCCCGGGCCGCCGCGGCCAACAGCTACCCCAGCCTGCTGCGGCCGGTGGGCAGCGTGGTGGCGTCGGTGGGCGTGCGGCACGTGCTGTTTGTGAGCTCCACCAGCGTGTATCCCGACGCCAACCGGCGGATGCGGGAATCGGACGCGGTGTCGTCGCCGGACGCGGCCTCCGACCTGCTGCGGGCCGAGGGGCACTTCACGCCCCGCCGGGGGCAGTGGCTGAGCACGGTGGTCCGTTTCGGCGGCTTGTTTGGTCCCGAACGGCCTCCCGGACGCTTTCTGGCCGGCCGGCAAAACCTGCCCAACGCCGAGGCCCCCGTCAACCTGATTCACCTCGACGACTGCATCGGTCTGCTCACCAGCATCATCCGGGAAAAGGCCTGGGGTTACACCTTCAACGCCTGCGCCAGCCACCATCCCTCCCGCCAGGAATTCTACTCCGCGGCGGCCCGGAAGCTGGGCCTGACCGTTCCCACCTTCGAGGCCACAAGCCAGGGTGGCAAGCTTATCGACAGCTCCCTGTTGCAGCGCACCCTGCCCTACGAGTTTCAGCACAACGACCTACTGGCGGCCCTGGACTACTGCTAGCCCACAGCACCAGGGATTCGCCCGGATTGCACAAGTTTAGGGGCTACTCGACTACGAAATCTGTGGCAGCCGAAAGCCCGGCCGAATCCGCGGGTTATCTTTGTACCGTGAAGGATAGTAATTCGACGGTAGCAGTGCTGGGGGGCGGAGCGGCGGGCTTTTTCGGGGCTATTGCCTGCGCCGAGGCCAATCCGCAGCTCACGGTATATCTGCTGGAAAAAACCGGCAAGCTGCTCAGCAAAGTGCGCGTGTCGGGCGGGGGGCGCTGCAACGTGACCCACAACTGCCCCACCGTCACCCAGCTCGTGCAGCACTACCCCCGCGGGGCCAAGCAGCTCAAGGAGCCCTTCCGCCAGTTTGGCGCCCCGGAGACGGTTGCGTGGTTTGCAAAGCGCGGCGTGCAGCTCAAAACGGAGCCCGACGGCCGCATGTTTCCCACCACCGACTCCTCCGAAACCATTGCCCAGTGCCTGCTCGACGCCGCCCGTCGCGCGGGGGTGCGCATCCTGACCAGCACCAGCGCGGAGCGCATCGAGCCCCTGCCGGGCGGCGGCTTCGCCCTGCACCTGAGCGGCGCTACTGCGCAGGTAATGCACGTACAGCGCCTGCTGGTGGCCACCGGGGGCCTGCCCAAGTCGGAGGGCTACAACTGGCTGCGGACCCTGGGGCATGGCGTCGTGGAACCGGTGCCGTCTTTGTTCACCTTCAACGTGCCGGAGTCGCCGCTCAAGGACCTGATGGGCGTGAGTGTGCCCCTGGCCCGGGTGGTGCTGGCCGGCGAGAAGCTTGACTACGAAGGCCCGCTGCTGATTACGCACTGGGGCATCAGCGGGCCGGCCGTGCTCAAGCTCTCGGCCTGGGGGGCCCGCCGCCTGCACGAGCTCAACTACACCGGCACGGCCCTGGTCAACTGGATTCCGAGCTTCACGGAGGAGACGCTGCGCCAGTGGCTGCACACTTTCCGCGCCGACAACGGCCGCAAAACCGTGCTGTCGAACCCGCTGTTTGGGCTGCCCCAGCGGCTCTGGCGCAGTTTGGCCGAGCTAGCCGGCGTGGGGGCCGAAACGCGCTGGAGTGAGCTGCCGGCCAAGCTGCAGAACCGCCTGATTGAGCTGCTGCTGCGCATGCCCCTGGCCGTGCGCGGCAAAACCACCTTCAAGGAAGAATTCGTGACCTGCGGGGGTATTCCACTGGAGGAGGTTAACATGAAAACCATGGAAAGCCGCCTCGTGCCCGGCCTGCACTTCGCCGGGGAGGTCCTCGATATCGACGGCATCACCGGGGGCTTCAACTTCCAGGCAGCCTGGACCACCGGCTTTCTGGCGGGGCAGGCCCTGAGTCGGACGTCGGTTCCCGTCGTCGGCTAGGCGCCCAGTCGTAACCCTATTGGCTTCGGGACAGTAAAGAGAGGCACTAGTTCTTTCCTTACAACCCAAACGACCCACAACCATGTCTATGGAAGCCAAAGCAACCCAGGCCCTCGCCAACGAACTCATCGAAACCCTCAAGGACGGCCAGAAAGGCTATGCCGAAGCCATGACCGACGTCGAGGATGCGGACCTGAAGCAGATTTTCAAAAAATACGCCGCTCAGCGCGCCAGCTACATCACCGAGCTGGAAGACCAGATGTTCAAGCTGGATCTGAAGCCTGACGAAGAAAGCTCCGTTACCGGCACTATTCACCGCGCCTTTATTAACCTGAAGGGCATCGTGTCGGGCAAAGACCGCCACAGCATCCTGGCCGAGTGCGAGCGGGGCGAAGACTACGCCAAGAAAGCCTACCAGACGGCTCTCAAAGCCCAGGACCTGCCCTCCGGCCTGAAAGCCGTTATCGAGAAGCAGTACCAGGGCGTACAGCAGGGCCACGACGAAATCCGCAACCTGCGCGACGCCGCCGAGAAAAAGTAATTACAGCCCTGGGCAGTAGCTCACGAAGCTTTTGCCAAGGGCAATAAAAAAAGCCTCTCCGAAATCCGGAGAGGCTTTTTTTATTGCGTTAAGCGAATCTGTGCTGCTTAGTCGCGGCGGCCTTTGTAGCCACCACCACCGTAGCTGCCACCGTCGCGCTTGCCTTTGTAGCCGCCGCCGTACGAGGAGCCCCCGTCGCGGTTGCCGCCGTAGCCGCCTTCCCGACGGTCGCCGTAGCCACCGCGGTTGCCGCCGCCGTAGGAGCTGCCGCCGTCCCGGTTGCCTTTGTAGCCGCCGCCGTAGGAGCTACCGCCTTCGCGGTTGCCGTACGGAGCCCGGCGAGCGGGCCGGTTGTCGTCGGCGCCGAAGCCACCGGGGCCGCGGGTGTTGC
Organism: Hymenobacter persicinus; assembly: GCF_004167665.1. Classification (GTDB taxonomy): domain Bacteria; phylum Bacteroidota; class Bacteroidia; order Cytophagales; family Hymenobacteraceae; genus Hymenobacter; species Hymenobacter persicinus. The sequence goes on along the minus strand of NZ_SEWE01000010.1, from coordinate 83,085 downwards.
CTTCCTGCTGCGCATCGCCTTCCTGGCGGGGCGTGGCAATGTTGAATGCCACCGGACGACCCTGAATCGAGGTGCGGCCCAGTTTCTCAATGATTTCCTCGGCGTACTCCGAAGGCACTTCCACGAAGCTGAACTTGTCGTAGAGGGCAATGTCGCCGACTTTGCTGCCCACCAGGGCGGTGTTTTCGGCAATCAGGTCCACGATGTCGCGCGGGTGCACCCGGTCCTTTTTGCCCATGGTCACGAACAGGCGGGTGAAGCCCGGACGAACGGCACCCCGCTCCCGGCCGGCTTCGAGGCTCTTCTCGGCCTGCTTGTCCTCCTTCATGGTCATGCGCAGCAGGGCGGCGGCCACGTCCAGGGACGTGATGTCCTCCTCTTGGTCGAGCAGGCGCTGCACGCGCTGCACGTATTTCTCCAGCTTGCCCTTCTCAATGACTTCCTTGATCTGGGCCAAAAACAGCGTGGTTTTCACCTCCGACACGTCTTCGAAGGACGGAATCCGCTCCTGCTTGATCTGGGCCTTGGTGAAGCGCATGATGTCGCGCAGCTTGTAGATGTCGCGGCCGCTGACGAAGGTGAAGGCCTTGCCCAGCTTGCCGGCCCGGCCAGTGCGGCCGATGCGGTGCACGTAGTACTCCTCATCAGCGGGCAAGTCGTAGTTCACCACGGCCTCCACGTTCTCCACGTCGATGCCGCGGGCGGCCACGTCGGTAGCCACCAGAATTTCGAGCGTGCCCTTGCGGAACTTGTCGAGCGTATTCTGGCGCTGCTGCTGGCCCATGTCGCCGTGCAGGCCGTCGGCGAAGTAGCCGCGGGCCTGGAGCTCGGCCACGCACTCATCCACCATGCGCTTGGTGTTGCAGAAAACGATGGTCGACTTGAGGTTGTACATGTCGATGATGCGGGACAGCACGTCCTTTTTCATCGGGTTGCGCACCTCGTAGTACATCTGCTCGATGTTCGTAACGGTCAACTCCTGGTGGTTGACTTTTACGATCTGCGGGTTGGTCTGGTACTTCTTGGTGAGCTCCATAATCGGCTTGCTCATCGTGGCCGAGAAGAACACCGTCTGGCGCTGCTCGGGCATCTTGCTCAGCACGATTTCGATGTCCTCGCGGAAGCCCATGTCGAGCATTTCGTCGGCCTCATCGAGGATGATCTTGGTGGCTTTGTCCAGCTTCAGGGTACCCCGCTCGAGGTGGTCCATTACCCGGCCGGGAGTGCCAATGACGATTTGCACGCCGCGCTCCAGGGCCTGGAACTGCCGGTCGTAGCTCTGGCCGCCGTAAATCGGCACCACGGCCAGGCCGCGCTTATATTTGCCCAGCTTCTGCAGCTCGCCCGATACCTGGACGGCCAGCTCGCGGGTGGGGCAGAGCACGAGCACCTGCACGGCTTTGCTGTTTACATCGATGCCCTCAATGGCGGGAATGCCGAAAGCGGCCGTTTTGCCGGTACCGGTCTGGGCCTGGCCGATAACGTCGTGACCTTCGAGCAGCACCGGAATGGCGGCCGTCTGGATGGGGGACGCCTCTTCGTAGCCGAGGTCGGTGATGGCGCGCATCATCTCTTCGGAGAGATTCAGCTCTTCAAATTTTACTTTTTCCATGACTTGGTTTGATGGAATGGGAGACACTAGCTCTGAAAACAGCGGATTCAGCGACGTTCCTTTCCCACTCAACAACAACGACAAGCGACGGAAGCAACGGACGGGAAGACGAAGGCGGCCAGCCTATTAGATTACTGCAGCCTCTGCTGCGCGGAACATGGCCGTTCTCAATGCGGCTGCAAAGGTACGGCTTTTCCAGCAAAAAAGATAGGGAGCTGTTATTCGCGGGTAAAGATTATCCAACTAAGCGTGGAACATTCACCCAGCTAAAGCCGCCTAACGACGCAAGGGGGCCGATTCGTTCCGAAGGGCGTGGATAAAATACTATTCGCGGGGTGGCCCTAAAAGCAAAGAAGCCCGCTTTGCAGCGGGCTTCTTTGGTTGTTCGAAGGGAAGCGGGACTAAACCAGCGACACTTTAACAGCGTTCAGGCCTTTTTTGCCCTGAGCTACTTCGAACTGTACTTTGTCGTTTTCACGAATCTCGTCGATGAGGTCACTTACGTGCACGAAGATGTCTTCGCTCGAGTTGTCTACTTTAATGAAGCCAAAGCCCTTGGTGTCATTGAAGAATTTTACTGTTCCTGTCTGCATGTTGTTTGTTTATGTATGTCATTCAAGCAAAGTGGCCATGAAATCTGAGCGGGCTCCTTGCGGGACAACTGGCAGAAGGCGTGATGCACATTTCTTAAACTTAGGCAAATATACGACTTTACCCGCACAGTAGCTTGCCACCGCCCCCAATCCGCGGGGCCGCCCCGGGCTGCGGACCCCTAATACGGGCACCACTCCGTTTAAAGCACCTTTTCGGCCTTTGCCGAGGCCCGAATAATATTTAGTCCGCCGCGCATTTTTTATTCCCCCACCCCGAAAAAAGCCTGAATCGGGGCTTCTTTCCTGGACTCACGGGCCGAAAATCAGTTCTGCGGGTTGTTTCTTTACGCCCCATGGAACCTGCCGCCCCCGACTCCTTCCGCTTTTCCCACCTCGTGCGCGTGGTAGAAGCCGACATCGACGAGCTTCATCACGCCAACAACGTGCAGTACGTGCGCTGGGTGCAGGACATTGCCAGCGCCCACTGGCGGGCCTGCTACCCGCCAACGGCCGCGCCTAGTCCTTATATGTGGGTGGTCATGGAGCACCGCATCCGCTACCTGCGCCCCGCCCTGCTCCACGACGAGCTGCGCTGCACGACCTGGGTGGGCACGGTGCGCGGGGCCCAGAGCCAGCGCTTTACCCGCATTGAGCGCACGAGCGACGGGGCCCTGCTCTGCGAGGCCGAAACCCAGTGGGCCTTCTTGGACCCGCAGACTTTGCGGCCGCGGCGGGTGCCGGAGGACGTGATTCAGCGGCTGCGGGAGGCGGTGTTATAATTGGCAGGTATAACCATGGTTAAGGACAGCTGTCTGCTAGGGCTGAATCTTACGTCGTCTTTTTTTTACAAAATGCCAGACCAGCATAAAGCACAACAGCATTACCCACCAAAAAATGAAAACACCCAGCGTAGTGACGAAAGCACCACGCCATGAACCATACATAAGAAGTATCGCTACAACATTTGGGGCGGGAAACCCGAACCCAGGCTCGCCTCCGCTTGCCACAATTCCCACCCCGAAGAATAACGCATAGAAGAAAGAGCGAATAAGAACTCGCCACCCAAGCCTACAAGACAATGCCCACTCCGTGATAAGCCCGACTGCATAGCAACCTAAGCTATACAGTACTATACCCGTTAAAAAAAGTATTGCAGGTGACATTATACCCAATTAGATAGTTATTTACAGCTTTTCTGCCTGTTGTTAAAGTCCTTGTAGAAGTGGCAGTTTACTCAAAAAAAGGCCCGGTTAACCGCTACTTATAGGCTATTTTGCGGGCCGCTACCCATCCTTCCCCATGCCCGCCACCTTCCGCATCTATTCCTCGTCTGCCGGCTCCGGCAAAACCTACCAGCTGACCAAGGAATACCTGAAGCTGGCCCTGGGCTCCGAAGACCCGGCCTACTTCAAGAGCATCCTGGCCATCACCTTCACCAACGACGCGGCCGGGGAAATGAAGGAGCGTATCATCGGCGCCCTGCGGCAGTTTGCCTACCCCGCCGAAGGGCAGCCGGATGCCCTGCTGGCCGAGGTGACGGCCGAGCTGTACGCCGCCCGGCAGCTGCCCCGCCGCCTCGACACCGAGGCCGAGCAGCAGCAGGAAGTGCGGCGCCGGGCCCAGGAAACCTTCCGCCTGGTGCTCTACCACTACGCCGACTTCGCCGTGAGCACCATCGACTCCTTCGTGCAGCGCATCGTGACGGCCTTTACCCGGGAGTTGGGTCTGCCCGCTACTTTCGAGGTGGAACTCGATACCGACGCGGTGCTGCAAAGCGCGGTGGCCGTGCTGCTCGACAAGGTGAACCGGGACCCCAATTCGGCGCTGCTGTCCAAAACCCTGGCCGAGTACGCCCTGGGGAAGGCCGAGGAGGGCAAAAGCTGGAACACCCTGCCCGACGAGCTGGTCAAGTTTGGCAAGTACCTCTTCAACGAGAGCGTGCACGAGGCCGTGGCCCAGCTCCAGCTGCTCACCCTGCAGGACTTCCGCCGCCTGCACGAGGCTATCCGCAAGCGCCGCCAGGAAATTGAGGGCGCCGTGCAGCTGGCCGCCTTCAAGGCCCTCGATGCCATCAGCGGGCAGGGGCTGGAGCCGGTGCACTTGGCGGGCGGGGCCAACGGCATCTACACCCACTTCGCCAAGTGGGGGCGCTGGCTCGAGGACGGCAACACGCCCACGGCTACGGCCAGCAAGGTGGCCGACTCGGGTAAGTGGAGCAGCGGGGCCGGCGACAAGGAGCCTTTCAAAAGCCGCATCGAGGCCATCAAGCCCACCCTGCACGACGCCTTCCGGGAGCTGGAAGAGCTGCGGGCCCTGCACCTGCCCAGCTATCTGCTGCTGAGCGGCATGCAGCAGTACCTGTTTCACGCTTCGCTGCTGAGCGAGCTGAGCAAGATTGTGGACCAGCTCAGCCGGGAGCGGAACGTGGTGCTCATCAGCGAGTTTAACCGCCGCATTGCCAGCATCGTGCTGACTGAGCCCGTGCCGTTTCTCTACGAACGGCTCGGCGACCGGTACGCCCACCTGCTCATCGACGAGTTTCAGGACACCTCGGTACTGCAGTGGAACAACCTGCTGCCATTGGTCGAAAACGCCGTGGCTACCGACAACCTGAGCCTGGCCGTGGGCGACGCCAAGCAGGCCATCTACCGCTGGCGCGGGGGCGAGATGGAGCAGATTCTGCGCCTGCACCAGGGCCAGACCGAGCACCTCTACCGCCGCGCCACCGACCCGGACATGCAGGCGCTGCTCCAGGAGCGCTACCAGACCCTGGACCACGTCCTGGAGCCCCGGGCGCTGAACACCAACTTCCGCTCGGCCCCCGAGATTATCGGCTTCAACAACCGTTTTTTCGCCCAGATCAGCCAAACCCACGCCCAGTTTGAGCTGGTCCAGAGCATCTACGACGAGGGCTTCACCCAGCAGGCGCCGCCGGCGGGAGCGGCGGCCGGCCACGTCGAAATCATTTTCACCCAGCACGATGCCCCGGCCCGGCGCTATTCCCCCGCCGACGGCACCTACTCCGCCGAGCTGCTACCCGGTCACCGCGAAGACGCCCTGCTCGACTACGAGGAAAGCACGCTGTACCTGACGCTGCAGCTCGTAGAACAGGCCCTGCGCGACGGTTTTGCCCTGCGCGACGTGGCCGTGCTCTGCCGCACCCGCCACAGCAGCCGGCTGGTGGCCAAGTTTCTGAAGGAGCGCGGCTACGCCATTATTTCCGCCGATTCGCTGTCCTTGGAGTTTGCCGAGGTCGTCAATTTGCTGGTTTCCATTTTCCGGGTCCTCAATCAGCCCGTCGATACCCTGGCCCGGGCCGAAGCCCTGCTGCTGGTCGACAAAGTGGTGCGGCGGCTGGCCCCTACCCCGGCCCGGGCCCGGGATATTTCAACCCTGGCCGTGGAGGAAAAAGCCGAGCCCTTCTTCGACCACCTGCGCGAGCTGGGCTACGACGTGAAGGAACACGAAGTCGGCAACCTGGGCCTCTACGAGCTGACCGAGCGCCTGATTGGGACCTTCTGGCTGCTGGGGCGCAACGGCGAGAGTGAGTACCTGTTTCGCTTCCTCGACCTGACGCTGGAATACAGCCTGCGCTTCGGCAACAACCTCAACAACTTCCTCACCTACTGGGACCAGCGCAAAAGCACGCTGAGCATCAACGCCCCCGGCGGCCGCGACGCCGTTACCATTACCACCGTGCACACGGCCAAAGGGCTGGCCTACGGCGTGGTCATTGTGCCCTTCGCCGACTGGAGCCTGGAGCCCCACCGCAACACCCTGCTCTGGGGGCAGCTGAACGCGCAAACCAAGCCCCTGGAGCAGATGCCCGCCGTAGCCGTGGTGCCGCTGAGCGGCGCCCTGCTGCACACGCCCCTGGCCGAGCAGTATACCGAGGAGCGCGAGAAAACCTTTCTTGAAGGGCTCAACATGCTCTACGTGGCCTTCACCCGCCCCCGCCACCGCCTTTATGCCATTGCCGAGCGGCCCCGCCCCACGAAAGCTGCTTCCACCGACGACGCGCCCCAGGCCGCGGCCCGCAACGTGAGCCAGCTACTGCACCGCTTTCTGGTGGATGCCGGCCAGTGGGACGAGGAGCAGGTGAGCTTCGTGCTGTCGGGAGGGGCGGCCGCCCGCCGCCGGCCGGCGCCCCCCGCCCGGGCCGACTATCCGCTGCTGAACCTGGGCACCGCGCCCTGGGAGGAGCGCCTGCGCCTGCGCCGCCACGCCAATACGGTCTTTGACTTCGACGAGCAGCAGGTCCGCAACGAGTGGAACCGCAAGCTGCACTACGCCCTGCGCCGGGTGGTGCTGGCCGCCGACGTGCCGAAGGTAGCTACCCAGCTGGCCGCCGAGGGCCTGATCAGTTTGCGCGAAAAGCCCGAGCTGGTGGCCCGCCTCCAGCAGGTTGTGACCCACCCCCAACTGGCCCACTACTTCAGTGCCCAGGTGGCGGTGGAAACCGAGCGGGAAATCTTGGTCGGGGGCGTGAAGCGCCGCGACTACCAGCCCGACCGGGTGGTGTTTGAAGCCCTGGGCGGGGCCCGGAGCCGGGCCGGCACCCGCGTCACGCTGCTCGACTTTCGGGTGCCGCCGCCGAAAGACCAACACCGCCGCCTGCTGCAGGAATACGCCGAGCTTTTTCGGCAGCTGCGCTATAATGAGGTCCGCTGCGTGCTTTACTACTTCGATACGGAGGAGGTAATTGAGTTTTAAGCGGCTGCTTCCGGGCGGGTTGGGCCGGAGCTCCGATGCTAATTTGTTTGGCAGCCCCTGCGCAGAATACTAACTTGCGGATCCGCCACCTGCCCTACCGCTATGTCCGACAAACGCCCGGCCGCCCTCGGCTTTATCTTCGTCACGCTGCTGCTCGACGTGATTGGGTTTGGCATCATCATCCCGATTATGCCCAAGCTAATCGGGGACTTGCTGGGCAGCCACCTGAGCGCGGCCGAGCGGCTCAGCGAGGCGGCCCGCTACGGGGGCTGGATGATGTTTGCCTTCGCCAGCATGCAGTTTCTGTTTTCGCCGGTGCTGGGCAACCTGTCCGATAAATTCGGCCGCCGGCCGGTGCTGCTCTTTGCCCTCTTCGGCTTCGGACTCGATTACCTCTTTCTGGCCTTCGCACCCAGCATCGGCTGGCTGTTCGTGGGGCGCATCATTGCCGGCATCACCGGGGCCAGCTTCTCCACCGCCATGGCCTACATTGCCGACATCAGTCCGCCGGAAAAACGGGCTCAGAACTTCGGTCTGGTGGGGGCGGCCTTCGGCATGGGTTTCGCCATCGGGCCCGTCATCGGCGGGCTGCTCAGCGGCTTCGGGCCCCGGGTGCCGTTTCTGGTGGCGGCCGTGCTGACGCTCTGCAACTGGCTCTACGGCTACTTTATCCTGCCCGAGTCCCTGGACCAGGCCCACCGGCGGCCCTTCGACTGGAAGCGCGCCAACCCCATCGGCTCGCTCCGGCAGCTGCAGCGCTACCCGGTGATTCTGGGCATGGTGGGCTCCCTGGTCTGCATTTACCTGGCGGCCCACTCCACCCAAAGCACTTGGTCGTACTACACCATGTACAAGTTCAGCTGGACGGCTAAATGGGTGGGGTACTCCCTGGGCGCCATCGGCATCCTCACCGGGTTGGTGCAGGGCCTGCTGATTCGGTGGGTGAACCCCAAGCTGGGCCCGAAACGCTCGGTTTTTATTGGGCTGGGCATGTACGCGGTGGGCTTTCTGCTGTTTGCTTTTGCCACCGAAGGCTGGATGATGTTTGCCTTTCTGGTGCCCTACTGCCTGGGCGGCATTGCCGGACCAGCCTTGCAGGGCATCATGAGCGGGCAGGTGCCAGCCAACGAGCAGGGCGAGCTGCAGGGTGCCCTCACCAGCCTGGTCAGCCTGACTTCCATCGTGGGGCCGCCGTTCATGACCAACCTGTTTTCCTACTTCACCGGTCCCGAAGCGCCCGTCCACTTTCCCGGCGCCGCCTTCCTGGCTGGGGCCGTGCTGACCGTAGTCAGCGTGTTGCTGGCCGTCCGCTCCCTGGCCAACTATGTGGCCCCTACGCCCGCGCCGGCCGCGGCCGAGCTGGTGGAGCCCAACGCCACCGAGGCGCACGCCTAAGGCCTGGGACCAAGTCTGGCAACCGGTTGTCGGCTTAAACGCTCTGCTGCTACCGGTTGAGAAACTCCTTCACCTTGGGGTGAGCTAATAGCTTGGCCCCGAAAACCAGCAGCCCCACCACGAGCAACGCAGTGCTGATAATCAGCAGGCTGTCGGCCCCGGCCCAGTGCTGTACCTTGAATAGGCCGCCGACCAGCCGCAGGCACCAGCCCAGAATAAAGAGAATCAGGCCGTGCTTGGCTTTCATAAAAATGCGCCGGCGGGGTAGTGAACTGCGCCGGACGGTGCAATATTGAAGGATTATTTCGGCGAACAGCGCTTATCTTTTCAAGATACCTCTACCCTTTTATGTTAGCCAATTACGGATTCAAGCTTCGCCACATTTTTTTCCCCCTGCTGTTAGTCACCGCGTCGTTTGTACTGCTGTTTGGCGGACTGTTCTGGCTGCTGGTCCTGCACTTGGGGTGGGTTGATTTAAACCAGGAAACTCGCTTCTGGGTGTTTTTCGCGCTGGGCGGAATCATTGCCTTTCTGGGACTGCGAGGTCCGCTTCGCCTACTGAGAAGAGGATCCGATGACCGATGGACTACCCTGTTCTACCTGGTACCCGCCGGTATGCTGACGTTTGGGGCGCTGTCTATAGCCAATTATCTAACCCAGGCCACCGGTGAGCTTGCTTCCTTGGCAACGCCTGCCGAGTCCCGGCAACACCCCACGGCCCGCTTCTATACCATCCGGCAGCTGTACGTGCACAAAGCTGGCGCCAGCGTTTATCCGCAGGCTACTCCCGTCGGCAAGAACAACGAAAAAATACAGCTCGACCTTTACGTTGCTTGCCCGTTGCTGGCGACGGCCGCCGATACTGCGCAGCGGGCAGCACCGCTCTGGCTGGGCTGGCACGAGACGGAATTCATTTCTTCCCAACTGACTACGGCGGAAAAGGAAACGCGCTACCAGGAATTCATGCGGCGCTCCGAAGCGGCCTTCAACGCTGCCGACTTGTCGCACTTTAGCTATCTGGCCCTGGCCACGGCGGCCGACGACCACAACGAATTCCAGCAGGCTGTGGGCCGTAATCAGCGCTACCAGGCATCGGCGGCTCCGGTAGTTGTGCTGCCCCAAACGCAGAGCTTTGCCACGCGCGCCCAGGCTCCGCTGGGGAAGCTAGGCTGGGCGCTAACTGTGGGGTTAGGTCTGTATTTGCTTATGCTCGTATTTCCTGAGGTTTCCTCCGTGGAAGTTCTGCGGCGCACCGACACCAACGCCGAGCCCGAGCCCGGACTGTGGACCGAGCTGAAGCCCTACGTGTGGCCCCGGCAAGGCTACGCCCTTACGCCTTTGCTGCTCGGCACCAATGGGTTGGTATTTCTGGTCATGGTTTTTGCCGGGCTGGGCGTGATGCACTTCCGCAGCCAGGACCTACTGGCTTGGGGCGCCCTGCACGGCTCCAAGCTGGTAGCTGGAGAATGGTGGCGGCTGCTGACCAGCATTTTTGTCCACGGCGGCATTATGCACGTTACCTACAATCTGGTGGCGCTGGGCCTGATTGGCTGGGCGCTGGAGCGCGCCATCGGCACCACCCGGCTGGCCTTGCTTTATTTTCTTGGCGGCCTGGGGGCCAGCCTAGCCAGCGCGTGGTGGCATCCCGACATAGTCTCTATCGGCGCTTCGGGGGCTATTTTTGGGCTGTTCGGCGGCGGATTGGTCCTGGCTTTCAGCCACCGGGTACCGTCCGAAGCCCGGGGCATAATCCTTATTTTTACGGTCCTCTACGGCATTGTCGGGTTGCTGCTGGGCTTTTTATATCCTAATACCGACAATGCGGCGCATCTGGGCGGTTTGGGCACCGGCCTGCTGCTCGGGGGCCTACTAATCTTCACGCTGCCGCAGCAGCCCGCGGCAGCGGCCGTTGAGTAAAAGCGGCGTATAGCGCCCCTGATTTTCTTTCCGGCTGACACTTTTCAACCAAGGCCCTTTTGTCTATTCAATCCCAGTCTCCAATGCTTACCGCTCCCCCTCCCCCGGCCGCCGTCGTCACCGATTCCTTTCTTTCCCAGATGGCCCGGGAACTGGTGAGCCGCTATGCCCCCGAGGACCTCTCGGAGCTGGTCGTCGTCGTGCCCACGCGCCGGGCGGTGGTGTACCTGAAAAATGAGCTGGCCATGGCTACCGGGGCCGGCGAGGCGCTGTGGAGCCCGCGGGTGGCGGCCATGGAAGACTACACGGTGGAGCTGGCCGGCGTGCAGATTGAGGAGCCCATTACCCTGCAGCTGCTGCTCTTCGACATCCTGCGCGACATCGACCGCAGCCTCGACTTCGACCGGTTCGTGGGCTGGTCGGGCCTGCTGCTCCAGGACTTTTCCAACCTCGACCAGAACCTGGCCCAGCCCGCCAAGGTGTTTGAGTACCTCTCCCAGGCCAAGGCCCTGGAGCGCTGGGAGCTGGCCGAGGCGCCCTCGCCCCAGTCGATGACGGGGGCCTACTTCAAGTTTTGGGACGACCTGGAAAAGGTGTACAGGGAGCTGCGTAAGCGAATGCTCGCCGAACATATTGCCTACCCCGGCCTAGCCTACCGTCTGGCGGTGGAAAAGCTCACGGCCTGCCTCACACAAGAGGAGGAGGTGCCCCAGCACGTGTTTCTGGGGTTGGGCTACCTGTCGCGGGCCGAGGAAAAGCTGATTCAGCTCCTGCTCAAGGAACGGCGCGCCGAGGTGCGCTTCGACGGCGACGCCTTTTACATGGATGCCGACTCGCCCAACCGCGCCGGCCAGCACCTGCGTCGCTACCGCCAGCGCTGGGAGCTGCCCAACGAGGTATTTGGCGGCCCCGCCAACCTGCTGCGGGGGCTGGAGCGGGAAGTGCGCTTCGTGGGCGTGGCCAACGCCAGCATGCAGGGCAAGGTGGCCGGGCAGCTGCTCACCGAAGCCCGGCAACGGAACCCCACCGGCACCGTGGCCATCGTGCTGCCCGACGAAACCCTGCTGCTGCCCGTGCTGCACGGCCTGCCCCCCACCGTAGCGCCCGACTACAACGTGACCATGGGCCTGAGCTTCCAGAGCACCCCGCTGTTCAACCTGGTGGATCTGCTCTTCGAAGTGCACCTGACCGGCATCCGGGAGGGCGCCGATGGGCAGGACTACGGCGTGCCGCGCTACCACCACCTGGCCGTGACCAAGCTGCTGGGCCACCCGTTTCTGCGCCGCTTCCAGCTCTGGCTCAACCGCCAGCCCGACCAGCCCCAGTACCACGGCCTGCTCGACAAGGTGTGCCGCGAAATTGTGCGCCGCAATGCCGTGCTGCTGCCCGCCACCGAGCTCGAGGAGCTCGGCCAGCACCACCCGCTCATTGAGGCCCTGTTCAAAACCTGGGACACCTGCGACGACATCATTGCCGCCTGCTACACGCTCATCAACCTGCTCAAGCAGGTGTACCAGGACCAGCACTCGGCCATCGAGGCGGAGTACCTGTACCTGTTTTTTACCCTGGTCAAGCGGCTCGATTCGGTGTTCGACTGCCGGGAGCAGCGCCTGTCGGTGCGCTCCTTCCGCCGGTTTCTCTACGACCAGATGACCAGCACCCGCCTGCCCTTCAGCGGGGAGCCCATTGCCGACGTGCAGGTGATGGGCCTGCTCGAAACCCGGGCCCTGGACTTCGACCACGTCATCATTCTGAGCTGCAACGAAAACGTGCTGCCGGCCCCCAAGCGCCACGGCTCCCTGTTTCCCTACGACGTGCTGCGCGAATTCCGCCTGCCCACCTACGCCGACCACGAGGCGGCCACGGCCTACACGTTCTGGCGCCTGCTCCAGCGGGCCCGCCACGTCGATTTAGTGCACGTGCTGCCCGGAGCCGAAGGTACCCGCACCGGGGAACGGAGCCGCTTCCTACTCCAGCTCGAGCACGATCTGGCCCCGCAGAACCCTAACCTGACCTTGCGTGACCTGACGGCCGCCGTGGTGGAGGACGAGGCCGTCACGGACGGGTACGAAGGGGATTTGGTGCTGGAAAAAGACGCCGAAATGCTGGCGGCCCTGCGCACTCGGCTCGAAAACGGCCTCTCGCCTTCCGCCCTGAACGAGTACCTCAAGTGCAGCTTGCGCTTTTACTTCAACCGCTTGGCCAAGTTCAGCGAAAACGATGAAGTAGAAGAGCAGCTCGGCGCCGACGGCTTCGGCACGGCCGTGCACAAGGCCCTGGAAATGCTGTTTCTGCCCTTCGCCGAGGACAGCCGGGAGCTCACGGCCGCCGATATTCCGGGTCTGCTGCAGCGCGTGCCCCAGGAAGTGGCCGCGGCCCTCTGGCAGGCCGAGCAGGAGCGCCACGCCCGCCCCGACGAGGGCCTCAACCACGTGCTGGGGCAAGTGGCCGAGCAGCTCGTGCGCCGCTACCTCGAAAGCCTGCCCAACCAGCCCGGCCTGCTGCCCCTGCGCATCAAGGGCCTTGAAACCAAGCTCCACGCCACGGTCTTTGTGCGCCTCGACGACGGCAGCACCCTCAACCTGCGCCTGATTGGCACCGCCGACCGCCTCGACGAGCTGTCCGACGGCCGCCTGCGCGTGGTCGACTACAAAACCGGCATGGTGCGAGCCGCCGAGCTGCGCCTCAACAGCAAGGGCGACGCCCCCGCGGCCCGGGAAAAGCTCCTGCTCGATGCCGACTCCGGGCCCGAAAAAGTGCGGCAGCTCTGGCTCTACCGCTACATGCTCGAAAGCCAGAGCCGCCCCGCCGCCGACGCGGCCATCCTGTCCTTGCGCAGCATCAACGAGGGCCTGCTCACGGCCGACATGGCCTTTGTCACGGCCGACGGCCAGTCGTTTACCCAGGCCAGTGAGGAGCTTATCGGAGAGCTGGCCCGCCGCATCCTCGACCCGCAGGAGCCCATCCGTAAAACCGACGATTTGCGCCGCTGCGAATATTGCCCGTACCGCGGCATCTGCGCCCGGTAAAATTGTCTAGCTCCCCGGCGCCGGACCCGATTACGTTTTTCCGCTGCTTATCTTCAGCAGCCCCCGCATTTTTTTCACTTCTTCTTTTCGTCGTTTTCGGCGTAATCACTTCTCCTTTTCACTTCCTCACTCCCCCCAATTACCATGGACGAATTCATGCAGGCCGCCATCGACGAAGCACGCTTAGGGCGTAAAGAAGGCGGTATTCCCATCGGCTCGGTGCTCGTACGCAACGGCCAGATCGTGGCCAAGGGTCACAACAAGCGCGTGCAGGAGTTGAACCCCATCAAGCACGGCGAAATGGATTGCCTCAACAATGCCGGCCGCCAGCGCACCTACCGCGACACGGTTATTTACAGCACCCTGATGCCCTGTTTTATGTGCGCCGGCACCATTGTGCAATTTAAAATTCCGAAGGTTATCGTGGGCGAGTCGCGCACCTTTGATGGCGCCCGCGAATTTATGGAAAGCCACGGCGTGGAAGTTGTCGACCTCGACCTGGACGAGTGCGTGCAGATGATGGAGGAATTTATCGAAGCCGAGCCCACCCTCTGGAACGAGGATATCATGGAGCTCTAACGTTCGTATTGCGGACCTGCACGCTGAGCAGACAGTCGGAGCGGCAACCATTATTCGCTCGGCTGACTTCGCCTTTTACCGGCAAACTAAAATAGCTCAGCTAGCCAGACCAGCCCGGAATTATTGACGGCCAAAAATAAAGAAGCCCCCGCCAATTGCTTGACGGGGGCTTCTTTATTAAAAAAGCAGGGCGTTAGGCCGCCGACTGATCTTTTCTCGGCCGGCCCCGACGGGCGCCGGTGCCATTGGTGCTGGCGGCGCGGGGCTTACGCTCCTTGCGCTCAGGCGTATAATCCGGGGCCAGCAGGGCGTTCAGCTCGTCGAGCGCCGTGCGCACTTTGTCCATGCTCTTGCGAACCTGGTTCAGTACGAGTTCGTTGTCTTCAGCGCTTTTCAGAAGCTGCTGCAATTTGTTCAAATCTGCTGTTGCCATGGTAGGGTGTGTTTGTAGAGAGTGTGTGTTGGGTACTGTTGCGACAAAGAAAACATGAATTTTCTTATGATTAACAAGTGGCGTATAAATCGGAGTAATTTTTAATTGCAAAAAACGTATTGAAGCGAAAAATCCCTCGCAAAAACCCAACCTTATTTTCGCTTTTAGCCGTGCACTTTTGCCTGATAAAGCTGGGTTGTATTTCTTTTTACCCGGCCACTGCTTAGTCTTGGCGCTCCGAAGCCGACCGGGTTCGGCCAACAATTCCTGCCGTACTTTTACGGTATGGCAACTTTGTTCGCGTCCAAGAAATGTCCCCATTGCCGGCAGTGGTCCGCGTGGCAGCAGCAGGCCACTGACTGCTGCGAGTACTGCGGCGAGCTGCTGGACCCGGCGGCCCAGCGCCGGGCGGCCGAGCAGGAGGAAATTGCCAACCAGCCGGTGCCGCAGTTTATGCTCATCGACATCAAGCCGACGGACGGCCCATTACTACGCTTTTTCAAGTACCTCGTGCGGGGCGGACAACTGGCCTTCGCGGCCATTATGGCCTTTTTTCTCTGGTTTGTCACCGTGCTGGCGGGCTAGCGCACATGCTACCCCGTGAGTTTCGGCACCCTTTGTTCGTGGCGGGCGTGGCCGCCTACGGACTCGTGCAGTTCAACCGCTTCGTCGTGCCCGGACTGCTGCTGCCCCTGCTCACGTCCTACCTCGCCGATTTAGTTTGTCTGCCCCTGGAGCTGACGGTGGCACTGGTGGGGCTGCGCCGGCTTTACTTTCGCCGCCCCGGTTTCGTGCTGCCCACCGCCTGGATTTTTAGCACCTGGGTGGTTACTGCACTCTGGTTTGAGCTGGCACTGCCCCACCTGCAGCCCAGTGCCACCGCCGACCCGCTCGACGTGGTGGCTTACGCCCTCGGAGCCTTGGCTTTTGGGGGCTGGCTCAACCGCCCCGCCTAGGGGTCCCGAACCCCAGGGTGGCGGCAGACCGTACACGAAAGCGGATGCTGCCCCTCCCGTTTGTCCCGGGCACTCACGTAATCATACCGTATGCTACAGGATTTGAGCCGCGTATTATTCTCGTACTGGGAACAGTTTATTTACCTTTTACCCAAGCTCTTCGTGGGCCTGATCGTGCTGGGGTTGGCCCTGCTGGTAGCCACCCGCCTGAGCGCACTACTGGGCGGCAAGCTCCGCGCCCGTTCCCACGATTTGCTCCTGGCTGATTTTCTGACCCGCTTTAGCAAGTGGGCCCTGCTGCTGGTAGGCGTGGTAGTGGCCATGCAGGTGGTGGGCCTTTCGGGCATGGTCAGCGGCGTGCTGGCCGGCGCGGGCCTATCGGCGTTTATTGTGGGCTTTGCGCTCAAGGACATTGCCGAAAACTTCCTGGCCGGCGTGGTGCTGGCTTTCAACCGCCCTTTCCGCATTCACGACACGGTGCAGGTCAAGGACTTGCTGGGCCGGGTGGAGGCGCTGAACCTGCGCACCACGGTCATCAAGACCTTCGATGGCAAGGATATCTTCATTCCCAACGCCGTGGTGCTGCGCGAGCCCCTGACCAACTTCACCCTCGACGGCCACATCCGGCAGGACTTCGTGGTGAGCGTTGACCTGGGCGACGCGGGCGAGTCTCAGCAGTTGTCGGATCTGCTGCTGCGCTACGTGCAGGCCAATGCCAAAGTAGAAAACCAGGAAGGCCACCGGCCCTACGTGGTGCTGGAGAAGTCGGTGGGCAGCACCGTGGACCTGCACGTGTACTTCTGGACCCTGGCCGAGGACTACCGCCGCGGCACGCTGGAGCTCAAAAGTGAGTTGATGCAGGGCATCGGGGCCATGCTGGCTTCGGCTGGCTACACGCCCCCCAAAACCATGCAGTAGGCGCGATTTTTGCGTTTCCGTGGCCGGTTAATACCCCTTTTTCAGTATCATGCGTTGAGGTAGCGGAGCAAGCTCCCCCCTGGCCCGGAACGGGCTGCCCGCCATTGCCTAGTCCATGTCCAGAAACTACCTTCATCGGCTACTGAGTCCCCTGTTGCTGTGGCGGTTGCGCCACGTCAACGACCGGGTCTACCTGATTCTGGTAAGCGTGCTGGTGGGGGCCTTGGCGGGCCTGGCGGCGGTGGCCATCAAAACCTCAGTGCACGAGGTCCAGACCTTGCTCTACGCCTGGGTGCCCGAGCAGGACCGGGTGTTTGCCCTGTTTCTCTACCCCATCATCGGTATTGCCCTCACGGTCATTTTCACCCGCTACGTGCTGGGTGGCACCCTGAGCCGGGGCATTGGCCCCATTATCTACAACATTGCCCGGCAGAGCAGCGTGGTGCCGCGCAGCAAGCTTTACTCCCAGCTTATCACTTCGTTTCTGACCGTTTCGTTCGGGGGGTCGGCGGGGCTGGAAGCGCCCATTTCGGTGACGGGCTCGGCCCTGGGCTCCAACCTGGGCCGCATCCTGCGCGTGGGCCAGCGCGAGCGGCGCCTGCTGGTGGGCTGCGGGGCGGCAGCGGGCGTGGCGGCCATCTTCAACAGCCCCATTGCGGGCGTGCTGTTCGCCGTCGAGGTGATTCTGTCGGAGCTGTCGGCGCCGTTTTTCATTCCCCTGCTGATTTCCTCGGCCACGGCCACCGTAGTTTCCAAAGCCCTGTACGCCGGGCAGCCCTTCGTGCTCATCACCAACAGCTGGCCGGTGCAGGGCATCCCGTTTTACCTGCTGCTGGGGCTGTTTACGGCGCTGCTGTCGGTGTACATGATCCGAATCTACTTCTGGGCCGACAAGTTCTTTGAGCGCTGGCACGGCACGTTCCGCAAGGTAGTGCTGGGCGGCTTCGGGTTGGGCATCATGGTGTTCTTTTTCCCCCCGCTCTACGGCGAGGGCTACAACATCGTGCAGCTGCTGCTCAGCGGGCAGCCCGAAAACCTGGTCGACAACTCCATCTTCTCGGTGTACCGCGACGAAAACGTGTGGACCCTGCTGGCCGTGGCGGCCGCCAGTATGCTGCTCAAGGTGTTTGCTACCTGCATCACGGTGGGCGCGGGCGGCAACGGGGGCATGTTCGGCTCCTCCCTGTTTGCCGGGGCATTGATGGGCTTTATTGCCGCCCGCATCATCAACCTGAGCGGAGTCTACCCGGTGTCGGAGGTGCATTTTATCGTGCTGGGCATGGCCGGCACGCTGGCGGGCGTGATTCACGCCCCGCTGACGGCCATCTTCCTGATTGCGGAAATCACCGGCGGCTACGCCCTGTTTGTGCCCCTGATGGTGGTAGCCTCGAGCTCTTACCTGATTACCCGCTACTTCGAGCCCTACTCGGTGTATACCCGCAAGCTCGTCACGCGCGGGGTGCACATGCACGCCGACCGGGACCGGGGCCTGCTGGCCCAGCTCGACCCACTGTCGCTGGTGCAGACCGACTACGTGCCGGTGCACCCCGACAGCACCCTGGGCGAGCTGGTCACCGTGTTTCGCCACGCCCACCGCAACCTGTTTCCGGTGGTTGACGACGACGGGCAACTGCTGGGCATCATCACGCTCGACACCGTGCGCGACGCCCTCTTCGACGACGAGCACTACAACACCACCCGGGTGCGGGACCTGATGACCCCGCCCCCGGCCGTGGTCAACCCCGACGACATGATGCTGGACACGCTGCGCTGCATGGAGCAGCTCAACGTCTACGCCCTGCCCGTGGCCAACGCCGGCCGCTATGTGGGCTTTATCCGCAAATCCGCCATCCTGAGCAGCTACCGCCGCCAGTTACTGAAGGAGACGGAATAGGTGTTGTCAGTTGCTAGTTGTTCGTAGTTAGTTGTCAGTTGTCAGCATCGTTCAACGGCCCGGCAACGAACAACTAACAACTAACAACTAATCAACTCAGTACTCCCCCAGCTCGGGTTCTTTCGGGGCCAGCAGCAGGCCGACCATCATCAGCACGCCGGTGAGCAGGATGACGATAAAGAGGATGTTTTCGCTGATTTCGCCGATGGAGTGCTGGCGGGGAATGCTGAAAAACAGCAGCACCGTAATCAGGCCCTTGGGAGCAATGAACAGTTCGGGAATGAGGTCGGTGCGGGCCACGAAGCGCAGATACACGTAGCGGATGGCCGTGAGCACGGCCACAATCAGTACGCCCTGGATGAGCAGCGTGGCGCTGATCAGGCTGCTGATGGTGATGGAAAAGCCGAAGAGCAGGAAAAAAAAGGTGCGAATCAGGAAGGCCGACTCGGCGGTAATGGTCTTGAGCTGGTGCAGCTCACTGGCCAGCCGCTCGGGCCGAAACCAGCGCTGCAGCGGCCCTTTGAGAAACAGCTCGGCATTGTTGACGGCCAAGCCGAACACCAGCACCACGAGCAGGGAGGACAGGTGAAGCTTCTTGGCCAGGCTGTAGATCAGAATCAGAAAGGCGAAAATCAGGAAGAACTTGATGTGCAGCCGGATCCGGTCGAGCAAAAAAGCCAGCACCGCCGTGCTGACGACGGCCACCAGTACCACGGCTACCACGTCGCGGGAGAAGGTGACGACGGAAATGCCCTGGGCGAAATTGTCCTGCAGCGCAAAGTTGAAGAACATAATGCCTAGGATGTCGGAAAACGTGCTTTCGTAGACAATAAACTCCTGCTTTTCCCCCCACAGGTTGGCCACGCTGGGAATGGCAATGGCGCTGCTAATCACGGCCAGGGGCACGGCGTTGACCAGGCAGGTTTGCAGCGGAGCGCCCACGTAGGCCCGCAGCAGCAGGGCAATGGCCACGGCCTGCACGATGAGCATCAGCGCGGCTGCCACGAAGGAGCGCCGAATCAGCGGGGCCTTCTCCCGGCTGATTTTCAAATCCATGGCGCCTTCCAGCACAATCATAATCAGGCCGATGATGCCGAAAATTTCCAGCACCACCTGCGGAATGCGCACCACCGTGTCGGTGTAGTCGGCAGCTTGGCGCAGGGCAATGCCGGTGAGCAGCAGCATGAGCACCGAGGGAATCTTGGTGGCCCGCGCGGCCAGGTCGAACAGATAGGATAGAATGACGGCCATGCTCAGCCCGATCAGAATGGTATACGGCCCCATAGATGCTGGTTTGGTGCAGAAATCAACTCGGCTATACGGCTGCCGTAGCCATTGCGCCGGACTAGCCGCCTATTTGGGGTATGGTCCGGGCTGGGTCGGCACTGCTGGCGCGCGTACCTTGCAGCCTCTTTAGCCGCTGCTTATGTCTTTATTCGTTGCCGTTGTCGGGGGTGGACCGGCCGGGCTGCTGGCTGCCCAGCACCTGGCTGAAGCCGGGTACCGGGTCCGGGTCTACGAGGCCCAGGCCACGGTGGGCCGCAAGTTTCTGGTGGCCGGACACGGGGGGTTTAATCTGACCAACGCCGAGCCGCAGCCCGGCTTCGCAACCCGCTACGGCCTCCACCAAGGCCGGTTTGCCCGCTTCCTGACGGACTTCTCCCCCGACAACCTGCGCCAGTGGGTGACCAGCCTGGGACTGGATACCTTCGTGGGCACCAGCGGCCGGGTGTTTCCCACGGCCGACTACAAGCCCGCTCAACTGCTGCGCGCCTGGCTCACGCGCCTGCACGAGTTGGGCGTGGAAGTGCACGTGCGCCACCGCTGGCTGGGTTTTTCGGCCACTGGCCTACGGATGCGCAACGAGGCTACCGGGCAGGAAACCGAGCTGCAACCAGCCGCCACGGTGCTGGCCCTGGGCGGGGCGAGCTGGGCCAAGACCGGCTCCGACGGACAGTGGGTGGCGGCCCTAGCCGCCGTCGGGGTGGGCAGCGCACCGTTTGCGCCCTCCAACTGCGGGGCGGAAGTGGCGTGGTCGACTTTTTTCCGGGAGAAAATCGGGCGCGTCCCCCTCAAAAACATTGCCCTGAGTTGCGACGAAACTACGGTGCGGGGCGAGCTGATGCTGACCGACTACGGGCTGGAAGGCACGCCGGTCTACGCCCTCACGCCCGCGCTGCGGACGGCGTTGGCCGTTTCAGCCCCGGCTCCGCTCGTGCTCAACCTCAAGCCCGACCTGACGCCGGAACAGCTGGTGCAGAAACTGCGCAAGCCCCGGGGCGGCAAGTCGTTGGCCGTTTTTCTGGAGCAGCAGCTGCGCCTGGGCCGGCCCGTACCGACGCTGCTGCGCGAGCTGGCCCCGGCCGAAGCCACCGCCTCGGCGGAAGCACTAACCCAGCTACTCCAGCACCTGCCAATTCCCGTAACGGGGCTGCGGCCCTTGGACGAGGCCATTTCCACAGCCGGCGGCGTCGACTGGGCGGCGGTAGACGAACACCTGATGCTGCGGCCGCGGCCGGGAGTTTTTGTGGCCGGTGAAATGCTCGACTGGGAAGCTCCCACGGGCGGCTATCTGCTTCAGGGCTGCTTCAGCACTGGGGCTGCCGCCGCCCGGGGCGTGCGGCAATGGCTGGAAAGTTGGTAGCGGTCGGCCCCAAAAAAGCCCACCCGGGTGCAGGCAGGCGTTTATTAAAGAAGGAGCAAATGACTTATTCCGGCTCCCGGAGCCGGACGCTGCGGGCCTCGGCGGCGGCCAGAATTTCCTTGGCCTGGGCTAGGGCCTGCTCTCCCCCGTCCATTTCCTTGCGGTAGAGCAGGGCAAACAAGAGGAAAAACGAGACAATCGGGAGCACCCAGCCCAGGGCAAACCACAGCCAGAACGAGCGGCCGTAGCTGTAGGCGCAATACCCCGTGGTGAGGGGTAAAAACGACATGGCGCAGGCAAGGGCCAGGATGATATCGATAAACATGGCGGGCGGCGGCTGGAATATCTAAGTTACACCCGCCGCCGCCCATTCGCAAGCCGGAACGCGGGTTTCTCCCCACTAACCGCGCCGGCAGGGCGTTGTTGGGCTTACCGGCCCGGAATCTTGTGCGGGCCGACGACCACCTTCCGCCGCGTTTTCCCGTACCTTCCGGTTCACGCCCTTCCTCCCCGTTCGTTTGCCCCGCCCCGAATTGCCCATGTGGGACCACCAAAGCCTGTTTCGCGTCACGGCCCAGCTTTTTGCCGATGGTGTTTTTAATTTGCTCGACCGAAATCTGAAGCCCGAGGTTTTCCTGCTGGGCCTGGCCTCGGCCCGTGAAACCGACGAGCCCCAGGCCGTCGTCATTGAGCCCCCCACCCACCGCTACAAGCCCGCGGACTTTGCCGACGTCAAGGCCCGGGCCGCGAGCCTGGAGCCCGACGGCCCCCGCGACGTGGTCTATCACCTGCACCCCACCGACCACGACCGGTTCGAGAAGCTGCGCTGGTACGATTTGATGCGCTCGGCCACCGAGCAGCTTCTCAACGGACTGATTGAGCGCCACCAGGAGGACCGGCTGAGCTTTTGCTCCCTGCCCGTGAGCTTGAACGGCTACCTGGTGGTGGTCGTGCTCCAGCTCTCGGCCGAAACGTTCCAGAGCTACTACTCCCTGCCGCCCCAGGTCGGCATGCGCTCCAGCTCCTTGCTGTCGGCGGCGGTGCAGGAGTTTCTGCAGGACTGCTCCCGGGCCCTGCGCGAAACCGACACCGACGACGACCGGCCGGTGCTGGACCGCGACTACAACGAGGTGCTGCGGGCCGCCGGGCGCCGGTTTATGCTGCGTCCCGCCGCCGGCAACCACGGCCTCTACGATGCCTGCAACGGTGTGGCGGCCCTGCGCCACGAGGGCGACGAAGGCGTGGGCACCATGCTCGTCGCCCGGCGCCACCACCCCGCCGTGGTGCCCGTGCTGACGCTCGAAACCCCCATCACCCTGCGCGACCACCGCTCCATTCGTAAGCTACTGGAGCTCAGTGAGGGCCGCACGTCCCTGATTACCGACGCGGCCAACGTCTTCGGCCTGGGCCACTTGGTCGAGCCCAGCGACCCGCACTACGAGCCGCTGTTCACGGTCCACTTCACCAAGCACTACAGCTGGGAGCTCAGCCACAGCGGCAACGTGATGATGAAGGTGGTCACCAACACCCCCCGCCTGCCTCAGGGCCGCGTGGACGAGGAAAACTTTGCCCGGGCCATCAACCACGTATTTCCCACCGTCGATGCGGCGGGCATTGCGTACTTGTGGGAGCTCACGCTCAAGGCTACTAAGCAAACCAACGGTACCATCCTGGTGATATCGGAAGGTGCCGCCCAGGAAGCCGTGCGCCTCACCCGGCAGTGCTTCCGTGTCACGCCCCGCATCATGACGCCCTCGGTGCTGCGGCTGGTGACCAACATCGACGGAGCCGTGTTCATTGACCCGTCGGGTATCTGCTATGCCATCGGGGCCATCCTCGACGGCCTGGCTACCGAAAAGGGTGACTCCTCCCGCGGCTCCCGCTACAACTCCGCTCTGCGCTACGTGGAAAGCAGCCACTACGCCTGCATGGCCATCGTAGTCAGCGAAGACGGCCTGATTGACCTGCTCCCTCCGGTAAGGCGGTGAGGTAGTGAACTGGTGAGTTCATCTCCTGTCATTGCGAGGAGGCACGACATTTCGCGCCTCAAGCGGCGGCAATGCCTTATTCTATCTACACTAAAAAGCCCCGACGTTCGCGCAACGTCGGGGCTTCTTGGTCAACAGGGTTTGTGGCGTTTCAAATGACGGATTGCTTCGCCTTGCTCGCCATGCCAAGCAGGACACCAGCCCCAGCGGAACGGCAATTCACCACTTCACTACTCCACCATTTCACCGCTTTACCCATTCACCGAGTTCATCATGGCGGCGGGGTAGCGGGGGCCGGCGGCGGCATTGACGGGCGCTACTTCGTCGATCTGGCGCAGCTCGGCGGCCGTGAGCTGAACCTGCAGGGCACCCAGGTTTTCTTCCAGGTACTTCACCCGTTTGGTACCGGGAATGGGCACCACATCCTGGCCCTGGGCCAGCACCCAGGCCAAGGCCAGCTGCCCGGCGGTGCAGCCTTTCTGGGCGGCAATGTCGCGGATGCGGGCTACCAGGTCGAGGTTGCGCTGGAAGTTTTCGCCCTGAAAGCGCGGCGTGTGGCGGCGGTAATCGTCGGGCGCCAGGTCCTCGAAGCGCTGAATCTGGCCCGTCAGAAAGCCCCGGCCCAGCGGACTGTAGGGTACGAAACCCACGCCCAGCTCCCGAATGGCAGGCAAAATCTCGTCTTCGGGCTCCCGGCTCCAGAGCGAATACTCGGTTTGCAGGGCCGCAATGGGATGCACGGCGCAGGCCCGGCGCACCGTGTCGGCGGCAGCTTCGCTCAAACCCAGGTAGCGCACTTTACCTTCCTTGACCAGCTCGGCCATGGCTCCCACAGTTTCCTCAATGGGCGTCGCGGGGTCGACGCGGTGCTGGTAGTAGAGGTCGATATAGTCGGTGCCCAGGCGCTTGAGGCTGGCTTCGCAGGCCTGACGCACGTACTCGGGTCGGCCGCTGATGCCGCGCTTGGTGGGGTCGTTGGGGTCGCGCAGGATGCCGAACTTGGTGGCCAGCACAATTTGGTCGCGCCGGTCGCGGAAGGCCCGGCTCACGAGCTCCTCGTTTTTAAAGGGGCCGTACATGTCGGCGGTGTCGAAAAACGTGACGCCCAGCTCCAGGGCCCGGTGCAGGGTGCGGGTGCTTTCGGCATCGTCGGGCTGCCCGTAGAAGTCGGACATGCCCATGCAGCCCAGGCCCAGGGCGGAGACGCGCAGGCCGGAGCGGCCCAGAATTCTGGTTTCCATAGCAAAACAGTTTTTTAGGTGGTAGAAAGAACGGGAAGACAACAACCGTCGCAGGCGCCAAGTGGTTGGCAGGCTTCCCTACGATTTTCCGGCCTTGGTCGGTCGGCCGTTTGCCCGCGGCCCGCGTTTAAGACGAAAAAAACTCTCCCATGCAGCCCGTTCGCAATCAGCCCACCCCGCCCGCTTCCGCTTCCTTCGATACCGATGAGCGCCTGCGCTGGGTGGAGCGCGTGGCCCGCCTCATGGACAGCCAGTTTCAGCTGCCCGGCACCCGGTTCCGCTTCGGCCTCGACCCGCTGCTGGGGCTGATTCCGGTTATCGGCGACCTGTCCACATTTGCCGTGTCCGGAGCTTTGTTGCTGACCATGATGCGCCACGGAGCCAGCGGCGCGGTGGTCGTGCGCATGGCCCTCAACATCCTTATCGACACCATCGTGGGAGCTGTGCCGATTCTGGGCAACCTGTTCGATTTCGCCTACAAGAGCAACGAGAAGAATGTTAGGCTTTTAAAAGACCATTATGCTACTGGTAAGCACACAGGATCAGGCAAGGGATTAATAGTACTGATATTCAGCATTTTATTCGTTGTAATTGGTCTGATTTCGTGGGGTGGAATCGTTGCTTTAAAGGCTCTGTATCACTACCTCCAATAAGCCAACTTATACATGCTTTATACAGTATCAGAGACTTTGTTATCTTTGTGTATCAACTCGCTTTCAGCCAGATACACCAACTTAACAAAGTGCAAAATGGGAAAGATTAGCTTCAAGCCGCGTACGAACACGAATGGTACAATTGGTGTCAGCATCAACTACAGTCATAAAGCGCACATAGATAAGGTACCATTTCAAAAGAAAGTATCTGGTGTAACCATAGCTCCAAACGAGTTCAACAAGACAACCGGACGCGTTATAAATAGGAAAGATGCTGGTGAGTTGAACAAGCTAATCCAAGCTCTATTGTCAGACGTTGAGTATTGCTTAGCTGAATGTGAAAGGAATGGTGTAGAGCCGTTCAAGCGTAACTTAGATACTGAATACGAGAAGTTACAGCACCTCAAAACATTAGCCCCAGCCGCTAAGAAGATACTAGGTCGTACTCTTGATATGTTGCGTTCTGAGTTAGCTGAGCTAGAAAAGCAAGTAACACTAAAGAAACTTGAAATAGAGCAAGAAGAGAAAGATCAAGGCGTACATGTATCTAAGCTATTCACTTCTCACATTGATTCATTCTTAAAAGAGAACACAACACTGAAACCAAGTAGCATTAAGAACTACACTAGCCTAAAGTCTATTATAGAAAATTGGAAACCAACATTAAATATCACTGATATTAACAAGACGTTGTTAAACAATTTCAGAGAATACTTAACCACCAATAAAGATACAAGAGTCATTGACCATGAAGCAATGTCAATAGAGAAGGAAATTAATCCAGAGTTCAACGACATTATTTACATAAAAGGAATGCGCAATAGCTCTGTCAGAGAATTGTTACAGAAAATGAAGATTGTCTATTACTTCTATGCTGATAAGTTCGGTTATGACATTAGCTCAGTTAAGAAATGGAAATCCGGCTTGAAGAAAGTACAGAATGACAAAGTAGTATTTCTAAGCAAGGATGAATTAGAAGCTGTTACTCACATGCCAACAGAAACGGATCAAGAACTTATTCACCGTGATTTCTATGTATTCATGGCAAATACCGGACTTAGATTTGTTGATGCACTGAAAGTAAGAAAGCATCATATACAAGAAATTGATGGCGGCTTGAAGATTAAGATACTACAAGAGAAAACAACTAAGATGGTAGAAGTACCAGTAACCGCTGACGCGCTAAGAGTCTTAGAGTTTCACAACTATAACTTCGCTTTTGATAAGGAAACAGGCACAGGTATTAAGTACACTGCACAAGTTGGTTACTTTATGAACAAGATGATGAAACGAGCTGATATCGGCTGCTACACGCTAATCAGAACCAACTTTAAGAACAACGTTGGGAAGGAGGATAACACCAAACTCAAAAGAGAATTGATCTTGAGCCATACAGCGAGAAAAACATTTATCAATAAGAGCCTGAATGATGGAATGAAAATAACAGCAATCAAGAACATTGTTGGTCACTCAGAATTGGATATGATTATGAATGTCTATGGTGATGGTTCGCTTAACACAGATGAAATGAGCAAAGCGGGCTGGGTTATGCCAACAGAGTCATCAACCAGCAAAATGAAAATAGCATAGCCTTACAGACACTCAGCAGCAAAAGAGCCACTAGCAGTGGCTCTTTTTTATGCCCGCTATCGTCTTGTTTAGGTATTGTATCAACTATGCTTGCGTCGTAAATAAGATCACACCTAATCTTCACAAATTACAAATGATTAATACCACAATGAAGTTAGCTTAAACATACAATCCGTCTAAATATGATAGCCGCTGTAGTAGGTCGTAGTGAAAAGCATATTGTTCAACACAAAGAAGCCCGATTAGGTCTACTAATCGGGCTATCCTACAAGTCATGATGGTGTTATTTACCCTTGCCAGCTTTCTTACTGGTTGATTCAATAGTCGACGCTAACGCTGCTGTGTCGCTAGCTGTATCACCGGCTGCTGTTGCCTGAATGCCTTCAAGCATAGCCTGCGTACCACCAGCTTCTTTCTTACGACGTCCACGAGGCTTACCAGAATAAGGCTTCTTCTGCTTCGGTTCAACACCACCATCGAGAATGGCAATTGCATCTCCTACCGCTACATCCAGATTCTGAACGGCTGATTGAATACGGTTGAGAGCCTTACGCAGCTCTTTGGAAGTTGCCTCTGATTTACTAGCAAGATCAAGAACCTGCTGAAACTGCGCTACATCAAGTGCCATTGGCGAACGGTTTAATTGGTTTTGTTTAATACCGAGACAAATCAGCAATAAAATACTCTAAAAACCTAGCAATTATTTTTTCATACACAGAAGAAAATCTGCCGTTGTTTAGGAATCAATTGGGTTACTTTCAATACTAGGATTCAGACCACGCATATTGGACTCCTGTTTGATCAGAGTAAGCACTTCATTGATATTTTGCTTTTCGCAGATTACAGAATCATGAATGGTGAGCGCGAAGATGTCTTGCAGCAAGTACTTGCCTTAGTCTAACTCATGGAACTTAAGCCGAAACGTCGGATCCCCAAGCTGGTCGTGTTTACAGTTCGGACAGAGAAATACGTTATTGAATGCAAACCATATCAAATCATCTACGGTCGGCTCTATTTGCGCCTGACAACTGGTACATGTATAAATGAGGTCAGGTATCAGTTCGGCTAACAGATCGTTAAAGGAGTTTTTTTCCTCTCTTTCCGCTAAACCGGAAACCCCGCGAAATACTTGATGCACTATAATTCGGCGGTATGCTCTTACCCGCTTATGATCAATCTGTTCGGGTAATAAGCCGAATACGATTTCGTCAATAACGGTTACAGCATAGAACAATAGGTATGGGAGTTTAGCATAGTAGAACTTCCAATATTTTTCATAATCCTCAGTCGTAGAGTACACAAAGTTAAGTTCTTGATCAGGAGTCGTATAACGCTTGTCCGTAGTAACAATGTGCAGGGCTTGGTTCGTTATCCAGTTTAAACCATCCTTGGTTCCTTTATCATATCGTAGCTGATATAAATGTGTAGCATCAAATACAAAGTTCATCGGTGCTTTATCTACAGCTTTCTCTATGATGGCTTTGTATACAGCCTCCCCCCCTATAAGATGGGTCATATGAACGTATATTGCCTTTCGCATAATACCTGTCATAATAGCCATTCTTATCAAGAAATATTTCTTCAAATATTAGTAATTCATCAACAATTGGTTTCCGCAGCAGCGCAAAGCCGACACCGAATTTAGCAGACTTGATTGCGTTAACTGATTCACTCAGGAACTCAACGAAATCTCCTAGAACAGACATGAATACGTGTTTGATAATAATTGTTGACACCAGATCGTATTTACCTTGATCAGCTAATAAGTCTATAATGTGCTTGGCATCTTTATTATCCTCTTGCCAAGTTACATCTTGTGAAATACCAGTAGTATTCAGACCTTTGTAGGTATCAAGCAATAAGATTTCTACTAACTGACCTATGTAAACATCCACTATGTTCTGAGCAATGTGGTATTCTTCTGGTAGGCAGATTGCGGCGCTTGTATTCTTTAGCACCATAAGTAGGAATCCGATATGGTCATTGAATTATATTTCATTACTGCAATAGTGGTGTGAACAAAAGTCGGCGGGAATGTTATGCTCTGTCCTTACCCTTGAGATGACGCCCTGTAGCAAAGAGGCTGATGAGCCAAAACATGATCATTTTACTTGATTCATGGCACAACAACGCACATCAGGAGCATATTCGCGTTGCCAACCGCTCTGCCAGATCTTCAATATCATTACGACGAGCCAGTATTCCCAACCAACTGTCTGGAATGTCTTGTTCACCGTACGCAAGCGCTGCGAGCCCTCCTGCGACCGCCGCCGTGGTATCGGTATCAAACCCCAGATTCACCGCCGCCAAAACTGTAGCAGCGTACGTCTCTTGACGCAACAGGCACCAGAGCGATGCTTCGAGGGTGTGGACAATGTAACCGCCCGATTCAATCGCGCCCTCAGGAAGCTCGCCTAATTTTCCATCCAA
Organism: Hymenobacter persicinus; assembly: GCF_004167665.1. Lineage (GTDB taxonomy): Bacteria > Bacteroidota > Bacteroidia > Cytophagales > Hymenobacteraceae > Hymenobacter > Hymenobacter persicinus. The sequence goes on along the minus strand of NZ_SEWE01000010.1, from coordinate 54,500 downwards.
TATGCGAGAGAAGTGGACTTCCTCTTTCTTCAAACGCTTGCTCAGCGAAGGAATGAATGTGCGGCACACTTCGGCGTATGCGTCTTGGCACGACCTGCCATGAAGTAGCTGGTTTGCAATCTCTAGATAAAGGCAACACGCGAAGATGGAACGGGGATGGCGGTGCGTGACACTAGCGACCCTTTCTGTTAATGCTTGCCGTTCATCTGGGCTTCCGTTTTGCCACAAGGGATGGATAAGCAAGGGCAGGATTCTCATTATGGAGCCATTCCCGTTGTCGAACTCCTCATTCCCACCTGCTCTTTCCGCAGGAGATCCTCTTTCCAGCCGCTCAATGGCAGCTCTGGTTGCGATACCTATGTCAAATACCGAATCGGCTGCCCAGTAATTATACCGAAGCCAGTTGGTGAAACGGTTGCCCAAATCAGTGAGGTCCACGCGCTGCGATCCCGAAGCGCATAGACTCTCGGCAAGACAGGCGGTAAGGGAAAAATCATCAGAAAATGTGCCGGGAGGCTGGTTGAAGGTGCCATAGCCACGGATGCCAACAACGGGATCGAGCTGGCGCTCGGTACGGTCCTCAAACTCAACGGGAACTCCCATAGAGTCCGCAATCGCGTGTCCAAGAAGTATACTACGACAAGCAGAAAGTATGTCCATCATTGTTGAATATATACTACAACAAAATAAATGTTAACCATGGCTTACTCAGGAATTTACATTGATACCTCGTTTTCTCACTTCGTGCCGGCAGAAATAAAAGGCGAACCTATTGGTCGCGCATCTACCACCCCAACTGAGGCATCTACGCTAACAACGATCTACCTTCAACGATATGGCTGCCTGCCCCGAGGCTCCAGCGAGATCACCCATATCGAGCACCAAGGAGGTGCATGGACAGTTGGGTTTCAAGGCATACCCCGGATCGCCATCTTTCTGAACGTGCTTTCTATTATGGAAAACGACCTCCTGCCACTGGATAAGGATTGCAGCTTTGATGTGGTATTTAATTTTCAGAAAGATGATCAACTAATAATGACTAGTGCATCTCCTTATTATATTCCAAACGGCAATACCTACTCTAATATTTTAACCTACTTGGAACGAACCCAACATATGTGTGAATAACAACACGCATAGTTGTGCCAGCCTTCAAGGTAAATTGTATTGATATACAGGTTCTCGCTTAGATCAGGTTAGGTTACAGCCGGCTCCACCTTGCCTCTTCTGAGCAACCTCTGTACTGCCGAATGATAAAAGAGTTTACCCCGGCGGGTTTTGAAACCGGCATCGTTTAGCTCAACAACTATCTGTTGTAGTGAATGCCCCTGCGCATGTAATAAGACCGAGAGCTTGCTGGCTTGCTTATTCTGTGTGTTCTCTTGAGCATTCCTCCTCCTTGTTGCTTCACCTTTGGTTCGTGCAGCAGCGGTTAGGTTTTGAGGTGAACCTAGCGTACAACCTCTGGCTTTCTTCGCCGCAAGTGCATCCTTTGTCCTCTTGCTGATGGTTTCGCGCTCGTGCTGCGCTATGACGGCGAACAGCCCTACGGTCAGCGAATTGGCATCAGGCATGTCGCAACACAGGAAAGTAACACCAGCATCGCGCAAGGCAAAGATGAACCCAGCGTTACGAGAGAGTCGGTCTAACTTGGCGATGAGCAGGGTCGCATTCTGACTCTGCGCTGCTGCAATGGCAGCATGTAGCTGTGGACGATGATCTTTCTTTCCACTTTCTATCTCAACAAACTCACCGAGTATATGTGCAGAATCCTTCACAAAAGAGTTGACTGCTGCTTTCTGCGCTTCTAACCCCAATCCTGAAGTGCCCTGCTTCTGGGTTGAAACGCGATAGTAAGTAATGAACTGGTTACGGTGATCAAGCATAATCTATGGGAAAGTATCCACAAGATACGAAACCGCGCATTATGTAAACGCTCGTTGATGTAATGCGCATACAAAACACTACACAAAACACTACTTAGTGTCAGCTTGCCCACAAATCATATTTTAGAAAAACTACGCTAATCATTTCCAATAACCTTACACTTGCCTTTTATTAAATCCTTTTCAAAACGCTTGAATTTATCTGTAAGCTTTAAGCCATTCTTGTACAGCACAGTAACCCGCCTATTTCGTTCACCTAACTTACTATCAATATCTGTGGAAAATCTAGGCATCAACTCTGTATATGTCTTAAACGCAACGTTACGAATATTATCAACATTCTTCTTATCAACAAATATTGATTCATTACTATCAAAATCAAAACCCTTAAGTGCAGTAAGAATGGATTTGGCTTTATCAAAAACTTCAAATGATTTTGACCTCTTCTTCATTATCTCCATCTCATAATAATCCATAAGAGTTATCTCAGATATTGACCTACCCTTTTTATTAAAATAGTGATCTCGCATGTATTTAACTACATCTTGCGAAAAATCGACCTCATCATTCTGTATAGCATTATGTACGACAACTGAAATATGAGATAAATCTATTGAATCCAGCTCGTTTAAATAATCATATTTCAGCATTGCATCTACGAATGGCTTACCTCGGTTTACCGAAGTCACGCTTGACTCTTTGAAAATGTAATAACCAAATTTCATTTGCTCCTTTGAAAGTGATGAAGAGAATTCATCAAAAGAAGTTATAAATATTTCATCTCTGGCAACTATCTCTTCCGTAGCTTTTTGGTTACCATAATTCGCGCCAACTAATTTAGGCATCTTCATCTCTTCATCATAAATATATTTAATCAAAACAAATGCATATTCACGGCTAAATTCTAAACAACGTTTAATCAGATCAAATGCATTAACATAACCAAAATAAATAGCAGTGTTACCAAAGTAATCCCTAAGGTTTAACTTATTATTCACAATTGCATTAATAGTATCTAAGTACAGAGAATTAGATTCATTTGGATTCTGAGAAGTTGTAGCCATATGGTACAACACAAAAGGCTGCAACGCATTACCTGCACGACTAAATGCCTCATTGAAATTCGAAAATGCCAACTGAGTTTCGTTTATACTTTGATAATATAAACCCATATTACAGTACACAGCGAATGTAACCAAATCGTATTCATCTTTTGACAAAATATATTTAACGCTGCCTATTTCATGTACTATTCTTGAATAAATTGAAATTTGATTAAAATCGTTTTCTTCAATAGAAGATTGATTTTTTTCGTCCAATAAATCAATAGAACTTACTAAGTTAGCTATACCTAACAAAGAATTGAAATAATGAATATTATACAACTTAAAACCAACAATTACAGTTAATATAGAAAATGATTTATTATACTCTGCATGCTCAATAAGAGAAGAAGCATATAGAAATAATGATTCAAGCTTCAACCTAAGTGCCCCTTTTGGCAGTGCACTGCTCACTTCAGCTCCACGCTTGTCAAAGTGCTCAACAATGCTGTCAAATTTTTGCTTATTGAAATATGCACTGATTATTGTTTGTTGTAGAATGACAAAGTCAAACCCAGTATACTTATCAATATTTTCTTCTAACAGCAAAATTACACCATCATAATCCTTGTTAGCGAAGGCAATAGACGCTAGTTCTACTAAGCTGCTATCTTCCTCAACAATTTCTGATAGCCATTCATTCGAAAGAGCATGGTCAATAATTCTATTCTTTATATTAATTTTATCATTCTCAAAATTTGCACCTACTATCCCTGCTAGATACAGTTGGCGCCGTTGCGTCATTGTAATTGAAGCCAGTTCCCTGTTCTTTAAGCTTTTTACCGCACTTGCCATTTCTTGATCTGACTGCACCATACTGCGGATATTGTCTAGTGGAACTCTGTCATATGTTGTCAAATACATCATATTGACAATCTTATCCACTACTTCGGCATCAATTGCAGAATCAATTTGCAATACATCTTCTACTGCTGAACACACCTCATAGGTCATTCTTGGGTTTCCATTAGTCCAATAATATACCCTTTCAACAACTTCATTGCTTAAATTCAACTTAGCTTTTTTTAGAAACTCTTGGTATTCTAAATAACTAAAGTCGCCTAAAAATATTTCCTGACCGATATTAAAAGGCGATATTTTAGGATCTTTAATAAGTTTAGCTGGCTCCCCTACACCAGAGAGAATATAATTCAGCTTATGTAAAACTGGGTAATTTGTTCTAGAGAAGTATACACTTCTTATTTGTTTAAAAATAATATCTGAAAATGAAACTGTAGTCATTGCGTCTACTTCGTCAATCAAGATAATTAATTTACCCTTAATCACCCTCAGAATCGCTCTTAGCTCTTGCAAGTGCTCAACATGATCTACCTCATCCCTTTCATCACGGGATTTTTTAATACTATCAGTTAGAAAGTGAAGTTTTTCAGGGTTGGTTTCAATAGCAAGGTCAATAATATAACGAAAACACTCTCTTGCAGTTCTAAATGAATTGGAAAAATCCGCGTATACGCATGCATCATCAGGACCAATTAATTGCTCCTTTGCATTTAGAAGCAAATTGGTTTTACCCATTTGTCTTGCAACTAAAACGTAGCCCGGTCTACCTGTATCATTTATTATAAACTCCATTAACCTATCTGCCTCTCTACGTACGTAAAGGTGCTCGGGAATTATTGTATACGACCTGAGAATTTTATTTAACATGTCCAAATTTGTTTTCAAAGTATTGGTGCATTGACGCTTCAAAAGACTGATCCTTAAATTGCGCAAACAAAACCAAGTCGCGGAGACCGGTCTTCAACTTCCTTGGATTTCTTGCAGAGAACTTAATCAAAGCATCAAAATATTCTTGACTGAGTTTACACTTGATGGCGTCAAGCATTATATTTAATAACAATTTCATGTCAGACTCTTCCCACTCGCTTACCTCCATAAAATGTATCTTCTCCCCTATCTTCTCTGCAATTGACAAAACTGATTCTTTTGGATCACCAATTGATGTAAAACAAAAATTTACTGTTGAATCAGGATATTGCATTGAATTTTTAAGGATCATAGAAAATACATGTTTAAAGATATTTTCTTTGCCAGTTCCAATAGGCATTTCCTCCATTACCAAATACGTATTGCTATAAAACCTATTCAAGGTTTCGCAAATCATATCCATTACCTTCATCAAGGTGTTAGGCTTGTTCTGGACTTCGCAATTAGCAGCATCAAGAAGCCTACCATGCATGTAATCAAATACAGACAACATATCTTCGGTATCAACACTTGAAAAATCAATTACGAATACTTTTTTATTAGCATGTATAAGATTGCGAAAGGTCATGCAAGTTTTCCCAAGCCCGCTATCCCCATACGACCATATATTTGATTTTGAATCTAGAATATTATTGTATTTTTTATCAATCTCCCTAATTAAGTAATACTGTTCTTTTGATGCTGAATATGAGTTAAAGGTAGAATCGGCAAACAAAACCTGATCAAGCTTTAATAAGGCGCTTAATTCTTTTGCTTCTTCTTTAAGCGGAATAACGCCTAAATCCTGAAAAGTGTGCATATCCGTAAATACACAAGCACACAGATCAACTGCTGCCCTAGCAGCCAAATACTGTTTCTTTATTTTATTTACCGCCTTATTACCATCAGCAAAATCACAAATGCCTTTTACAACAAGCCAATTTTTATTATAAGCATGTGCAACCGACACCAAACCAGCGCCTTCCATCTCTCCACCAATGGCTGGTTCAAATATTTTCAACAATTGATCTCTATACTTTTTATCATCAACTAATTTTTCACCCGAAAGTAGGTGCCCATAAATGATCTTTGACTTTCTTGTTTTTGTCAAAGAAAAGCTCCAGCCTATTGGTTTGGTAAATCTGTTGAATAACAGGACACTAGACATTTGCCTGAACCCTCGGCACTCAATTTTATTACGCTTTATTTTAATATTTTCATACTGCACAACCAATTCGGACACTAATACATCCCCAATTCTTTGTTTAGTTTCATCACCTCCAAATGCGATTCCAACCATTATTATAATAACTGGTTTTACAAACTCAATAGCTTGTTGAACTGTCATTATTGATGCTCCAGCTCCACTAGTACCCATTCTTGATTCAACATGGCATACCGCATACTTACCTAGCATTCCAAGATAATAGGTGTAGAATTGTTTTTGGACCACCAATATATGCGTCAGCTCTGGCAAGGGAGAAATTCTTTCATGCAGGCATTCTTTCTCTATTTCGGTGACCGTAACCAAAACTATTGACATCAAATCAATATATTTTGAAAAATCATCTTCACTAATACTTCTGTAATCCATTTAAACAGTGATCAAAGCTTGAAACCAAAAGTTTAATATTGCAAAGAAATTCTTTAACTTTTTTAAGAAGCCAGAACTTTTAGCACTGAAAGTAACAAACAATTCTTAATGAATTTCACTGCCCCTAGTAGGTGCATGAAAAAAGAGCCAGTAATAGAGGTCACAATGGTGTCCTATATGTGGATCCATATCACAGTCCCTTCTCGCAAGTACTTGCCCATAGCTTGGATCGCTTTCAATGATACCGTGGGACAACCTTCACTGCGCCCTATATGGGTCCGGCTAAAGAACCGAGATGAGTGCAGGACAATCCCTCGTGTCAAAGCATTTGAGTTACTAGCATCTATCCCTGCCAACCGGTATGCTTGTCCGAATTTACCTAGGTATCGCTCAACAATCACATAGCGACCTAGCGCCGTTTTTTGGCTAGATATTCGGTTGGAGAATCGTGTTGCTTTAATCTGCCCACTACCCTTGCCATGCATTACGCGGGTTTGGTATACAAGCTTTTGCCTTAGCAGATCATATACCCGTAGCCTTGGCGCTGACGATGGCAAAGCCATATCTATCACCAAAGCATGGCGCTGATCATAGAACGGATTATGACCTACTATGCGAGTCACGTCCTTTAGATGTGGACGCTGGACTACATCATAGGTAAAGTATTTCAGGCGGTAGTAAACTGACCATACAGAGGCATGAAATATCAAGCACCAGCAACAGAAAGCAAATAGTAAGGCTAAAATATACACAAACATTCGTTTCATAAAATCTTAAACGCAGAAAACACACATTATGCTATAACCAAATCTGCCTAAGTTATGTGCAGCTAACATAAAATTATTAAAGTGTGTGAATATCTTTTAGGCTAAAAAACACTTATATCATACTCCAAACCAATATAACTGTCTGAATATATTTTCTAAACAAAATTATTTTTGATTAATAAAAACCACCAGTATAAATTTGCAGTATTAAGCAAAAACCAATAGGCACCCGGTCATGAAAACCAGCACCACACAGCTACACCAATTACAGAATCAAATTAACATTCAACAAAAAGGCTCAGCAATTACACTGAGCCTTTTTCTATGCCTAAAATGTCTGAATATATTTCTTAAAAAGAATTTCAGTAAAGCTACTTGAAACTTCAAACTACGCCTACCCAAGTTACTATATACATCATAACGACTCACAGACGTAATCTATGACGGTGCAAGGGAGGTATTTTAACGTGTCATATTAATTGTTTTGCCTCCCTTGCTTTCCTACCGTTTAGGATGATATATAAAAACAATTAATGTGACACTGGTTAGGAAGCCAGTTTTAACTAAAAACAATAAGTAACTATGACACAATCACAATTTATCGTACCAAGCAAGATTGATTTCAATATCCTCTTTGATTCTATTGGTATCTCAGACCGCTACAAGTTTGATCATATTGATAAGTACAACTACATCATACACAAGATTTGTGAAGGACGTGTATTTAACCGTCAAATTTACTCGTTTGGTTACACAAACCTACACTTTAGTACACTTGAAAAGTTCTTAGGCAAGCGCTATGCAGGTCAGTTGCTAGACAACCTAAAGCAGTGGGGTATTATCCAGTGCGACAATCATTATATCAAAGGAGAGAAAAGCAAAGGTTATCGTATTGCACCGGCTTATGTCAGTAAGGCTATCTTACGTAATATATTCAAAGCTGAGGTTTGGACTAAGAAACTAGCTAAACAACATGCAGCATATAAAGAGAAAACAACCGCAACGATTGAATGGTCTAATCTCTCCAAGTTCGGTATCAATGATAAAGTATCTGAATATCTTGAATTAAAACATTCTTCTAGCTTGTCTATTGTTGAGTCTCATAAAGCTAGATTGTCTTCTATTGTTAAAGCTGGTAATATTGAAATCAATATTGCATTAACCTTGTTGAAGCTTGATTTTCATTCTTTTATCTCTTCTTTATCTGGTTCTTCCACTCCCCTACCCTCTACCTCTTCTCTTATGAACCCTACACTTAATTTCGGCAGTATACAGCAATACATTCTAGATTCAAAAGACTTAGAGAAAGCATTAACAAAAGAAAAGAGCAATGCATATGAAGTGTTAGTAAATCACATACACAATGCTTATAGCGCTGATCTGATGTCAGTATACAATATCAAAAATGAGAAATGGTTTGTAGAGCAACCAGATATAACCAGCAGAATATACACTAACATCAGTAACCTATCCTCTGATTTACGTCAGTTCCTATATCATAAAGAGTCTGCTGATAGTCTTGTAAACCAAGACATACGCAATAGTCAACCATTCTTATTTAACTACTTACTAGCAGATAAGTACAGAGGTCAGGCTATACCAGCAGACGTAACCAAGTACATGCAGCTTACAGCATCTGGTGAGTTTTATGAACACGTAATGAAGTTGATGAACGTACCAGAAGATAACCGGAAAGCATTCAAAGTAGAGTTCTTCGCTAAGATATTCTTCTGCAAAACCAGCTATAGCAAGCGCACGAAAGAGGGCAAGGTATTCCAAACCGAATTCCCGAACGTGTATCAGTTGATCAACGAGAAGAAAGAAGCCGGTTATGAGAAACTAGCAATTGAGATGCAGCGTCGGGAAGCTGGTATCATTCTCAATACTATAGCTAAAAGACTCACAAACGAGGGTGTATGGTGCGCAACTATCCATGATAGTATAGTTGTGCTCAAAGCACACGCTGAGCAAGTGAGAGAGCTAATACTAGCTAGCTTCAAGGGATCAGTTGGTATTGCTCCTACTGTGAATCCAGAGGAATTGAAGTAGACTCATCATGTTGCATCACCTACACCCTAGCACTTTCTTAACTATATTTTAAAGTTTGCGTAGTATACCGTTCACCTAAACCCCGTTGTTATGCTAGCTCGAACTAAAGGCACTAAATATTACACAATTACTATACCTGATAGCAACAAAATTCAGCGACCCTACGGTACTCGTGTCGCTACGAAAGAGGAAGTAGAAGAGCGGCTTGAACAGGCTAAGAAGGAACAGTACTTCTTACACCTGATTCAAGTAAGCTATTACATTCAGTCAGGCATTGATGCCAACGAGGCTGCCGACCACCAGTGGAGCAAGGATGCTGAACAATGGTTATCTGAACTGGACTAGCTGAGCATCCTTTTCTGATAGGTCAAAAGAGAAGTCCCGATATCTGACAGGTATCGGGGCTTCTCTTTTAGACTGGCTACCAATCATCGGGTCTATCCAAGTTCACGAAGGGCAAGGGGTCTAAATCTGCCATGATGAAGGTCTTCATCATGGCAGATTTCATTTCATCTAGCTCATTGTCATTTGTATACAAGTTCCGGTAGTATGCCTTAACCTGCTCAATGGTCATAGTGATTTCCTCTCCCCTAGCATTCCAACTTGCAAAGCTTCTATAGGTCAGAGCAAATATCTTGTTTTCCATGAATAAAGGATCTTTATACATGGTAAGTAGGTCACTCCAAAGAATATTGAATAATCCGATTGCTGGAATAAACTCGAATTTTGATTCAGATTCACCATACCCGTTAAGTGCAGTCAGAGCTTTATCGAAGCCATTGCCATTTAGTAGCAAATCAAAAAATGCATTATACCCTTCCTCAATATCATTAACATATACAGCTTCGTAAGGACCCACTATCCCTGCAAAGGGTGCTGGCAATACAGGGTCAATTTCTATGAAAGCTCTACCACCGAAACAGACAGCAGTAGTAACCATCGTGTTATTCCTAGTTTCAATATTGATTTCGCGCAGTAGGCTAGCAAACTCAGTCCATGATACAAATTGACTTGAAGCTAGAACCAATCCCATTTTATCATTACTACCATGTATTTCAAAATGAATAAATGGGAAATGGTGCTTGTCTTGTACATCGGACTTTATCCTATCTAAAACACTAACCAATTCGTCATAGTCTTTTACAATAGCCAATTCGGAATCTAAAGTCTGTAATTGGCTGCTCTTGTTCTTTATAAGGTCATTGTAAAGTATTGTCCCAGTTGGCTTATCCACTACTCCTAACGATTCAATAATCCAAATCTTATTGAATATAAAACTACCCTTGGTTTGATTTTCGCTCTGCATCTTGGATATCATTAAAGTTTTTAGTTACTACGCTAAACAATTTTGCAATTTCCTTCTTAGTCGGGTCAGGCATTATCCAAAGAACAATGCTATCCATACCTTCTACTTTTTCACCCTGCTGCTTATGCGTTGCCGTTATATGCAAAACACTCTGAACATTACCCGCACCTTCACTCAGGAAATTACAGTAAGCATATTTTTCAAAAAATTCATTGATTACCTTTACCTTGCATGCAAGTCCAGCATGACTGGGAACTATATACTCGTTTGGGGTTTTACCGAATCCTTCTAGTTTGCAATCATTCATTTCTGTGTTTGTTAATGAGTTAAATTTTATTAAAATCAATTGCCGCCAATACAATTATGTTATATCAATAACTGACGGAAGATTCAAAGCGCCCTTAACAATTTGCGAAATAATCTCCTTTTGTATAATAGGGTATATTTCTTTTATCCATTTCAATCCACCCTTTTGTATTTTAGAAAACAGCGAAGACATTTTGCCAAAAATTTCGTCTTTTGTTGATGTTGTAATCGTATCCTGTATTGACTTGGCTTCAACGATTAGGCTATCAATTTCCTCAATATTTTCTTTATCTTTATTATGCTCTAGCAAAAATATAATCTTTGTAAAAGCATCATCAAGAAGAAACTGTTGTTCAAGCGTAAAACTAGCTCTACTTGCATTTTCATCTGCACTTTCAAATTTTTCTTGAAAATCATCTTCATACTGCTTCAATATAGGGTCATCAAAAATAGTTGGAATTTGATTATAGTCATTTAAAATATTAATCCATTGCTTGAAGATATTGGCAAATCCTTCGTAAGTTGTTGCAGCCCTAATGGCAATGTTATTATTAGCACTTGCCGGTTTGCTCTCATAGCGAATTATAGTTTTCCCATCACTTTTCTCGATAGCCGTAATCTCAAAAAAGAAACCAGATTCGGGGTCTACATCAATCATTCTAAACAAAGAGTTTGCACTCATATCCATAGCAACTATCTCTTTGTTAATGATGGGCAATAACGGTTCAATTGCTTTGTGTATTGCTAGGGGAATTTTCTTCTTCATTGTATGTGTATGCTGAATTCGTTACTTACATTGTAGGCAATGTACAAAAACCATCAACAGATTCTAAATCTAGCGTAGCTATGCCAACAGGACATTATGCCTTCTGTCTCCTGCACTTTGAGCAGCAAGTAGTGCTCGTGTGGGAAGAGGGACGATTCCTTGCCACTCGCTACGAGGAAGAGGACACCGTTGGACTCTAACACATGCTATGTGGCTTCTTTGTGGAGCTCTACTATGACAACCATGAGAACAAGATAGTGGAGCGTACTCGTACATTCACGAGCCTATCCTAGCCTCCTATGCTGGTTCAATTCGCTTCATACAGGCTCACCAGCGAACGTGACCTATCATGGCACAATCTACCCTATCAGCACTAAGAACGTTGAATGAAGCTATGTTTCTGGTGGTGCAATTTTCAACCAGATAAAGTACAATAAAGATGATATTTGATGTTGTATCAACTTAGACCGTGACTGTATACAGTATAAGCCCGCTTGTATAAAGTTTCAGGGCTGTTATTGATACATAGGCTGCTTATCAGTGGTATAAAGTGGCTTATCAGCGTTTAAACAGTGTTTTATAGTTCGTTAATGTATTTCGCCTACAAGAGCAACGAGCGGAACGTGGCTTTGCTGCGCCGCCACTACGCCGAGGGTAAGCACGCCGGCAGCGGCCGGGGGCTGCTGGTAGCCGTTCTCGTCGGGCTGGTGGCCGTATTTGTGCTTACGGGCTGGGCCGGCTACGAGCTGGTACGCTGGCTTTGGCACTACTTTCAGTAGGCCGACCCAAGCCGCCACAATGGTGCAACGGGAAGCGCCGGGGCGGCCGGCGTAAAAAAAGCGCCCGTTGGGGCATTTCAGCTGAACCGTCACCGTTCCTTCACCGTTACGGGCTTTAATTCGGTTTTAATCTAGCTGTCAGCCATGCGTTTTCTCTTCCCGGGCGTTGTTGCCCTCGTTTCGGTAGTCGGGGCCCAGGCCCAGACGGCCCCCCTTGCCTGGAACTCCGACCTGACGGCGGCCCTGCAGCAGGCCAAAACGGTCAATAAGCCCGTGCTGGCCGTTTTCTCGGGTTCCGATTGGTGCAAGCCCTGCATCATGCTCAAGCAGGAAGTGTTCGACCAGCCCGAGTTTGCGCAGTTTGCCAAAGACCGGTTTGTGCTGGCCCGGTTCGACTTCCCGCGGGGCAAGAAAAACAAGCTCCCCGCGGCCCAGCTGAAGGTAAACGAGCAGGCCGCGGCCCAGCTCAACAAGGAGGGCTCCTTCCCGCTGGTGGTGCTGCTTTCGCCCGAAGGCAAGGTGCTGGCCAAAACCGGCTACCGCCCCGGTGGCCCCACCGCCTACGATGCCTACCTGACTCAGCTGCTGGCCAAAAAATAACCCGTGCGCCCTGTCCCCGCCTCCCGTGTGCTGTTGCTGGCCTGCCTTACGGCGGGGCTGGCTTGGTGCGGTCTATTCCCGGGTGGTCTGCGGGCGGCGCCACGGCTTCCCCAGCCCCGCAACTTCACCCGCTCGGCCCACCTGATGGGGTCCCACTTCACGTTCACGGCCGTTTCGGCCGACGATTCGCTGGCGTGGCGGGCCATTCGGGCCGGCATCAGGGAGGCCCAGCGCATCGACCGGCTCTGCTCCTACTGGGACTCGACTTCCCAGATAACGCAGGTGAACCGCGCCGCTGGCATCCGTCCCGTGGTGGTCGACCAAGAGGTGTTTGACCTGATCCGGCGCACGCTCAAGCTTTCCGAGCTCAGCGGCGGGGCATTCGACATCACCTTTGCCGGGGGCGAGAAGATCTATACGTTCGACCGGCAGGAACACGCGGCCCTGCCGGCTCCCGAAGTCGTGAAGGCCTCGGTGGCCCGCATCAACTACCAGAAAGTGCTGCTCGACCCGGCCACGCACTCGGTAATGCTCCAGGACAAGGGCATGCGCATCAACTTGGCCGGCATCCTGCAGGGCTACGGGGTGCGGCGTGCCCAGGCCCTAATGAAGCAGATGGGCATTCAGGGCGGCCTGATCAACGGCTCCGGCGACGTGTCGTGCTGGGGGAAGCAGGCCGACGGCTCGCTCTGGCGCATTGCCATCGGCGACCCGGCGTTTCCGCAGTCAGTGTCGTCGTGGCTGACGGTGACCGATGTGGCCGTGGTGACGGCCGGCAATTACGAGCAGTACTTCACCGTCAAGGGGCAGTACTATGGCCACATCATTGACCCGCATACCGGCTACCCTGCCACCGGCCTGCGCTCCGTGACCATCATCTGCCCCGACGTGGAATTGGCCGACGGCCTCGACGAGGTGGTGTTTGTGAAGGGCCCGGAGCAGGGCCTGGCCTTTATCAACGGGCTCAAGGGCGTCGACTGCACGCTCATCACCAACGACGGCCGCACGCTGGCTTCCAAGGGAATGCAGCTCAACTATTACCACAGCATGGGCGCTCCAGCCTCCCAAACTCCGACCACACCATGACTTGTTCTTTCCTGCCCCGCCTGGCCCTGGGCGGCCTACTGCTGCTGCTGGGCGGCAGCGGCCTGAGCAGCTGCGTATCCGTGGCGGCCTACCAGAAAGTGTACCTCAACGACGAGGATATGAAGCTGGCCAACAAGCGCATTGAGGTGTACGAAACCAACTTCGAAAGCTACCGCGAAGGAGCCGGCGGCGCCAACGGCGGTAAAGTCGGGGGCGGCTGCGGCTGCAACTAATCTTTTCGCGCTACTGAGTTTGCCAGTTATGTCCCGACCTTTCTCCTCCCTGCTTGGCTTCCGCGCCCCGGCTGCGCTGCTGCTGGCCCTGCTGCCCGCCCTGGCCTGGGCCCAGGCCACGCCCACGCCCAACCGCGTCGACGGCTACGGGGCGCCCAGCACCACCGCTCCCACCCCGCCCGACCCCAGCAACCACGGCGAAACGGAGGTCAATATTCTCTCCAGCTACTATTCCCAGGACGGCAGCCACGGAGCCGTGGAGGGCGGTATCGGCACCCAGCACCTGACTGACCTGACGCCGACCATTATCCTGAACGTGCCCCTGGACTCGGCCACGCGCATCTCCGCCAACCTGGGCATGGACTACTACGCCTCGGCCTCCACCGACCGGATTGACCAGGTACTGTCTTCGCCTTCCGCCCACGACACGCGCTACCACCTCGACCTGGGCTACTCCCGGCAGCTGGCCGACAAGCGCACCATCGTGGGTTTCGGCGGGGGCTTTTCCAAGGAATACGACTACCTCTCGGGCAACGTGACGGCGTCCTGGGCCCACGCCTCCCAGGATGGCAACCGGGAGCTGAGCGTGGCTGCCCAGGCGTTTTTTGACCGGGCCACGCTCATCCTGCCCGCCGAGCTGCGCCAGGGCCGGGGCGGCGACCATGGCTCGGGCTTCGACACCCGGCAGAGCTACAACCTCAACATCGTGTACTCGCAGGTGCTCACCCAGCGGCTGCAGGCGGCCGTTAGCACCGAGCTGGTGGCCCAGAACGGGCTGCTAAGCACGCCCTTCCACCGGGTGTACTTCCGCGAAACCGGCGGCGCCCTGGGCACGGCCAAACGGGAGCTGCTGCCCCGGCAGCGCTACAAGTACCCCGTGGGGCTGCGCCTGACCTACTACGCTGCCGACCTGGTGCAGGTGCGCGGGTTCTACCGCTTCTACAACGACAACTTCGGCATTACGGCCCACACTTTCGAACTGGAAACGCCGGTGAAGGTGACGCCGTTTTTCGTGCTTTACCCCTTCTACCGCTACCACACCCAGACCGCGGCCAAGTACTTTGCGCCTTATCTGGCGCACTCCCTCACCGACCAGTACTACACCTCCGACTACGACCTGGCCGATTTTTCCGCCCACAAGCTCGGCCTGGGCCTGCGCTACTCCCCGGTCTACGGCATTGGCCGGTTTAAAACCCCGTTTGGCGGGCGCGTGGCCAAGTTCAAGGCGCTGGACCTGCGCTACGCCTACTACCGGCAGAGCGTGGGCCTCACCGCCAGCCTGATCAGCGCCGACCTGTCGTTTACAATGCCTTAACCGGCTGTCACTCGGGCCTGAGCTTCCGGTTGGCACTGCACAACGCGCACCGGAACCACCCGCGGTTTTCCGGCCCCGCGCGTGCATCTGCGGTGGTTGCGTCGTAGCTTTGCGGCGTGAAAAATCCCCGTTTCCTTTCCGCCGCACTAGCCGGGCTCTTCCTGACGGCGCTGGCCGCCTGCCACTCAGGCCCCACGCCCGAGCACCAGGCGGAGCTGGCCGAAAAAGCCGTGCTGGCCAGCCACGACACGCTCATGGCCCGCATGGATGAGCTCTACGACCTGCGCCAGCAGTTGCAGAAAGTCAACCTGCCCGACACGGCCCTGACGGCGCGGCGCGGCCGGGCCCTGCTGGCCGCCGACGCGGCCATGATGGACTGGATGCATCAGTACCACCGCCCCGCCGACAGCGTCGTGGTGCCGCGCAAGCTGGCTTACTTCGCCGCCCAGCAGCGCAAAATCGACTCCGTGGCTCAGCTAATGACCCTGAGCCTGGACTCGGCCCGGCAGCTGGTGCCGTCGGCCGCCGCTTCGCCCCAACCCTCTGCCCAATGATGAGTACGTTTCTGCCCCGCGCCCTGCGCCTGGGTTTGTTTGCCCTGAGCACGACTCTGCTGCTGCCCGCCTGCTCGCTTGATTCCAAACCCGCCGACACCGAGCGGCTACCCTTTCTCGGGGAGCGGGAAGTGAAGCCCCACGCCGACGGCAGCCCAGCCGACACGGTGTACGCCACGATTCCCGACTTCCGTCTTACCGACCAGGACCGGCAGGTGATTACCAACCAGACCTTTGCCGGCAAGGTCTACGTCACGGACTTCTTCTTCGCCACTTGCCCCAGCATCTGCCCCAAGATGCAAAGCGAGCTGCTGCGCGTGTACACCAAGTTCAAAGACGACCCGCGGGTGCTGTTCCTCTCCCACACCATCGACCCGGCCCACGACTCCATCCCGGTGCTGCGCGACTACGCCCAGCGGCTGGGGATTCAGGATGCCTCGCGCTGGCACTTCGCCACGGCCTCCCACGACTCGATTTTTTCCCTGGCCCGGGCGTATATGACGGCCGCCCAAGTGGATAAGGGCGTGCCCGGCGGCTTTGCCCACAGCGGGGCCTTTGCCCTGATTGACCCGCAGCGCCGCATCCGGGGCGTGTATGACGGCATGAACCCGCTGGAAGTGCAGCGCCTGCTCGACGACCTGCCCGTGCTGCTGAAGGAAGTGGAGGCCGACCAAAAGGCGGCCAAATGAGTTGGGGGCGGCGGTTAGGTGTTCTGGCCGGAGCTGGGCTGGCAGTGGGGCTGGGCGCCTCGGGCTGCTTTACGGAGCGGCAAAACGAGAGTGCCAAAATCTACGCCACCCACTGCGC
Organism: Hymenobacter persicinus; assembly: GCF_004167665.1. GTDB lineage: Bacteria > Bacteroidota > Bacteroidia > Cytophagales > Hymenobacteraceae > Hymenobacter > Hymenobacter persicinus. The sequence continues at coordinate 37,642 of NZ_SEWE01000010.1, read as the reverse complement.
CAACTGCCACGGCACGCAGGGCGAGGGCCTGCAACGCCTGATTCCGCCCCTGGCCGGCTCCGACTACCTGGTCAAGAACCGCTTGGCCCTGGCCTGCCTGATCCGCAAGGGCGTGCAGGGGCCGCTGACGGTCAACGGCGTGGAATTCAACCAGGTGATGCCCCCGGCCGACTCCCACCTGACCGACTCCCAGATTACCAACCTGCTCAACTTCATCCAGACCTCCTGGGGCAACCAGGGCGAGGTGTTCACCATCCGGGAAGTGTCGGAGCAGCTCCAGGGCTGCGGGGCCAGCGACGGGGAATAGGCGCTGATTCGGGCGGGCCCGCCTACGGGCCCGGCAATACTTTGGGAACCAAACGGCTACGAACAAAGTCATTTCTGCGGGCCGGAGAGGCTGCATTCTTCGGCAAACCTGGTTAGCTTGCGTATCTAATCCACTCCTTTGTCATGGGTCTGTTCGACTTTCTGAAATCCAAAAAAGATTCTGCCGCACCCGCTGCGCCCAGCCCTTCCACCCCGGCTCCGGCAGCCTCCGCCGCCGACTCCCCGGCCCCGGCCGGTCCGCGCTACAAAGGCGCCAGCTATACGTCTCCCGCTCCCGAGCCCGTGCCGGCACCGACGCTGCCCCCACTGCCGGCCATGCCCGAACTGCCACCCTTCCAGCCGGTCAACATCCTGGAGGAGCTGCTCTTCAACGCCGCCTCCCAGCCCGAGTTTCGCCCCGATTTCTACCGGGCCCTGCTCGGCGAACAGCTCATCGTGGTGATGCTGCCCAAGGAAGGCGACACCACCGGCGGGGAGGTGCAGCCCACCGAGGGCATGGAAATCCAGCTCCAGGTGCTCAACGACGGTAAAATTCCGGTTTTCTCGTCCCTGGAGCGCCTCTACGAAGGCGGCATGGAAGTCGACTCCGTGCCTTACCTGCGCGTGCGCGGCATCGAGTTCTTCCAGATGATTCAGGGAGCCGAGTGCGCCCTGAACCCCTTCTCGCCCGTGGGCAAGCTGCTGCCCGCCGACGAGCTGGCCGACTTGCTGGCTGGCCGCCTGTTTCCCGGCGGCGAGGAAGCCATGGCCCAACAGGTGCCCGTGCTGCTCGGCCAGCCCGCCGACTACCCCACCCAGCTGATCGAGGCCCTGCGCGCGTTCAGCGTCGAAAAGTCCTCCATCCAGGCCGTTTACATTGCCCAGGTGCAGCTCCAAGACAACTCGGGCCCGCCCCGTCTGCTGCTGGCCTTCCACACCGACGACAACGACGCGGCGTTCCTGCAGGAGCTCGGCCCCGTGGTGCAGGGCAACATCAGTGACCATGAGCTGGTCGACGTACTCGTGCTTGACCCCAACTCTCAGGAGCCGCTCAACCAGTACTTCACCACCGTGGAGCCGGTCTACAAGCGCGCGTAACCGCTACTTTTCAACGCCAACGCGGGCTCCCGATTCGGTTCGGGAGCCCGCGTTGGCGTTTCCGGCAGGACGAGGAAAGCTAGGCCGCGTTCTGCCGGGCCAGCAGGCGGCGAAACAGGGGGCGCAGGCCGAAGTTCAGGGCCAGCCCCAGCGGCACCATGGCCAGGGCCCAGAGCAGCAAAGCCCCCAGGCCGGCGTGCCAGAGCAGCTGCAGAGCGCGGCTCCAGTCGTGGGCAAACAGATACTTGAGGCGCTCCAGGGTCAGGTCGGGCGTCTGCCCGTTGTGCCAGAGCAGAGCCCCCAGCCGCAGCAGCGGAATGAGTAGCAGCAGCTGCAGGGGGCTCATCAGATGCCCCACGAGCAGCATGGCGGCCACGTTCAGGCGCAGGCGCACGGCCACGAAGGTGATAAGCAACGTAGTGATACCCAGCACCGGCACCAGGCCCAAGGCCACGCCCCAGGCCACCGTCAGGGCCAGCTGCGGGGGCGTCAGGCCCTGGCGCAGCAGGTTGCGGACCGGGTCGAGCAGGTAGCGGCGCAGCCAGTTGGCGGACCGGGGTGGCGTGGGGGGTGGAACTGGCGGAGCAGGTGAAGCAGCGGACACGAAAATCGGGGTTAAGGAAGGCGGGGCTTTCGGCACTCGTGCGCTACCTTCGTAGCCTGCCGCCGCCGGCACCGCGCCGCGGGTAGTATGCCCTTACCATGACAAAAGTACGCGAGTCGGGTCAGCCCCGGCCCAAAGTCTGGACTGATTTCTTTTTTCTGCTGCGCCGGGCGGGACTTGAGCTGGGCAGCCACGACCCGCTCCGGCTGGGGGCGGCCACCGCCTTTTTCACCACATTTGCCCTGCCCCCCATCCTGATTATCCTGATTCAGCTGCTGGGCAAGCTCTACACGGCCTCCGGAGTGCGGGTGCTGCTGCTGGGCAAGCTTTCGGCCCTGCTGGGCACCTCGGCCGCGGAGCTCGTCGAGCAGATTCTGCTCAACGTGACCAACGTGGAGCGCAGCCGCCTCGTGACCTGGCTGGGTTTCGGCTTTCTGCTGTTCGTGTCTACCACCCTGTTCGTGGTCATTCAAAACTCGCTCAACCAGCTCTGGCAGGTGCGGCCGGGGCGCAAGGCGGGGCGCTTCGACAAGATTCTCAAGGAGCGGGCCCGCTCCCTGGGGCTGCTGCTGGCCACGGCCTTGCTGTCGATGCTGGCCTTTCTGACCGACGCGGCCCTGGCCCTGTTTGCCGACTACATCCACGACTTCGACCCCAACTTCGCCTACTTCCTGATTCAGGTGCTGAACCAGATTACGTCCCTGCTGATTCTGGCGGCCTGGTTCAGCGTCACGTTTCGCAACCTGAGCAGCGCCCACGTGCCCTGGAAGGCCGTCTGGCGCGGGGCCATTGTCACGGCCCTGCTCATTGACCTGGGGGAGTTTGTGCTGGGTCACTTGCTGGTGCCCCGCAACCTGGGTCCCATCTACGGGGCGGCCTCCAGCATCGTGCTGGTGCTGCTGTTCGTGTTTTACTCCGCCATGATTTACTACTTCGGCGCCTGTTTCACGAAGGTCTACGCTCACTACGCGGGCATCGACATCCGCCCCAAAAAGCACGCCGTGCGCTACCGTCTCGTCGACATCGTGGAAGACAAAAAGTAACCACCCCCGACTCCTCCGACTACACTTTTCGGTTTAACCACGCTGCTCTGCCTCCAGCGGGCCTTTGCGGAGGCTCCGTTTGGCCCTGAGGCTTCGTTGGCTCCTTTGCTGCTCCAGAAGTATCGGCGCTGGATAACCCGGCCCAGCACCCGATTGGACAAAAGGAATACGGGCCCAGGCTGGCGCGTGCTGGCTGCCGCCGAAATCCGGCGTACCTTTGCAGCCCACATTTTCGTTTCGCATGCCCTCTTTCGCCGACCTTGGCCTTGCCCCTTCCCTGCTCCAAGCACTGGAAGAGCTGACTTTCACCACGCCCACCCCCGTTCAGGAGCAAGTTATTCCCATGGCCCTCGCCGGCCAGGACGTGGCCGGGCAGGCGCCCACCGGCTCGGGCAAGACGGCCGCCTACGGCCTGTCGATTCTGCAAAATCTGGATTTGAAGCTCGACGCGGTGCAGGTGATTGTGCTCGTACCGGCCCGGGAACTGGCCCTGCAGGTGCGCGATGCCCTCAAAAAGCTGGGTAAATACCTGCCCAATCTGCGCGTGGCGGCTTTCTACGGGGGTCATGCCTTCCGCGAGGAAACGGCCTCCCTCACCCAGCCCCCCCACATTGTGGTGGCCACCCCCGGCCGCCTGCTCGACCACTTCGAGCGCCGCTCCATCGTGCCTAACCAGCTCAAGGTGCTCATCCTCGACGAGGCCGACAAGCTGCTCGAGCTGGGCTTCCAGGACGAGCTGGTCGAAATTGTAAAACGCCTGCCGCGCCGCCGCCAGACCCTGCTGTTCTCGGCCACGATGTCGGATAAGGTGCTGCTGCTGATTCGCAACAACCTGACCCGCCCCCGGGTGGTGCAGTCGGCGGAGGAAGAAGGCAAGCTGCCCGAAAACCTGACGCTGCTGGGTCAGGTGGGCCCCATCGAGAAAAAGCCCGCCGCCCTGCTCCACCTGCTGAACCTGCCCGAAACCGGCCGGGCGCTGGTATTCTGCAACACCCGGGAACGATGTGTGGAGCTGACCCGCTTCCTGCAGGGCCGGGGCGTGGCGGCCGAAGTGCTCCACGGCAAGATGCCCCAGCCCGAGCGCGACAAAGCCCTGATGAAGCTGCGCAACGGCTCCAGCCAAGTGTTAGTAGCTACTGACGTGGCTGCCCGCGGCCTCGACGTGACGGCCCTCGACACCGTCATTCAGTACGACGCCCCCGACAAAGCCGATGCCTTCCAGCACCGGGCCGGCCGCACGGCCCGCGCCGGCGCCGTGGGCACGGCCCACATCCTGGCCACGCCCCACGAGCAGACCCACGTGCAGAAGTGGCCCATTGCCGAGAGCATCCAGTGGAAGCCCCTGCACGCCCCGGCCCTGCCGCCGGCTGCACCCAAGGCCCCCAAGCCCGCCAGCATCACCCTGCACGTATCGGCCGGCCGCAAGGACAAGGTCAGCGCCCACGACCTGGTCGGGGCCTTCGTGGCCCAGGGCGGGCTGGAGCGCACCGACGTTGGCCACATCGAGGTGTTTGACCACTACAGCTACGTGGCCGTGCCGCGCCTGCAGGCCCAAGAAGTGGCCCAGCGCGTGACGGGCGCCAAAATCAAAGGCCGCAAGGTGCGCGTGTCGTTGGTGGAGTAGAGCGGCAGCTTACGGTTAAGCAAAGGCCCAAAAGGACCGTCATGCAGAGCGTCAGCGAAGCATCTCGCGGGGTGTCGTTGGATTAGTAATCTAACGGCGCCCCGCGAGATGCTTCGCTGACGCTCTGCATGACGTTCTGCTTATATCCTATCCGAAACGCAACCCATATACCCTTGCCTACCTCCGAGCCCCGCCAGCTTCTGTTCATCTGCAGCCAGAACCGCTGGCGCAGCCTCACCGCCGAGCGGCTTTTCGACGCGCACCCGCACTACGAGGCCCGCTCGGCCGGAACGGAGCCCGGCGCCCGGGTGCGGGTCACGGCCGGACACCTGGGCTGGGCCGAGGCCATTTTCGTAATGGAGCGCCGCCACGCCGACCGGCTGCGGCAGAAGTTCGGCGCAGCGCTGGCCGGCAAGCCCGTCGTGGTGCTGCGCATTCCCGACCAGTACCAGTTTATGGACCCTGCTCTCCAGCAACTGCTGCTCAACCGACTGCGGGAGCTGCTGCCCCGGCTCTAACGGCGGGGGCGCGCTTTCCACGGCGGGCCCTACAACCTAAACCGGCTCGGGCCGTTTACCCGGCCATGCAATACCTCGTCTGGCTGGCCGTGCTGGCCGTTATTCTGTTTCTGTTTTACCGCTACGTCACCCGCGACGCCCGGGTGAAGGCCGCCGCGCTGGCCGCCGAATTTCCCGCCGCCTGGCGCGAAATACTCAGCACCCGGGTGGCCTTTTACCTGTCGCTGTCCGAAGTGGAGAAGCCCAGGTTTGAGAAGCGCGTGCAGGTGTTTCTGGCCCAGACGCGCATTACGGGCATTCAAACCGACATCGACGACGTAACGCGGGTGCTGGTGGCGGCTTCGGCCATTATTCCCGTGTTCGGCTTTCCCGATTGGGAGTACGGCAACCTGAGCGAGGTGCTCGTGGTGCCCGACGCCTGGAAGGAGCGGCAGGACGCGGGGCAGGAGCACGCCCCGCTGGCCGGCACCCTGCTGGGCTCGGTGCGCAACTTCCAGACGTCCCACTATATGCACCTTTCCAAGGCCTCCCTGGAGCAGGGCTTCCGCGACGGCATGGACCGGCAGAACGTGGGCATCCACGAGTTTGCCCACCTGCTCGACGAGGCCGACGGCGTCATTGACGGGGTGCCGGCCCTGGCGTTTCCGGCCGCCCTGCGCCCCGAGTGGGAAGCCGTAATGGCGCGCGAAATTGCCGCCATCCGGGCCGGGCGCTCCGAAATCAACGACTACGGCGGCACCAACGAGGCCGAGTTCTTTGCCGTGGTCACGGAGTATTTCTTCGAGAAGCCCGAGAAGCTCCAGGCCGAGCATCCGGAGCTCTACGGCCTGCTGCTGCTGGCCTTCCGCCAGAACCCGCGCAGCCGCTTCCTGCAGTGGGCCACCGACCCGCGCCAGTGGCTCAAGACCCTGCGCTCCCGCCGTAAGTTCGGCCGCAACGACCCGTGCCCCTGCGGCAGCGGCAAGAAGTACAAGGACTGCCACTTGCTGACGCAGGCAGCGTAGAGCAACTTTCCTACCGGTGACCGGCTATTCTGCCATCCGCAACCTTCACAAAGCGCAATGTGGAATAGGAGTCTCCGATTAGATTTATCGTTTTACCGTTGAGGTCTAGGTCCACTCCCCAACCTTGTGACCTTCCGTTGGGATACATAAGTATGAGGCTATCCGCTGTCAGATGAATTATGGCCCCTCGTAGGTAGTAGTTGTCTAGACCGCCATGTCTTGTCTCTGCTCTATGGAAGGGCTGCGTATTTCCATCACCAAAGACCCGGTCCCCATAGAAAGCTGAGTCTTGGGTAATGAGTAATTCCATTCTGCCATATTCCTTTTCGTCCCTGTCCCTAGCTAACCACGTTCCTTGCAAATTGCGGTAGGAAAAGATGATGAATTTCAGCTCATCCCAGGCGACTACGGTTCCAGTCCAAATCAATAGGGTCAAAAGAATTGCCAGCCCAGCCTTGGCAGCTACAGAAAAAGTGGTGATAACGCCCTGAACAATTGGTTTAATCATCGAATAGCATCTACGAAGCTGAATCCAGCCAAAAATACAGCTTGCGCCGGTCCGAGTCGGCGCTTTTTTTAGCTTTGCTCTATATGAGCAAAAATCATCTTCCCATCCTAGCCGTAGCGCTGCTTTCGGCCTGCGCGCCCACCGCCAAGGTGCCCACCACGACGCCTGATACGGCCGCCACCGTCGAAACGCCGCCCGCGGCCCCGCCGGCGCCCGTCGACTGGAGCCGGCAGGCCGATGAATTTCTGACCGGCTACTCCACCGAGTACCAGCGGCTTTACACCCAGTCGAGCGAAGCCGAGTGGCGCTCCAACACCCACATTGTGGCCGGCGACTCGACCAACGCCGTGGCCACGGCCCGGGCCAACGAGGCCATGGCTGCCTTCACCGGCAGCGCCGACAACATCAACAACCTGCGCCAGCTGCTCGAGCACAAAGACCAGCTCCAGCCTTTCCAGATCAAGCAGCTCCAGACGGCCCTCTACAACGCCGCCAACTCGCCCCAGACTATTGCGGACGTGGTCAAGCGCCGCATCAAGGCCGAAACCCAGCAGACCGAGAAGCTCTACGGCTTCGACTACAAATACGCGGGCAAATCGGTGACGACCAACGACCTGGACGAGCTGCTGCGCAAGGAAAACAACCCGCAGAAGCGCCAGGCCATCTGGGAAGCCAGCAAGGCCATCGGCCCCACGCTCAAGGACGGTCTGCTGAACCTGCGCGGGCTGCGCAACCAGACCGTGCAGGCCCTGGGCTACCCCGACTACTTCACCTACCAGGCCTCCGACTACGGCATGAGCCGGGAGGAAATGATGACGCTCGTGCGCCAGCTCAACGACGAGCTGCGCCCCCTCTACCGGGAATTGCACACCTACGCCCGCTACGAGCTGGCCAAGAAGTACGGCGTTAAGCAGGTGCCCGACTACCTGCCCGCCTCCTGGCTGCCCAACCGCTGGGGCCAGGACTGGAGCGCCATGGTCGACGTGAAAGGTGTAAACCTGGACGCGACGCTGGCTAAGAAGGGCGCCGAGTGGCAGGTCAAGCAGGCCGAGCGGTTTTACCAGAGCCTGGGCTTTCAGGCCCTGCCCCCGGTGTTCTGGGAGAAAAGCAGCCTGTATCCGCTGCCCAAAGGCGCTACCTACAAGAAGAACAACCACGCCTCGGCTTGGCACATGGACCTCAACCAGGACGTGCGCAGTCTGATGAGCGTGGAGCCCAACACCGAGTGGTACGAAACCACCCACCACGAGCTGGGTCACATCTACTACTACCTCACCTACTCCAACCCCGAGGTGCCCGTGCTGCTGCGCCAGGGAGCCAACCGCGCCTACCACGAGGCCATGGGCAGCCTGATGGGCCTGGCCGCCACCCAGAAGCCGTTCCTGGTGGGCCTGGGCCTCCAGGACCCGAAAGCCAAGACGGACCAGACCCAGACGTTGCTGAAAGAGGCCCTGAACTACGTGACGTTCATCCCGTTCTCCTCGGGCGTGATGAGCGAGTGGGAAAACTCCTTCTACGCCGACAAGCTGCCCGCCGACCAGCTCAACGCCAAGTGGTGGGAGCTGGTGAAAAAGTACCAGGGCATCGTGCCGCCTACCGCCCGCGGGGAGCAGTACCTCGACCCGGCCACCAAAACCCACATCAACGACGACCCGGCCCAGTACTACGACTACGCCTTGTCCTACGTCATCCTGTTCCAGCTCCACGACCACATTGCCAAGAAAATCCTGAAGCAGGACCCGCACGCCACCAACTACTACGGCAGCAAGGAAGTCGGCACCTTCCTGGCCGACATCATGCGCCCCGGCGCCAGCAAAGACTGGCGCGCCGTGCTCAAGGAAAAAACCGGCGAGGACCTTTCCGCCCGCGCCATGGTCGAGTACTTCCAGCCCCTGATGGTGTACCTAAAAGCCCAGAACAAGGGGCGGAAGTACACGATGTAATGAACGTACCTAGGAAGCCGCTTGCACTTTGGGCCCTTGCTCTAGCGGTTTACGCGGTTGATTTACTTTTGACCAGTCATGATAAAGGAGCACAAGATCCAGCCTTATTTTGGCTCGACCTTATTTCTGGCGTATGCATAGAAATCTTCCTTGCCGGCATAGTCACAGCTCTAGTAAGCGTTTTCCCCTTCAAGGGCACTTATTACCTGCAAAGGGTAGCTCGTTTTTTTCCTGCCGTAGTTGTCTTGCTTGCACTCGTTTTTTTTATTTTTAACAGGTTATAGTGGACAAAAAAAAGCCCAGCAGATACGCTGGGCTTTTTTTTACATCATGTGGTCGAATCTTACCCCGCCACCTGCCCCATCCGGCGTTTGAGCACTTTGGCCACGCTATCCAGGCGGCGCTCAATGATTTGGGCTACGTCATCGTCGTCGAAGTCGATGCGGCCGTTGCGGGAGGTGAGGTAGCGGGCCAGGGCGGCATTTTCGTCGAGGTTGTCGGCCAGCTCGGCTTGGGCAGCTTCCCATTCTTCCTGCTGCCCGGCGCGCAAGTACTTCACCCGCAGCTCGATGGTCTGACTGACCAGCTTAGCCAGCCGGGCTAGCACGGCCGTTTCTTTCTCCGAAAGCGTGCGAAACTCCCGGCCAATGACGGCCAGCATGCCCACCCGGGCCCCGTCGGGCATCTGCAGCGCCGAGCCGGCGTAGAATTTCAGGCCGATGGCCTGGGCCACGTCGGGCTTGATGAGCGTGCAGCTTTCGGGCTTGTAGTCCGATTGGACCACGGGCTCATCCTGCAAAATGGCTGCCGAGCACATGCTTTCCACCCGCGGCAGCCCGGGAATTCCTTCCGCCCCGGTCACCGACTTAAACCACACATATTCGTCGTCGACGAGGGAAATCAGGGAAATCGGGCAGTTGAAGAGCTGGGCCGCCCAGGCCGTATAGTCATCGAAAATCGGCTCGGGCGTGGTATTAACGATGTCGTACTGATGGAGCGTGCGCAACCGGGCCGCGTCGTTGGCGGGCACCAGGGACTCCGGGAAAGTTGTCGTCATGTAAAAAGCTAACGGTTCAGCTTCCTAATAGTTGGCTTCACTCGACGGCAGGTCAATCAAAATAAACTGAGCGTCTTTGCGGGCCCGAATCTGCACCACGTGCTCATCGGTCATGCGCGCCTGGTCGTTAGGCCCCAACTCGGTGCCATTGACGTAGATGGAGCCCTCCTTGACGTAGATAAAGGTGTTGCGAATGGGGAAAGTCTTGAACTCGATTTCCTTGTCCTCGCGCAGGTTGGCCCAGTAAATAGTGGAGTTGGAGTTCATGTACACCACGTCCTCGAGCACCTTCTGGCCCGATACCAGCGGCACCAGCTCATTTTTGGAATCGAGGAAATCCAGGTCTTTCTGCTCGTAGCTGGGGGCGAGGCCCTTCTGATTGGGCAAAAACCACAGCTGGTAAATGTGCAGGGGCTTGTCGGTACGGTTCATTTCGCCGTGGGCTAGGCCGGTGCCGGCCGTCATGCGCTGCACTTCGCCCTTCGGGATGGTCGTCTGGTTGCCCATCGTGTCCTCGTGAGTTACCTCGCCGTCGAGCACAAGGGTCACGATTTCCATCTCGGAATGCGGGTGCTGGGGAAAGCCGGAGTTGGGCGCAATGCTGTCGTCGTTGAACACGCGCAGGGGGCCGAAATGGATGTTTTTTGGGTCGTAGTAGTCGGCGAAGGAAAACAGGAAGTAGCTGCTCAGCCAGCTCACGGGCGCGGCGTGGTGACGGTCGGTAGCGGGAATGTACTTCAGCATGAGGGCGTGGAGTTGGAAAGGTGGCGGATTGCCTACCACATACGCGCCAAGGCCGGGGAAGTTAGCAACGCCCCCAAACCGGCAATGCCAGCCCCGGACGGGACTGGCTTTGCGGCAGCATGAGCCTGCAGGCTTAGCCGTGCAGACTATACCTTTTTCATGGTGCTGACCTGCTGCTGCAAATCAAGCACGATGCTAGCCAGGCGCGTGAGCGAAAGGTCGGCAATGGGGAAGGTGCTGCTGATATAGGACTTGGCCTCCCAGATTTCCACCACGTCTTCCACCCCGATTTCGTAGGGCGAATACACCGGGTTGTCGGAGTGCAAGGACAACGTGGCGCCGTCCTTGAGCTTGTTGAAGACGCGCTTAAACACGATGCCTTCCTTGCTGCTCACCACGATGCACGGCGTGCCGTCCTTGAGCGTGAGCCAGTCGTCGACGTAGCGGCCCACGATAACGGTGCCCGAGGCGATGGGCAGCATGGAGTCGCCGGCAATTTCGAAGGCGCGGTAGGTGCCGCCGCTGCCGAGCATGGGCAGGCGGAACTTGGGCAGCTCCTCGATAAACTCCGGGTCGGCGTAGCCATTGAGGTAGCCGGCGGCCGCCTTCAGGGGCACCAGCTCGATGTTTTCGTTCTGGTCTTTGTCGACGGTAAGGGCCAAGATGCGCAGGTTGCCGGCCGGGCGCGTCGGGTTTGGATCATCCGACACGATGGGCGTCACCTGGCGCAGGGCGGCCTTCTGCACGCTCTTTTTGGTGAAATCATTGGTCACCAGCTGGTCGAGGGAGATGCCGAACAGGCGGGCCATGTTGACGAGGGTGGTGAGCTTGGGCTCAGCGCGCCCTTCCTCATAAGCCCCTACCAGTGAACGTTTTATATTTAGCTTTTCGGCCATTTGCGCCTGCGTCAGGCTCAGTTCGCGCCGCCAGAATTTCAGGTTGGTATTGATCATCGCTTCGGGAGGGCCGGGAAATGCTTCGACATCAAAGGGTTACCGGCTCGTGAAATTAGCAACAAAGCCGCAGCTTTACTAATTCAATTAGTTTTATTTTTTTCTGAAAAAGTTATCCCCACATCCCAGCACCCCGTGGCTCTCCTACAGACTATCAGTAGCGGCCCGGGCCGTAATTACCCCTGGCTCGACCCACCACTCGTTGTTTTCCCAGTAGTCGTCCCAGCCCAGGTGCACGTACTTGGGGTTGACTTCGGGCCCCCTCTCCCCCACGTTGAAGTTTTTGAGCACTGAGTCCCCGTAATTCCAGAGGTAGTAGGCCAGTACCACAGGCTTCTTCCGCGCGGGTGCGTAGCTGGTCCAGGTGCCCTCCAGCTTGATGCCCGCATTCCTGGAAGGGGTCTGCGGAGTCAATGACTCAATTCTGAGTTCCCCGTTTCCGGCCACGACGAAATCAACTACCACCTGGCCCGCAAACAGCCCGGCGCCCCGGTGCACAGAGTCTTCCCGGAGCTGAAATTCACCCAGCGCGGAGTAAGCACTCGGGTTCTGCTCCCGGGCTGCCGAGCGACTTGCCTTGCTTTGCGGTGGCGAGGGCTGGTCTTGCACCTGGTCCAGGGTTATATAGCCCGTAAGGGGCGTGACCGTTTTCTTGTAGCGGCTCATACCCCGCACCCAGTACCGGTTGGTGGTACTGGTATCCCGGGACACTTCGCTGAAAAACAGCTCCACCCGGTAGTGGTCGGCGCCCATAAAGCCGTTGAGCGGACCATCGTCGCGCAGCAGGAGCTTTCCCACGGCATAATTCTTTAAAAATTCCTGCATTTCGGGAGCCGGCGGCACTGGCGCCGCTACCGCGGCTTCAACCTGGGCGGGCACGGGCGCGGCACTCACGGCCGCGGCAGCGCTGGCTTCTTTCGCCGCGGGCTGCTGGCAGGCATTCAGACTGAGCAGGGCCAGCAACCCAAGAAAATAACGGGCTTGTGTCATAAGTCAGGAATAGAAATATAGAGACAGTAACGAGGTTCTGCGCGTAAAAAGCGCCAGCTAAGCTACGCGTTTTACCTTACAGCAGGGGCTCCTCGGCCTCGGCCCACCATTCGTCGTTTTCCCAGTAGCGGCTCCAGCCCATGCGGGCGTATTTGGGGTTGATGTGCACGCCCCGGTCGCCGATGCGGAACCGCTCGATGACGGAGTCGGCAATGTCCATGAAGTTGGTGGCCCAGACCAGCTGTATCGGCTCGGGGTGGGCCGCGCTGGTCCAGGTGCAAGTGAACTTGGTGCCTTCGCCGGGCACCGGATAATCCCACTCCGTGCTCTGTCCGGGCATGTAGACTAGGCCGGCCGCGGTACGGGAAAACGTCATGGCAAGCGTGCCGGTCAGGGTGCCGCTGCCCTCTTCGGCCGGGGCTTCGCGCAGGCGGAAGCGGCCGGTGGCCTGGTAGTGAGCCAGGGCCCGGAACCCGGATGGCGGGGCGGTTACGCGCACTTTTTTCACCGTGGTCAGCACAATCGTGCCGGCGAAGGGCATAATTCGGTCCCGTTCCCGGCTTTTGCCCCGCACGTGGTACAGCTGGGGGTTGTGGGCGTCGCGGCGCACGGATTCGTAGACCAGTTCCAGGCGGCGGTACTGGGTGCCCATGCAGCCGAGCAGCACCAGCGGCTGCCCCGATTCGGCATTCAGCCGCCAGAGCGAAGCCAAGTTGTGCTCCCGAAAGAAGGTGGCCGCCGACAAGGCCGGGGCATGACGATTCGCGGGACGGGCTTTGGGGGCGGACGGGGCCGGCGCAGTGGCCCCCAGCGCGACAAGCAGCAGAAGCAGTTTCATGAGCAGGAAGGGAGAGTGAACGAATCAGGATGGTCGGAGCAGCGCATAGGCGGGCCTGTCCGCCCGCAAGGGCGAAGGGTACAGCCAGAAAATCAGGAGGAGCGGAACCGGCCGCTAGGCGTCGGCCAGGGCGGGCTGGGGAGCGGCAAACCGGGCCCCGCGCAGCAGCCGGCGGGCGGCCCCGGCCTGCACCAGCACCTCGGCCAGCACCAGGTTGCCCGTCCACGAGAGCCAGGTAACGGTCAGGTAGGTTTCAATGGGCTTGGTGCCGAAGACGTAGTAGAGCAGGTAGCTTTCCGAGCGCAGACTCAGGGCAGCCAGGGTCACGGCGAAGCTGCGTAGCATCCAGGCGGTGTGCTCTTCCCAACGGCGCTGCCGGGCCAGCCGGTAGGCCTGCCAGGTGCTAAGCCACCACACCACGCATTGCAGAGCAAAGCCTACTTTGGCTACCAGCCCCCCGTTGGCGTAGGCGGCCAGAATCAGCCCCGAGGGTGCGGCCAGGGCCAGAATGGAGCCCACATAGAGCTTGCCCAGGTTGCGGTGCAGCCGGGCGCGGCCCCGAAACCAGCGCGGAAAAAACTGCCCCAGTCCCGCCCCCAGTACCCACAGGCTGCTGGTGATGTGCACGTAGAAACCCAGCCGAAACAGACCATTCGCATTAGTCGCCTCCGACTTGGTGGTCAGGAAATGAATGCCCGGCTCGAAGCTCAGATAGGGCCAGACCTTGGTAGCCATCAGCCCAGCAAAGGCGGCCACCACGGCGCCGGCCAGGAATTGAAAAAGACGGGGCAAGGTCAGTGGGGCGGGCATAAGGGGCAGTCGGCGCGGGGCTCGGGCAGTATAACGCGGCTGGTATATTCTTATGATTGAATAAAGCGAATATTTTTTTTAGCAGGTGCCGCGAAGCATAGCCTTTAGCCCAGCTCCCATTCTACGAGCTGGGCCGTGGTATGGGGCGCGACCCCAAAAAAGCCCCGGCGTTGCGCTAACGCCGGGGCTTTCTGCTGAGAAGGGGTTGTACTCATTTCAGAGCACGGATTGCTTCGTGCTCCGTCCTCGCAATGATAGTGCTGCTACTTCCCGCTGAGGCGCTTTTGGTAGAGGCTGGCCAGGCGAAGCTTGAAGTAGTCGTACTTCTCACGCAGGTGGTCGAACAGGTCGCGCAGCTGGGGCTCCCCGCCGAGCTGGGCCCGGGCCGTCATGATTTCGGCGTACTCGCCCTGGCTCAGAAACTCCTCGAGCCGAATCGGACTGCCCTTGGCGTAGAGCGTCTCGATGTGGGAGCGAATAGTCCCCGGGCTTAGGTTGCGGCGCTCGGCAATTTCGTCGATGCTCAGGCCCTGGCGGTGGAGCTGGAAGGTATTGTCGTGGGTGTCGCCGGCCTCGCGGGGTTTGCGGGCGGGCGGGGCCACTTCCAGGTCGAGGGCGGCCTGGTCGGCTTCGGCGGCATCGTCGGGGGAAGGTGCGCCGCCCTGGGCCATAATTTCGCGAATGAACTGCTCCCCGTAGTTTTCGAACTTCTTCATGCCCACGCCCGAAATGGCCAGCATGGCCACCCGGGAAGTCGGCCGCTCGACGGCCATTTCCTGGAGCGTGGCATCCGAGAATACCACGTAGGGCGGCACGTTCTGCTCGTCGGCAATGCGCTTGCGCAGGCTACGGAGCTTCTCAAACAGCTGGGTGCCGGCATCGACGGCCTTGCCCGTGCCGCGGGGCGCTTTTTTGCCCTTAGGCAGCTTTTCGGCTTTCTCGGCGGGCTGAAATTTCTTCATCGGCAGCTGGCGCTGGCCCTGGAGCACGAGCTTGCCCAGCTCGGTGATTTTCAGCGCGTAGCCCTCCTCGTAGGCAATGTAGAGCAGGCCGTCGTTGAGCATCTGGTGGATGTAGCTGTACCAATCCAGATAGGGCAAATCGGCGCCGGCGCCGTAGGTTTTAATCTGGTCGTAACCCCCGCTGAGCACGGCCTGGTTGCGCATGCCGCGCAGCACGTCGATGAGCAGGCCGATGGAGCCCCGCTCCCGCATGCGCACCACCGCCGACAGCGCCTTTTGGGCAATGAGCGTCCCGTCGAAGGTCGTGGGTGGGTTGCGGCAGATGTCGCAGTTGCCGCAGTCGTGGGGCAGGGTTTCGCCGAAGTAGTTGAGCAGGATCTTGCGGCGGCAGCTGGCGGCCTCGGCAAACTGCTGCATGCGCTCCAGCTTGGTCAGGTTGAGCTGGGTGAGGCTGGGGTTGTCTTTGGTGAGCATGTCGCGCAAACTCATCACGTCGGCGAAGCTGTAGAACAGCACCGCCGTGGCCGGGGCCCCGTCGCGGCCGGCCCGCCCGATTTCCTGGTAGTAGCCCTCGATGTTCTTGGGCAGGTTGTAGTGCATCACCCAGCGCACGTTGCTCTTGTCGATGCCCATGCCGAAGGCAATGGTGGCGACAATAACCTGCAAATCGTCCTTCAGAAAGCCTTCCTGCACGGCCGCGCGCTGGTTGGGCGTCATGCCGGCGTGGTAGAAGCCGGCCTTGACGCCCTTCTGCTGGATCTTGGCCGTGAGCGTCTCGCACTGCTTGCGCGAGAGGCAGTAGATAATGCCCGACTCGTTAGGATGACGCTCAATAAACTCCAAAATACCCGCCACGCGGTCCTGCCCCGGGCGCACAATCAGGTTCAGGTTGGGCCTATCGAAGCTGGAGAGGAATACCCGGGGCTCGTGGAGCTTGAGCTGCTGCTGGATGTCGCGCTGGGTGAGGCGGTCGGCGGTGGCGGTGAGGGCAATGATGGGCACCTGGGGAAACTGCTCCCGCAGCAGGCGCAGCTGGGTGTACTCGGGCCGAAAATCGTGGCCCCAGGAGCTGATGCAGTGGGCCTCGTCGATGGCAAACATGCTGATGCGCAGGCGCTTCAAAAACTGCGTAAAACCCGGGGAAACTAGCTTTTCGGGGCTCACGTAGAGCAGCTTGAGGTGGCCGTTGAGGCAGTCGCCGGCAATGGAGTTCTGCTCGGCCTGGCCCACGCTGCTGTTGATGTACTCGGCCGAAATACCGTTGGCCTTGAGCGCCTCCACCTGGTCCTTCATCAGGGCAATCAGCGGCGACACGACCACGCAGACCCCCTCGAGCACCACGGCCGGCACCTGGAAGCACACCGACTTGCCCCCGCCGGTGGGCATGAGCACCACCGTGTCGTGGCCGCCCATGATGTTGCGGATGATATCCTCCTGCATGGGGCGGAAGGAATCATAGCCGTAATACTGTTTCAGGACGCGCCGGGCGGATTCAATCGTGGGCGTGAGGGCTTCGGGGGCAAATAACATTCGGTAAAAATACGACGGTAAAACGGGAGTTGGGGCGCGGCGCGCAAGGTATATCAACTGCGGGCGGGCGGAAATCGTGCACGGCCGACGGTGAATTATGTACCACCATTGCGCCGGGCTGCCCGTACACCCACCTACACTTTTTCCCTCCTCAAGCCCTCTGCCCTATGGACCATTCCGCTCACTCCGCCCCTGCTTCGTCCGCCTCTTCCTCCACCTCCCAGGCCAACCAAGCCGTGCTCGACGCGCTGAGCCGCTGCATTGCCGCCTGCGAAATGTGCGCCACGGCCTGCCTGCAGGAAGCCGACGTCAAGATGATGGTGCCCTGCATCCGCCTCGACCGGGACTGCGCCGACATCTGCCGCCTCACCGCCGCCTTCATTGCCCGCGGCTCCGACCACGCCCGCCACGTGCTCAAGGAGTGCATCGAAATCTGCCGTAAGTGCGCCGAAGAGTGCGGCAAGCACCCCATGGACCACTGCCAGCAGTGCGCCGAAGCCTGCCGGGCCTGCATGGCCGCCTGCGAGAAATTCTAGAGCCTGGCTTGTTTATCCCTACTGCAAATGCGGCTGCCCTGATTGAGGCAGCCGCTTTTGCGTGGGCGGAAAACCAGACCCGCTCCTATTTCAGCAGCTCCAGCACGAGGGCCGTTTTGGCCGGCAGTTGGAGCGTGGTGAGGCTGCCGATGGTTTCGCCGGTCAGCACGTTGCGGGCCTTGGTGAAGCCGGCCATGCGTTCCGCGAAACGGGCCGTGGGCAGCGAGGCGGCTTTATCGGTGGCGTTGGTGGCGACTAGGACGGTGCCAGTGGCATCATAGCGGAAGTAGGCGTAGAGGCCGTTTTCGGGCAGGTACTGCATCAGCTTGCCCGAGTGCAGCACCTGATGGTCGCGGCGGTAGGTGGCCAGCTTTTTCACAAAGTCGAAGGCCTCGTTTTCCTTGGCGGAGCGGCCGGCGGCAGTAAACTTATTTTCCTTGTCGGCGGGCCAGCCGCCGGGAAAATCCCGGCGCACCTCGGCGTCGGTGGGGTCCTTGAAGTTCTTCATCAGGATTTCCGTGCCGTAGTACATGCTCGGAATGCCGCGGGTAGTCAGCAGCCAGGTCAGGCCTATTTTGTACTTGTCGAAGTCCTCGCCCACTTCCGAGAGGTAGCGGTTGTGGTCGTGGTTGTCGAGGAAGGTGACGAGCTTGGTCGGGTCTTGGTACAGCGCGTCCTGGGCCAGGGCCTGGTACACGCGCTGGGGGCCGCCGTCCCAGCTGGTGGCTTCGGGCTTACCCACGTCCTTGAGCGCGCCCAGCAGGCCGCCCTCGAGCACGAAGTCGAGGCCGCCGGGCTGGTTGGACTTAAAGGGGAAAGCCACCTTGTTGCGCACGTAGTAGGCCTGGTCCACCACGTTGCTCACCGCCGACTCGCCGAAGATGTGGATGCGCGGGTACTCGGCCAGCAGGGCCGCGTTGCAGCGGTTCATAAACGGCTGGTCGTTGTACATGTAGGTGTCGATGCGCCAGGCATCCACCCCGAAATTCTCCACGCTCCAGATGGCGTTTTCAATCAGGTAGTTGGCCACGTACGGATTCTGCTGGTTGAGGTCGGGCAGGAAGGGCACAAACCAACCGTCGAGCATCACCTTCTTGTCGAGCTGGGCCGCGTAGGGGTCGGTAATGGGCTGCTGCTTGTAGCTCGTGTTGGTGTAGGTGGGCCACTGGTGCAGCCAGCTTTTCATGGGCAGGTCCTGCAAAATCCAGTGATTCTGCCCCACGTGGTTATACACGGCGTCCTGCACCACCTTCAGGCCGGCGGCGTGGGCTTGGTCGACAAAGCTTTTGTAGGCCGCATTGCCGCCCAGGCGCTGGTCCACGTTGTACTGGTCGGTGAAACCGTAGCCGTGGTAGGCCGCGCGCATCGTGCCGCCCTCATTGGTCAGGGGCTGGTTGTTTTCGAGCACGGGCGTAAACCAGACGGCCGTCACGCCCAGGTCTTTAAGGTAGCCAATGTGCTGGGCGGCGCCCTGCAAGTCCCCGCCGTGGCGGAAGAAGGGGTTGGCGCGGTCCATGTTCGGGTCGGCCATGTCGGCAAACTTATCGTTCGACGGGTCGCCGTTGGCAAACCGGTCGGGCATGGCCAGGTAGATGAAGTCGGCATCCGTGACGCCCTGCCCCTTGGGTGAGGCCGTGCGGGCCCGCAACTCCCAGGTCCGGGTGATGGTCAGCCCACCCTTTTTCCCGACAATCTGCACCTTGCCGGGCTTGGCGGTGGCGGCAATGCCAAGGTCGAGGAAGGCGTAGTTCGGGTTGTCGACCGAGTTGGTCTTGACCAGCTTCACGCCCGGGTACGTGATGGTGTAGGTGAGCGTACCGGCCTGGGGGCCGTAGACGAGCAGCTGCACGTTCGGGTTTTTCATGCCCACCCACCAGTTGGTCGGGTTGACGCGGGTAATGGCGGGGCCCGACTGAGCCGGGGACAGCACGGGCAGCAGCAGGGCCAGCAGCAGGCCAGAACAGCGTAGTTTCATACGGGAAGCGGGAATTTTTTGGAAAGGGCAGAAGACCAGGCCAGCCGGGGCAAACCAGCCGCAATACTAGTAATTAATGACGCAACTAAACCGGCTGCTTTGGCCGGGCCAGCTGCCGGGGCGTGGCTTCGCGTCTTCACATCGTGCGGAAGCCTTTCCCTACTCCTGCTCCGGCCGGGCGGCTTTGCGCGTGCCCTGGTAGAGCTCATACTTGAGCAGGCGGCAGTCTATGGGCCCGTTGAAGAGCGGAATCCGGCGCGAGGCTTTCAGCCCCACGCGCTTGGCAGCCTGCAGGTTGCCGGTGAAGATGTAGGCGTCGTAGCCCTGAAAGCTCGTTTTGAGCGTGTCGCCGATGGTTTTGTAGAGGCCCTCCATTTCGGTTTCGTCCCCGATTCGCTCCCCGTAGGGCGGATTCATCACCACCAGGCCGGGCGCCTCCTTGGCCGGGGCCTTGGCGTCCTTCACGTCGCGCACCGAGAGGCGGATATAGTCCTCCAGGTCGGCGGCTTCCACGTTTTGCCGGGCCAGCTCAATGAACTCCGGCAACAAGTCGGAGCCGGCCAAATACGCCTGCGGCTCCTCGAGACGGGCACTGCGGGCATCCATTTTCACCGACTCCCAGAGGGCGCGGTCGAAGTCGGGCCAGTTTTCGAAGGCAAACTTGCCCTGGTGATACAGGCCCGGGGCAATGCGCTGGGCAATCAGGGCGGCCTCCGTGAGCAGGGTGCCCGAGCCGCACATGGGGTCGATGAGCGTTTTTTTGCCATCCCAGCCCGCCAGCAGCAGCAGACCCGCGGCCAGGGCCTCGTTGAGGGGCGCGGCGTTGGTTTGCTGGCGGTAGCCGCGGCGGTGCAGGGAGTCGCCGGAAGCATCGAGGCTGAGCACCACCTCGTTTTCAATCATGTGCAGGTGGAGCCGGATGTCGGGGGTTTTCACGTCGACGCTGGGCCGCACGCCGGTGCGGTTCCGAAACTGGTCTACAATGGCATCCTTGGTCAGCTGGGCCACATACAGGGAGTGCTCGAACGTGGACTTGTTGACGACGGCCGTGATGGCGAAGGTCTGGTCGGGGCTGAGGTACTCGCTCCAGTCGAGGCGGCTTACCTCGCGGTACAGGGCTTTTTCGTCGGGAGCCAGGAAGTGGGCGAAGGGCTTCAGGATGCGCACGGCGGTGCGGCACCACAGGTTGGCCTCGTACAGCAGCTGCTTGGTACCGGTAAACTCCACGGCCCGCTGCCCGATCTTCTCAATCTTTGCGCCCAGGTCGCGCAACTCCTGGGCCAGCACTTCCTCCAGCCCAAACTGGGTGGTGGCCGTCATAAAAAAAGCGGAGTCGCGGCGGTTTTCGGACATGAAGCGGGTCGTTAGGTGCGAAGGGAAGCGGCAAAGGTCGGCAAAAGGCGCGGGTGGACCACCAAGCCCGGCGGCTGAAGCAGGCGGAAAGCTTTGCGCGACATTCCTATCTTTAAGGCTTCACCCATTCTTCCCTCCCGCCTGCATGGCCGTTCCCGTTTCTACTTCCTCTCCTGCCACCACCGCCGCCCCGACCCGCTCCTACGCCGGGCCCATGGTGCTGATGACAACCCTGTTTTTCCTGTTCGGGGCCGTCACCAACTTCAACGACGTGCTGATGCCCTACCTCAAGGACGTCTGCCAGCTCACGGATCTGCAGTCCTCACTGGTGCAATCAGCCTTTTTCGGGGCCTACTTTCTGATGTCGTTGCCCGCGGGCCGGGTGCTGGAAAAGCTCGGGTTCAAGCGCGGCATCGTGCTGGGGCTGCTGGTTATGGCCCTGGGCGCGCTGCTGTTTGTGCCGGCCGCTAACTCCCGCACCTTCGCCCTGTTTTTGCTGGCGCTGAGCTTGCTGGGCGCCGGCATCACGTTGCTGCAGGTGGCGGCCAACCCCTACGTGTCGGTGCTCGGACCGGCCCGCACGGCGGCCAGCCGGGTCAGCATCGTGGGCGTGGCCAACGGGCTGGGCGGCACTATTTCCCCGCTCATTGGCGGCCTGATCTTGTTTGGCGGCTCCACGGTGCTCAAGGCCCAGCTGGCGGCCCTGCCCCTGGAGCAGCGCCTGACTCAGGAAGCCACGCTGGTCAAGCCCCTCTACCTGGGGCTGGCCTTGTTTCTGGCGGTGCTGTCGGCCCTGTTTTTCCTGGTGCGCCTGCCCGAAATTGAAAGCATCCCGGCCGAGGAAGAAGCGGCCACGGCCGAGGCCTCGGGCTTTGCCGGCCGCCGCTCCGCCCTCGACTTCCGCCACTTGGCCCTGGGCGTGGCAGCCATTTTCGCCTACGTGGGCGTGGAAGTCGGGCTGGGCTCGTTTCTGATCCGCTACGGCGAAAGCCAAGGCATCAAAGAGCTCAGCGGCTTCACCCAGCAGCTGGTGCGCAGCCTGAGCCTGGCCACGGGCTGGGCCGGCGCCCTGTTTGGCCACGCCCCCGAGCCCATCGATACGAACTCCGGCTTCACCAAGGCCGTGGGGGCGGTGCTGGTGTCCTCGTACTGGTTTGGGCTGATGGTGGGCCGCATTATCGGCATTCCGCTGCTCAGCCGCTTCAACGCCCGCAAGCTGCTGGTGGGCGTGTGCGCGGCCGGCACCTTGTTCGTGCTGGCCTCCATCTTCAACCACGGCGAAACGGCGCTGTGGCTGGTGGTGCTCTGCGGGGTGTGTAACTCCATTATGTGGCCCGTCATTTTTCCCTTGGCCATCACCGGCCTGGGCCGCTTCACCAAGCAGGGCTCCTCCTACCTGATTATGGCCATCGTGGGCGGCGCCATCATTCCGCCGCTGATGGGCTTTGTGGCCACCCACGGCGGGGGCCTGCGCGTGGCTTTCATTCTGCCCGCGCTCTGCTACGCCTACCTGCTCTACTACGCCGTGAGCGGCTACCGGGTGCGGTAAGCGCCGCCGTTTGCCCTTCGTAAAAAGCCCGCAACCCGCGGGCTTTTTTTATTGCCGCCCGAATAAGCTGCCGCGTGTCGGCGCAGCCCGCCCGAACATTTACCTTTGTCGCAAATCCAGCCGCTTTCCCATGCCTGCTCCCCAGCTCGAACACCACGTTTCCCTGCGCCCCTACAACACCTTCGGCCTCGAAGCCAAGGCCCGCCTGTTTGCCCGCTTCCGCAGCGTCGACGAGCTGCGCGCCCTGCTGGCGTTGCCCGAGGTGCAGCAGGCCGAAAAGCTGGTGCTCGGCGGGGGCTCCAATCTGCTGTTCACCCGGGACTTCGACGGCATCGTGCTTAAAAATGAAATCACCGGCCTCGACATCACGGCCCAGGATGAAGCCACCGACACGGCCCTGGTGCGGGCCGGGGCCGGCGAATCCTGGCACGGATTGGTGCAGTACACGCTGAGCCAGGGCCTGAGTGGTATCGAAAACCTGTCGTTGATTCCGGGCACGGTGGGCGCGGCGCCCCTGCAAAACATCGGGGCCTACGGCGCCGAGCTCAAAGACACCTTCGACCACTTGGAAGCCGTGGAAATCAGCTCCGGGCAGCTGCGCACCTTCACCCACGAGCAGTGCGGCTTCGGCTACCGGGAAAGCGTGTTCAAGGGCCCGCTGCGCAACCAGTTTATTGTTACGGGCGTGGTGCTGCGGCTGCGGCGCCGCCACGAGCTCAACACCAGCTACGGGGCCATCAGTACCACCCTGGCCGATATGGGCATCGAAACTTCGCCCACGCCCCAGGACGTGAGTGAGGCCGTCATCCGCATCCGCCGCAGCAAGCTCCCCGACCCGGCTCAGGTTGGCAACGCGGGCAGCTTTTTCAAAAACCCGGAGCTCAGCCAGGCCAAGTACGACGCCCTCAAGGCCCAGTACCCCGCCCTGCCCGGCTACCCCGTGCCCGGGGGCGTGAAGGTGCCCGCCGCCTGGCTGATTGAGCAGTGCGGCTGGAAGGGGCGCCGCTTCGGGGCCCACGGCGTGCACGACCAGCAGGCGCTGGTGCTCGTCAACCACGGCGGGGCCCAGGGCGCCGACATCCGGGACCTGGCCCAGGACATTATTGCCTCCGTGCGCGAGAAGTTTGGCGTGGAGCTGCATCCGGAGGTCAACATCCTCTAGCGGCGCGCCCGGAGTCCGCTGAGGATCAGCCAAGCCCCAAAAACAAGCTCAACGCTATATTAAATGCCGCGGCTTTGTGCAAATAGGCTGGGAATAGGCATATTTGTACAAACTGACCTTTCCCCTTTCCTTTCCCCCCTGCCTGTTTCTACTGCATGAAGAACGTTACACTTTGCGCGGCGCTGCTCGGCGCCGCAACGGGAGTGCACGCCCAGTCCGTCATCACGCTTTCGGCCGCCCGCGCCGCCGGCCCCGGCACCACCGTCACGGTGCGCGGCACGGTCAGCAACGGCCCCGAGCTGGGGGCCATCCGCTACATTCAGGATCGGGAGGCCGGCTTGGCGGCCTTTTCCAACTCGGCCGTGGGCTTCGCGGCCCTGGCCCCCGGCGACAGTGTGGAGCTGCGCGGCACGCTCAAAAACTATAATGGCCTGCTGGAAATGGACCCCGTCACGTCGGTGCGCAAGCTGGCCTCGGGTCGCCGCCTGGTGCCGGTGGAAGTTATGGCTTCCGAGCTGACCAAGGTGTACGCCGAGGCCTACGAGGGCCGGTTGGTGAAAATCAAGTCTAATACCGGCGTGACTACCCCCAGCGGCGTGGGCATCATGACCTTCAACGGCAACAGCAACTACCTGCTCAACGGGCAGAAGGGCGCCACGCTGCGCACCAACAACGCCTCGGCCGGCGAAACCGGCATCGTGGGCAAGCCCGCGCCCAACAGCGAGTTTGACCTGACCGGCATCATCGGCCAGTTTGCGCCCTCCGGCACCGGCGGCTACCAGCTTCTGCCCCGCCTCTACAACGACATCATGCTCGGCGGCGGCCTGCCCAACATGCTGGGCGAGCCCATCCCGACCGAAATGAGCCGCAACGGCTTCACCGTGAACTTTAGCACCCAGAATGCCGGCGACACCAAGGTGGAGTACGGCCGGAGCGCCGAGCTGGGCACGGTGGTGATGAACGCCACGCCCACCACCCGCCACAGCATTGCGCTGAAGGATTTGCAGCCCGGCACGGTGTACTACGTGAAGGTCTCGTCCACGAATGCCGTGGGCACTTCCACCGCGGCGCCCGTGCCCATGATTACGGACACCAAAAAGCGCAGCACCAGCCGCGCCACCCGCTCTACCGATTCGGACGGCGACGACTAGGCCCGCGGGCTTCACCCGCCGTTCACGTATGCCCCGGAATTTTACGCTATTCCCACCGCGGATTCGAGCCGGTTTTTCGCCTGAAAATCAGCATATTTGCACCCTTAATTCCCACCACCTTCCTGTATTGACCTTTTTACGGCTTTCATGAAAAAATTTACTCTCTTAACCCTGCTCTCCCTGGGCGTGAGTCTGCCGGCCTCTCTGGCCCAGACGTCCATCTCGATTGGGGCGGCCCGGGCCCAGGCCCCGGCCTTTAACTCGACCACCGGCCCTACGGTCACCATCCGTGGGGTGGCCACCAACGGCGCCGAGTTGGGCGCCATTCGCTACATTCAGGACGCCACCGGCGGCGTGGGCGTGTACGGCGCGGCCGGCAACGCCTTTTTGCCCCTGCTCAACTCCATCGTGCCCGGCGACTCCATTCTGGTAACGGGCCAGATTGTGGACTTCCGCGGCCTGCTGGAAATCAACCCCATTACCAACCTGCAGATTGTGGCCGGCAACCGGCCCGTGCAGCCCATTGTGTTTGCCGCCGGCAACCTCACCCCCGCCTTCGCCGAGCAGTACGAAGGCCGCCTGGTGCGCCTGAACGGACTGACCTCGATTAACACCTCCACCGGCGCGCCCGTTACGGCGTTCCAGTCGGTTTCGGCCGGTTACCGCATCAACAACAACGCCGCCACGCCCCTGTACGTGAATGCGGCCAGCACCGGCCCCGGTGGCCTGGTGGGCAAACCCGCCCCGACCGGCCTCTACGACGCCGTCGGCATCATGAGCCAGTTTACTAACGTGGCGCCCGGCACCACCGGCTACCAGTTTCTGCCCCGCGTCTACGCCGACTTTTTGCAGGGCAACACGCCCAACCTGCTGACTACGCCCCGTCCCATCAACATCAACTCGAGCGGCTTCACGGTGAACTTCCTCACCCAGAACGCCGGCGACACGAAGGTGGAGTACTCGACCACGCCGAACGGCACGTTTACGGCCGTCACCAACGCCACCAGCGTCACCAACCACAGCCTGGCCATCACCGGCCTGCAGCCCGCCACGGTTTACTACATCAAGGCCAGCTCCACCAACTCGGTAGGGTTGTCGGAGTCGCGCGTGATTCCGATGGTCACTGGCTCGCTCTCCACGGGCAAGATGCGCTCCTACTTCAACAACCCGGTGAATACGGCCCTGGCCCTGCCCGGCAACAACGCCACCTACTTGGCTAATGGCGCCATTGCCGACACCGTGGCCCGCTACATCAACAAGGCCGCCCAGACCCTAGACATTGCCATCTACAACTGGAACAGCCCCGTGATTTTGGCCGCCGTGAATGCTGCCTACGCCCGCGGCGTGCAGGTGCGCGTGATTTTCGAGAATGACAACGCCAACGCCAGCATCCAGAACCTGAACTCGGCCATTCCGCGCATCGGGCGCAACACGACCCAGAACATCATGCACAACAAGTTTGTGATTATTGATGCCAACAGCACCAACCCGAACGTGCCCTGGGTGTGGACCGGCTCCACGAACTGGACTGCGGCCCAGCTCAGCACCGACCGCAACAACGCCATTGCCGTGCAGGACCAGTCGCTGGCCCGGGTCTACACCATCGAGATGAACGAAATGTGGGGCGGCGGCACCACGGCCACGGCCGTGTTCGGTTCGCTGAAAACCGACAACACCCCGCACTACCTCAACATCGGTGGCAAAACCGTGGAGTCGTGGTTCTCGCCCACCGACAACGTGAACGGGCGCCTGATCGAAGCCATCCAGACGGCCGACAACGACCTGCACATTGCCACCATGCTCATCACCCAGAGCGACATTGGCCGCGCCATCCGCGACCAAGTGAATGCCAAGGGTATTGCCAACTGCTCGGAAGTATTGGTCAACGACACCTCCAGCGCGGCGGAAGGCCCGATTTTCCGGACCATCAAAACGGCCCTGGGCAACCGCATCATCAAGTTCAAGGGCATGGGCATTATGCACCACAAGTACGCCATCATCGACGCCGGCGCTTCGGCTTCCGATCCGCAGGTGTTCGTGGGTTCGCACAACTGGAGCCTCTCGGCTAACACCGAAAACGACGAAAACACCCTGATTGTCCACGACGCCAAAATTGTAAACACCTATTACCAGGAGTTTGCCAAGCGGATTCAGGACGAGCAGGCTTTCGGCAGCACCGTGACGGTGTGTAACTTGGTGCTGAGCAACAAGAAAGCCACCGTGCAGCAGAGCAGCATCCAGGTGTACCCGAACCCCACGGCCGGCAAGTTCCAGCTGCGCCTGGAGTCGAACAAGGCCCGTACGGCTACCATCACCCTGCGTGATGCCACCGGTCGGGTGGTGCTGACCCAGACCCAGCCTCTGAACGGCCAGGACGTAACCGTGGATGCCTCGCAACTGCGCGCCGGCCTGTACCTGGTGCAGATTGTAACGCCCGAAACCACCCAGGTTAGCCGCGTAGTAGTCGAG
Organism: Hymenobacter persicinus; assembly: GCF_004167665.1. GTDB lineage: Bacteria > Bacteroidota > Bacteroidia > Cytophagales > Hymenobacteraceae > Hymenobacter > Hymenobacter persicinus. The sequence goes on along the minus strand of NZ_SEWE01000010.1, from coordinate 10,915 downwards.
TAGCTCTTTGCTTATTGAACCTAAAAAAGGCGGCTCCCGAATTGGGAGCCGCCTTTTTTTATGCAGGCTATTCGCGTTTAACCCAGCGCGTTCAGCTGAAAGTGCTGCTCCAGATCCTGCCGCAGCAGCTTGGTTGAGGCCTGCTGGATTATCCGCAACGAGCCGGTGGCGAGGGCCACGAAACTCACGCTCAGCCCGACGTGCAGCCAGTGGCCTTCCTGCAGGCAGGAAAAGCCGGCGTACGCGCCCCCGACCAGGATTCCGTAGAACAGCGTGGAGAGCAGGGACGCCGGGTAAATAGTGAGGTTGACCCGCGCGTCCCCGGCGGCGAGCGGCAGCTCGAGCGTGGCCCGCTGCTTGCCGGCGTAGCGCAGGGCCCGCGGCACTTCCCGTGGCGTGGCCTCCAATACCGTCGCCGAAAGCCAGCTGGCCACGTAAGCGCCCGGCTGCTGGGGGCCACCCTGCCGGGCCACGAACTCGTCGGCCACCGCCCGCAGCGCCGGGACCGACAAACGGCTGCGGTACGTAAAGCGCTGGGGCTGGCTGACGAACATGGGCGGCTTACTTCAGCACGGCAATGGTGACCCCGTCGCCACCCCGGTCGGCGTGCTCGTCGGCCACGCTGGCAATGGCACGCACGGAGCGCAGGTAGTCGCGCACGACTTGGCGGAGCACGCCGTTGCCGCGGCCGTGGAGCACGCGCAGCTCGGGCACCCCGAACATCACGGCGTCATCGACGAAGGCCATGATTTTGTGCAGGGCATCTTCGGCCCGCTCCCCGCGCAAATCGAGGTTGGGGCTGAAGTTGCTCATCCGGCCGGTCATGTCGATGCCGGCGCCCGATACGGCGTAGCTCAGGCGCTCCGACTTCTTCTCCCGCTCCCGGATTTCGGCCCGGCCCAATTTTTCGAGCTGCGACACCTTGACGATGGTCTTCATACCGCCGAAGCTGACCTCCGCCGTCTTGCCCTTCACGCTCATAATTTCGCCGTGCCCGTCCTGGCCGATGAGGGCCACTTTGTCGCCGGCCTTGAGCGTGCCGGGCTCGGCCAGCTCGCGCGTGGCCTTGGGCTTGGGCGGCTCAAGCTGGAGCTTTTCGCGCACGAACGTGTCGAGCTTCTGGCGGGCGTCCTTGGTTTTCTCCTTATCGGCCTGGCCGACGCGGATTTCCTGGATGGTGGCCTCAATCTGCTGGTTGGTGTCCTTGAGCAGGAGCTTGGCCTTGGCCTTGGCGTCGCGGAGCACGTCGAGGGTGGTTTCGTCGAGGTGCTTTTTCAGGTCCTGGTACTCCTGGGCGGCTTTTTTCATGCGTCGCTCGGCCTTGGCGGCTTCGGCGGTGCGCAACTCGAGGTCAGCCTTTTCCTTTTCCAGCCCTTCCAGCAACCGGTCGTAACGGATTTTGTCCTTGCCCACGAGTTGGGTAGCCCGCTCCACAATCTGCTTGGGCAGACCGATTTTGCGGGCAATTTCGATGGCAAACGACGAGCCCGGCTTGCCGATTTCCAGCCGGTAGAGCGGCTGCAGGCGCTCCGGGTCGTAGCGCATGGCCCCGTTGACGATGCCCGCATTGCGCTCGGCAAAGTTCTTCAGGTTGGTGTAGTGGGTGGTGATGACGCCGAAGGAGCGGGCCCGGTTGAGCTGGTCGAGCACGGCCTCGGCAATGGCCCCGCCCAGGGCGGGCTCGGTGCCGGTGCCGAATTCGTCGATGAGCACCAGGCTGCGCTTGCCGGCCAGGGTCACGAACTGCTTCATGCTCAGCAGGTGGGACGAATAGGTGCTCAGGTCGTTTTCCAGGCTCTGTTCGTCGCCGATGTCGAGGAAAATGTCGTCGAACATGCCGGCCTCGGAGCCGTCGGCAGCCGGAATCAACAGGCCGCACTGGAGCATGTACTGCACCAGCCCCACGGTCTTCATGCTCACCGACTTACCGCCGGCATTTGGCCCCGAAATCAGCAGAATGCGCTGGTCGGGGTTGAGCTCAATGTCCAGGGGCACGACTTCGCGCGGGTTTTCCTTATGCTCCTTGAAAGTCAGGTAGAGCAGCGGGTGGCGCACGGTTTTCCACCGAATCAGCGGCTTGGCATCCAGCGTGGGCAGGGTCGCTTCGAGGCGGTGGGCCAGCAAGGCCTTGGCGCGCACGAAGTCGAGCAGGCCCAGGTACTGGTAGGCCTTGCGCAGGTCCGGAATGTGGGGGCGCAGCTGGTCGGTAAGGGCCGTCAGGATGCGGATCAGCTCGCGCTGGTAGGCATTCTCCAGGTCCTTGATGTCGTTGTTGAGCTCGAATACGGCCTCCGGCTCGATAAACACCGTCTGCCCCGAGGCCGACTCGTCGTGGATCAGGCCCTTCACCCGGCGCTTGTGCTCGGCAATGACGGGCAGCACCAGGCGGCCGCCGCGGATGGTGGGCTCGGCATCACCGGGAATCCAGCCCTCCGACTTGGCGTGGCGCAGGATGCCGGCAATCTGCTTGCGCAGCATGCCCTGGCGGCCGATGAGCTCCTGCTTGAGCTGGGACAAGAGCGGGGACGCGTTGTCGCGCACCTGCCCCTCGTCGTCGACCACCTTGTCCAGGTTCGCCAGCAGGTTGCGGTCAACCTGTACGCCGATGCCCAGCAGGCGCAGGGTCGGATACAGGCTTTCCTCGGCCTGGGTGAAGAAAGTCAGGGCCTGGCGGATGGTGCGCAGGCTCATCTTGACGGCAAAAAACGCGGGCACGTCGAGGTAGGCGCCGGGCAAGGCGGCGCGCACCAGGTGGGGGTGCACGTCGTGGTAATGCTGGCTGGGGAAGTCGGCGCCGCTGTTGAGCAGCAGGCGGAATTCGTCGGTTTGCAGCAGCAGCTTCAGCAGCTGGTCGTGCTTGGTCTGGAAGGTCATCTTGGCCACAAACTGGCGGCCCAGGGCACTCAGACACAGGCCTTCCAGCATCTCGCGCAACTGCGCGAAGCCAATCTTTTGCTCGAAATTCTGAGGAAGAATCAAATCAGGAACTGGGTAGTGGGTTGTAATCGCAAAGGACGGTAAAAGTAAACATTCGCGGCGGGGCGAAAGATTCGCCGGGGTTACTAATTGGGTAAGATATTCGTCTACCCAGGCTTCTGGTTGCGCGCTTCAGCTCCGTTCAGCCACGCCACCCAATAAACGACATAGCCAAAGGCGGCACACCCGATGGTGCGCAGCGTGAAGAGCGCACCGTCACCGGCCAGCCAGAGCAGAACCATGGCCGCGGGCAGAATTACCAGTCCGGCCGTCGAAACCGGCTCTTCAAAAAACGTTTTCTCCCGCCGAACAGCACGTCCACTTCCATTCAGGACGGCGGCGGCCCCCTGCGCAAGCTGCGCCTCAAAATCCCGGCCCAGCGCGGCCAGATCATCCGCGGGGCAAAAGCGGCTGTTGTTACGCATCACCACTTTCTGGCCGGAGTGCAGCTGCAAGCGAAACAGCTTTATTCTGCCATCATACTTATAGAAATACGAGGCAATCTGGTCCAGCGGAATCTGCTGCTCCGTTGCGGTGCCTTCCGACCTAATCGTCAGCCAACCGGGGGTCAGCTCTACGGCCAACTCGCGCACAGCAAACTTTCTAACAGCCAGGTAGCCCGATACCAGCCAGCCGCAGAAGAAAATCAGGAATCCCGTTTCATTAAGAAAGTGCTGCCGCAGCTGAACGAAAGCAACGAATAGAGTAACCCACACAACCACAATAAGTAGCGCAACATCCAAACGCAGCGACCGGACAGTATAGGTTTGCATAGGCTCGTATGTTAAACAACGCTACCGCTTCTCCTCCACCCCCAGCCCAACCAGCGCGAAGTCATACTTCACCGGGTCTGCGGGGTCAAACCGCCGCAGGTTCTCGGTGAGCTCCTCGGCGGCGCGCCAGTCCACGACGGGGCGGGTGAGCAGGCCCAGCTGCCGGGCCTGGCGCTCCACGTGCACGTCGATGGGGCAGATCAGCTCGGCCATGGGCAGGCGGCGCCAGAGGCCGAAGTCCACGCCCCGGTCGTCGTGGCGGACCAGCCAGCGCAGGTACATGTTTACGCGCTTGCAGGCCGAGCCCCGGGCGGGCGTGGCCACGTGCTTACGGGTGCGCTGGGGCGCGTCGGGCAGGCTGAAGAACAGCGTGTGGAAGTTTTCCAGCCGCTCCCGCTGGGTAGCGCCGTGCAGAAAGGCGTCTTCCAGCGTCTCGTGCCCGGTGTAGTAGTCGCGCAGCCAGTGCACGAAGTAGAGCAGGTCGGTGTCGCAGAAGGTGCGGTGGCAGAAGCCGAGCAGCTTTTTCAGGTCCTCGTCCTGGTGCTGGGTCACGAACTGGTGGGGCGCGTCGTCCATGCGGCGCAGCAGCTCCGTGACCTTGCTGATGATGGTCGGGCGGCGCCCCCAGGCCAGCAGGGCCGCAAACAGGGCGCTGATTTCAACGTCCGCCCGCTGAGAAAAGCGGTGGGGACTCTGGATGGGGTCGTCGGCAATAAAGGCGGGCCGGTTGTAGTGGGCGTAGCGCTCTTCGAGCAGGCGCCGGGTCTGGGCGTGATTCACTGCCAGCACCAACCGCTACGGCACGTACGAAGTTTCGACGCGGAAGCGGGAGTCCGGGGTAGCCAGCTTCTGTACGGCCCGGCGCGAGATGCGCACAAGCACGTTGCTGTTTTCGCCGGTGTCGGGCAGCTGCCCAATCACGCGCACGTACACCGACTGCCCGTTCATGATGTTGCGCACCTGCATGATGGTGCCCACGGGAGCCGTCTTGTGCAGGGCCAGGTACTTGTCGGTGCCCCCGCCCTCAATCACGGCGGCCAGGCCGCTTTCGGTGACTTTGCGCACAATCTCACTGGCGCGCTCGGGGGCATCCTCCTTGGCGGGCGTCACCGGGGCGGCTGGGGCCGTAGCGGACTCTTTCTCCTTGTCCGAATCGTCGGTGCGCTCGGGGCGGTTGTTGGGGGCCGGTACGGCGGCGGGCTTGGGCGCAGCGGCTACAGCAGCGTCCGCGGAACCACCGGCGGGCACGATAATCAGGGTCTGCCCGATGCGGACGCCGGCGTTGGCGGCCATATTGTTCTGCCGGGCAATGTCGGCGGGCGTCATATCGAAGCGGCGGGCCACGGCAAACAGCGTTTCCCCCTTGGCCACCTTATATACTTTGTTGCCCCGGGCGTCGGTGCTCAGGCCTTTGGCGGCGGCATTCGGCACGGCAGCCGTGGCGGACTTAGCGGCCGGGTTCGAGAGCACAACGCGGGTGCGGGGCACGAGCACAATCTGGCCCGCGCCCAGGGCACCTTCCAGCTTGGGGTTGGCTTCCACAATCTGGTCGACGGGCACCTTGTAGCGGCGGGCAATGCCGTAGAGCGTCTCGCCGGGCGCGACGCGGTGCTTGATCAGGACTTTATTGTTGCGGTATTCCACGCCGATGGAATCGGGCAGGGCAATGGGCCGCGGGGTGGCGGAAGCGGCAAAACCAGAGAGGGCAAAAGCGGCAAACAGCAACGAAAAACGGGTCATACGGACGGTTTGCAAGAGAAAAAGCAGCGGCTTGCCCAATGCAGGCAACAGCCGCGGCCGGCAGACGATATGCTGCCGAAAGATAATTAAATAATCCTTGGCTACGGGGCCACGGGGGCCATTTTGCCACAATTGCTGCCCGACAATCGGGCGGCTCAGGCCGGGCCAAGCTCGCCTAGCCAATTTGGCGCCACTTTGCGCGGGGCAGCCGAAATCCTCCTACTTTCGGCCTCGTACCGTTTGTTCCACCTTTTCGCCCGCTTCCATGCTCCACGCCATCGGCATCATTCCGGCCCGCTACGCTTCCACCCGCCTGCCCGGCAAGCCTTTGGTAGATCTGGGTGGCAAGTCCATGATTCAGCGCGTGGTGGAGCAAGCCCGACAAGCCAAGCTGAGCCGGGTGGTGGTGGCCACCGACGACGAGCGGATCCGGGAGCACGTGGAACGCTTCGGCGGCGAGGTGCTGCTCACCCACCCCGACCATCCCAGCGGCACCGACCGGGTGTTCGATGCCTACCGGCAGCTCGGCGTCGTGGCCGACTGCATTATCAACATTCAGGGCGACGAGCCCTTCATTCACCCGGCCCAGATCAATGCGCTGGTGGACTTGTTCGAGGCTGAACCCCGGCCCCAGCTGGCCACGCTGGTCAAGCCCGTAGTTAGTGCCGAGGAACTCTTCAGCCCCCATCTGCCCAAAGTAGTGCTCGACGCCCAGGGCCACGCGCTGTACTTCAGCCGCCACCCCCTGCCCTTCCAGCGTCAGCGCGAGCCGGCCGAGTGGCTAAGCCACCACCGCTACCTGCGCCACATCGGCCTCTACGCTTACCGCCCCGACGTGCTGGCCGAAATTACCCTGCTGCCGCCCTCCGCGCTGGAGCAGGCCGAAAGCCTGGAGCAGCTGCGCTGGCTGGAAAACGGCTACCGCATCCTGACGGCCGAAACCACGCTCGAAACCATCGGCATCGATACGCCGGAGGACGTGGAGCGGGCGTTGCAGCATCTAAAGGCTACTACCTAACCCTTATCCGCCGGCTTTTTTGGCTTTGTACTTCTGCTCGAGCAGCACGGCCAGGACTTTGTCGCGGAAGTCACCCTGAATCAGGATTTCGCCGTCCTTGGCGTTGCCGCCCACGCCGCACTTGGTTTTGAGCAGCTTGCCCAGGGCCTGCAGGTCAGCATCCTGGCCCACGAAGCCGGTGATAAGCGTGACCTGCTTGCCCCCGCGCGACTTTTTATCGAGCTGCACCCGCAGGTTCTGCTGCTGGGGCGGCAGCGTGGTGGCTTCCTCTTCATTGGCATGCTGGTACTCGAAGTCGGAGCTGGTCGAATACACAATGCCTTCGCGGCTGCGGCGGTTGTTCATGGGGTGAAATGGTGAACTTGTGAGATGGTGAGTTTACGTGCTGGCGGCGCGGCCGGCGCAAGTTGCGCCAATCCAACATCAAACTCACTATTTCAGAACTTCACCATCTCACAAGTTCACCATCACACCGCTACTTCCAGGGCCAGCGGCGTCAGGGCCACCTCAAATTCCCGGGCCTCGCCCCCGTAGTCGCCGTCGATGTGAAAGCCCAGCGGGGTAGCGGCCCGCACCCGGATATGGGAACTAGTATGAAACACGGCGGCCCCCGACGTGGGCAGGTTGCCCAGCGCCAGCCCCAGCCCCACCCGCACGGCCCGCACCACGGGCAGTGAGTCAATCAGGCACAGATCCAGCAGACCGTCCCGGATATCGGCCAGGGGGGCAATGTAGGCGTTGTTGCCGTACTGGGCCGCGTTGGCGAAGGCCAGCACGTAGCAATCCGTCTGCAGGGTCTGCCCATTCAACGCCACCGTGATGGGCGTGGGGCGGTAGTGGCGGTACTCGCGCAATGCCACTTTCACGTAGGTGCTCAGCCCCCGGGTGCCGGCCTGGGCAAAACACTTGCTCACGTGAGCATCGAAGCCCAGCCCGGCGGTGCAAAAGAAAGCGCGCCCGTTGATATGGCCCACGTCGATACGCTGAAAGTCTGGGGCGCACACGCGCTGCACGGCGGCGGGCAGCGTGAGCGGAATCCGCAGGTGGCGGGCCAAGCCGTTGCCGGAGCCCCGCGGCACCACGCCCAGGGCCGTAGCCGTACCCAACAGTCCCCGCCCTACCTCATTCACGGTGCCATCGCCGCCCACGGCCACTACGGTCCGAAACCCTTCGGCCGCCGCCTGCCGGGCCAGTTCCTCGGCGTGGCCGGCGTACTGGGTCAGCCGGATTTCGTGGTCCACGGCCGCCGTGTCGACGTGCCGGGTGATGAGGGCGGGCACGTCCTGCCGGCGGTTGGTGCCCGACATGGGGTTGATCAGAAAACAGATGCGGGGCTTGGCGGGCATAGTCGGCAACAACGCGGCAGTAGCGGAAAGGTTGGAACTTGGGGAGCTGAAAAACAGAGAAGCCCACCCGAACCGGGCAGGCTTCTCATGTATTCACGTACGGCAAAGCTTACTTGCTCATGGCCTCACCCAGCTTCTGGATCAGGTCAGCGGTGCGGGTGCTGTAGCCGGTTTCGTTGTCGTACCAGCCAATGACTTTGGCGAGCGTACCGCTGGCGGCCGTCAGCTCCGAGTCGAAGATGCAGCTGTGCTTGTTACCCACGATGTCGATGCTCACAATCGGGTCGGTGGTGTACTCGATGATGCCTTTCATGGCGCCTTCCGAAGCCGATTTCAGGGCCTCGTTGATCTGCTCCTTAGTAGCTTCCTTTTTCAGCACCACGGTCAGGTCAGTCATCGAGCCATCCGGCACGGGCACGCGCATGGCCAAACCATCGAGTTTACCCTTCAGCGTGGGCAGTACCAGACCAACGGCCTTGGCGGCACCGGTGCTGGTCGGGATGATGCTGTAGGCGGCGGCGCGGGCGCGGCGCAGGTCTTTGTGCGGGGCATCCTGCAGGTTCTGGTCCGAAGTGTAGGCGTGCACCGTGGTGATGTAGCCCTTCTCGATACCGAACACCTCGTCGAGCACCTTGGCCATCGGGGCCAAGCAGTTGGTGGTGCAGCTAGCGTTGGAGATAATGGTCTCGTCGCCGGTCAGGATGTCCTCGTTGACGCCCAGTACCACGGTTGGAATGTTGCCGGTGGCGGGAGCCGAAATAACCACTTTCTTGGCTCCAGCGGTGATGTGCTGGCCAGCGCCGGCCTCGTCCACGAAGCGGCCCGTCGACTCGAGCACGACGTCAACGCCCATTTTGCCCCAGGGCAGCAGCTTGGGGTCGCGCTCAGCCAGAGCGGCAATACGCACGCCGTTTACCGTCAGGCTTTCCTCGTCGTAGGAAACCGTGCCGTCGAAGCGGCCGTGCACGGAGTCATACTTGAGCAGGTGAGCCAGCGTCTTGTTGTCCGTGAGGTCATTGATAGCAACTACTTCCACGTTGTCGCGGCCGAGCAGTGACTTGAACGTCAGACGGCCAATGCGGCCGAAGCCGTTGATGGCGACTTTTATTTTAGCCATAATGGGAAAATGGGGGTTAGCGGTGCACGAATGTACCGGGTGGAAACGCGGAGCGAAGGTACCGGGTCCGGTTAACTTCGCCAAATCGATCCTAATCTTACCAAATAACCATTGCTTGCAAGGGCAGCGGCCCCTCCCGGCTGCAGCTGGCAGTCCGGGTTTAGGGCACCCGTCGCGGCCGCTGTAGAAAACTGGGGCCGAAGCGTAAAAATTTATTCCTGAAAGTCAGCCCATTTGCTTTCGGCGGCACTTTTTTTCCGGGCCAGGTATTGCGCCGAGACGTCGGCTTGCTACCTTTGCATCATCAAAACGCCACCGGTTTATTATCTGGTCCGTTCGTCTAGGGGTTAGGACAGTAGATTTTCATTCTACCAACAGGGGTTCGATTCCCCTACGGACTACTACCCCCGCGTTTTGCGACTCAACAAAGCCCGCTTCCTCCCCGGAAGCGGGCTTTTTGTTTGTATTTTATTAGCGTCCCTTTTGCCGATGACGAATGAGTTCATAAAACTCACGCAGTACGCGTTTTCTGAATAGCATTTGTTAGGACAGCCATAAAACTCCTTTGCCTTCTAGGCTAATTTTTTGGCAATAGCTGCGTGAGCCGAGCTTGCTTCACGGAAGTCTTAGAGCAGCTTCACAAAAATTTACGCAGAAGTTTGCCGCAGGTATTGCGTTGCACCGCAACGTTATTACCTTTGCAGCACCAAAACGCCACCGGTTTATTATCTGGTCCGTTCGTCTAGGGGTTAGGACAGTAGATTTTCATTCTACCAACAGGGGTTCGATTCCCCTACGGACTACTACCCCCGCGTTTTGCGACTCAACAAAGCCCGCTTCCTCCCCGGAAGCGGGCTTTTTGTTTGTATTTTATTAGCGTCCCTTTTGCCGATGACGAATGAGTTCATAAAACTCACGCAGTACGCGTTTTCTGAATAGCATTTGTTAGGACAGCCATAAAACTCCTTTGCCTTCTAGGCTAATTTTTTGGCAATAGCTGCGTGAGCCGAGCTTGCTTCACGGAAGTCTTAGAGCAGCTTCACAAAAATTTACGCAGAAGTTTGCCGCAGGTATTGCGTTGCACCGCAACGTTATTACCTTTGCAGCACCAAAACGCCACCGGTTTATTATCTGGTCCGTTCGTCTAGGGGTTAGGACAGTAGATTTTCATTCTACCAACAGGGGTTCGATTCCCCTACGGACTACTACCCCCGCGTTTTGCGACTCAACAAAGCCCGCTTCCTCCCCGGAAGCGGGCTTTTTGTTTGTATTTTATTAGCGTCCCTTTTGCCGATGACGAATGAGTTCATAAAACTCACGCAGTACGCGTTTTCTGAATAGCATTTGTTAGGACAGCCATAAAACTCCTTTGCCTTCTAGGCTAATTTTTTGGCAATAGCTGCGTGAGCCGAGCTTGCTTCACGGAAGTCTTAGAGCAGCTTCACAAAAATTTACGCAGAAGTTTGCCGCAGGTATTGCGTTGCACCGCAACGTTATTACCTTTGCAGCACCAAAACGCCACCGGTTTATTATCTGGTCCGTTCGTCTAGGGGTTAGGACAGTAGATTTTCATTCTACCAACAGGGGTTCGATTCCCCTACGGACTACTACCCCCGCGTTTTGCGACTCAACAAAGCCCGCTTCCTCCCCGGAAGCGGGCTTTTTGTTTGTATTTTATTAGCGTCCCTTTTGCCGATGACGAATGAGTTCATAAAACTCACGCAGTACGCGTTTTCTGAATAGCATTTGTTAGGACAGCCATAAAACTCCTTTGCCTTCTAGGCTAATTTTTTGGCAATAGCTGCGTGAGCCGAGCTTGCTTCACGGAAGTCTTAGAGCAGCTTCACAAAAATTTACGCAGAAGTTTGCCGCAGGTATTGCGTTGCACCGCAACGTTATTACCTTTGCAGCACCAAAACGCCACCGGTTTATTATCTGGTCCGTT
>NZ_SEWE01000009.1 GCF_004167665.1 Hymenobacter persicinus | reverse complement strand
TCGGCGGGGCTGTCGGCGCTGTTCAGCGTGCTCAACTCCCGCCTGGTCAAGCAGCACCCGCCCCTGCGCCTGACGCTCTACGAAATGCTGGGCGCCTGCCTGAGCATTGCGCTGTTTTTCCCCGTGTACTCCCGCTACTTCACCAACGGCGCGGGCCTGCAGCTGGCATGGCACGGCTACGACTGGCTCTGGCTGCTGATTTTGGCCGGGGTGTGCACGGTGTACGCGTTTTCGTCGTCGGTGGAACTGATGAAGCGGCTGTCGGCCTTTGTTATCAACCTGACCATCAACCTGGAGCCGGTCTATGGCATCGTTATGGCCGTGCTGCTGTACTGGCTCCACGTGCCCGGCTTCGACCGGGAAAAGCTCTCCGGCGGCTTCTACCTGGGCACGGTGGTTATCCTGTTCAGCGTGCTCATCCACCCCGTCCTCGACCAGTGGATGCAGCGCCGCCGCAAGCCCGAGCCGGCGGAAGCGGTGGTATAGCGCCCAGCTCTACAGCACTCCGTCCCAGACCCGGTATTCGGCGCTGAGTGGCAGCGCGGGCGGCAGCTCCCGGCCCGCAAACAGCCCGTACACCGCCGAGCCCGAGCCCGACAGACTGGCGTACGTGGCGCCGGCCGCGTACAGAGCCTGCTTAAGCTCGCCCAGCACCGGGTAGTGCGGGGTCAGGGCATCCTCGAAGTCGTTGCTGACGGTTTCGCGCCAGGTTTCCATCGGTTGGGCCAGGCTCTGGCGCAAATCGTGGCGCGGGGGCCGGGCCTGCACCCGACTGTAGGCCTCGGCCGTGCTGATGTGCAGCCCCGGATAAATCACCTTGCAGACCATGCCCCGCAGATTTAGGTCCAAGGGCTGAAAAACGTCCCCCTTCTCGTAGGCCAGCACGGGCTGGTTGCGAATGAAAAAGGCGCAGTCGGAGCCCAGGCCGCGGGCGTAGCTTTCCAGCGCGTCAGGCGAGAGTGCCAACGCAAACAACTCATTCAGGGCCCGCAGCGCGAAGGCCGCGTCGCCGGAGCCCCCGCCCAGCCCGGCCCCGATGGGCACCACCTTGTGCAGGTGCAGCTGCACCGGCGGCAGCGCAAAGTCGGCCCGCAGCAGCTCGTAGGCCCGCCAGCACAAGTTGGTGGCCGGGTCGCCGGGAATTGGGATGCCAGTCAGCGTGAGCTTATTTTCGGCGGCGGGCAGCACTTCCAGCGCGTCGCACCAGGGCAGGGACACAAAGGCCGATTCGAGGTTGCGGAAGCCATCGGGTCGCTGGCCAGTCACGTACAGGCCCAGGTTGAGTTTGGCGTTCGGAAAAACGAGCATGAGCGGCAGGGGCGTAAGTCGGCGGGGAATTTCGGGCGGCTGCGGGGCCACGTACCGGCCCCGCGCCCGTTCCGGGGCCGCAAGCTACGGCGTCGGCCACAGAAAAAGGATATTTTTGACCCCGGCCCCACCGGCCATTTCCGCTTTTCATCCATGCCTGCTGCTACCCGCTCTTCCGATTGGTACCGCGCCTGGGGCAAGCGCAGCCTCGACGTGCTGCTGGCGTTGCCCATGGCCGTGCTCACGCTGCCTTTGCTGCTGGCGGCGGCGGCGGCGCTGGCCGTCGTCAACCACGGGCAGGTGTTGTTCCGGCAGCGGCGGCCCGGCCTTCACGGGCAGCTTTTCACGCTCTATAAGCTCCAGACGATGACCAACGCCCGCACCGCCGACGGGCAGCTGCGCCCCGACGCCGAGCGCCTTACCGGCCTGGGTCGCTGGCTGCGGGCCACCTCTATCGACGAGCTGCCCCAGCTCTGGAACGTGCTGGGCGGGGAGCTGAGCTTGATTGGTCCGCGCCCCCTGCTGCCCCACTACCTGCCGCTGTACTCGCCCGCGCAGGCCCGCCGCCACGAGGTCAAGCCTGGCATTACGGGCTGGGCCCAGGTGAATGGGCGCAACGCCATTTCCTGGGAGCAGAAGTTTCGCTACGACGTCTGGTACGTCGACAACTTGTCGTTACGCCTCGATTTACGTATTCTGCTGCGTACTGTGCGCCGGGTACTGGGCGCGCAGGGTATCACGGCGCCGGGCCACGCCACCACCGAAGCCTTCCAAGGCTCGGCCACTCCGGCACCTCCCTCCTCCCCGACTTCTTCCCCATGACGCAGCTTTTCTTTTCGGAATACCACGACGAAGACCACCCCGAACTTCGACCCCTGGTTATTGTCGGGGCCGGGGGCCTGGGGCGCGAGGTGCGCACCCTGCTTGAGCAACTCAACGACCAGCAGCCGACCTGGGAGCTGCGCGGCTTCTATGACGACGTGCCGCCCGCCGCGCCCGACTTGTTGCGCCTGCCCTACCTGGGCACCATCGACGAGCTCAACGCCGCCGCCGAGCCCGTGAGCGTAGCCGTGGCCGTGGGTAACAGCCATGCCCGCGCCGCCGTGGTGGGCCGCCTCACCAGCCCGCACCTCTCGTTTCCGGTCCTGATTCACCCCAGCGTGGCCCGGGCTCCTTATCAGCACCTGCAGCTGGGCGCGGGCTGCATTATCACCCAGGGCTGCATCCTGACCACCGACATCCGCCTGGGCCGCCACGTGCTGCTGAACCTGGGCTGCACCATCGGCCACGACGCCGTGCTGGAGGATTTCTGCTCCCTGATGCCCCACGCCAACATCGGCGGCGAGGCGCATCTGGAAACGGCCGTATACCTGGGCACCAATGCTACCGTTATCAACCGGGTCCGGGTCGGGGCGCGCACCATTATTGGGGCGGGCGCCGTGGCCGTCCGCGACCTGCCCGCCGGCTGCACCGCCGTGGGCGTACCAGCCAAGCCAATTATGAATGCTGCGTTATGAGTATTGAGTCACCGACCTGTGCCAGGCCGGAATTCGTCGCTATGCTCCCGACCAATTCATAATTCCACATTCAGAATTCAGAATTTCCCTAATGCGCAGTCAGGACCACGACCGTCTGTTTCTTTCCCCGCCCCACCTGGGTCGCCATGAGCTCAACTACGTGCACAAGGCCATCGAGGACAACTGGGTGGCGCCGGCCGGACCCAACCTGGCGGGCTTCGAGGCCGACATCTGCCAGGCCGCGGGCGTCGGGCACTGCGTGGCGCTGTCGTCGGGCACGGCCGCCATCCATTTGGGCCTGCTGCTGCTCGGCGTAGGGCCCGGCGACGAAGTGCTGTGCCCCTCCTTCACGTTCGTGGCCACGGCTAATCCGATTCGGTACCTGGGAGCCACGCCCGTGTTTGTCGACAGCGAGGCCACCACCTGGAACATGTGCCCGGAGCGCCTGCGCGAGGCCATTGAGGACCGGATTGCCCGGGGCCGCAAGCCTAAGGCGCTGCTGCTGGTGCACCTGTACGGCATGCCGGCCCGGATGCCCGAAATTCTGGCGCTGGCCACCGAGTTTCAGATTCCTATTCTCGAAGACGCGGCCGAGGCCCTGGGCTCCCGCCTGGACAACCGGCCCCTGGGCAGCTTCGGCGCGGTGGGCGTATTTTCCTTCAACGGCAACAAGATTCTGACCACCAGCGGCGGCGGCGCCCTGGTAACCGATCAAGCCGAGCTGGCGCAGAAAGCCCGGTTTCTGGCCACCCAGGCCAAGGACGAGGCGCCCCATTACCAGCACTCCGAAACGGGCTACAATTACCGGCTCAGCAACATTCTGGCGGGCATCGGCCGGGGGCAGATGGAACTGCTGGAGGAGCGGGTGAAGCGGCGCCGCGAGATTTTCGCCTGGTACCACGAGCACCTGGCTCACCTGCCCGGCCTGACCGTGGCGCTGGCTCCCGAGCTGCCCGGCAGCCGCTCCAACCGCTGGCTGACGACCATCCTGCTCAATTCGGCCGAAACCGCGGCCACGCCCGAAAGCCTGCGCCAGCACTTGGAAACCCACAACATCGAAAGCCGCCCGCTCTGGAAGCCTCTGCATCTGCAGCCCCTGTTTGCGGGAGTGCCGACCTACGGTGGAGAAGTCTGTGCCGACCTGTTCGCCCGCGGCCTGTGCCTGCCCAGCGGTACGGCCATGACCGATGCCGACCTGCGCCGGGTGGCTGAGGCCCTGGCTGAAGCGCTGTAGGCGGGCTTATTCGCCCATGGCATACGTGATGCCGCCGAGCAGGTGCTTCAGAAACAACGGCTCCTGATAGCTTTCGTCGGTGTGGCCGCCGGCGGTGTAAAAGGCCCGGCCGCCGTCGTAGCTGTGGTACCAGGCAATGGGATGAGTGACGCCGTGGGTACCACCTGAATACGTGGTTTCGTCCAGCGTGGCCAGCACTTTCAGGTCGGGCGCGAGGCTGCGGAAGTTGTACCACTCATCAGTGCGCACCCAGCGCGCGGGCAGCTCCCGGGTGGCGGGGTGGGTGTTGTCGAGCACGTTCACGGTGGCCGGCTGAATGGCCGGATGCCCGTTGAAGTAAGCCCCAACCAGCCCGTTGTACCAGGGCCAGTTGTACTCGGTATCGGTGGCGGCGTGTACGCCCACAAAGCCGCGGCCCGAGCGAATGTACTGCTCGAAAGCCGTCTGCTGCGCCGGGCTCAGCACGTCGTCGGTGGTGCTGAGGAAAATGACGGCCTTGTACTTGCGCAGCGTGTCGGGCAGAAAGCGGCTGGCCTTATTGGTGGTGTCCACGCGGAAGCCGTTGTCTTTGCCTAGCTGCTGAATAGCCCGCAGCCCGCTCGGAATCGAGAGGTGGTAATAGCCAGCCGTTTTGTAGAAAACCAGCACCGCCGCGGGAGCCGGAGTCTCGGGTTGCGGGGTGTCCTTCTTCTTCTCGGTACAGCTGCCCAGCAGCCCCCCGAGCCCCAGCAGTACCAGACACAGTTTCATAGCACGGGCCATAAGAGCGGCTTAAGGCTTAATTGACGACCAATTTCTGCACGGCGTAATAACTCCCCTGGCGCAGTGCTACCGAGTATACGCCGGGGCGCAGCGCAACGGTCAGGTCGTGCCGAAACGCGCCGGCGGGCTTGCTGAACGTGAGGCTCTGCTGGTCCTGCCCCAGGGCATTGCTGATTTGCACGGCGCAGGCGCCGGACTGGGGCGTATCCACCGTCAGGCTAACGCCGCGCCCCGTCGAAGGGTTGGGCCACAGGGCCAGCGCGGCGGGCAAGTGCTGTGCCGGCCGGCTGCCCAGCACCAGGCTCGACCGCCAGGTAGACGTGACGGTGGGGTGCAGTCCATCGTAGCCGCCATTTATAATCAGCCGGCCGCCGGCTACGGCCGCCACCGGGGCCAGCAGCGGCAGCGGCAGCGGCGTCAGGTCCCGCCAGGAGTTGGCAGCCGGATTGAACTCCACGACCTGGCCCGCAATGGCCGGGCCGTTCAGACGCCCGCCAATGACCACGATGCGGTTGTTGAGCACGCAGACCGAGTTGGCCGTGTGCCCCAGCGCCCGGGGCATGGGGGCCTTGGCCGTCCAGGCATTGGCCGTGGGGTCGTACTCGTAGATGCTGCTTTGGTTGCCGAAGTCCTCGTCGCCGAGCAGCTGCCCGCCGATGGCGTAGATTTTCCCGTTGAGGGCGGCGCCGCCCAAATGGTTCGTGGCTACCGGCAGCGGAGCCCGGACCGTCCAGGCGGGCAAGGGGGCATCCAGGTTCAGCGCCCAATGGTCGGGCGTGTCGCGCACCACGGTTCCGCCAACGCGGATGGCGCCACCGTAGAAATGCAGCTCCCGTCCCAGCCGGACGATTATTCCGGCTCCGCGGGCGCCGGGCAAGGGCGGCATGGCGCTCCAGGTGTTGGTCGGGATGTTGTAGCGCCACACGTGGTCGGTGATGGCGCCGGGAGCCTGCCCCACATAGCCCCCGGCCAGGTACAGGTTGTTGCCATCCTCCGCCGTGCCCGAATGGGTGATACCCTCAGGCATGTTGGCCATGGGCGCCCAGGTATCGGTCGTTACGTCGTACACCTCCCCATTTAGCGTTACCTGCAGGCTGGTGTCGTAAAATCCGCCCATCACGTACACCTTGTTGCCCACGCCCACGCCCTGCGACTCACTGCGCCCCAGGGTGGTAGGAGCCGCCGCTACCCAGCTGATGGGCACCGCAACCTGGGCAACCGCGGGCCGCAGGGCGGCAGCCAGCAGAAGTGAAGTAGCCAAGCCAGCCCGGCGGGCAACCTGATTCAAGGGTAATGCTAAAGGCATAAGACGGAGGTTTAAGTAGCGGGATGACTGAAACGCAGCAGTAGAAAATCAGGAATGCGGGCCAATGCGCCGGTTGGCCCAAGATAAGTAAGCGCGCGGAAAATAGTCGAGCCTGGCCCGCTGAAAGTACCTGCTGTATACCAACTTATTGCCCGCGCCGGCCCAGCAGCCCAGTAGTAATATGCGCCGAGCGGTGCCGAAGGCTCAGGCCCGATAGGAAATCCGGCGCCCTTACTGCACGCCAGATTCAGCACAAACGACCCTTGGCGAGTACATAAAGTTCAGATGGCAGTACATAGAGTACAAAACCTGACGCCGCTAGTACATGAGGTGTTTGATCGGTACATAAAATTATCTAATCCAGCGCTTGAGCGAGGTCGGCCAGCAGGTCCTCTACCGGCTCGATACCTACGCTCAGCCGCACCAGCCCCACGGTGATGCCCAGCGCCTGCTGCTGCTCGGCCGTCAGGGAGCGGTGCGAGGTGCCCAGCGGGTACGACAGCGACGAATCGACGCCGGCCAACGACGGCGCAAAGGGAAAGCGCTGGCTGCGCCGCATAAACGAGTTGACCCCCTCGGCGTCATCAGCCAGCAGAAACGACATCATGCCCCCGAACAGCCCGGCGCCCTGCTCCACGGCCAGCGCGTGTTGGGGGTGGCTTTCCAGACCCGGGTAGTTGACCTGCCGCACGCGGGGGTGCTCGGCCAGAAACTGGGCCACGACCAGCGCATTGTAGCTGTGCTCACGCATGCGCAGGCGCAGGGTTTTGAGGCCCCGTACCGCCAGCCAGCTTTCCATCGGACTCAAGGTAAGCCCGTAGAAGACGCTGATTTGCTTCAGCCGCGCCGCCACTTCCGGGTCGGCAGCCACCACGGCGCCGGCCGTCACGTCGGAGTGCCCGCTGATGTACTTGGTCACGCTGTGCAGGCTAATATCGGCACCCAGCTCCAGTGGCCTGGTAATGACGGGCGAGGCAAACGTGTTGTCTACGACCAGCTTCAGGCCGTGGGCGTGGCACTCGGTGGCCAGGCGGCGCAGATCGGCCACGCGCAGCAGTGGGTTGCTCATGGTTTCGGCCAGCAGCAGGCGCGTAGTGGGCTGCACCAGCGGCTTCAGGTCGTAGAGCTGCTCGAAGGGCACGTAGGCGACCGTGATGCCCATGCGGCTCAGCTCGGCGTTGAGCAAGGCCGAGGAGCCCCCGTAAATATCGGCGGCGCAGAGCACATGGTCACCGGCTTGGCAGTAGGCCAAAATGGCGGCGAAGATGGCGGCCATGCCCGAGCCCGTCACTACGGCTCCCACCCCACCCTCAAGGTGGTTGATTTTTTCGGCCAGCTCGTCGGCGTTGGGGTTGCCATTGCGCGAGTACAGGTAGCGGCTACCGGGTTCGTCAAAATACTGTTCCAGCTCGTTGAGGTCGGCAAATTTGAAGACCGAAGTCTGGTAGATTGGGGTGATTTTGGGAGTAATTTCCATGAATTCGCGGCGGACGGAAGATAGATAACAGCTTCGCAGCTCTGCTCCCGACGGCTGAAAATAGCGTCGGGAGGGTCGGAAGGGAATAAAAAAAGCCTTTCCGGCAAAGGAAAGGCTTTTCTCAGGAAGAAAAATGCAGCTTAGGCCACAACGCCTTCCGCCAGCACAATTACATTGTTGCGGAGCACTTCCACCACGCCACCGGCAATGTGGAAGGCCTCGCGCCCGGCGGCGCTGGTCACGGTAACGTCGCCGGCCTTGAGGGCGCTGATGAGCGGGGCGTGGTTGTTGAGCACCTCAAACAGCCCATCGGTACCCGGAAACTGCGCCGACGTAACCTCGCCCGCAAACACTTGCCGGTCCGGCGTGATGATTTCTAAATGCATGGTTTTTTCAGTTGCCAGTTGCCGGTTGTCAGTTGCCGGTCAGCAGTTTGCTACAACAGAACAAACTGGCAACTGGCAACTGACAACTGGCAACTGATGATTACTTGGCTTCGGCCATCAGCTTGGCACCCTTGGCTACGGCATCCTCGATGGTGCCAACCAGGTTGAAAGCCGACTCGGGCAGGTGGTCGTAGGTACCGTCGATGATGGCGTTGAAGCCCTTGATGGTATCCTTGATGTCAACCAGTACACCGGCCAGACCGGTGAACTGCTCGGCCACGAAGAAGGGCTGCGACAGGAAGCGCTGCACGCGACGGGCGCGGTTTACGACCTGCTTGTCCTCCTCGGAGAGTTCGTCCATACCCAGAATGGCGATGATGTCCTGCAGTTCCTTGTAGCGCTGCAGAATCTCCTTCACGCGCTGAGCGGTGTTGTAATGCTCAGCACCCAGCACCTCAATCGAGAGAATGCGCGAGGTGGAGTCCAGCGGGTCTACGGCGGGGTAAATGCCCAGCTCAGCAATCTTCCGCGACAGTACGGTCGTGGCGTCCAAGTGAGCAAAGGTGTTAGCCGGAGCCGGGTCAGTCAAGTCATCGGCAGGCACATATACGGCCTGTACCGAGGTGATGGAACCGCGCTTGGTCGAGGTAATCCGCTCCTGCATGGCACCCATTTCGGTAGCCAGCGTGGGCTGGTACCCTACGGCCGACGGCATCCGGCCCAGCAGAGCCGATACTTCCGAACCCGCCTGGGTGAAGCGGAAGATGTTGTCGATGAAGAACAGGATGTCGCGGCCGGCACCGGTGCCGTCACCGTCGCGGAAGTTCTCGGCGATGGTCAGACCCGACAAAGCCACGCGGGCCCGGGCTCCTGGAGGCTCGTTCATCTGGCCGAACACCAGCGTCGCCTGGGACTTAGCCAGCTCGGTTTCGTCGACTTTCGACAGATCCCAGCCGCCGGCTTCCATGGAGTGCTTAAACTCGGCGCCGTAGCGGATGATGTCCGACTCGATGAATTCGCGGAGCAGGTCATTGCCTTCGCGGGTACGCTCACCCACGCCAGCAAACACCGACAGACCGGCGTAGGCCTTAGCGATGTTGTTTACCAGCTCCATGATCAGTACGGTCTTGCCTACGCCGGCACCACCGAACAAACCAATCTTACCACCCTTCACATAAGGAGCGAGCAGGTCGATTACTTTGATACCGGTGAACAGGATTTCCGACGACGTGGCCAAGTCCTCGAAGGGCGGGGGCTGGCGGTGAATCGACATGCCACCATCGCTCTTAGGCTGCGGGATGCCGTCGATGGCGTGGCCGATGACGTTGAACAGGCGGCCTTTTACGCCTTCGCCGGTCGGCATCGAGATGGGCGAGCCCATGTCGATAACCTCGGCGCCGCGGGTCAGGCCCTCGGTCGAGTCCATGGCGATGGTGCGCACACGGTCTTCGCCCAGGTGCTGCTGGCACTCCAGAATGACCACTTGGCCATTGTCTTTCGTGACCTTCAGTGCGTCGAGGATGTTGGGAAGCTTGGTGTTTTCACCAGCGAAGCTCACGTCCACAACGGGACCGATTACCTGGGTGATTTTGCCGTTATTCGCCATTGCGGGTCTTTATAGTAAATGGTGCAACGTTTTCAGGGCGCAAAACTACGGCTTAATCCCCGCTTTGCCAAAGCTCCTTCGGCGGAAAGATTTGCCCGCCGCCGCGGGGCGCGTCGCGGGCTGAAAATCAGGCCCTAAACCGCATTTAGAGCCCTTTCCGGGGCCCCGGGCCGAAAATTTCTTTGAAAAATTTTTGCCCAGAAATTTGCCTCCAATAATTCCGGTAGTACATTTGCACACCCAAACGGCACACTGGTTTGGTTTTTTGTCCGATGGTGTAACTGGCAACACGCTTGATTTTGATTCAAGAAAGTCCAGGTTCGAGCCCTGGTCGGACAACTCTCAAGTAACGCGAAAGGCGCTGATTCTTCCTCCCCGGAAGAACCGGCGCCTTTCGCTTTTTTATTGCCTTTTCGTTTCGTCCCCTTCTCCCCATTACCATGTCACAGCGTGTTAAAATCTTTGCGGGAAATGCTTCTCCCGAACTAGGTGCCCAAATTGCCGCCGCTTACGGCCAGCCCCTGGGCGACCTGAGCATTCAGCGCTTTGCCGACACCGAACTCGGGCCCAGCTTCAACGAAAGCGTGCGGGGCTGCGCCGTGTTCCTGATTCAGAGCACCAACCCGCCGGCCGAAAACCTGATGGAGCTCATGCTGATGGTCGACGCCGCCAAGCGCGCCTCGGCCGCCTCCGTAACCGTGGTGATGCCCTACTTCGGCTACGCCCGCCAAGACCGTAAAGACAAGCCCCGCGTCAGCATCGGAGCCAAAGTGGTGGCCGACTTCATTCAGAGCGTGGGCACCGACCGGCTGATGACCTGCGACCTGCACGCGGGCCAGATTCAGGGCTTCTTCGACATTCCCGTCGATCATCTGGACGGGGCCACGGTCACGGCGCCTTATATCAAGTCGCTGAACCTCGACAACCTGATCTTCGCCTCCCCCGACGTGGGCGGCGTGGTCCGCACCCGGGCGTTTGCCAAGAAGTTCGGGGCCGAAATCGTGGTCTGCGACAAGATGCGCCTGCGGGCCAACGAAATTGCGTCCATGCAGGTCATCGGCGACGTGACGGGCATGAACGTGGTGCTCGTGGACGACATTGTGGACACGGCCGGCACGATCTGCAAGGCCGCCGAGTTGCTGATGGAGCGCGGGGCCAAGTCGGTGCGGGCCGTCATTACCCACGGCGTGCTCAGCGGCCCGGCCCACGAGCGGATCCGCAACTCGGCCCTGACCGAGCTGATTATCTGCGACACGATTCCGCTGCGCGAGCAGAACCCCAAGATCAAAGTCATTTCCCTGGCCAACCTCTTCGCCAGCGCCATCCGCAACGTGGTGTCGCACGAGAGCATCAGCTCACTGTTTATCTAGGGCGCGGTGCAGGGTGCGTACGGGGATTATATAGCCGTGCCTTTCTATTCCCAAACTAAGCCCCTATCTTTGCGGCCCGTTTGGGGCTGATTTTCAGCTCGGGCGGAATTCACATCTTCATTTTTCTCAAAACACAAGCTTATGAAAAGCCTCGAGATTGTAGGGTTTAAAAGAGCGAATCTCGGTAAGAAGGATGCCAAAGCGTTGCGTCTTGACTCGTATGTACCGTGCGTATTGTACGGTGGCGCCGAGCAGGTTCACTTCTCGACTCCCGCTATCCTCTTCCGCGAACTGCTGTACACGCCCGAAGCCCACATCGTTGATCTGAACGTGGAAGGCACGCTGTACCGCGCTATCGTGCAGGACGCTCAGTTCCACCCCGTCAACGAAATGCTCCTCCACGTTGACTTCCTCCAGCTGGAAGAAGGCAAAGAAGTGAAGATGGACATTCCCGTGAAGTACGTTGGCGTTTCGCCGGGCGTGCTGGCCGGTGGTAAGCTGGTAAGCAAGCTGCGTAAGGTGAAGGTGAAGGCCATGCCCGAGAACCTGCCCGACTACGTGGAAGTGAACATCTCCGAGCTGGAGCTGGGCAAGTCGATCAAGGTGAACAAAGTGGAGCCTACGAACTACACGATCCTCACCAACGGCGCCGCCCCCATTGCGACCGTAACCATCCCACGTGCCCTGAAAGGCCAGCTGCAGGCCGAGAAATAAGCTCTCGGAGTCGGCCGGAGGATGCGGATTACGCAAATCTGGTGGCCGGCACTGCTGAAGTACGTAGAAAGCCGCCCCACCCGTGGGGCGGCTTTTTTGTGGGCGGATTTGCCGGCGCTCCGCCATCTTTGCCGGCGGATGCTGCCGCCGGCCGCCTTATCCTCTTAAATTCGACTGATCCGTGAGCAAGTTTTTAGTGCTGTGCCTGGGCAACATCGGGCCCGAATACGCCGACACCCGCCACAACGTGGGCTTCATGGTGGGCGACTACCTAGCCCGCAAGCACGACGCGGCCCCCTGGGAGTTGGGCCGGCACGCCTTTACCACCGAAATCCGGGCCAAGGGCAAGACCTACGTGCTGGTCAAGCCCACGACCTATATGAACCTGAGCGGTAAGGCCGCCGCTCACTGGCTGAGCGTGCTCAAGCTGCCCAAGGAAAGCATGCTGGTGGTCACCGACGACCTGGCCCTGCCTTTCGGGAAGCTGCGCCTGAAAGCCAAGGGCTCGGCCGGCGGACAGAATGGCCTCAAGCACATTCAGGAAACCCTGGGCTCGGATGAGTACGCCCGCCTGCGCTTCGGCATCGACTCCAGCTTCTCGAAGGGCCGGCAGGTCGACTACGTGCTCAGCCCCTTCTCCGCTGATGAGAAGATTGAGCTGGAAACCCGCCTCGAAAAGGCCGCCGAGGCCGTGCTGGCTTTCGGGGCACTGGGCGTAGAGCGAGCCATGAACGTGGTGAACGTGAAGTAACGGCAGCAGCGGCAGTCTGCAGACGCGCTTTCATAGCCCGAATAAAAAGCCCCGGCGCATTTCTGCGCCGGGGCTTTTTACATTTTAGAGCATTTGCCTTGCGGCTCAGCTTCGAGTTGCTCGGGAAGGGATTTGCCTGCCCTACGCCACGAAGCTACCGGGCTTTACGGCCTGGCCGGGCTGCATGAGCTGCAAGGTGCCATCGGCGTCTTCGGCCAGCAGCAGCATGCCCTGGCTCTGAATGCCCTTGATTTCCCGGGGCGCCAAATTGAGCAGCACCAGCACCTGTTGGCCGACCAGAGCTTCGGGAATGAAGAACTCGGCAATGCCGCTGACGATGGTTCGTTCATCGAGGCCGGTGTTGACGGTGAGCTTGAGCAGCTTTTTGGTCTTGGCGACTTTCTCGGCGGCTACCACCGTGCCCACGCGCAGATCCATGCTCTGGAACTGCTCGAAGGATACGTCCTCCTTGGCGGGGGCCGTCACGGCGTTGGCCATTTCGTTGGCCTTTTTCGTGTCGAGCAGCTTCTGCACCTGGGCTTCTACGGTGGCATCCTCGATTTTGTCGAACAGCAGCGCGGCGGCCCCGATTTGCTGACCAGCCGTTAGCGCGTCGGCGCGGCCGGCCTGCTGCCAGCTGCCTTTCCCGACGCGCAGCATGGTGCCCAAGGTGGCAGCAGCGGTGGGCAGGAAGGGTTCGAGCAGAGTCACCAAACCCGCGGCCAGCTGCAAAGCGACGTGCAGCACGGTGCCGGTGCGGGCCTCATCGGTTTTGATGAGCTTCCAGGGTTCGGTTTCGGCCAGGTACTTGTTGCCGGCCCGGGTCAGATTCATCAGCTCGTTCAGCGCGTCGCGGAACCGATAGTTTTCAATCAGCTCCCCGATGCGCTGCGGGAACTCGGCCAGCTGGGCCAGTACTTCCCGGTCAATATCCTGCAGCTCAGCCGCGGCGGGCACTTTGCCCTCAAAGAACTTGTGCGTCAGCACCACGGCCCGGTTCACGAAGTTGCCGAGGTTGGCCACCAGCTCGTTGTTGTTGCGGGCCTGGAAGTCTTTCCAGGTGAAATCATTGTCCTTGTTTTCGGGGGCGTTGGCGCAGAGCACGTAGCGCAGCACGTCGGCCTTGCCGGGGAAGTCCTGCAGGTACTCGTGCAGCCACACGGCCCAGTTGCGCGAGGTGCTGATTTTGTCGCCTTCCAGGTTCAGGAACTCGTTGGCGGGTACGTTGTCGGGCAGGATGTAGTCGCCGTGGGCCTTGAGCATCGCCGGGAAGATGATGCAGTGGAACACGATGTTGTCCTTGCCGATGAAGTGCACGAGCTTGGTGCCGGCATCTTTCCAGTAGGTTTCCCAGGTGTCGGGCAGCAACTCCTTGGTGGCCGAAATGTAGCCGATGGGCGCGTCGAACCACACGTAGAGCACCTTGCCCTCGGCGCCCTCTACCGGCACGGGCACGCCCCAGTCCAAATCGCGCGTGACGGCGCGGGGGTGCAGGCCCTGGTCAATCCACGATTTGCACTGCCCGTAGACGTTGGCTTTCCAGTCGGCTTTGTGGCCTTCCACAATCCACTCGCGCAGCCAGGGCTCGTACTGATCCAAAGGCAAATACCAGTGCTTGGTTTCGCGCAGCACGGGCTGGTTGCCGCTGAGCATGGAGTGCGGATTAATCAGCTCGGTGGGGCTGAGCGAGGAGCCGCACCGCTCGCATTGGTCGCCGTAGGCGTTTTCGTTGCCGCAGTTCGGGCAGGTACCCACGATGTAGCGGTCGGCCAGAAACTGGTCGGCCTTCTCGTCGTAGTACTGCTGGGAGGTCTGCTCAATGAACTTGCCCTCCTCGTAGAGCTTGCGAAAAAAGCCGCTGGCGACTTCCGCGTGGGTTTTCGACGAGGTGCGAGAATAGATGTCGAACGAGATGCCGAAGTCCTGGAAGGAGTCCCGGATGATGGCGTTGTACTTGTCGACGACCTGCTGGGGGGTGACGCCCTCCTTCTGGGCCCGGATGGTAATGGGCACGCCGTGCTCGTCGGAACCGCAGATAAACTTGACGTCGCGGCCCGCGGCCCGCAGGTAGCGCACGTAGATGTCGGCGGGCAAATACACGCCGGCCAGGTGGCCGATGTGCACCGGGCCGTTGGCATAAGGCAGGGCCGCCGTGACGGTATAGCGTTGAGGATCAGCTTGCATGAGAGAAGGTAAAAGTCCGGGGGCGGGAGCCGAGGGGCAGCCATCCGGCGCGTGAAATCAGGAACTGAGGCGCAAAGAAACGAGGAAAAGCAGGAACGGCTCGGTCGGAACCCGGCGCATTAAAAAAAACCGTTTGGCTTATATTTGAGTACAAGCTCCACCACACTTCCCGACTTCACCCTTCCCCTCTCCCGTCCTATGAAAAAGTCTGCTTCGGCGCCTTCCGAGAAAAAGGCCAAGAAAGATCCGGCTGAGAAAGCGCAGCGCAAGGCCGCCAAAGCCGCTGCCAAAAGCCCAGATACCGTGAAAGCGGTGAAGTCCGGTAAGAAAGCCGACCAGAAAAAGTCGTTGAAGCTGGCCGCCAAGCAGCTGCAGAAAGAGCTGGACGGCCGCATTTCCGAAGTCGTCAAGCGCATCCGCAAGGAAACGAAAGACAAGCTCCGGGAAGTGGTGAAAGACGCCACCCGCCGCCTCGACCAAGACACCCAGCAGCTGTTTGAGCAGGCCCTGCACACGATAGTGCGGACCAACGAAACCGGCACTCCCGCCGCCTCCGACAGCATTTCAGCATTGCCCAGCCCGGCCGTAGCCCCAGCCCGCAGCCGTCCTTCCCGGGCCGCTCAGCCCGCGGCAGCCGCTGCTGGAACTGCCACCCGCAAGCCGGTTGCCCGTCCTGCCGCCGTTTCCGCGCCGGCGCCCAGCCGTAGCCGGACGGCCCGCCCGTCGGCCGCGGCTGCCGTCAAGCGCAGCCCCAAGCCTCAGACGCCGGCCTCACCAGCCGCCGACAATACCGCTACGGCTGCCGATGTCAGCTAGACCATAAAGCAACGCTGCTGCCCTTGCCGGCCCGCTCCTCGTGTTCTGAGGGGCGGGCCGGCCTTTGTTCAGGGGCGCCGCAGCGTGTCCGTGGGAGCGTCGTTAAGGCGGCGCAGGCGGGTTTCGGGCGTGGTGTTGTTGGGGTCGTTGGTATTCACGGTTTCCACCCGCTTGCGGGCGTTGGTGCCGCTGGCCTGCTCGCCCAGATTCACCCGGCCCGGCGTAGCGTCGGGCACCGAGCCCCCGTAGCCGGCATTGCTGTTGTAGACGGCCTGCCGGTCGGCGTCGGAGCGAATGGTGGTAGGCACCGGGGCGCGGTCCACTTCGCCAGCACTTTCCTGGGTGGCCGTGCAGGCGCCCAGCAGCAAGGCCAAGCCGGTATAAATCGGGGAGAATTTCATGGTGCAGGAGGCTAACGCAGCCCCGCTGTGGGACTACGTTAACCTAACGCACATTGAGCACCGGAAGTTAAGCGCCCCGCTCCACCGGCGTGCTGAGCGTCTGCCGAATACCGTTCCAGAGGGCCACCCGGGCCTGCATGCAGCGGTTGGCCACGTCGCGGCAGTCGTCCCAGCGCTGGGCGTCGGAGCCGCACAGCTCGCGCACCATCTGCTCAGCCAGGGGCGTGTGCACCTCTTCGTCGAGCTGAATGTGCCGGTCGAGGTAGTAGATAAACGTGTCGAGCTGGCCGGGAAAACGCTGGCTCAGGTCGGCAATGAGGTGGCGAAACATGTCGGGAATCACGTCTTCGCGGCCGAAGGTGAAGGCGGCAGCCACGGCGTGGGGGTTGCCCGAGTTGATAACGTGAAAGGTGCTGAGCACGAACTGCTGCACGGCGTAGGGCGCGTCGGCCAGCAGCAGGGCCTGCTCCACCGACTCGCCCACCGACAGCGCGTCGAGCAGGCGGCGGATAGGCTGGGTGTCGGCCCCGCACTCTTCCATGGCCCGCAGATACATCTCAAAATGGCTGGCCGGCTGCCCGTGCTGGTCCACGTCGGTTTCTTCTTCGAGCACGATTTCGTTGATCAGACGGCGAGTGGCCGGGTTGCCCCGCGGCACCCAGGGCACGGTCACGCAGGTCAGGTCGCGCTGCAGGCACTTGAGCAAGGACATAAAGTCCCAGACAGCAAACACGTGGTGCTCCATAAACTGGCGCAGATCTTCCAGGGTGTGCAGGCCCTGGTACACGCTGTGCGACACGAGCTGGGCCCGGGCCGGGGCCAGCTGTTCGTGCAAGGTCTGGATGTGGTCGGTGGTGGTAGTAGACATGGCGCGCGGCGGACCGGAATCCGCAGTTGATGACAAGGATAACGCCCAAGACGGGTCGGGCGCCGCTGCAAAGTTCGGGCTATATTTTTTCGGCCACAAAAAAGGCCGGCGGGCAACTGCTGCCGGCCGACCTTTCTGCGTGGTGCCGGGCGCGGGCTATTTCTTCTCGAACAGCATGGCGTTGCCATCCATGCAGTAGCGCAGGCCGGTGGGCTTGGGGCCGTCGTTGAAGACGTGGCCGAGGTGGCCGCCGCACTTGGCACACACAATTTCGTCGCGGCTCATGCCCAGGGAATTGTCGGCCGTCACTTTCAGGCTGGCGTTGGTGGCCGGGGCCCAGAAGCTCGGCCAGCCCGTGCCCGACTCAAACTTGGTTTCCGAGGAAAACAGCAGGTTGTGGTCGGCGGCGCAGTAGTAGTTGCCCTTGGCGTGGTTGTCGTGGTACTTGCCGGTGAAGGCCCGCTCGGTGCCCTGCTGGCGCAGAATGTAGTACTGATCGGGAGTGAGCAGCTTTTTCCACTCGGCGTCGGTTTTGCGGATCGGAAACTCGTCGGGCTTGCCGGTCACGACCTGGGGCTTGGGGTAGGCCTTGGCGGCGGCGCTGGGACCGGTGACGGGTCGGGGCGAGTCGGAAAGGTCCATCTTGGCGTCGCGGCTGCTCTTTTTCTGGGAGCAGGCCGAGTTGAGCGTGAGGGCCGAAAACAGGAGAATCAACAGGGAGGAACGCATACAAGGGAAGGGAGTTAGACGAAATTCGGCCGCCGGCAAAGTGGCCGGCGTCGACAGGGAAACATACGCGGCCGGCCCACAGTTCGGTTCGGCTTGGCTCCTGGGTTTCAGCCTCAGGAAGTTAACATTTTAAGTCCCTGAGTTTTTGCGCTAAACATTCCGTACCTTTGCGCCCGGAAAACCCTTTGTATGCAGAACATCCGGAATATCGCAATCATTGCGCACGTTGACCACGGCAAGACCACGCTCGTGGACAAAATCATTCACGCCTCGAAGCTATTCGACGAGCACCAGCAGTTCGACGACCTGATCCTCGACAACAACGACCTGGAGCGCGAGCGGGGCATCACCATCGTTTCCAAGAACGTGTCCGTCCGCTACAAGGACGTTAAAATCAACATCATCGACACCCCCGGTCACGCCGACTTCGGCGGTGAGGTGGAGCGCGTGCTCAAGATGGCCGACGGCGTGCTGCTGCTCGTCGACGCCTTCGAAGGCGCCATGCCCCAGACCCGTTTCGTGCTGGGCAAAGCCATCGACCTGGGCCTGAAGCCGATTGTGGTGGTCAACAAAGTCGACAAGGAAAACTGCCGCCCCGACGAGGTGCACGAGCAGGTATTCGACCTCATGTTCAACCTGGGCGCCAACGAAGACCAGCTGGATTTCGTGACCCTGTACGGCTCTTCGAAGCAGGGCTGGATGAGCACCGACTGGAAAACCAAAACCGACAGCATCATTCCGCTGCTCGACGCCGTGGTGGCCTCCATTCCGCCGGCTCCGACTCTGGAAGGCACCCCGCAGATGCAGGTGACCTCGCTCGACTACTCCTCGTTCGTGGGTCGTATCGCCATTGGCCGCGTGCACCGCGGTACGCTGCGCGAAGGCGCCAACATGAGCCTGGTGAAGCGCGACGGCACCATCAAGAAAGTGAAGATCAAGGAGCTGCAGGTGTTTGAAGGCCTCGGCCGCACGAAAGTAGCCGAGGTGAGCTCGGGCGAAATCTGCGCCGTGACCGGCATCGAAGGCTTCGACATCGGCGACACCCTCGCCGACGCCGAAAACCCCGAAGGGCTGACCACCATCAGCATCGACGAGCCGACGATGAACATGCTGTTCACCATCAACAACTCGCCCTTCTTCGGCAAGGAAGGCAAGTTCGTGACCTCGCGCCACCTGCGGGACCGGCTGTTCAAGGAAACCGAGAAAAACCTGGCCCTGCGCGTGAAGGAAACCGACCGCGAAGACACCTTCCTGGTGTACGGCCGCGGCATTCTGCACTTGTCGGTGCTCATCGAGACCATGCGTCGCGAAGGCTTCGAGCTGCAGGTAGGCCAGCCCCAGGTACTGTTCCGCGAGGACGAAAACGGCAACCGCACCGAGCCCATCGAACACCTCGTGGTGGACGTGCCGGAGGAAACCGCCGGTAAGGTTATCGAGCTGGTGACCATGCGCAAGGGCGAGCTGACCATCATGGAGCCCAAGGGCGACCTGCAGCACCTGGAGTTCAACATTCCGGCCCGCGGCCTGATCGGTCTGCGCAACAACGTGCTGACCGCCACCGCTGGTGAGGCCATCATGAACCACCGCTTTGCTGCCTACGAGCCCTACAAAGGCGTAATTCCCGGCCGTATTGCTGGTTCGCTGATTTCGATGGACACCGGTGCCGGCACCGCGTACACCATCGACAAGATGCAGGACCGCGGCGAGTTCTTCGTTGATCCGGGCGAAGAAGTGTACGCTGGCCAGGTTATCGGCGAGCACACCCGCCCCAACGATCTGACCATCAACATCCAGAAAGGCAAGAAGCTCACCAACATGCGTGCTTCCGGCTCCGACGACAACGCCAAGATTATCCCGAAGCGTCAGTTCTCGCTGGAAGAAGCCATGGAATACATCCAGAAGGATGAGTACCTGGAGGTAACGCCGAAGTCGATGCGGATGCGCAAAATCCTGCTCGACGAAAACGAGCGTCTGCGCTCGGCCAAGAAGGTTGACTAGATTATAGTCTATTCAGTTGCAAAAAGGGGCCGCCATGCGCGGCCCCTTTTTTTGTCCCGGGCCCTGCCGTTTTTCTCCGCGGCAGCTCGGGGAGTAATTCGTATCTAATCCGCCATGTCCGCAGCTTCTGCTCCCCAGTTTCACGCCCCGGCGGGCACCATTATCGGCTGGACCGACGGCCCCGTGGTACGAGCTACCGGCATTCGGTACGCCCGGGCCGCCCGGTTTCAGCCCCCGGTAGCCGAACCCGCCGCCGTTGAGCCAATTCTGGCCACGGCGGCGGCGCCGGCCTGCCCGCAGGTGGCCGACCCGCGCCTGGCCGTGGCCTTTGGTGACTTCTACGCCGATGCCACCTTCGACGAGGACTGCCTGCGCCTGTCCGTAACCCGCCCCGCCGACTTCCGCCCCGGCGAAACCCTGCCCGTGCTGGTGTGGGTGCACGGGGGCTCCTACGTGACGGGGGCCGGCGACGTGCCCCTATACGACCCCGCCGCCCTGGTGCAGGAGCAGCGGGTAGTCTTCGTGGCTGTGACTTACCGGCTTGGGCTGCTGGGCTTTCTGGGTGGCCCTGGCGGCAGCCCGCCCAACCTGGGTCTGCTCGACTTGCGGGAAGCCCTACGCTGGGTGCAGCGCAACAGCGCAGCCTTCGGGGGCAACCCGGCCCTGGTCACCCTGCTGGGCCATTCCTCCGGGGCCGACGCCATTGCCCACCTCATGGTGGCCGAAGGCACGGCAGGCTTGTTCCGGCGCGTTATCCTGCACAGCGCCCCGCTGGGGCTGGCGCCCAACCGCGGGGCCATGACCCAAGCTATGCGGGCCGCCGTCGGCGACGTGGAGCCCGCGGCGGACGTGGCGCAGGTGCTGGCCCGGGAAGAGTCCGTTAACCAGGCCGTACGCCGGTTTGGGCTGAAAAGCGGCATGCCCTTCGGCACCCAGTACGGCGCCTACCCCTTGCCAGCCGAAGCAGATGTGGAGCAAGCCTGGCGGGCCGTGGCCCCGGCCGTCGATGTGCTGGTAGGGGCCACGGCCGAGGAAACCCGGTTCTTCGCCTTCATCGACCCGCGCCTGGCCTGGATTGAGCGCGTGCCAGTGGTGGGCGGGCTGCTGACGCGGGCCTTGGTGCGCATCACCTCCAACCGGATTTACCTCAAGCCGGCCCGAACGTTTGCCCGGCGGCAGTCCGAAGCCGGCGGACGCGCTTACCGCTTCGAGGTGCTGTTCAGCCCGGCGGGGCCGGCCCTGGGCGCGGCCCACACCGTCGATTTGCCCCTACTGCTGGGCACTCGCGCGGGCTGGGCGGCCACGGCGTTGCTCGGAGCCTCGTCCTGGGAGAGAGTAGACGCTGCCGGCCGGCAGGTGCGCCAGCTCTGGACCGACTTTGCCCGTACCGGCGTGCTGCCCGCCGCGGTGGATATTCCGGGAGTGCTGCGCCTGCGACAGGAACCCGCCGCCTAGCGCCGAACTTCGAACGTGGCGTACTGCTGCACTGGCCCCGGCTCCACTTCCACTTTGTCGACCCGGGCGGCCGGGGGTCCCTGGCGGCACCAGGCTTCGAGTTGGTCGAGGGCGGCGGCCGGGCCCTCGGCTTCAATGGTCACGGTGTCGTCGGCATTGTTGCGGGCATAGCCGGTGAGGCCCAATTGCTGGGCCTGCTGCCGGGTGCTCTGACGGAAGAAGACGCCCTGAACGCGGCCGTGAATGCGGAAGGTGCGGTGCTGAGTCATGGAGGGAAAGTAAGGGTAGTTTGGAGCGGTCTTACGGCGCCGGGCCCGCGGGGGTAGAGACGGGTTGCGGGGATGCCGAAGTGCTGCACAGTGATGCAACCAATTGCTCCCCGGCCTGCTCAGCAATTAGATTGCTGGCCTCTAGAATACTTGCCCAGGATTGGCCAACTTTGTCAGCGTTCAAGAATGCCCACTTTACACTATTAGCGGCACTGTTGAACGTCTTTTTATCGACTTCCCCACCTTTATCTTTTTGCTATGAGGCTACTGCTTACCCTCAGTTTACTGCTTTCCGCGCTGCTGGCCACGGCCGGCCCGGGCCCCGCTTTCAGCTTTGCTCCCAACCAGCGCCAGTGGCCCGCGCAGGTGCGCTACAGCACTACTATTCCGGGTGGGCGGCTGTTTTTCGAAAACTCCCGCTTCACCTACTCCATCGTGGAGGGCAGCCCTGAGCCGCACGCCGCTCCCGCCAAGCCCCAGCCCCGCAAGGGCCACGCCTTCCGCATGCAGCTCGTGGGGTCTCAGACCACCCCCGTTATCAGCGGGGAAGCCCCGAGCGAAACTTACCAAAACTACTTTCTGGGCAATGACCCGCAGCAGTGGGCCAGCCACGTCCCCGAATTCGGGCAGCTGCGCTACCGCCAGGTGTACGCCGGCATCGACATGCTCTGGCATTCGGAAGCCGACCAGCTCGAGTACGACTTCGAAGTGGCCCCCGGCGCCGACCCGGGCGCCATCCGCATGCGCTACGAGGGCCTCGACCAGCTCACCCTCTACAACGGGCAGCTTCAGCTCCACACCAGCCTCGGCATACAAACTGAGCAGGCCCCGGTGGCCTACCAGTTGGGCCCCAACGGGCAGCGGGAGCTGGTGGCCTGCCGCTTCCGCCTCCGCGGCCAGGAAGTGAGCTTCGAGCTGACCGGCACCTACGACCACCAGCGCCCCCTCATCATCGACCCGACGCTGATTTTCTGCACGTATTCCGGCACCACCGGGGGCTTATCGGCCAACTGCACGGCCTCGGATGCGGCCGGCAACGTCTACTCCGCCGGCCTCGTAATTGGCACCCCCTACCCCGTCACGGTCGGGGCTTTCCAGGTGAACGGGCAGGTAGGCAACATGGGCATTTCCAAGTTCAGCCCCGACGGCCGCACGCTGCTCTACTCCACCTACCTGGGCGGCTTCGGCAGCGGCGGGCCCAGCGGCTACAGCGAGTATCCGCTGAAGCTGCTCGTGAATG
Source organism: Hymenobacter persicinus (assembly GCF_004167665.1). Classification (GTDB taxonomy): domain Bacteria; phylum Bacteroidota; class Bacteroidia; order Cytophagales; family Hymenobacteraceae; genus Hymenobacter; species Hymenobacter persicinus. Next base: position 107,905 of record NZ_SEWE01000009.1, on the reverse strand, counting down.
CCGCCGGCGAACTCCACATTGTGGGAATAACCAGCGCCAACAACTACCCGGTGACGGCCAGCGCCTACCAGCGTCAGCTGCGCGGGTCGCAGGATTTGTGCATCACCCACTTTTCGGCCTCCGGCACCAGCCTGCTGGGCTCCACTTACCTGGGCGGCAGCGCCCAAGAAGCCGGCAGTCTGTCGAGCATTCCCGCGGCCCTGACCCTGGACGCCGCCGGCAACATTCTCGTTGGCAGTACCACCACCTCCCGCGACTACCCCATTCTGGCGGGCCTGCAAACCGTGGCGCCCTCCCTGAGCGGCTTCACCACCGACGGCTTCGTCAGCAAACTCAACTCGAGCTTGTCGACCATGATCTGGTCGACGTACCTGGGTGGCGGCAGCAACGACCAGGTGCACGACATTCGGGTGGCGGCCAACGGCACGCTCTACGTGTGCGGGCAAACCGAAAGCAACAATTTTCCCACCACGGCCACGGCCCTGAACCGGCTGCAACCCGGCGGCATCGACGGGTACGTGACCAACCTGAGCGCCACCGGCAACACCCTACTGGCCTCCACCTACCTAGGCACCAACAATATTGAGTCGGCCCGCTTCCTGGACTTTGATTCGCAGGGACGAGTATGCGTAGCTGGTGAAACCCTGGGTTCCTACCCCGTCAGCACCGGCGCCTTTTCCTTCAGCGGCAATTTCAACAGTCAGTCGGTATTTATCCACTGCCTGAACCAGACGTTGAGCGCCACGGCCTACTCCACCCGCATTGCAACCAGCAACAACAACAGCTTCGGCGGCCCCGTTTCCGGCGTTACGGCCTTCGGCATGACCGACTGCGACCAGATCATGTTCAGCGCCTACGCCAGCCAGGGTATCAATCAGCCTACTACCAGCGATGCCTTCAGCCGCTCGTTTCGCAGCATCTACCTCTGCTCGTTGAATCCCAGCGCCCAGAGCATGTCGTACGGGTCATTCTTTGGCAGCCTCAACGACTTCTCCACGCACCTGCACCCCGCGGCCTCCAGCCAGATTACCCGGTCCGGCATTCTGACTCACATTGAGTGCACCACGGCTTCCGACTACCCTACTTCCCCCGGCGTAGTGGCCCCCATCAAGCGCACGTTCAGCAACGACGGGGCCATCTTCAAGTTTAGCGTCAACGGGGCGCTGATATCCGACTTCAAGGCGGCGGTAGCCCCAGTACCAGCGGCCTGCGCGCCCTATCAGGTGCAGTTCACCAACACCAGCGTGGGTGCCAAAACCTACTCCTGGAATTTTGGCGACGGCAGCGCCCTCGACACGGCCCGCTCCCCCAGCCACGTGTTTGCCAACGCCGGCACCTACCAGGTGCAGCTCATTGCCCGGCGCGTGCTGACGGGCTGCGGCCGCACCGCCGATACTACCCGCACCACGGTGACGGTAAAGCGCGTGCCGGCCGACGAGCACCGCACGCTGTCGTTGAACTGCAACGCGAACCTGACGCTGGACGCGGGGGTGGAAGCGGCGGCCTACGAGTGGTCGACGGGCGAAAAGACGCGCACCATCCTGCGCGTCAACCAGCCCGGGCACTACATCGTGCGCATTCTGGATCCCGCCAGCTGCCCGTACCAGATTGATTTCGAGGTGGTGCAGGGCGGAAATCCCCCGACCAGCAGCCAGCAGACGATACCACTGAACTGCAACAGCGAGCTAATCCTGGACGCGGGCACCGCCGCCACTTCCTACCAGTGGTCGACGGGCGAAAAAACCCGTACCCTTCAGCACGTCAAAAAAACCGGGCACTATATCGTCCGCATCGTTGACCTGTCGGGGTGCTCCTACCAAATCGATTTTGAGGTGGTAGGCAGCCTGGAGAAGCTGGAGCTGCCCAACGTTATTACCCCCAACAATGACACGTTCAACGATGCCTTCCGCCTGCCGGGCACGCTGGCCGGCAGCAAGCTGAAAGTGTTCAACCGCTGGGGAAGAATGGTCTACCAGAGCGGCGCCTACGCCAACGACTGGCAGGGCGAAGGGCTGCCCATGGGCGTTTACTACTACGAAGTCAGCCCGCCCTCCGACTGCGGGGGCGTGCTCAAAGGTTGGGTGGAAATAGCCCGTTAGCGGCTCCCTTCCCGTAGGCTGCTTAACCCAACGGCCCCCTGTTCTTCCCAGAGCAGGGGGCCGTTGGGTTAAGCAGCAGTCCTTTGAGCCGGCTTAGCTGCGCTGGCGCACGGCTTCGAAGGTCAGGATGGCCGTAGCGGTGCTCACGTTGAGCGAGTCGATGTAGCCGCCCATCGGGATGATGATGGTCTGGTCGCAGGCGTGCATAAGCTCCGGGGTCAGGCCGTCGGCTTCGGTGCCCATCACGAAGGCCGTAGGACCGCGAAAGTCGAACTCGGTGTAGGGCCGGGCGTGGTCGGTGAGGGCGGCCGCGTAGGTGCGGATGCCGCGCTGGGCGCACCATTCCAGCAGCTCGGCGCGGGTGGTAGCCACGGTGGGTACCGTGAAGATGCAGCCGATGCTGGAGCGGATGGCGTTGGGATTGTAGAGGTCGGTGCGCGGGTCACAGATGATGACGGCGTCGGCCTGGGCCGCGTCGGCGGTGCGCAGGATGGCGCCCAAGTTGCCGGGCTTCTCTACCGCCTCCAGCACCAGCAGCAGCGGGTTGCGGGGCAGCTCCAGGTCGGTGAGGGTGCGGCGTGGGGGCCGGGCCAGGGCCAGCACGCCGTCGGAGCCTTCCCGGTACGCTACTTTCTCGAACACGGCCCGGGACACCGAAAACCACTCTGTAAGCTGCCCAAACCGGCTTTCCAGCTCCCGCATTTTGGTTTCGCCGGCCAGCTCGGGGCACACAAACAACGCCTGCACCGCCACGCCCGCCTGGTGGGCAATGGTCAGCTCCCGGTGCCCCTCGATGATGGTCAGGTCCTGAGCGCGCCGCTCGGCGGGCTTCTGCTGGAGCCGAAGCAGGTTCTTGATGCGCGGATTCTGGGGGCTGGTGATAAGGTCGGCGGCGGGCATGGCGGAAAGCGGCGGGTGAAAGGACGAAGATAGGGCCTAACTTACCGGCTCAGCTTACGTTGGGAGCCTGACGGCCCCTGTTTTTCCACTTCGCTGCCTATGCGCCTCAAGCTTAATACCAAAATTATCCTCGGCTTCGGCATTGCCCTTACCATGCTGCTGGCCACGTCCCTGACTGCTTACTACAGCATTCAGAAGCTGGCTTTCTACACTCGCATGGTGGAGCACACCTACGAAACCCTGCGCGCTTCCAGCCAGATCAGCCAGCACACCCGCGACGGGCAGATGTACGTGCGCAGCTACCTGCTGCTCAACGATACCACTTACCAGAGCATGTACCAACGGTCGGTGCGCGACGGCCAGCTGGCTGCCGCCCAGCTCGAACGCCTGACGGCCGACAACGGCCCCCAACAGCTGCGCCTCGATACCCTGAACCGGCTGGTGCGGGAGGAGCGCCAGTTGCTGGGCACCTGGCTGCAGCGCCCGCCCAGCCCCACCGCCGCCCGCGACCTGGTGCAGGCCGACCGGGGCCGCATTGAGGTGCTGCGCCGGCTGATCGGGCGCATCACCCGGGAAGAGACTATGCTGCTCCAGCAGCGCAACCAAGGCCAGGCTTTCTACGCCTCGGTGGCGCCCATTGCCATTGTGGTGTCGGCCATTTTGGCCATTATCATCGTGCTGTGGCTGTTTTTCAAGATTTCGCGCGAGCTCACGGCCAATGAGCAGCTGCAGCAGGAACTCACGCTCACCAACCAGGACACCGCCCGCCGCATCGAAATCGTGGAGCACCTCGCCGCCCAGGTTCTCGACGGCGACTACACGGTCAAAATCAAGGACAAGGAAAAGGACAGCCTGGGCAATTTGGCTAACCTGCTCAACCGCATGACCCAGCGGCTCGACGAAAGCTTCGGGGCCCTCGAAAACCGCAATAAGGAGCTGGATCAATTTGCCTACGTGGCTTCCCACGACTTGAAGGCCCCGTTGCGGGGCGTGACGACCATCGTGAAATGGATTGAGGACGAGCTGGCCACCGAGCTCAGTCCGCAGATGCATCAGTACTTGGACATGATGAAGGGCCGGCTGGCGCGCCTGGAAGACCTCATCAACGGCCTGCTGGCCTACGCCCGCATCGGGCGCACCGAGCAGAAAACGGAGGAAGTAGATGTGCGCCAGCTCGTGAGCGAAGTCACGGATCTGGTGGTACCGCCCGATTTCAAAGTAGAGCTTCCCGACTCGCTGCCCACGTTTTTCACCGACCGGCTCAGCCTCCAGCAGGTGTTTACCAACCTGTTCAGCAACGCCGTCAAGTACCACCACCGGGGCGCGGGCACCATCACGGTCCGTTGCCAGGAAAACCGCAAAGACTACGAATTTACCGTCGCCGACGACGGCCCGGGCATTGCGCCGGCTTACCACGAGAAGATCTTTTTGATGTTTCAGACCCTGCGCGACCGAAATACGGCCGAAAGCACCGGCATCGGGCTGAGCATCGTCAAGAAAATCATTGATGAGCAGAAGGGTACGATGCGCGTCAGTTCGGCGGAAGGCCAGGGCGCGGCCTTTATTTTTACCTGGCCCAAGCAGCCGGTTACCGGCAAAATGGCGTAATTCCCGATTCCGGCCCGCTTTGTGTAACGCCGCCCGCTCGACCTGCTTCTATTCTTCTCCTGACCCTACCGTTATGCGCTCCGTTCTGCTCGTGGAAGACGACTTTTTTGACACGATGACCGTGAAAAAGTCCTTCGAAAAATTCAGTGTTCAGCACCACCTCCACACGGCCTTCAACGGCCTGGAGGCCCTGGACATGCTGCTGGGCCGTAACGGCATGGAAGCCATCAGTCCACTGCCGGAAGTGATTCTGCTGGATTTGAACATGCCCAAAATGAACGGGCACGAGTTTCTGACCGAAATTCGCCAGCACGAGGACCTGCGCCATATTCCGGTGTTCGTCATCACTACCTCGGCCATGGACGTGGACCGGCTCAGCGCCCAGAACCTGGGCGTGGAAGGCTACATCATCAAGCCCCTGGACTTTGAAACCAGCACCGACATGGTCGACAGCATCAGTCTGCTGGAGCGCCTGCTGAAGTAAGGGCGGAACCCGGCCGGGCGGCTCCGTGGTTTTTTCCGGTGAAAAGTGTTGTTTCGCCCTGGCAACGCGTTGTAGCGAACCGGCGGAGCAGGGCTTCACCAAAACTCCACCGACGCTCCGTTTTTTGCTGCTCCTCACGTCCTCTCCTATGCGCGCCCGCCTTCTTTTCCTGCTGCTGCCCCTGTGGGCCACCACCCCGCTGGCCCAGGCCCAAACCACGCCCCGCCAGCTCAACACCCTGCCCAGCCTGCCCGACTCCACCCGGCAGCAGCCCGCCCGGCGCCCGGCGCCCACTCCGGCCGCCGTGCCAGTGCCGGCACCCGCTGCCATCACCGGCTCCGACGTGGCCGCGCCCACCGCTCCTTCGCGCTACTCCGTAGGCCTGAAAAATGGCCAAGTCTACCGCGTTTACGACGTGGAAGTAAAGCAGCCCGTGTTTGGCCGCTCCTTTCTGCTGCTCGACGGGCAGCAGCGCCTCGACATGAGTGAGGTAAAATATTACGACGACGAGACGGGCCACTACGTGCGCGCCATCCTGCCCGGCTCGTCCCGCGAAACCACCCTGCGCCGCGACAAAATCGGGCGCATCAGCCTGTACTCAATCCTCAGCTCCCAGTACGCCGGCAACTACGGCGGCTACGGGCCGGGCTACGGGCGCTACGGCGGCTATGGTTACGGGGGCTACGGCATGGGTGGGCCGGTGTACCGCACGGTCAAGACCGAGTATTTCACCAAGGACAACGGCCCGGTGCAGGACATGAGTGTGAAAAACCTGGCCCTGGCCACCGCCGACAACCCCGCCAGTACGGCCCTGCTGCTCGACGCCCGCCGCTACCAGCGCTACGCCACGGCCAGCTACGTGGCGGCCGGGGGCCTGCTGGTGGCCGGCCTGGTCAGCTCCCTGCGCAACGACGGCAGCGGCCCCAGCGTGTCGCCGCTGATGTTTGCGGCCCTGCCCTTCTCCATTATCCCGGTAATCGTGCAGAGCAAGCAGCAGCGCAACATCAAGCAGGCCATTGCCCTCTACAACCGCGCTCAGTAGCAAACCCCGGCGGGCCCGGGCTGCGTAAGCCGCTACCATGCCCGCTTCCTCCGCCCCCACCCTTCCCGACTTTGCCACCCTCCAGGCCAAGGCCCTGCTGGTCCACGAGCGGCTGTGCGCCGCCTACGGGGCGCCGTTTCGCTTTTTCAGCGACAAAGACGCCCTGAGTGAGCTTATCAGCGCCCTGCTTTCTCACCGCACCAAGAATGCCGACTCGCACCGGGCCTACCAGCAGCTGCGGGCGCGGTTTCCCACCTGGGACGAGGTGCGCGACGCGCCCGTGGCGGAAGTAGAAGCCGCCATCAGCCCCTGCACCTGGCCCGAACAAAAAGCGCCGCGCCTGCAGGCCGTGCTGCGCGAAGTAAGTGCCCGCTGCGGCGGCCCCTGCAACCTCGATTTTTTGGCCGACCAGCCCGTGGCCGAGGCCCGGGCCTGGCTGGAGTCGATTTCCGGGGTCGGGCCCAAAACCAGCGCCGCCACCCTGCTTTTCAGCACCCTGCGCATCCCGGCCATGCCCGTCGACAGCCACCACCACCGCGTGGCCCAGCGCCTCGGGCTCATCGGCCCCAAGGTGGGCGAAGGACCGGCTCATAAGCTGCTCGAAGCCCTGCTCCCGCCCGACTGGAACGCCCAGCAGGTCTACGACCACCACGAGGCCTTCATGTTTCACGGGCAGAAATGCTGCTACTTCCACGCCCCGGCCTGCGGGCGGTGCGTAGTGCTGGACCAGTGCCCCTTCGGGCAAGCCCGCCTGGGCGGCGAAGCGGTGAAGGCGTGAAACGTTATTATTACGTATTGCTGTCTGCCTTTCGACAGCGTCCTCTTTCACAACGTCACCCATGCGACCAACCTACGGAGTGCCCGCCCATTTTTCCTTCATAATTTCCGGCCTGGGGCAGCTGGTGAAGGCGTTTATCATCTGGGTCGTGGGCGGCGCCATCGGCTTTCTGCTGGCCTGGACCCTGGTTGTGCCCTTCGGCATCTGGGCCTGGAACGTGTACGACGCCTACAACTCCCCGGCCTAAGCGACGTGGCCATTCTGCACCTCAAAGCCAAACCCAACGCCCGCGCCAACCAGTTGCTGGTGGCCCCCGACGGCTCCGTGACCGTGCGCTTGCAGGCTCCTGCCCAGGATGGCCGGGCCAACGCCTGCCTGCTGGCCTATCTAGCCGAGGTATTTGGCGTCAGTAAGTCCAGCCTCACGCTGCTGGCGGGCCACGCGGCGCCCTTCAAGAAAGTGAACCTGCCCACGGTGGACGCGGCCACCCTGCTGGCCGTGCTGGACCGCTACCAGAACAGCGGACCAGCGGCCGGCGCGTAACCCTGGGCCGCGGGCACGTATAACGGCCCAGCTTTTTACCCGCTCATTATTCTTTCACTATGACTTTTCCTACCTGGGCTCTGGCCGGTTTTTGGGGACTGGTTTCGGGCTCGGCTCTGCTGCTCGGTGCCGCTATTGGCTACTACGCCCACGTACCCCAGCGCCTGATTGCCGCCGTAATGGCCTTCGGCAGCGGCGTACTGATTTCAACGCTCTCCCTCGAGCTGATGGAGGAAGCCTACAAAAAGGGCGGGCTCGACTCCACGGCCCTGGGCTTTGTGGGCGGAGCGGCGGCTTACACGCTGGCCAACTGGGTGCTGGCCCGCGCCGGCGCCAAGCACCGCAAACGCTCGGGGGAGCACCAGCGCACGGAGCGCGAAAAGGTGCAGACCGGGCAGAAAGAAGGCACCGAGGCCGGCGACGACAACGGTATGGCCCTGGCCATCGGGGCCCTGCTCGACGGCATTCCGGAAAGCATCGTTATCGGGCTGAGCATGCTGGCCGGGGGCTCGGTGAGCATGGTGGCGGTGGTAGCTATTTTTATGTCGAACCTGCCGGAGGGCCTTTCCAGCTCGGCGGGGATGAAGAAAGCCGGCCGCCCGGCCCGCTACGTGTTTTTGCTCTGGGCCGGCATCATGCTGATTTCGGGCGTGGCGTCGTTGGCTGGCTACTCGGTTTTCAGCCAGTTCTCGCCCGAGGTGGTGGCCGCCACCACGGCCGTAGCCGCCGGCGCCGTGCTGGCCATGATTGCCGACACAATGATTCCCGAGGCCTTCGAAACGGCGCACAATTTCACCGGCCTAATTACGGTGCTGGGCTTTCTGGCCTCGTTTTTCCTGAGCAAGATGGGAGGCTGAACCGGCACCAGCACGCATTAGAAAAGGCCGCCAGAATCTCTTCCGACGGCCTTTTCTGCCTGAGTCCCCCCGGAATCAGGACTTGGTTATACCTGCGCCACGACGGGTTCTTTGCGGTAGGTTTGCTCAAACTCCTCGTCGATGTGGTAAGTAGATTCCTCGTGCTGGCTCAGGTCGAGGCCCAGCTCTTCGTCGCTGGCTTTCACGCGCAGCCCGAAAAGGGCATCCGTAACCTTGAGCAGCAGCCAGGAGCCCACAAACGTGTACGCTACCACAATCAGCAGGCCCAGCACGTGGTAGCCAAACAGCGTAGCGCTGCCGTGCACCAGTCCGCCTTTCTCGGCAAAGACGCCCGTGAGCAGCATGCCCACGATGCCGCCCAGCCCGTGGCAGGGAAACACGTCGAGCGTGTCGTCGATGCTGGTGTAGCGGGTCTGCCAGTGCACGGCGGCTTGGCTGATCAGCGAAGCTACCACCCCAATCAGGATGCTTTGACCGTAGGTGACGTAGCCGGCCGCGGGCGTAATGGCCACCAGCCCCACCACGGCCCCGATGCAGGCTCCTACGGCCGTGGGCTTGCCCCCACGGGCCAGTTCGATAAGCATCCAGGCAATCAGGGCCGCCGCCGAGGCCAGGTTGGTATTGACGAACGACTGGGCCGCCAATTCGTTGGCTCCCAGGGCCGACCCGGCATTGAAGCCAAACCAGCCAAACCACAGCAGGCCGGTGCCGAGCAGCACGTAAGGCACGTTGGGCGTGGAAAAAGCCTGATGCTTGGCCCGCCCCGACCGGGGCCCCAGCACTAGGGCCCCCGCCAGCGCCGCAATGCCGGCCGAAATGTGCACCACCGTGCCGCCGGCAAAATCCAGCACGCCCCAGCGGTGCAGAAACCCTTCGGGATGCCAGGTCCAGTGGGCCAGGGGGCAGTAGATAAACAGGCAGAACAGCACCATAAACGCTAGGTAGCCCTTGAAGCGGACCCGCTCGGCGAAGGAGCCCGTAATCAGGGCCGGGGTGATGACGGCGAACTTAAGCTGGAAGGCAAAAAAGAGGATAAATGGAATGCCGGGTGACAACACCGGGTGCGGGGCCGTGCCTACGCCCCGCAGCAGCACAAACGTGAGCGGGTTGCCAATCAGCCCCCGCCAGGAGTCGCCGTAGGCGAGGGAAAATCCCACAAAGTACCAGACCAGCGAAATCACGCCCAGGGCCACGAAGCTCTGGAGCATGGTGGAAATGACATTTTTGGGTCGGACCATGCCGCCGTAGAAAAACGACAGCCCGGGCGTCATTATCAGCACAAAGGCGGTGGCGGTGAGCATCCAGGCCACGTCGGCGGTGTTGAGCGAGCCAGCCGCAGCCACGGGGTGCGCTACCTCAGTAAAGGCCGCCAGAAAGCTGAACATGACCAGACTAAGCAGGGCAAATAACCCATACCCAAATCGAAAACCAGCGCCGGTACTCATAGCCTTGTAATAACCCGTTGTTGTGCGACGGCACCCTGCCGTTTCATGGGCAATATATTGAATACGTTGCTTATTTTAAAAATACCCCCCTTCAATACTAAGCCTAATTTTGAAATTATTGCCATTTACGTCCAAACACCCCTCATATCTCACACCCATAATCTTTAAAATCTCGCACATTATCCTCCACCCCCTAAAATTTACTGGGCTGAGGTCAGCAGCCCGAACTCCTGCCGCAGAATCTGCTCCGTGACGGCGCGGCGGCCCTGAATAAACTTGTTGGTAGCTGCGCCGCGGCGGGGCTCTGCGTTCAGGGCAAAAAAGCAGGCGCGGCCTCTCTGTTCCACCCAGCCCACAAACCAGCCGTTGTCGCGGCCGGCCTGCATGGTCCAGCCAGTTTTGCCGCGCAGGGTCCAGCCTGGCCCGCGCGCCAGCACCAGCAACGCCTGGGTAATTTCCTGGTTGCGGGACGTAACGGGCAAGGCTCCACGCTGCAGACGGCGCAGAAAGTCGATTTGTTCAAACTGGGTGATGCGCGACGAGCCGGCCAGCCAGAATGTGTCGACGGTGGCGGGCGTGACCTGCATGCGTCCGAACCGAAGCCGAGGCAGCCACTGCCCGTACCGCGCGGCACCTACCCGGCGAGCCAGTTGCTGGTAGCAGGGCACGCACGACACGCGCAGGGCTTGGGCCATGCTCATATTCTGGTTCCACTGCGGAAACCGGCGCGGCACCCCGTCCCAGCGACACACCTCGGCCGTATCCCGAATGGCCCCGGTTTCGAGCCCGATCAGAGTGTTGGGAATCTTAAAGGTGGAGGCGGGCAGGAAGCCCTGGCGGCAGCGGGCCGGGTTGTAGGCCGCGTAGCGTCCGGTGCGGGCATCGAGCAGCAAAAAGGAACCCTGCAGGTCGTAGGCCGCGAAATAGGCGCTGAAATCCCGTTCCGTCACGCGGGGCTCGGCCGGCGCGGCGCCCAGGCCCACCAGCAGCCCCAGCCTCAGTGCCCACCGGCGCAGTACCGTTTTTGAAAGCAGCTGCCGGCTCCGGCGCCCTGCAGATTTTATATAGCTTGCCATGCCTACCACAACGAAAAAAGCGTTGCGGGCGTGTCCGGGCCGAAACTACCCGGCCGCGACCCTCGCTCTGTGCCGCAGCCTCACTTCCAAGCTACTTGCTATGCGCTTCCTTTGCACCCTCACGCTGCTCCTGGCCGCCCTCGGCACCCGGGCCCAGGCGTTCAGCGCCGCCGAAATAGCCAGCTGGCAGCAGCAGGCCCAGCAGGTTACCATCACGCGCGACACCTGGGGCGTGCCGCACATTACGGGCAAAACTGACGCCGACGCCGTGTTTGGGCTGCTGTATGCCCAGTGCGAAGATGACTTTGCCCGGGTCGAAGACAACTACATCGTCAACATCGGGCGGCTGGCCGAGGTGGAGGGCGAGGCGGCCCTTTACCAGGATCTGCGGGCCCGCCTGTTTCTCGACAGCACCCAGGCCATCAGCGTCTACCAGAAAAGCCCCCAGTGGATGCGGCAGCTACTCGATGCCTTTGCGGCCGGCACCAACTACTACCTGCACACCCACCCCACCGTGCGGCCCCGGCTGCTGCGCCGCTTCCAGCCCTGGATGCCGCTGATGTTCAGCGAGGGCAGCATCGGCGGCAATATCAGCGTGGTGTCGGTGGAGCGGCTCCAGGCATTTTACAGCCAGAAAAAGTCGAGCTCCTGGCTCGACACCGACTTCCAGCGTCCCGACCGGGAACCGACGGGCTCCAACGGTTTCGCCATTGCTCCCCAGCGCACTGCCGCCGGCCACGCCCTGCTGCTGATTAACCCGCACACCTCGTTTTATTTCCGGCCGGAGGTGCAGGTGACCAGCCAAACGGGGCTGAATGCCTACGGGGCCGTGACCTGGGGGCAGTTTTTCGTGTATCAGGGTTTCAATGAGCACTGCGGCTGGATGCACACCTCCAGCAATGCCGACTCCATGGACGAGTACCTGGAAACCATCGAGCAGCAGGACGGCAAGTTCGTGTACCGCTACGGCAACAAGACCCGGCCGGTGCAGGTGGGCACCGTGTCGTTGGCCTACCGCAAGGACGGCCGGCTCCTGCGGCGCGAATTCACCACCTACCGCACCCACCACGGCCCGGTGGTGGGCCAGCAGGACGACGCGCACTGGGTGGCCGTGCGCATGATGGACACGCCGCTGGAAGCCCTGGAGCAGTCGTACCTGCGCACCAAGGCCACCGACTACGCCAGCTTCCGGAAAGTCATGAAGCTCAATGGCAACGCTTCCAACAACACCGTTTTTGCCGACTCCAAGGGCACCATTGCCTACTGGCACGGCAATTTCATGCCCCGCCGCAACCCGAAATTCGACTGGAGCCGGCCCGTGGACGGCAGCAACCCGGCCACCGAATGGCGCGGCCTGCACAAGGTGGGCGAACTGGTGCAGGTGCGCAACCCGGCCAGCGGCTTTATTCAGAACTGCAACTCCACGCCCTTCACCGTGGCCGGCCCCGGCAGCAGCCCCGACAAAGCCCGTTACCCAGCCTACATGGCCCCCGACGCCGAAAACTACCGCGGCCTCAATGCCGTGCGGGTGCTGCGCCGCCACCGGGCAGCCTTTACGCTCGACACGCTCATTGCCGCCGCCAAGGACCCGTACCTGGCCGGCTTCGAGGAGCTGCTGCCTTCCCTGCTGTCGGCGCAGGCCGGCCCCCAGCCCCCGGCCGTGGAGGAAGCCCGCACCGTGCTCCGTCGCTGGGATTTGCGCTACAGCAACGCGTCGGTAGCTCAGACCCTGGCCATCTACTGGGGAGAAAAAATCCAGAAGCTGGCCCGCGCCCGCACCACTCCCGACCAACGCTTCGACAACCTCACGTTCACCGACTTCACCATTGCCCACACCACGGCTTCGGAGAAGCTGGCCGCCCTGGCCGAGGTGCAGGCTGAGCTCACCCGGGACTTTGGCACCTGGAAAATGCCCTGGGGCGAAGTCAACCGGTTTCAGCGCCTGACCGGCAACATTCAGGAAACCTACGACGACCGGCAGCCCAGCTTGCCCGTGGCCTTCACCTCGTCGGCCTGGGGCTCGTTGGCGGCCTATGGCTCGCGCACTTTTCCGGGCACCACGAAGCGCTACGGCACGGTGGGCAACAGCTTTATTGCCGTCGTCGAGTTTGGGCCCCGGGTGCGGGCGCGCTCGGTGCTGACCGGCGGCGAGAGCAGCCACCCCGATTCCTCCCACTTCCGCGACCAGGCCGCGCTCTACTGCGAGGAGAATTTCAAGGAAGTACTGTTCTACCCCGAAGACGTGCAGCGGCACGCCGAGCGCACGTATTCACCCGGGCAGTAGCTATATAGGCTAACTCATGTGCCCAAGAAGCGTATCTTTGGGCAGAACTTAATTTTTTTCAAGATGTCGACTAAGACCACCAACACCGAAAATACCCAGTCGGAAGCCGCCCCGCGCGTAGAAAGCGCCGTGGAAGCCCTGCACCGCCGCGTAAAGCAAAACCAGGAGCGTCGTCGCCTGAAGCTGAAGCACGTGAATCCGTAATTACGGACTTCGTGCCTACGAAAAAGCCCTGTCTACTCGCGTAGCCAGGGCTTTTTGCTTTCCTGAGGGTGTAGCGCAGGCAGAGCTTAGCGCTTGTCCTGCCCGGGCTTCGACCGGCTGTCATCTTCGGGCGTTTCGCCGTTGATATAGTCCTCGTCGCCCTTGCTCAGGCTGTGCAGGTGATGAATACCGTCGCCCATCGTGACGCCGGCTTCGGTGTCGATGGTCGGGGAGGTGGTTTGCGGATCCACGGGCGTGGCGCGGGTGGCGCCTACGGCTTCGGAAGTATCGTCGGCGGGGGTAGGTTTCTTGTTGTCGGCCATGATTGGTTGCGCATAGGCTGCCGGGGCAGCGGTGGAAAAGACGGGCGCCGTGCTCACCGGCAGGCGGCCCCTGCTGTCTATACGGGTGGTCTTATCGGTGGTTTCTGTCCGGCGCGGCGGCCCGGGCTGCGTATACGGCTGCTCATCCGTTTCTCTTCCCGTATGCCCTCCCCTACTGACTCCCACCTCAGCCTCAGCGACGTGCTGGCCCTGGAACGCACCCGCCTGGCCAATGAGCGGACCGTGTTGGCCTACCTGCGCACCGGCATGGCCCTGCTCATTGCCGGGGTGTCGTTGATCAACTTTTTCCACGAGAATATCTACGTCTGGCTCGGCGTGCTGTGCCTGCCCCTGGGCCTGGGCGTTATCGGGCTGGGCTGGGTGCGGTTTCGGGCTAGGCGCCGCCACGTGGCCGCGGCCGTGGCCGCGCGCCTACAGTAGCACGTCGAGCGACAAAGCCGGCAGCACCAGCAGCCGGCGCTCCACGATCCGCATGTCATTCTCCACGTACTCGGCCCGGAAGCCGTTGGCGGCCAGCAGGCTGAAGCCGGCCCGAAAGCCGTTGCTGAAGCGCAGATTCATACCCGCGCCCCCGCCCAGGTTGACGTCCTGCAGGTTGCCCTTGGTATTGCGCATATTGGTTGTGATGCCCAGATTCCAATGGTAGAGTGAATACACCGCGCCCACACCCAGCACCGGCTCAATGCGGGAGTTGCGCACCGGCAGATAGTAGGTAAGCAGACCCAGCCCACCGGCGCTGAACTCATTTTGGCGCTGGTGGTAGTCGAACACCTGGGTGGCGGCGAGGCGCAGGCCGAAGTGCGGACCCACCCGCCGCTCGGCCTGAATGCCCAGCAGGCGCGGATTGGCCAGAATCCCGACGGCGGTTTTGTAGGGCTCGTAAGGTGAAGCCGGTATATCCTGCGCCGCCAGACCAGTGGAAAGCAGCAGCAAGGGCAACAGTAGCTGTTTTTTCATAGCAATACTTGAATCGAAGCCTGAATGTAGAGCTTTCCCCACCGGGTTCAATGCTTGGCGGCAGCCCAAGCCCGGAGAAGCTTCAGAACGGCTTCTGGCAGCCGAATTTACCCGGGCAAACTCCTTTATAAATAGCTGCAAACATGCCGTTTTATCTATACCTTCCGCCGTCCCTTAACCCCTTTATTCTTATGGTTATTCCCCGTTTATCCCGCCTGCCCCTGCTGGTGTTGCTGGCCGTGCTGAGCGCCTGCTCCAAGTCCGGCTCTAGTGCTGATTCCAGCGCCGAGGGCGAAGAAATCAGTCCCTACCAGAACCTTACCTTCACTTTCGACGAGCCCATCGGGGCGGGCAAAGTCAGCCGCTGGGACACGCTCCAGTACGTGCAGTTTGAGCCCGCCGTACGCGGCAAGTTCAAGTGGACCAGTGACCGGGAGCTGACCTTCTCCCCGGCCGAGCCCTTCCGGCCCGCCACTTCTTTTCAGGCCCAGTGGCGGCCGGTGGCCCTGGCCTCGCTCAACCTCAAGAAAGAGCCCAGCCTGAGCAAAACCCGGTTTCACACCCCCGGCCTGCAGATGCACGAGCCCCAACTATTCTGGAGCCAGAGTCGGCGCGTGGCGGGCACGGCCGAAATGCGGGCCAACCTGCTGTTCAACTACGCCGTGAAGCCCGCCGATTTGCAGCCCTTGCTTAAGGTCACGCAGGATGGCAAAGCCGTGGCCTTCGAAGTGGTGACGGCTGAGGCCGACAGCGTGGTGGGCGTGGCCCTGACCCAGGACGTGCGCGCGGGCTCCCCAGTCACGCTCGAAATCGGGCCCGGCCTGCACCCGGCGGGCTCCGACCAGACCACCAAACAGCCCCTGACGGCCCAGGTAGCCGTGCCCGACCAGCAAACCCTGCTCGTGCGCGAAGTCGTGGCCTCCATCGTGGAAGGCGACCCGGTTATCACAGTGCTCACCAACCAGCCGGTATCGGCCACCGACGTGCCGGCCCTGCTCACGGTAGAGCCGGCCGTCGACTACGCCGTGGAAGCCCTGGAAAGCGGCTTTGTGCTGAAAGGCGGCTTCGACGTGGATAAAACCTACCAGCTCAGTTTGCGCAGCGGCCTGCGCGGGGCCTTGGGCGGGCAGCTGGCCGAGCCCTTCACCCAAACGGCCTCCTTCGTAGATGAGCGGCCCAGCCTGAGCTTTGCCAACGGCGACAAGGCCATGTACCTCGACGCGCTGGGCACCCGCAACCTGGGCGTGCGCATTGCCGAAGTTGAGAAGGTGCAAGTCACCATTGCCAAGGTCTACGCCAACAACATCCAGCAGCTCCTGCGCGGCGGCCAGCAGTACGGCTACGATTACGAGGAGGACGGCGAAGAAGGCGGGGACGGGGGCGAGTACGAAAACAAGTCCTACCACTACTATGACGTCGAGAACCTGGGCAACGTGCTGACCGAGCGTACCTACACCGTGGCCGGCCTGCCCAAGGAAAACGGCCTGCGCCTGCTCAACCTGAGCTTCAAGGACCTGGAATTCACCGGCCCGATGAAAGGGCTCTACATTGTGAAGGTCCAGGACACCGAGCGGCAGTGGTTGCAGGTCAGCAAGCTGGTGTCGGTGTCGGACATCGGCCTGATTGTGAAGCAGGGCAAGGCCGGCCGCACGCTGGTCTTTGCCAACTCCATCCGCACCGCCCAGCCCCTGAGCGGGGTCAGCGTGCGGTTTGTAAGCTCCAACAACCAGGTTATCCGCACCGGCACCACCAACGGGGCGGGCGTGGCCGTGTTCGACAGCACGGCCGCCACCAGCCGCTTCCGCCTGACGATGGTCACGGCCCAGCGCGAGTCCGACTTCACGTTTCTGAACCTGCCCACGAGCCGGGTGGAAACCTCCCGCTTCGAGGTGGGCGGCCTGCAAAGCAACGCTGCCCGCTACCAAGCCTTCCTCTACGGCGACCGGGACCTGTACCGCCCCGGCGACACCATCCAGACGAACACCGTGATTCGCACCGAGGGCTGGCAGGCACCACCTTCGAATCTACCGGTGAAAATCCGCCTGCTGCTACCCACGGGCAAGGAATACGCCAGCCTGCGCAAGAAGCTTTCGGCCGACGGCTCGTTTGAGTCGCGCTTTATTCTGCCCGCCAGCGTCATGACCGGCCTCTACACCCTGGAGGTCCTCACCGGCAACGACGTGCTGCTGACCTCGCGCAAACTCTCGGTGGAGGAGTTTATCCCGGACCGCCTCAAGGTAACCGTGACGGCTGCGCCCGCCGTGGTGGGTCCGGGCCAGGCGGTGAATGCCAACATCACGGCCCTGAACCTGTTTGGCCCGCCCGCCGCCGACCGGAAGTTTGAGGTGGAATTCTCGCTGAAGGAAAAACGCTTTAACCCCAAAAACTACCCCGGCTACTCGTTCGGCATCAGCTCGGGCGAGACGAAGCGCCGCAACTACAACGACGAAGAGGAAAACACTTCGATTTCGGACCGCTTCGAGAAAACCACCCGCGAAGGCACCACCGACGCCACGGGCAAGGGCACGGCCACCTACGAAGTGCCCAACTACGAAGACCTCGGCACCCTGGAAGGCGCCGCCTTCGCCACCGTCTTCGACGAATCGGGCCGGCCGGTCAACCGCCTCGCCACGTTTGAGGTGCAAACCCAGCGGGTGATGTTCGGGGTGCAGGACGTGCCCGAGCTGGTCAGCACCCGCCAGCCGCTGGCCCTGCGCTTCGTGGCCCTCACGCCTAAAGGTCAACCTACCAGCGCCCCCGCCCAGATCAAGGTGGTGCGGCTGCTGTGGGAAACGGTCATTGCCCGTCAGGGGGGCCGCTACCAGTACACCTCCCAGAAGCGCGAGCAGGCCATCCTGACCCAGACCCGCACCGTGGGCACCGAAACCACGCTCAACTTCACCCCGGCTTCCTCGGGTGAGTACGAGGTGCGCGTGGCCCGGCCCGGCGCCGAAACCTACGTGGCCAGCCGCTTCTACGCCTACGGCTACGGCGACACCCAGAGCAACGCCTTCGAGGTCAACAACGAGGGCGAAGTCACCATCGAGGCCGACAAGGCGAAGTACCAGCCCGGCGACGTGGCCAAGCTCCTGCTCAAAACGCCCTTCGCCGGCCGCGTGCTCGTGACGGTGGAGCGCGACAAGGTGCTCGACCATTTCTACGTGACCACCGACGAGAAGTCGGCCCGGGTAAGCATCCCAATTCGGGGGAATCACGTGCCCAACATCTACGTGACGGCCACCGCCATCCGCGAAATCACCGACAACCGCCTGCCGCTCACCGTGGCCCGGGGCTTCGTGCCGCTGACCGTGGAAAAACCCGGTACCCGGCTGCCCATTGCGCTGAAAGTGCCCGCCCAGAGCCGCTCCCAGACCTGGCAGACCATCGAGGCCAGCACCGCCCCCGGGGCTTCGGTCACCTTCGCGGTGGTGGACGAGGGCATTCTGCAGATGAAGGACTACCGCACGCCCGATCCTTACGCCTACTTCTACCAGAAGCGCGCCCTGGAAGTGCAGGCCTACGACGTATACCCCTTCCTGCTGCCCGAGCTGGGCACCAGCTCCTCCGGCGGCGACGGCGCCGACCTCTCCCGCCGCACCACGCCCGTGCCCTCACGCCGGGTGAAGCTGCTGGCTAAGTGGAGCGGGGTGCTCCGCGCCGACGCCAGCGGCAAGGTGCGCTACAAAGTCCGCATTCCGCAGTTCAGCGGGGCTGTGCGGGTGATGGCCGTGGCCTACAAGGGCGACGCCTTCGGCTCGGCCGAGCAAACCATGCGCGTGGCCGACCCGGTAGTTATCAGCACCAGCCTCCCCCGCTTCCTCAGCCCCGGCGACACGATTGACGTGCCGGTGACGCTGACGAATACGACGGGGAAAGTGCTGGATTTCTATGCTGGCGGCCCAACAAGTCAGTTGTTAAATAGAGTTGCCGAAAATCCAAAGAACGACTTGATAGTTTCAGGCAAGCATTTTTCAGCAATGGCTATATACTCTGGGCCGTTGCAACCTAACGCTGAGAAAAGGATAGTTTATCGTTACACTGCTTCAGCTATAGGTTCTGGATTTATTGATGTCAAAATCAACGTCTACGTCCGTAAAAAACCGAATGTACCGGGGAATGACGATGATGCAGCTACCCCAACTTATGTATTAAATGAACGAGTCGAAATACCCGTTCGCCCAGCTTCCCCGCTGGAAAAAGTATCCGGCTCGGGCGTGGTGAAGGGCGGCAGCGTCCAGAATCTGAACTTGAAGACGGCCTTTATTCCGGCCACCCTGCGCAGTCAGCTGGTGGTGAGCCGCTCGCCGATGACGGAGTTTGCCAAGGACTTGCGCTACCTGCTGCAATATCCCTACGGCTGCCTGGAACAAACCGTGTCGGCCGCTTTCCCCCAGCTCTACTACGGCGACCTGACCGCCACGCTGGGCCAGAAAGCGGGCAAGCAGCTTAAGGGCACGCGCTTCAACCCCAACTACAACGTGCAGGAGGCCATCCGCAAAATCGAGGCCCAGCAGCTCTACAACGGCAGCCTGAGCTACTGGCCCGGCGGCGATTACGACAACTGGTGGGCCACCACCTACGCCGCCCACTTCCTGCTCGAAGCCCAGCGCGCCGGCTTCGACGTCAATAAGTCCACGCTCGACAAGACCCTGCAATACCTGCAGGCCCGCACCCGCCGGCGCGAAACCGAGGAGTATGATTACTTCGACGTGAATCAGATTGCCCGCCGCAAGGTCATTGCCAAAAAGGAAATTGCCTACTCCGTGTACGTGCTGGCCCTGGCCGGCCGCCAGGATGCCGTGGCCCTGAATTACTACAAGGCCAACCGCCAGCTGCTGGCCCAGGATTCGCGCTTCCTGCTGGCCGCGGCCCAGGCCGTGGGCGGCAACCAGACCGGCTTCCGCGACCTGCTGCCCACCACGTTCACCGAAACCGCCGCCCGCCGCGCCTTCGACGGCTCGTTCTATTCCCCCGTCCGCGACCTGGCCCTGGAGCTCAACGCCCTGCTCGAGGCCGACCCCGGCAATGCGATGGTGCCCAAAATCACCCGCCTGCTGAGCCGACAGGTGAAAGCGGCCCGCTGGCTCAGCACCCAGGAGCGCGCCTTTTCCCTGCTGGCCCTGGGCAAAGTAGCCCGGCAGAACGCCGGCAGCACCGCCACCGCCACCCTGCTGGCCGACGCCAAGGAAATCGGCCGGTTCTCGGGCCCCGACCTGACGGTCAACAACGTGGCCAACCGCCAGGTGGCGTTGCGCACGGCCGGCACCGGCAGCCTCTACTACTTCTGGGAAACCGAGGGCGTAGCGCCGACCAACACCGTGCGCCAGGAGGACTCCTACCTGAAAGTGCGCCGGCAGTTTCTGGACCGCAACGGCAACCCCGTGGGCTCGGCTACCTTCCGGCAGAATGATCTGGTGGTCGTGAAAATCACGCTGCAGGCGGCCGACGCGGCGGGTTCGGTGCCGAACGTGGCCATCACCGACCTGCTGCCCGCGGGTCTGGAAATCGAGAATCCGCGCATCGGGGCCGTGCGCGACATCAGCTGGGCCAAGGACGCGGCCACGCCCGACTACCTCGACCTGCGCGACGACCGGATCAATCTGTTCACCACCGCCACCACTTCGCCCAAGTCGTTTTACTACGCGGCCCGGGCTGTGTCGAAGGGCACCTTCCGCCTCGGCCCGGTCAGCGCCGACGCCATGTACAATGCTGAGTACCACTCCTACAACGGGGCCGGCATGGTGCGGGTGCGGTAGCGCCCGGCCCTGCCGCGGCCAGACGTTGGAAGCATCGGCCGCGGCAGAACCAGCAGGCTTGAATAGACGGCCAGAGCCTAGTAGCCAGAGTTGAAGCGCTGGCCTTACGTTCTCTCCGAAAGTAACCTGACCGCCTAGGAATGATGCCCTGAATACTAAGACGACCAGTGGCTGGAAGACACAAAAAAAGCCCCGACCACTTGGTCGGGGCTTTTCTTATTTGTAAGTCAGACGCTTAGTTTACGTCCCACCATACGCGGGTCTGGATGTCGCCGGGGGCCAAGCCCGTGGCCGAAACGTTGGCAGTGTTGCGCTGCAGTTCCGAGTCAACGTAGGGCAGGCGGTTCACGAATTTACCCGCGCCCAGCGTGTTCACGATTGGCGACGTCAGCGGCGGGTTGTTCGTCCGACGCTGATCCGACCAAGCTTCCATACCGTTGGTGCCGTAGTACGACAGCCACTTCTGGGTGCTGATGGCCTTCACTTTGTCGGCCGTGCTACCCGTGGTTGGGAAAGCTACGCGGGTCTGCGCCAGGTAAGCCGTGGCACCGGCGCCTACGCCGTAGCGCGTCAGCGAGGCCGTTACGGCGTTATCGTACAGCGTTTTGGCAACCTCGCCAGCCGGAGCCCAGCCGCGGGAAGCCGCTTCCGAGCGCAGGAACAGGCTTTCTTCGTAGGTCAGCAGCAGCGTGGGGCGCGACTTAGCCGCGGCGTCCGTAGCCGAAATGCCAGCGTACGTGCTACCAAGCGCGCCGGAGTTCGTGAAGTTCTGGCCAATGAACCACGTTCCGGGCCACGAGTAACGAATTGCGTTGAGCGTGGTTCCGGGAGGGTTGATGTAGTTGTTCACGTACACGTTACGACCGGGCTCCACGAACAGGTAGTCGATAGGCGTCGTCTTCAGGTCAGCATCCAGGAAGTACACCGGCAGACGGGGGTCGTTGGTGCTGGTCATGATGTTGCCAATCGTGGCGCTGCCCGCCAGGTTGTTGGGCAGACGGAAGTTGGCCTGGTAGAACGGGTTCTCCGTGTTGGTCGCCGTGCCGTTGTTGAACTGGAAGCTTTCACCCGAGCGCATGAACAGTGCCGTCACGTCGGTGTTGCGAGCGTACAGGGCTTTGATGCCGGCTTCAGCACCCGCTGGATCCACCTCGCTGGTGCGCATGTACATGCGCAGTTTCAGCGTGTTGGCCAAGCGCACCCACTTCGCCATGTTGGCTTCGTTGTTGGCCTGGTAGTTCAGGTCAGCGTTGGCAGGGAAACGACCCTGCTGCTTGTTGATGTCGTTGATGGCCTCGTCGAGCAGCAGCTGCAGGGACTTGTAGATGTCCTGCTGCTTGTCATACTTCGGCGTGGTGTTCACCCCGGTCAGGGCCTCGCTGTAGGGCAGGTCGCCGTACAGGTCGGTCAGCACCTGGTAGGTGTGCGCCTTCAGGATCTTGGCAATGCCCACCATGCGGAGTTCACCGGCCGGAGTGCCCTGGTTGATGACGTTCTGGAAGTCTTCCAGCGCGCCGGCGTACAGGTTCTGGAACTGGCGGCCGTCGAAGGTGCCCGAGTTGATGTTGAACTGGTCGTAGCTGCGGTACTGGTTGGCACCGTTGGGAATACCCATGTGCTGCGCCAGAATCTCACCCATGATGTTGTACTGACCACCCACCACGAAGCTTACGAAAGCCTGGCCCGAGGGCAGTACCAGCGCAATGTCCGCGCTGGTTGGGTTGTTCGGATCAGTATTGATGTCGAAAATGTCCTTTTTGCAGGCACCAGTGCTCAATAAAAGCCCAATGAGTGCAATAGACCGTATGTTTTTGAATTTCATCGGTTGACTTTTAATAAGATTACAGGGTGAGCTTCAGGCTGGCACCGTACGAACGGGTCGTCGGATAAGCGAAGAACTCGTAGCCCTGGTTGTTACCCGAACCAAAAGAGCTTACTTCCGGATCCATGTGCTTCTGCGACTTTGGGGTCCACAGAGCGAGGTTACGACCAATCAGCGAGAACTGAACGCCGGTCAGCTTCACTTTGCTTACCAGGTTCGTTGGCAGGCTGTAGCTCAGGCTGGCCTCACGGAATTTAACGTACGAAGCGTCAAACAGCGTGTTTTCGCCGATGTTGGCAACCTGCGACCAGTAGGTGAAGCCGCCGTTGGCGAGAACAGTCGTGTTGGGGGTAAAAGTGCCATCGGCGTTACGCAGTACCGAGTTGGGGTAGAGGAAGGGCTGACGGTCGTTGGCCGTCGTCTCTTCCAGAGCACCCGTGAAGTAACCCGAGGTGATGGTCTGCGAGTAGAATTTGCCACCCTGCTTGGTGTCGAACAGCACGTTCAGGGCCAGGCCCTTGAACGAGAACGTGGACGACAGGCCAGCCAGGTAGTCCGGCTGGATCGAGCCCAGAGGAGCCAGAACCGGATCAGCCAGCGGGAAGCCCGTGGTTGGGCTTACTACTACGCGGCCTTCGGGGTCGCGCAGCATTTTGCTGCCGAAGAAGCTCTGGTAAGGCTGGCCTACGCGGGCTTCCAGCGATACGCTGCCCAGACCACCTACGCCGATGTTAGGCGTGTTGCTGGTCACGGCCGTCACGCGGTTGCGGTTGCGGGTGTAGGTCATGTTCACGTCCCACTTGAAGCCGTTGGTCAGCTGCACGGGGGTCAGGTTCAGCGCTACTTCGATACCCTTGTTCTCCATCGAGCCGGCGTTGGCGTACTGCGAGGTGAAGCCCGAGGTGCTCGATACAGGTACGGCTACGATGATGTCCTTGCTCTTGGCGTTGTAGTACGTGAAGTCGATGCCGATGCGGTTCTTCAGGAAGTTCAGCTCGGTACCTACTTCGTACGAGGTGGTCAGCTCCGACTTCAAGTCGGGGTTGCCCAGGGTGTTACCCACGCGGAAGCCGGGTACGGAACCCAGGGGGAATACGTACTGGCCGCTGAAACCATCGTCAATCGAGGACTTGGTGAACACGGGCTGGATCGAGTACGGCGGAGCCGACTTACCTACCGAGGCGATGTTGGCACGTACTTTACCCGACGAGAAGATGTCGTTCTGGATCTTCAGAGCGTCCGAGAACACGAAGCTCACGTTGGCGCTTGGGTAGAAGAACGAGCGGTTTTTCTTGGGCAGCGTCGAAGCCCAGTCGTTACGACCGGTCAGGCCCACGAACAGGTAGTTGCGGAACGCCAGCTGCAGGTCGGCGAAAGCACCGGCTACGCGGGTCTGGGTCTCAGTCTTGGTCACCAGTACGGCGGCGGCCGAGTTGCTCAGGTCGTAGAAATCCGGAACTACCAGACCTACGCCGTCCATGTTGTTGCGCTCAAACGACTGCTGCTGGTACTGACCACCCAGAATTGCTTTCACAACGAAGTCTTCGTTGATGCTCTTGGTGAAGTTGAACAACAGGTCGGTGGTAGCGTTGCGGCCGTAGAGTACGTCCTCAATGTAACGACCGGTAGCGTTGTTGATAGTACCCTGCGCGATGCGCTGACGACGACGGTCCGAGTAGAAGTCAACCCCCTGACGCAGCGTCACGTTCAGCCACGACAGTGGGTCGTAGCTAACGGCAGCCGTACCCAGGATACGGTCCACGTTGTCGGTGAGCAGGTTTTTGTCGAGCAGGAAGTACGGGTTGTTGCGGAAACCAGCCAGGTAGTAGGTCGACAGGTTGTAGCGCGGATCGTTGTAGTCCTTCTGATCCTTAATTTCAATGTCGCGGGGCGTGTTGGCAATCGTCTGGATGATGTTGGCACGCGACTGACCCTGGATACCACGGTCACCGCCCGACTTCACGTAGGTTACCGAACCGTTGGTCGATACGCGGTTGAACAGGCGAGTGCCGCCGCTCAGGCTAACCGAAGTCCGCTTGTAGTTCGTGTTTGGAATGATCGACTTGGTGCGAACATCCGACAGCGACACGTAGTAGTTCGAAGCCTCGTTCGAGCCAGCGAAGGAAATCGAGTTGTTGAAGGTCTGACCCGTCTCGTAGAAGTTACGAACGTTGTCGGGGTGAGGAACCAGCTTGATGGAGTCAGCAGGCTGACCGGCGGCATTGCGGATGCCGATGGTGTGCCAGTCGGCTACGTTCTGACCCAGCATTTTCGGACCCCAGCTCGTGTTGTTCTCGGGGTCGTACACGCCGTCGTTACCGCTACCGTAGGTGTTCTGGAAGTTGGGCAGACGGTTTACGCGGTCCAGCGTGAGGGAGCTGTTGAGCGTGATCTGCGACTGGCCTTTCGTACCGGTGCCTTTCTTGGTGGTAATAACGATAGCACCCGAAGCAGCGCGGGCGCCGTAGAGGGCGGCAGCGGCGGGGCCTTTCAGAATCGTAATCGACTCCACGTTGTTGGGGTCGATATCACCGGCGCGGTTGGGAAGGTCGACGCCGTTGTTGAGGTCACCACCCGAGCCAGCCGAGCTGTTCACGGCGCTGTTGCTGATGATGTTACCGTCTACTACGTAGATCGGCTGGTTATCGCCCGTGAACGACTGCGAACCCCGGATTACTACGCGGGTAGCACCACCGGCCGAGCCGGAAGCACCCGAGATCTGTACCCCGGCTACGCGGCCCTGCAGCGAGCGAACCAAGTTGGATTCGTTGGCGCGGGTGATTTCCTTGTTATCCAGCGTCTGCACAGCGTAACCCAGCGACTTGCGCTCCCGCTCGATACCCAGAGCGGTTACCACAACTTCGCTCAGCTGCTTGGAGTCGGTAGCCAGACCGATGTTGATTTGGGTGTCGGTGCCCACGGGACGCTCCTGAGTCAGGAAGCCAATGGAGCTGAATACCAGCGTAGCACCGCTTTCTGGTACGTTCGTCAGCGTATACGTACCGTCGGAATTGGTAGAAATACCATTCGACGTACCTTTTACCAGGATGGTGACACCGGGTACACCTTCACCAGTTTGTCTGTCCGTGACCCGCCCAGAAATACTCCGGGTTTGAGCCGTCACCTGCTGTAGCAAGGTGATCATGAGCAAGAAACTCATGAGTAAGATTTTTTTCATGCAAAAATGGTGTTGAGTAAAAAAGTGTAAGTGTGAGGAGATGCGTACAAGCCTCCAATTTAATACAAAGAGTGCGAACAACGGCAATACACCAACTTACTATTTCTGTTTTTAACCCTATTCTAATTTCTAATCCGGTGGCGACTAATTGGATATATCTAACCCTATACAAGGAAAATTAAGCCCCCGAGCCAACAAACGCTTGTTAGTTTCCCGCTGATTAGTACAATCTTCATGTTCATGCTAGTCGCCTGCCGAGCCGCCGGGCCGACAAAAAACTCGCTCCACTTCGGCACCCAATCTGGTCGGCGGCTCGGCACCTATATAAATAAGGTGTCGGGAGCACTGCTAAGTCAGTATCTTGTTGCTTTCGACCACTGACCCCCGAGCGCCCGATGGGCTGGAGTGCATGAAACGACGCGTAGCCATAGTGGCGGGCACTCTGCTGGTCCTGGCCGGGCTGCTTGGCGGCCTGAACTGGCTGTTTCCGCTGCCCCCAGCCCCTCAGTACTCTCCCCTGGTGCTGGCCGCCGACGGCACCGTGCTGCACGCCTTTCTGAACCCGACCCAGAAGTGGCGCATGAAAACCGAGTTGCGCGAAATCACCCCGGCCCTGCGCCAAACCATCATTGAGAAGGAGGACCGTTACTTCTACTACCATCCCGGCGTCAACCCGCTGGCCATTCTCAAGGCCGCGGGCCGCAACCTGACCGGCTCGGGCCGCACCACCGGGGCCAGCACCATCACCATGCAGGTGGCTCGGCTGCTGGAGCCCAAGGAGCGCACCTGGCCCAACAAGTTGCTCGAAATGCTGCGCGCCCTGCAGCTGGAGGCCCACTATAGCAAGGCCGAAATTCTGCAGCTCTACCTGAACCTGGTGCCCTACGGCGGCAACGTGGAAGGCGTTAAGTCGGCCGCGCTGCTGTATTTTCAACAGCCCCCTGACTACCTTTCACTGGCCCAGACCGTGACGCTGGCCATTATTCCGAACCGTCCGCGCGGGGTGGTGCTGGGCCGCCACAACGCGGCCATCCGGCAGGAGCGTAACCGCTGGCTGCGCCGCTTCGATGCTCAGCGGCTGTTTCCCCACCAAGCCATTGCCGATGCTCTGCTCGAACCTCTGGATGTGCAGAGGCACGCGGCCCCGCGCCTGGCCCCCCACCTGGCGCGGCGGCTGGTGCGGCAATTTCCCGGCCAGCCCAGCCTGCGGGCCACGCTCGTGCGCAGCAAGCAGGCCAAAGCTGAGGACCTGACCCGCAACTATGTCCGCCGACTGCAGGAACTGGGGATTACCAACGCCGCGGTGCTGGTGGTCAACAACCGTAGCCGGGCCGTGGAGGCGTACGTGGGCTCGGCCGACTTTCGGGATGCGGCCAGCAAGGGCCAGAACGACGGCGTGCAGGCCATCCGCTCCCCGGGCAGCACCCTCAAGCCCCTGCTCTACGCCGTAGCCCTCGACAAAGGCTTGGTCACGCCCAAGCTGCTGCTGCCCGACGTGCCCACCAACTTCAACGGCTACCAGCCCGAAAACTTCGACAAGCGCTGCAACGGGGAAGTGCCCCTGGACCGGGCCCTGGCGTATTCGCTCAATATTCCGGCCGTGCGGGTGCTATCGGAGCTGGGCGTACCCACGTTTACCGACAAGCTGCGGGCGGCCGGCTTTCGGCGCGTGGCCCGCGACGCGCCCCACCTGGGTCTGAGCACCATCCTGGGTGGCTGCGGGGCGACGTTGGAGGAGCTGACCAACCTGTACGTGACCCTGGCCCGGGGCGGGCAGTACGCTCCGCTGCAATGGCAAGCCCCGGCTCGGCCGCAGGCTCCGACGGCGCTGTTTTCCGACGCTTCAGCTTTCCTCATCACCGACATCCTGGCCCAGCTCACCCGCCCCGATTTGCCCGTTGGCTACGAAGCCAGCCTCCGTCTGCCCAAGGTTGCCTGGAAAACCGGGACCAGCTACGGCCGCCGCGACGCCTGGAGCATCGGCTATAATAAGGAGTATACCATCGGGGTGTGGGTGGGCAACTTCAGCGGACAGGGCAGCCCGGCCCTCACCGGCTCCGACGTGGCCACGCCCCTGCTCTTCGACTTGTTCAACGCCCTGGCCTATAACTCACCCAACAACTGGTTTCAGCCCCCGGCCAGCCTCGACTTCCGGCTGGTGTGCGCCGAAACGGGCCTGCCCCCGGGGGAAACCTGCCCCAACCAGCTCATCGATTACTTTTTGCCCGGTATTTCCACCACTAGGCGCTGCCAGCACCAGAAGGAAGTGTTGCTCTCGGCCGACGGGCAGTATGCCTACTGCCGGGCCTGCGCGCCCCCCGCGGGCTACCGCCGCGAGCTGTACCCAAATTTGCAGCCCGAAGTACTGGCTTTCAAGGAAGCCCAGGGCATTCCGTACCGCCGCCTGCCGCCCCATAATCCCGCCTGCCAGCTCGTGCGCGGGGGCCGCGACCGGGCCCCCAGCATTACCTCGCCCCTGGCCAACTCGGAGTACGTGCTGACCAAAGGGGAGCGGCAGCAGCTCTTGCTCAGCTGCACCACCGACAACGAGGTGCGCCAAGTGTACTGGTACGTCAACGACCGGTTTCTGCGCGCAGCGGCGGCCAACGAGCGGATCTTTTTCCGCCCGCCCGCGGGCTCGGTCAAGATTTCCTGCGCCGATGACCACGGCCGCAATACCGACGTGCGGGTGCTGGTAACCGAGCTCTAGGCCCGAGAATCGGCTTTTGCGAGGGTAGTGGGCCACCGACTGGTTCGGCTCGGTCTGCAACCTTTTGCCCGGCCGCTGGTTTAGTGGACTTGTATTCCTGTCCACCCCGGAATGCTCCGCCCTGCGTCGGCCGCACTATCCCACCCCACCGGCGCCCTTCTAAGCCTACCCCCCCGCCAGGCCGGCCGGGTTTGCCCGCTCGGCTTCGGGCCCTCGCGCAGCGCAGCTTTCCGGGCTGGGTTCGCGCTATTGGGCTGCCGCTCTATCCGCCCCTATTGGGTTATCCCGCCCAGCACCTTTCGGCTACTGAAGTGGTAGCTGTCTTTTCTTTGCTATGAAACAACGGATTCAGACGCTTCGGCTTCTGCTCGGCCTGCTCCTGTTTGCCCCGCTTGGGGTGCGGGCGCAACTGGTGGCCACGCCGCCACCGCCCAGCCAGCTCACCCTCGACCAGTGCCTGCAGTTTGCCCTGCAAAACCAGCCCTTGCTGCGCCAGGCCCGCATCGACGAGGAAACCAACGAGGCCAACATCCGCATCGGGCTGGCCGGCTGGCTGCCCCAGGTCAACCTCAACGCCACCGGCCAGCACTACTTCCAGCTGCCCTACACCGTGTTTCCCAACGCGGAGGGCGTGAACGTACCCCGGCAGATTGGCCTGCGCAACACGTCCACTATCGGGCTGGCCGGCACCCAGGCCATTTTCAACAACGACGTGCTGCTGGCCTCCCGCAGCGCCCGGCCTTCCCGCCAGCTCTACCAGCAAACCACCGCCAACGTGCGTATCGACGTGGTGGCAGGCGTGAGCAAGGCCTTCTACGACGTGCTGCTCTCCCAGCGCCAGCTCGACGTGCTGGGCGAGGACATCGTGCGGCTGCAGCGCAGCCTGAAAGACGCCAAGGCCCGCTACGACGCCGGCATCGTGGATAAAATCGACTACAAGCAGGCAGAGATTTCGCTCAACAACTCCATCGTGGCCCGCAAGCAGGCCGTGGAAGCCATCAAGGCCAAGTCGGCCTACCTGAAGGACCTCATGGGCCTGCCCGGCGCCCAGCCCCTGGCCCTGCAGTACGACACGCTCCAGCTCATGCGCGACGCCGTGGCCGACACGGCCCTGGGCCTGGACCCCGCCAACCGCATCGAGCTGCAGCGCCTGCAAACCCAGAAGGCCCTCCAGGAAGCCCAGATCAGCTTTTACCGCTGGGGATTCCTGCCCTCGCTGTCGGCCTTCGGCAACTACAACGCGGCCTTCCAGAACAACAACTTCGGCGACCTGTACTCCCAGCGCTTCCCCAGCTCCTACGCGGGCCTGCAGCTGAGTCTGCCCATTTTCCAGGGTACGCGCCGGCTGCAGAACCTGCGCCGCGTCCGCCTCGGCGACCAGCGCCTCGACCAGGATATTGTGGCCACCCGCAACAGCATCAACACCGAGTATGAACAGGCCCTGGCCAGCTACAAGGGCTACTATACCGACTACCTCATCGGCCAGCGCAACCTGGCTTTGTCGAAGGAGGTGTACTCGGTGGTGGACTTGCAATACCGGGAGGGCATCAAAACCTACCTCGACGTGATTGTGGCCCAGACCACGCTGCGCACCGCCCAGCTCAATTACTACAGCGCCCTGTTTCAGGTGCTGAGCAGCAAAGTTGACCTGCTCCGCGCCCAGGGCAGCCTGCCGACTTCGTACTAACGGCTGAACGGCTGTAGAGACGCGTATTCGCGTCTTTTCGTCCACGCCGCACCACCGGGGACGTTGCCTACCGTAGTTCAACACCGAGACGCGAGTATGCGTCTCTACATCGGTCAACGATTCCTTTTCCTTCGCTCCCGCTTACCTCTTCATATGAACAAGCTTTTCCTGGCCCTATCCTGCTCCGCCGGTCTGCTCACCCTCGCCGCCTGCGGCAAGAAAGACGAAAAGGCCGCCGGACCGCCCCCGCCCACGCCCGTGACGCTGGTGGCGGCCCGCACCTCCGAGGCGGTGTACTACGACGAGTACCCGGCCACGGTGGTGGCCATCAACAACGTGGAGCTGCGCAGCCAGATTACTGGCTTCGTGACGGCCATCAGCTTCCGGGAAGGCGACATCGTGCCCAAGGGCAAAACGCTCTACGAAATTGACCGGCGCAAATTCGAGGCCGCCTACCAGCAGGCCCTGGCGGGGCTGCGTACGGCCCGGGCCCTGGCTCAGAATGCCAAGGTGAATCTGGACCGCTACCAGCGCTTGTTGCAGCAGGACGCCATTGCCCGCCAGATTGTCGATAATGCCGCAACTTCCTACGCCACGGCCCAGGCCCAGATTGCCCAGGCTCAGGCCGTGGTCAACTCGGCCCGCACCGACCTCGACTTCGCTGCCATCAAGGCTCCGTTTACCGGGCGCATCGGCATCTCGCAGGTGCGGCTGGGCTCCCAGGTCAGCGCGGGCAGCACCCTGCTCAACACCGTCAGCGCCGAGGACCCGATGGGCGTAGACTTCGTGGTGCCCGAAGCCGACCTGTCCCGCTTCGTGGCCTTGCAGAGCCAGCGCGCCGCCGCTTCCGACTCCACCTTCCGCCTCGACCTGCCCGATGGCACGACCTACGCCCAGCCGGGCAAAATCCTGGCTATTGACCGCGGCGTGGACCAGCAAACCGGTACGGTGCAGGTGCGCGTGCAATTTCCGAACCTCGACCGCAAGCTCAAGGACGGCCTGAGCGGGGTGCTGCGGGTGCTCAACCGGCAGTCGGGCCGCCGCCTGGTGGTGCCCTTCAAGGCCGTGGTGGAGCAGATGGGCGAAAACTTCGTCTTCATTGCCGGCGACTCCAGCAAGGCCGACCAGCGCAAGGTGCAGCTCGGCCCGCGCCTACGCGACCAGATTGTGATTATGTCCGGCATCAAGGAAGGCGACCAGGTGATAACCGAGGGCCTGAACCGCCTGCGCGACGGCGGCCAGATTCAGACCGGCCCCGCCCCGGCCCCAGCTCCCGCCGCTAAATAAAGAGCCCGTCTTGCCGAGCGCGGCCGTGCCAGGCGGCCTGGACGAGTTGCCGGCATTGGCTCCAAGCATAACTATCGAACCATGATTGCAGAAACCTTTATCCGGCGCCCCGTCACGGCCATTGTCACCTCGGTGGTGATTGTGCTGGTGGGCCTGCTGGCCATTTTGAACTTGCCCGTGGGCCAGTACCCGGAAATCACGCCGCCCACGGTGTCGGTGAGCGGCACTTACACCGGCGCTGACGCCCAGACCGTGGAGCAGACCGTGGCCACGCCCGTGGAGGTGCAGGTCAACGGCACGCCGGGCATGACTTACCTGCAAAGCAACAGCACCAGCAACGGGCAGATGAGCATGACGGTCAATTTCGAGGTCGGCACCGACATCAACATCGCCGCCCTCGACGTGCAGAACCGCGTGGGCATTGCCCAGCCGACCCTGCCCCAGGAAGTGCAGCGCCTGGGCCTGGTAGTGCGCAAGCGCAACCCCAGCATCCTGATGCTGGTGGCCATGTATGCCCCCAAGGGCACCCACAACACGACCTTTCTCGACAACTACGCCAACGTGTTCATCAAGGACGCCCTGCTGCGGACCAAGGGCGTGGGCGACATCGTGAGCCGGGCCGATGACTTCTCGATGCGGGTCTGGCTCAAGCCCGACAAGCTCAGCCAGCTCGGCGTGACGGCCCAGGAAGTCACGGCCGCCATTCAGGAGCAGAACGCCCAAATTGCCGCCGGCTCCATCGGAGCCCCGCCCGCCCAGACCGGGCAGACGTTTGAGTACATCGTATTCGTGAAAGGCCGCCTGACCAACACCGAAGAGTTCGGCAACGTCATCGTCAAGACCCGGCCCGAGGATGGCTCAGTAGTGTACCTCAAGGACGTGGCCCGCCTGGAGCTGGGCAAGTTCAACTACGCCAACAACTCGTTCGTGGACGGCAAGCGCGCGGCCTATCTACTCGTCTACCAAGCCCCTGGCGCCAACGCCCTCGAAACCTACGAGAACGTGAACAAGACCATGGAGCAGCTCAAAAAGCAGTTCCCTGCCGACCTCGACTACGTGGTACCGTTTGAGTCGGCTACGGTGGTCAAGGTGTCCATCAACGAGGTACTGCACACGCTGGTGGAAGCCCTGGTGCTGGTCATTATCGTGGTGTTCCTGTTTCTGCAGAGCTGGCGCTCCACGCTGATTCCGGTGCTGGCCATTCCGGTGTCCATCATCGGCACGTTCATCATGTTTATCCCCCTGCACTTCACCATCAACACGCTGACCATGTTTGGCTTCGTGCTGGCCATCGGCATCGTGGTCGACGACGCCATTGTGGTGGTGGAAGCCGTGGAGCACAACATGAACGAGCGGGGCCTTTCGCCCCTGGAAGCCACGCTGGCCGCCATGCGCGAGATTTCCGCGCCCGTTATTGCCATTGCCCTGATTCTGGCGGCCGTGTTCGTGCCCGTGGGCTTTATTCCCGGCATTACCGGCCGCCTCTACCAGCAGTTTGCCATTACCATTGCCATTTCGGTGGTCATCTCGGCCTTCGTGGCCCTCTCGCTCACGCCGGCCCTGTGCGTGCTGCTGCTCAAGCCCCACAAGCGCGACGAGAACTCGCGGGGCCTCGACAAGTTCTTTTACCGCTTCAACACCTGGTTTGACAAGGTAACCGGCCAATACGGCCGGGGCGTGCAGCGGGGCATTAAGAACTCCCGCTTCGTGGTCATCCTCCTGCTCTGCATCGTGGTGGGCACTGGCCTGTTGTTCCGTGCCAAGCCTTCGGGCTTCATCCCGACCGAAGACGAGGGCCGCCTGTTCGTGACCTTCACCCTGCCCGAGGCTTCCTCCACGGAGCGCACCGTAAGCACCCTGAAAGAGGTGATGAAGGAGCTGGGCCAGATCAAGGGCATCAAGCACTACGCCGGCCTGGGCGGCCTGAACGTGGTCAACTTCTCGTCCAAGTCGAACAGCGGCACCGTATTCTGCCAGCTCGAGCCCTGGGACGACCGCAAGGAGAAGGAGCAGCAGCTCCAGGGCCTGATTGCCACCGTGCAGCAGCGCCTGAGCCGGCTGCGCGAGGCCAACATCGTGGTCATCTCCCCGCCCGCCATTCCGGGCCTGGGCAACAGCGGGGGCTTCAGCTTCATCTTGCAGGAGCGCGAGGCGGGCGGCGACATCAAGAACTTCGACGCCACGCTGCAAAACTTCATCGGGGCCCTGCGCAAGCGGCCCGAAATTGTGAATCCCTTCTCGTTTTTCACCGCCAACACCCCCGGCTATCAGCTCACCATTGACAGGGAGAAGGCCAAGAAGCTCGGCGTCTCGATTTCCGACATCGGCACGGCCCTGCGCACCTACCTGGGTTCGGCCTACGTGAACGACTTCACCGTCTATGGCCGCAACTTCCGCGTCGTCACCCAGGCCGACAGCATGTACCGCGGCGACATCTCCAACCTGGGCCAATACTACGTGCGCAACAGCCAGGGTGGCATGGTGCCGCTGAGCACGCTCACGACCTACAAACGCACGGAAAGCGCCCCGCTCATCTCCCACTACAACCTGTTCCGCTCGGCGGAAATCAACGGCAACGCCGCCCCCGGCTATTCCTCCGGCGACGCGCTGAAAGCCCTCGAAGAAACCGCGGCCCAGAGCCTGCCGGCCGGCTACGGCTACGAATTCTCGGGTCTGAGCCGGGAAGAGCAGCTGGCCGGCGGGCAGACGGTGTACATCTTCGCCCTGTCTTTGACCTTCGTGTTCCTGTTTCTGGCGGCCCTCTACGAAAGCTGGTCGGTGCCCTTCTCGGTGCTGCTGGCCGTGCCCCTGGGTGCGTTCGGGGCCATCCTGGCCCTGTTTTTCCTGCCCAAGCTCACCAACAACGTCTACGCCCAGATCGGTCTGATTACCCTCATTGGTTTATCGGCCAAGAATGCCATTCTGATCATCGAGTTTGCCAAGGAGCGGGTCGATAAAGGCATGCCGTTGGTCGAGGCCACACTCGAAGCCGTGCGCCTGCGCCTGCGCCCCATCGTGATGACCTCGCTGGCCTTTATCCTGGGCGTGCTGCCGCTGGTATTCGCCTCCGGCGCCGGCGCCCAAAGCCGGCAGACCATCGGCTGGACCGTGCTCGGCGGGATGCTGTCTGCCACGCTGCTGGCCATCTTCATCGTGCCGGTGCTCTACGTGCTGATTACGCGCTTCGCCTACGGCAAGGAGAAGCTCGCCGAGCTTGAGGCCAACTACCAGCCCGACGAAGAGCACGGCGGCTCCGCCCCCGACCAGCCCGCCGGCGAAGGCCAGCACCCCACCCCGAGCCCGGCATAAATTGGGTTAAGTAAGAACCTCATGCCGAACGAGACCGAGGCGTTTCGCACGCGCCCGTTGCCAACGCAACTGTCATCCTGAGCTTGTCGAAGCATCTCTCCCGCTTCGTTGGAGGGGTATTTACTATGGCGGGAGAAATGCCTCGACTACGGCTGCACCTTCGCCCAGCCTGACGTTCTTCTCTACCTGATTTCTTCTTCCCCTGATTCCTTCGTTCAATCCTCCTGCTCATGTCCGACGCCCCCGACACCACTGCCCTGCCCACGCCCGCCCAGTTTGACGCCCTCATCCGGGCCCGGCGCAGCATCCAGCCGATTCAGTTTGAGCCCGGCCGCGTGGTGCCCGACGACATTGTGGAGCAGATGCTGGAAAATGCCAACTGGGCGCCCACCCACAAGCGCACCGAGCCCTGGCGGTTCGTGGTGTTCAGGGGTGCGGGCTTGCGGAAGCTGGCCGAGTTTCAGTCGGGCCTCTACCGGCAGCAGGCCGGGGAGTTCGTGGATGAGAAGAAGGCCCAGAAGCTGGCCCAGAATCCGCTGCTGGCCTCCCACGTCATTGCCATCGGCATGAAGCGCCACCACGTGCTGCCCGAAATCGAGGAAATTGAGGCCGTGGCTTGCGCCGTGCAGAACCTGCACCTGACGGCCGTGGCCCACGGCGTGGGCGGCTACTGGGGCTCAGGCGGCATTACTTACCTGGAGGAAGCCAAGCCCTTCTTCGGCCTCGGCCCCGAGGACAAGTTGCTCGGCTTCTTCTACCTGGGCTACGTGGCCCAGCAACCCGGCCGCAACCTGCGCAAGCCCATCGAAGACAAGGTGACCTGGGTGACGGAGTAGCTACCATTACAAAGGCCCGCTGCACGCAGCGGGCCTTTTTTTGTGCCTTTACGCCCCGACTTGCGCCGGACGCAGCCCGCCGACAGCTGGCGCACGGTTCGTAGTGCACGGGTTGTATTTCTTGACGGTTCTGTGCATCTTACCTCCAGTTACCGCTACCCTATCCGCCTGGCCCGGGCCCCGTTACACACCGCGCTTATCCCCCGCTCCGGCCACTTGTCCTATCCTTTTCCTTTTTCCTACTCCCCGTTATGTACGACGAACGGTACGACAACCATTTCCGGCGCCTACAGGCCTCGCGCGACGCGCTGGCCGCCTTTGCCGACTTCACCCTGGAAGCCCTGCGGCCCGCCGCGGTAGCCAAACTATTGCGCGATGAGCGGCCCGCCCTGCAAGCCGCCCTCGAAGCCTTCCGTAGCCGCCTGAGCGGGCGCACCGCCGGCGGCGGTCAGCGGCAAAGCGGTACCCAAACTGAGGACGAGGCCTTCGAGAGCCTCAAGAAGCAGGTGCAGGCCACCGACAAGAAGCTACTCCAGCCGCGCTTCTATGATTACCCGGCAGAAAAGGCGCTGTTTTATCCCGATAAGCTCAGCGGCCTCACTCAGGCCTCGAAGGTAAAGCGCCTGATCCGCTTCACGGCCTACGTGGAGCAGCTCGAAAAGCACGAGGAAACGGCCATCCAGGCTGCCGGGGCCCAAACCCGCGCTCTGCTCACGGCCTATACCGGCGCCACGGCCACCAAAAATCAGGGCCGCAAGGCCATAAAAGATACCATTCTGGCCCTTGGTCCCGAGGCCTTGGCTCTGGCCGACGCACTGTGGACTGTACATTGCGCGGCCCTGTACGTGCACCGGCTGCACCCGGCCACGGCCCGCACTTACTTCGCTTACGACCGGCTTCCCACGCGCAACCCCAAGCGCAAGGCTCCGCTCAAAAGCCCGGTAGTAGCCCTGCTGCCGCCTCATTAAGTCCGGCAGCAGCATTGTTTTCTCCAAAGCCCTCGGGATAGGTTCAGCACGTGTGCAGGACGTATCCCGAGGGCTTTGCTTATAGCTAGCACCGGTGCTGAGGCTTTCCTAAGGGCTTCGGATATATCCTGCACGTGTGCTGATCTTATCATAAGGTCTCGGGATAAAACCAGCACACGTGCTGATGCCTTCCGAAAGGTTCGGGATACGTCCTGCACACGTGCTGGACCTATCCCGGGGCATTAGAGGGGTAGTCGGCTCTGCTCCGGACTTTCCGCACAGGGCGGCGCACGACCCAGGACCCGGCCCCGGGCTGTTAGGAAAACTCCCTACTGGCGGCAGCGTGAAACGCCACCTATCTTACGCCCTCCAACGTATGTTTCTCCATGAAAAAGCTACTTGCTACTCTCCTGATGATTGGCGCTGCTACTCACTTGACCTCGGCCCAGGCGGTGGTGTCGCTCTACAGCGGCACGATTCCCAACTCCATTGCCTCCGACGTGAAAGAAACCAGCATCACGCTGCCCAACGGTGGGGTGCGGGTGTCCAATGTGGTGCAGCCTACGCTCCAGGTGTTTCGGCCAGCCAAGGATAAGGCCAACGGCACGGCCGTCATCGTGTGTCCGGGCGGCGGCTACGTACGCCTGTCGATGGACCACGAAGGTACCGACGTGGCCAGGCGCCTGACCGAGTTGGGCATCACCGCTTTCGTGCTCAAGTACCGCCTGCCCAACGACCACAGCCAGGTTGACAAAGCCACGGCTCCGCTCCAGGATGCCCAGCAGGCCCTGCGGCTGGTACGGCAGAAGGCTGCCGAGTACGGCGTTAACCCCGCCCGCATCGGGATGATGGGCTTCTCGGCCGGCGGGCACTTGGCGGCCACCGCCGGCACGCACTTCGCCAAGCCCGCCGGCGAAACCACCGACAACACCTCCGTCCGGCCCGACTTTCTGGTCCTGCTCTACCCCGTTATTAGCTTCACCGACAGCCTGGCCCACGGCGGCTCCCGCAAGAGCCTGCTCGGCGACGCTCCTACCCCCGAGCAGATCCGCCTGTACTCCAACGAGCAGCAGGTCACGGCCCAGACGCCGCCCACGTTTCTGGTCCACGCCCAGGACGACAAGACGGTGCCCGTGCTCAACAGCGTGCGGTTCTACGAAGCCTGCGTGCAGCACCGGGTGCCGGCCGAAATGCACCTGTATCCGAAGGGTGGACACGGCTTCGGGCTGAACAACAAGACCACCAAGGACAGCTGGATGGACCGCCTGCAGAACTGGCTCGATGCCAACGGCTGGCTAACCAAATAACGGCGCCCAGAGGCCTGAATCAGCAAAAAACGAGGCTACGGCGCAGTGCAGTCGTTGGGGGCAAGGGAACCAAATACCCCCCGAATGGCGTATATGCAGCCACTTCGCTAAAACGTGGCGACCTGCCTTGGCACGGTGCTTGCAAAAGTCCCGGTAGAACTGACCAAGCAGGTTGCTTAACCCCTAAAGATTTAGCCATGAAAAAGTTCAGTTGGATTCTCGCCCTGGTAATGATGGTTACGGCTGTATTCAGCAATCAGACCCAGGCTCAAAATGGTAAATGGAGCCCCCAGGCTAAAGGTGCCGTTATCGGCGCGCTGGGTGGTGGTGCCGCCGGTGCCCTCATCAACAAGCGCAACCGCGTAGTGGGTGGGGCCGTGGGTGGCGTGGCTGGTGCCGGCGTAGGTTACGCCATCGGTAAGCACACCGACAATAAGCGCAAGCAGGCTGCCGCCGCCGCCGCCGCCCGTCAGGCTGCCGCTAACCGCGCCGCTAATGAGCGGGCCGAGCGCCAGGCCCTGGCCCGCCGCGTCGATGCTGCCGAGCGTAAGGCCGAGCTGGCTCAGGCCAAGCAACAACAGCAGTACCCCGCCATGGCCAGTGGCTTCGCCGCCTCCACGCCCATGATGCTGACGGCTAGCAACGGCCCCGTAGCTTCAGGCTACCTGCCTAACGAGTCGTACGGTGACCGGAACAGCGCCTACTCCACCTCGGAAGTACGCAGAAAGAGCTGGTAAGTCCCGATTTCCGCTAATTTCGCCGACTCCAGCCCTGCGCCGGGGTCGGCGAAATTCTTTTTACATCATTCACCAAAACCTGGATTTATGAAGTCCCTCCTTTGGATGTTGCCTCTCTCCGCGGCCCTGGCCACTTCCTGCACCAAGACGGCCGACACGGCCGCCAACCCGGCAGTAACGGCGCAGACCCTTGATCAGCAGTTTATCAGCGCCTGGAACAGCAAAAACGCCATCCAGCTGGATACGATGTTCGCGGACGATGTGCACTTTTTGCAGGGTGAAACTCATTTTCAGGGCCGATCCGAAGTTTCCAACCGCTGGGTGCGCGAAACGATGGGCACTATTTCCAATCTGCGCCTGAACGTAGCCAGCTCAGGCACCGACGCGCAGACGGCCTACGAAGGCGGCACCTATAACGTGGACGTCATCCCAACCTCGCCCGGCGTTCCGATGGGTCAGGGCGAAGGCAACTTCATCCTGCTCTGGAAAAAGAACGCCAAGGGCATCTGGAAGCTCAGCTACGCCCAGCTCGAAGGCTTGCCCGTACGGGTGCGCTAGTCCGCTAGCCTCTCTTTGAAAAGCCCGTTGTGCCCCGCACGACGGGCTTTTTACATTGCCGCCGGCTCCGCCAGGAACACCCGCGTGCCGGTGGGCACGGTCGCGGCTCCTTCGTGCGTCAGCAGCAGGCCCCGCTCCTGGGTTGCCCCACCGCTCGCGCTGCTGCCAGGCCGGGTTATTTCCTCCACGCTCGCCACGGCCGCCTCCCGGTGCCCGTCGGGCCACAGTACCTCTACCGCCCAGACCGTGTGCAGGTCTAGCTGGGTGAGGGCGGGCACGGAGCCGGCGGGCAGCAGCAGCACGCCCAGCCCGGTGAGGGTAAAACTGTCCTTTACTTGCAGCAGCAGGTCCGAAGTCATGCCCGTACTACGCGCAAAAGGCCCGGCTGGTAGCAGCCGGGCCTTTTTTCTGGCCTCAGAATTTCACTTAGACCTCGGGAGGCCGGGTCAGGTACTGCTCCCCGTCGTAGATGGGCGCCATGTGCCGGGCCTCTTCCTGCGTAAACAGCCGGGAGCGAATCAGGAACCGCACGCCCAGCGGAATTTCCAGGGAGAAGCTCGCACCCCGGCCCCTGGTCACGTCGACGGTGAGCTGGGTGTGCTGCCAGTACGCAAACTGGGCGGCGCTCATAAAGAAGTCGCAGCCGTGGATCTGGCCCAGCCACACGTCGGAGGCGCCCACGCGGAACTCGCCTTGGGTGAAGCACATCGGCGAGGACCCGTCGCAGCAGCCCCCGCTCTGGTGAAACATCAGCGGGCCGTGCTCGTCGCGCAGCAGGTCAATGGTAGCTTCGGCGGCCGGGGTAGACAGGACGCGGGGAGTGAGAGCGGACATGGGGGCGTGCACAAAGGGAAAAGATAGAACGCCATGCTGAGCTGAAGCATTTCATGGGCTGGCCTCGGATTGGTACTCCAACCAGGGCACGCCAGATGCTTTGACTTCGCTCAGCATGACGTCCTTTTACGTGCTACTTACGCAGCGGCAGCCGGTCTAAAAGAACCCCAGCGGTTTCTGGCTGTAGCTGATGAGCATGTTTTTGTTCTGGCGGTAATGGCTGAGCATCATCTTGTGGTTTTCGCGGCCGAAGCCCGAGGCCTTGTAACCGCCGAAGGGCGCACCGGCGGGGTAGTCGTGGTAGCAGTTGACCCAAACCCGGCCGGCCTGAATGGCCCGAGGCACCTCGTAGAGCTCGTGGGCGTCGCGGGTCCAGACGCCGGCGCCGAGGCCGTAGAGCGTGTCGTTGGCAATGTCAATAGCCTCTTCCACCGTTTTGAACGTGGTAACCGACAAGACCGGGCCGAAGATTTCCTCCTGGAAGATGCGCATCTTGTTGTGGCCCCGAAACACGGTGGGCTGGATGTAGTAGCCTTCGGCCAGGGCGCCGTCCTGCTGCTGGTAGGCGTCGCCGCCGCAGAGCACCTCGGCACCCTCGGCCTTACCGATTTCGAGGTAGCTCAGGATTTTCTCAAACTGGTCGTGGCTGGCCTGGGCGCCCATCATCGTGTCGAGGTCGAGGGGGTTGCCGAGCTTGATGGCCTTCACCCGCTCGATGACGCGGGCCACGAACTCGTCGTAGATGTCTTCCTGCACCAGCATGCGCGAGGGGCAGGTGCAGATTTCCCCCTGGTTCAGGGCAAACATGACGGCGCCCTCAATGGCCTTGTCGAGGAAGTCGTCGTCGGCATCGAGTACGCTCTTGAAGAAGATATTCGGCGACTTGCCACCCAGCTCCATCGTGACGGGAATGATGTTTTCGGCGGCGTACTGCAAAATCAGGCGGCCGGTGGTGGTTTCCCCCGTGAAGCTCACCTTCTGCACCCGCGGCGAGGAGGCCAGGGGCTTGCCGGCCTCCAGCCCGAAGCCGTTGACGATGTTGATAACGCCAGCGGGCACCAAGTCCTGAATCAGCTCCATGAGCACCAGAATGCTGGTTGGCGTCTGCTCGGCGGGCTTCATCACCACGGTGCAGCCGGCGGCCAGGGCCGGGGCCAGCTTCCAGGTGGCCATCAGCAGTGGGAAGTTCCAGGGAATGATTTGCCCAATCACACCCAGCGGCTCCTGAATGTTGAGCGAGAGGGTCGTTTCGTTCAGTTCGGTAGCGGAGCCCTCCTCGGCCCGAATCACGCCGGCGAAGTAGCGGAAGTGGTCCACGACCAACGGCAGGTCGGCGGCCATGCACTCGCGCACGGCCTTGCCGTTTTCGATGCACTCCACGGCCGCCAGGTGGGCCAGGTTTTGCTCGATGACGTCGGCAATCTTCATCATCATGTTACTGCGCGTGGTAGCCGAGGAGTGCTTCCAGGTCTTGAACGCCGCGTGGGCCGCATCCAGGGCCATTTCAATGTCTTCCTTGGTCGAGCGGGCCACCTGACAAAACACCTGCCCGTCGACGGGGGAGCTGTTGTCGAAGTACTGTCCTTTGACGGGCGCGACCCACTGGCCGCCAATGAAGTTGTCGTACTTGGCTTTGAACTCGGGGCGGGCCACGAGGGTGGAGGGTTTTTCGAGAGTTTCCATGGGGTAGCTGTTGGAGTGGGAAGGCGGTGCGTTTTTGACGAGGCCAAGCTAGGTTGCTGGGCGGCCCGGATCAGTCTCTTATCGTCGCACAAATGCGGTGTATCGTCGCAACTTTGGTGAGGACTTACTACCTTAAGTAACAGCTTGCTATTTTCGGTTTTCTGCCCGCCTAACCCGCCGCTCATGTCCGCTGCTCACCTGCCCACTGCCTTGCCCCTGCACCCCACGGCCCAGCTTTCCACGCTGGTCGAAAACCGCACGGTCTACAGCCGGGAGGCGATTGAGCTCAACGTGTTCGAAACCCACCGCCAGGCTCACCAGGTGCCGCTGAGCATGGGCAACCTGGTGCTGACCACCATGCTGCGGGGCAAGAAAGTGATGCACTTGGCCGGCCGCGCCGCCTTCGAGTACCTGCCCGGAGAATCGGTGATTGTGGGCGAAGACCAGACCATGGTCATCGACTTCCCCGAGGCCGACGCAGCCACGCCCACCCAGTGCCTGGCCGTGGCCATTCCCACCGATACCATCCGCCAGACCATCGACCTGCTCAACGAGGAGCATCCCCGGGCCGAGGCCACCATGCCCTGGCAGCTCGACACCACCGAGCACGCCCACTTTCAGAACACGCCCGAACTGACCGGCACCCTGGAGCGCCTCGTGCAGCTCAGCCAGGATACGGGCCGCGTCAAGGACGTGCTGGCCGGTTTCACGGTGCAGGAAATGCTGGTGCGCCTGATGCAGACCCAGGCCCGGCAGCTGATTTTCCACAACTACCAGCAGCACGTTACCACCCACCGCTTCGCCCACGTGGTGCAGTACATCAAGCAGCACCTCACCGAGCAGCTCACCGTCGATAAGCTCTCGGCCCTGGCCTGCATGAGCAAAGCCACGTTCTTCCGGGTGTTTAAGCGGGAACTGGGCATCACTCCGGTCGAGTACATCATTCAGGAGCGGCTGGCCGAGGCCAAGCGGCTGCTGCGCCATCCTCTGAACACCGTCGCCGACGTTTGCTTCCGGGCCGGCTTCAATAACACGGCGTATTTTCAGAAGCTGTTTAAGCAGTACGAAGGCATGACGCCGGGCTTGTACAAGAAGCAATACGCGGCGGGGTAAAGCCCAAATAGTGCCGGGCCACCAACTTTCCCGTCCT
This sequence comes from Hymenobacter persicinus, assembly GCF_004167665.1. Classification (GTDB taxonomy): domain Bacteria; phylum Bacteroidota; class Bacteroidia; order Cytophagales; family Hymenobacteraceae; genus Hymenobacter; species Hymenobacter persicinus. Next base: position 65,441 of record NZ_SEWE01000009.1, on the reverse strand, counting down.
GCTGGCTGTTTACCAAGGCCAACCACGCCGCCGCTACCCCGCGGCGGCGGTATTTTGCCTTATGAAAGTAGCCGTAGCGGCTGAAGCCCAGCCCGTGACAGAGGACCTGCGTCCTAGTTTCTCTCCCCCCTCTTCTCCCCTCGCGCCGGCCCTGGTGTGGCTGATGGCCATTACCTGCGGGCTGGTCGTGGCCAATATTTACTACAACCAACCCCTGCTGGCCGAAATCGGGAAGACCTTCGGCGTGTCCGACAGCCGAGTGAGTTTGGTGGCCACCGTCACCCAGGTCGGCTACACGCTGGGGCTCTTGTTCGTGGTGCCCCTCGGCGACAAGCGGGAGCGGAAAAGCCTGATTCTGGGCTTGCTGTTGTGCTCGGCCGTGTGCCTGGCGGGTGCAGCAGCGGCTCCTTCATTTGCTCTGCTGGCCCTGGCCAGCCTACTCATCGGCATTTTCTGCGCCGTGCCCCAGCTGCTGATTCCGATGGCGGCCTCCCTGGCCAGCGACGAAGAGCGGGGCCGGGTTATCGGCAAGGTGATGAGCGGGCTGCTGATTGGCATTCTGGTGTCGCGCACCATCAGCGGCTACGTGGGGGCTCATTTTGGCTGGCGCACTATGTTCTGGCTGGGCGCGGGCCTGATGGTAGCGCTCTGCGGCATTCTGGCCCGGATGCTGCCCCGCAACCAGCCCGTGTTTGCCGGCAGCTACGCCAGCCTGCTTAAGTCGTTGGGCCCACTGATTCGAGACCTGCCCATGCTGCGCCGCTCGGCGCTGGTAGGGGCCTGCATGTTTGCCGGCTTCAGCGCCTTCTGGACCTCGCTGGTGTTCTTTCTGGAAAGCACCTACCACTACCACAGCGACGTGGCCGGGCTATTCGGCATCATCGGGGCCAGCGGCGCCTTTGCGGCCTCTTTCGCCGGCAAGTCCGCTGACCGCAAAGGTGCCGACTACGCGCTGAACCTGGGGATTCTGCTGTTTTTGGGCGCTTACGCCCTGCTGGCCGGTGGCGGGTTGTACCTGATTGGGTTGATCCTCGGCGTCGTGCTGCTGGACGTGGGCCAGCAGATGACCCACATTTCCAACCAGGCCCGCATCTTCCTGCTGCTGCCCGAGGCCCGCAGCCGGCTCAACACGGTGTATATGACGGCCTGCTTTATCGGGGCCTCCGCTGGCTCCTACCTGGGTGCTCTGGCCTGGACCCACCTGCACTGGCCGGGCGTGTGTGCGGTGGGCCTCGGGTTTGGCGTCACGGCGTACCTAGTCAACCGCTTTTACGGCTGATATACCGCGAAAAAGCCGTGCGTTTCCGTTCGTTTTTTAGTATATTCATATTCTAATATTCACTCCTGACCGGCGACCGGAAAGACGCTAACGGGATAGTACGCTCTAAGCGGCGCAAGTTTGTTGGGGGAGTGATGAGGCCGGTTAACACGGTTCGGGCGCAGGCAGGCAAACAGGGTTAGGTTGCGAGTTGCGCGGGCCGCAATAGAAAGTCAGGTCGGGCTTGGCCCGTTTGTTTTTCACCCTTTTCCTTCTTTCCAATGGACGCGCAAGACCATTCCACCCCGCCGGCCGACTCTTCCAACGCGCCGGCCCCGGTTCCCACTCCCGCCCCGGTTGCGGAAGCACCAGCAGCCCCTACCGCGGCCGCAGCACCCACTCCGCCTTCGGCGTTAGCTCCGGCTCCGGCAGCTACCGCGGCCCCGGCCCCAACCGCCCAGGTAAACCTTGTTGCGCAGCCCCAAGGCGGCCCGGCTCCAGCCCCGGCAGCGGCGGCAGGTCAGAGCCCAGCGCCCGCCGCGACGGTGGTGAACCTTCCCGTCGGCGCCCTTAGCGTTGCGCCGGCGGCGGAAGCGGCGGCTCCTGCGGGCGGGATACTTGGCAATGCTGGCTCACCCGCCGTTCCGGAAAATCCTGCCAAGCTGACCTTCTCCATTCCGATAGAAATATCCGTCAGCACGCCGCTCCAACCAGCTGCTGCGGCCGCTCAGGCCGTTGGGAGCATGCCGCCCCCAGTGCCCGCACCTACTCCCGAGGTTCCGGCCGCCGACAAGCCCGCCATTGGCTTTCAGTACGCGGCCAATCCGGGAGTGGCGGCCACGGCGGCAGAGCTGCAAAATCCACCGCCTGCTCCTACCGCGCCCGACCCGGCCGCGGAGCCAGGACAGTAGCTGCCGGTACTGAAAATGCGAAAAAGCCGCCCGAAACCTTATGTTCGGGCGGCTTTTTCGCAGCAGATTGGTTTACTCTGCCTTAGGCGGGCTGCTGCTGGGCCAACCGGCTGATGCACTCGCGCAGACTTTCGCGCCAGTGCGGAATGGCAATCTGCAGCTGAGTTTTCGCTTTGGTTTTGTCCATCACGGAGTAAGCGGGCCGGGTAGCTTTGGTCGGGTACTCGGCCGTGCGAATGGGCACCGTGCGCGTGGGCAGGCCCCCGAGCTCAAAAATAGCCACCGCAAAATCGTACCACGACGTGACGCCCTCGTTGCTGTAGTGGTAGACGCCGTAGGCCTTGTTCGCGCTTTCGATGATGGTCAGGATGCAGCCGGCCAGGTCAATGGCGTAGGTAGGCGTGCCGAGCTGATCCCAGATAACGCGCATCTCGTCCCGCTCCCGGCCAAAGCGCAGCATGGTCTTGACGAAGTTGTTGGCGTATTCGGAGTACAGCCAGCTGGTGCGCAGAATGAAATACTGGGCGGTATGGGCCGGAATCACCTGCTCTCCTTCGAGCTTGGTGAGGCCATATACGCTGATGGGCGCCGTTTCGTCGGTTTCCACCAAGGGCTGGTTACCGGTGCCGGCAAACACGAAATCGGTGGAAATGTGAATGAGCGTAGTGCCATGCTTGCCGCACAGCCGGCCCAGGTTTTCCACTCCCTCTTTGTTGATGCGGCGGGCCAGCTCCAGCTCGTCCTCGGCCTTGTCGACGGCCGTGTAGGCGGCGCAGTTGATGCAGTAGGCGGGTTGATGTTGGGCAAAAGCCGCTTCCAGCACCTGCACGTCCAGGATGTTGGCCTGCTCTTCCGGCAGAAAAATAATGTTCGTCAGGTTTCGGTCCTGCGAAACGCGTTGCAGGCATTGGCCCAACTGGCCGGAGCCCCCGAAAACGAGTACGTTACCCATGAAATACGCTGGTTGAGAAGGTGCGACCCGGCTTCCGGTGGCAGTAGTTGGCCGGAAGCCATACGCCACCGCCGGAAGTTTGGCCGGCGAAAGCGCCGCAAATTAGCGCTTTTCATTCCAGCAACGCATTTCCCGGCTGAATCGGGCGCTTATTCTTAATGGGCTCGAAGCGCTGTTCCCGGGGTTGTTTTTCGCTCAGGTATTTCCAGTAGCGCAGGGGCATGTGGCGGCGGTGCAGCTTGATGTTGCGGCGCTCCGGGATGTTGACGTGGTCGAAATACGCCTGCCAAAGCACCTTGAACAGCGGCTCCCGCTCGTCGAGCACGGTGGCCGAAATATCGGTGGTGCGCTGGGGGCTGGCGCCGGCATCAAACTGCACGACGTCGGTCCGGTGCAGGTCGTAGTACAGGCCGTAGCGGCGACGCTTGTCGAAAATCAACCAGCGCTGGTCGGCGTAGCGCTTGGTGAAGTGCGGGGCAATGAGGGGCAGCACGTCGAAGTCGGGCTCGATGGTGGCGTGGAACAGGCCATCGGCGGTTTTCTCGAAGCGTACGAAAGCCTCCATCCGGTGCTTTTCGCGGTACATCTGCTGGGCAATGCGGGCCACGCGGCGCACGTTGTCGTCGGCGTAGTTGTCCGCAATGTCGCGGGCAGAGCGCATGGCCAGGTCGGCGTAGCGGAAAATCAGCAGCTCCCGGTCGGGCTGCTCGCTCAGAAAGGTGTGAAACAGCCGGGTACGGGCCTCTTCGTCCATGTGGCGCAGCAGCCCGTCCCAGACCCGGGCGGCCGTGGCCTCGTGGGTTTCTACTTCCACGGCCTGGGCAAACAACCCGCCTTGTACCGCGTCCGTGGGCTGGATGCTGTTGGGCGCCGCCCGCCGGTCGTAGATGGCAAACAAAACCGTCAATAGCCCCTCAAACGAGCCGTCGTAGGTGTAATCGAGCGGGGCGTTGGTCAGGGCCGGGGCCGCCGGCCGTGGCAGGCGCGGTTCGGTCGGGCCGGGCACGTGCTGGGGCCGGCGCAGCGGCAAGCGGGAAGAAGCCATACGAGGAGAGGATAACTAAGCGCCGCCTAGGAAGTCGAGCAGCAGGTGGTTTACGGCCGCGGACTCTTCCTGGTGCAGCCAGTGAGTGGCCGAATCAAAATACGTGAGCTGGCCCTGCTCGCACTCCTGCAAACTCAGCTCGGCCAGAATCGGCTCCAGAAAGGCATCCTGCCGCCCCCAGAGCAGGCGTACGGGAATGCTGACGCGCCCGATTTTCTCCCGCCGCCCTCCCCGGCGAAAAGCCGCCCGGTACCAGTTAATCATGCCGGTAAGGGCCCCGGGCTGCGACCAGGCGGTGGTGTAGCGACGCAGGTCGTCGGCGCTGAACGTGCCGAGGCGGCTGGTGCCGCGCAGGGCGCCGCGGCCAAACCGGAAGTGGCGCCGTCCAAACAGCTTTTCGGGCAGCCACGGCAATTGGAAAAAGAAGATGTACCAGCTTTTAAGCAACTGCCGCGGCGTACGACGCAGGGCGCGTCCCAGCACCGCCGGGTGCGGCACGTTCAGCATAGCGACCCGCGTGAGCCGGTCGGGGTGCTGCGCGGCCAGCCACCACGCCACGGCCGCGCCCCAATCGTGCCCGACCACAACGGCTGTTTTTTGGCCTGCCGCTTCTAACAGCCCCAGCACATCGGCGCCCAGCGTGGGCAGGCGGTAGTCGGCCACGCGGGCAGGTTTGTCGCTGAGATTGTAGCCGCGCTGGTCGGGAGCCCACACCCGGTAACCGGCAGCTGCCAGGGCCGTCAGCTGATGCCGCCAACCGTACCAAAACTCCGGAAAACCGTGCAGCAACACCACCAACGGCCCGGCGGGCGGTCCGCACTGCACCACGTGCAGGGTGATGCCGTTGGTGGAAACAAAGTGGTGCTCGAGGTCAAAGGTCATTGTCCTCCTACCCCCGCCGGTCTGGGCGGGTTGCCCAGCCCCGCTTAGGCTGCCTCCGAACGCTGGCGGGCGGCAGCCGAGGCCCGGGCGGCTTCGTGCAGCTGCTGCACCAGCGGCAGCAGGTCCGAAAGCTTGCAGCAGCAGGCCATGCGGGCCACTTTCACGGATTGAAGAGGTTCGAGGGGAGTTGCCGGCGCGTCGGCAGCGCGGTGAGAGACCGTCATGGCAGAAGAAAGAAAGGCAGGCGAAGAATTGCGAAGTGAGTTCATGCGGGGGTAGGTGAAGCGGTGGATATTAGGGGCTACTTCTCTCGTCACAAACTCTTCAGCAGTTTAGCCTGGGATACATTGGGGTCAGCTGGCTTGGGCAAACAGGTCAAGCTGCTGGGTGACCAGGGCCGAGCGGACCGAGCCGGCCCCGAACAGAATCTGGCGGCGGATGGTCTGCTCGTCGTAGTCGCGCTTTTCCAGGGCCTGGCCGCGGCAGGTCAGGAAGTACTTGGCCCGCTTCAGCACCACGCCGAACTTGTGCAGGTGGTCGAGGGTAATGGTGGTAAAGCGCCGGGCGGCCACAATACGCTTGGCCGAGCGGGCGCCCACGCCGGGAATGCGCAGGATCATCTCGTATTCGGCCGTATTCACGTCGACCGGGAACACGTGGCGGTTGCGCAAGGCCCAGGCCAGCTTGGGGTCAATTTCGAGGTCCAGAAACGGGTGCTCGGGGTCCAGGATTTCGTCAGCCTCGAAGCCGTAGAAGCGCATCAGCCAATCGGTCTGGTAGAGGCGGTGCTCCCGAATCACGGGCGGCTGAGTGAGCTGGGGCAGGCGGGCGTCGTCGGTAATCGGAATGTAGCCCGAGTAGTAGACGCGCTTGAGGCCGTAGCCCTTGTAAAGCGAGTCGGTGAGCTGGATAATCTGCCGGTCGTTTTCAGCCGAAGCCCCCACGATAAGCTGAGTGCTCTGGCCAGCGGTGGCAAACTGCGGGACTTTCTTGAACAGGGCCTTTTCCTCCTTGTTCTGGCGGATGCCGTCCCGGATCTGGGCCATAGGCGTCAGAATCTCCTGGTAGTTTTTCTCGGGCGCCAGGGTGGTCAGGGCCATTTCCGAGGGCAGCTCAATGTTCACGCTCAGCCGGTCAGCGTACAGGGCCGCTTCGGTAATGAGCTCCTCGGAAGCGCCGGGAATGGCTTTCACGTGGATGTAGCCGTTGAACTTATGCTCGGTGCGCAGCTTCTTGACGATGCGCACGAGCCGCTCCATGGTGTAGTCGGGCGAGGAAAAGATGCCGCTGCTCAAGAATAAGCCCTCGATGTAGTTGCGGCGGTAGAAGTTCATGGTCAGGTCCACGACTTCATCGACGGTGAAGGCCGCGCGCTTCACGTCGTTGGAGCGGCGCGAGACGCAGTAGGCGCAGTCGAAGATGCAATGGTTGGTGAGCAGAATCTTGAGCAGGCTCACGCAGCGGCCGTCCTCAGTGTAGGAGTGGCAGATGCCCATACCCTCGGCATTGCCTAAGCCACGGTTCTCGTTTTTGCGCTTACCGCCGCTGCTCGAGCACGACACGTCGTACTTTGCCGCGTCGGCTAATATGCTTAGCTTTTCCTGAATCCGCTCGTTCATGTAGGCTGGTTTTCGGCTTAAAAATAGTTGCCTCTTCTGGATTTAGCAACCTATTGTTAAGCTAATTTTTTTAGGAATAGTTTCTTCACAGCCCAGGTTATTTCTGCTTTTCGCGGGCCGAATCAGCCTCCCGCCATCCGCCGGCTACCCCAAGTGCCGGAGCAGGATTTTCTCCGGAGGGGCCGGCAGCCGTCGGGACACCGCAGCCCAACAATCCGGCGGGGCCGAGTTGCGGCTGCGGCCCGGCAATGCGTACCTTGCTGCCTTCTGCGCCGGCCGTCGTGACTGCACTTGCTGCGCGGCGGCTGTGTTGTATCTTTTAGCTGATGTCCCGCGCCGTTTTCGCTTCGTTTTTGGTTCGCTGCTGCCTGGGGGTGGCGCTGCTGCTCGTGGCCGGTGCCGCCCGGGCCCAGCAGCCCGTACCCACTAAGCCCGCCATTACCGACTCGGCCCGCACCCAGCCCGAGGTGCGGCGCGACTCCCTGCGCCGCCGCTTCGACCAGGAGAAGGTGCTGCTGGGTCTCAAGAACTACACCCGCCGCAAAACCATTGCCGGCAAGGCCGCCTCGGTGCTGTTCAACTTCACGGCCCGCAGCGAGGACCGCGCCGGCCTCGACGCCCAGCTGCTCGACCGGCAGTTCGACCAGCACAACTACAAGCTGATTCGCAGCATCAACATCAGCACCCTCGATGCCTTCGGCTACAGCATCACCGACCCAAACCGGCAGCCGAAGAACATTCTGGAAAAAACGGCCAACACCCTGCACATCAAAACCGTCCGCTCCCGGGTGCGGCAGGTGCTGCTGTTTCGGGTGGGCGAAGAGCTCAAGCCCCAGGCCCTGGCCGAGTCGGAGCGTCTCTTGCGCCAGACCCCGGAAATTCTCGATGCCCGCGTGTTCGTCAACGAGGCTACCACCGACCAGGACAGCGTCGACATCCAGATTATCACCAAGGATTTGTTCAGCATCGGCGGCTCGATTCAGCTGCGCGACGTGGGCGCGGGCGTCATTGCCCTGCGCGACGTGAACTTTCTGGGCCAGGGCCACCAGTTCCGCAACCGCTTCGAGTACGGCCGCTCCGAGCCCCAGAGCTGGAGCTACGAGGGCAGCTACGTGGTGCCGTTCCGCAACTTCGTGAATGCCCAGGCCAGCTACCGCAACACGTTTCAGTACCGCGAAACCGGGGTGGCCGTGGCGCGGGGGTTCTACTCGGTTAATACCAAGTACGCCGGCGCCGCCTCGTTCAACATGATTGACCAGGGCGTGACGCTCGACCAGCCCCCGCCCGGGGAGCCCTACGTGTTTTACCCGCTGCGCTTCAACCGCCAGGATCTGTGGGTGGGCCGCTCCCTGCGCCTGCCCAGCTACGATCTGGGCTACGAAAACCCCGGCCGCGTCATCATTTCGGCCCGCACCATCAACACCAATTACCTGGAGCGGCCCAACACAAGCTACCTCGACAACACGCTCCTGCTCGGCACGGTCGGCTACAGCGTGCGGCGCTACTACAAGGACAAGTACCTGTTCGGCTTCGGCCGCACCGAGGACGTGCCCACCGGCACGCTGCTGAGTTTGACGGGCGGCTTTGAGCGGAATGCCGATGCCAACCGCCACTACTTCGCCCTGCGTGCCTCCACGGCCGGCTATAGCGTGCGCAGCGGCTACCTCTACCTGAGCGGGGAGTTTGGCTCCTACATCCGCAACCGCGACGGGGACTGGCAGCAGGGCCTGCTGCACACCGAGCTGCTCTACTTCACCCGCCTCTACCACACCGGCAACTGGCAGTGGCGGCACTTTTTCTGGAACCGCGCCATTTTCGGCTTCAACCGCTTTCCCGGCGAGCAGCTGCTGGCCATCGACGGAGAACGGGGCCTGCGCGGCTTTCAGCCCACCGTGGACTTGCGGGGCACGAGTCGCTTCGTGATAAACTACGAGGCCACAGTGTACACGCCGGTGTCGTTTCTGGGCTTCCGCATGGCGGCCGTGGGCTTTCTGGACGCGGCCTGGCTGGCGACCAAGCCCGGCCGGGAGCTGCCTTTCCAGGATACGCCCTACAGCGGCGTGGGCCTGGGCCTGCGCTTTCGCAACGAGTACACCGCCATCCGCACCGTGCAGATCCTGCTGGGCTTCTACCCCCGCGGCCAGAACTCGCCCAACGGCCTGCGCATCTTCGAAAGCTCCCGCCCCTACTACGACTTCAGCGACTTCAGCTTCGCCCAGCCCGGCCTGGTGCGGTATGAGTAGTGGTGAAGTGGTGAGCTTTTCGGCCAGCCGGCGCGGGAGTCTTGTTACTGGCTTGGATGGAACGTTTGCCAGCTGCGGCGTATGAAGGCTGTGGGCGCCGCCAGGAACGTTACCTTTGCTGCCCCCACCCACAACTTCACCATTTCACACCTCCACCATATGTTGGCGCTCGGCGATTTTAACGAACTGGAAGTAGCCCGCGCGGTCGACTTCGGCCTTTACCTGACCTCCGACGACGGCGACCTGCTGCTGCCCGGCAAATACGTGCCCGAGGGCACCCAGATCGGCGACAAGCTGCGCGTGTTCGTGTACCGCGACTCTGAGGACCGCCTGATTGCCACCAATCTGGAGCCGCTGGCCAAGATTAATGAGTTTGCCGCCCTCACCGTGCGCGACGTGTCGGAAGTAGGTGCGTTTCTGGACTGGGGCCTGGAGAAAGACTTGTTTTTGCCCTACCGCAACCAGCGCCGCGCCCTGCGCCCCGGCCAGCGCGTGACGGTGTTCGTGTACCTGGATGAGACTTCCGACCGGATTGTGGCCAACGCTAAGTGGGAGCGGTACCTGCCCGACGTGGAATTCACGGGCCAGGCCGGCGACCAGGTGCAGCTGTTCGTGGCCGATGAAACCGAGCTGGGCTACCCCGTCATCGTCAACGGCACCCACCAGGGCCTGCTCTACCACAACGAGGTGTTTCGGCCCCTGCGCCTGGGCGACACGCCCACCGGCTACGTGCGCCAGGTGCGCCCCGATGGCAAGCTCGACATCAGCCTGCAAAAAGCCGGCTACGACGAAGCCCTCGACGCGGCCGACACCCTGCTGGACGTGCTGCGCAAGGCCGGCGGGGCCTTGCCGCTGTCGGATAAAAGTGAGCCCGACGATATCTACCGGCGTCTGGGCATGAGCAAGAAAGTGTTCAAGAAAGCATTGGGTACGCTCTACAAGCGCGGCCTCGTACAACTCTCGCCCGAGGAAACGCGTCTGGTCAGCGGAGAATAGCCCGCGTTGAATTCTTCGGCGGCGGTTTCATTCCCGGCCGGCATTCCTGCGTATGCAACTGCCGGACTTCTCTGACCTCCCGACGACTTCACCACCGCGCCATGAAACTTCAGAAAACCGCCCTCATTGCCGGCGCCAGCGGCTTGGTTGGCCAGCAGCTACTGCCGTTGCTGCTGGCTTCCGACCGCTACGCCAAAGTCATTGCGGTAGGGCGGCGACCCGTGCCCCACGTGCACCCCAAGCTGGAGCAGCGCGTGCTGGAACTCGACTACCTGGAGGAGCACCGCCTCTCGCTCATTGCCGACGACGTGTTTTGCTGCCTGGGCACCACCATGCGGCAGGCGGGCTCGAAGGAGGCATTTTACAAAGTCGATTACCTGTACGTGGTAAAGCTGGCGGCCATTACGGCCGGCAACTTTGCCGCCCAGTTTATGGTCGTGTCGGCGATGGGAGCGGATGCCGAATCCCGGATTTATTACAACCGGGTAAAAGGTGAGATGGAGCAGGCCGTGCGCCAGGTCCCGTTCCGGGCCATCCATATTTTCCGCCCTTCCCTGCTGCTCGGCGACCGAACCCAAAAGCGGGCCGGGGAGCAACTGGGCGCCGTATTGCTGCGGTTTATAAACCCGATTTTAGTGGGTCCGCTGCGCAAGTACCGGGCAGTGCCGGCCCAGGCTGTGGCCCAGGCCATGCTGGTAGCCGCCGAAGACGACGGAGGTGGCGTGCGCGTCCACCTCTCGGATGAAATAGCGCGGGAAGGGACAAAAATGCGGCAGGTTTAAGCTGCGTTGCTTACTTTTGTCCTACTTTCCATTTCTCCCTCCTTCAGCTATGAAGCGTTCTACAGTTTCGTTCTTATTTGCCCTGCTTCTGCTTGCGGGTTTCTCGGCTTCGGCCCAATCCAAAAAGAAAAGCGGCAGTGGCGGCGGTAGCAGCAACTCAGGCTACAGCACCGGCATCGGTCTGCGCGGCGGCGGCTACTCCTCGGGCCTCACCATCAAGCACTTTATGGGCGGCAAAAACGGCGTCGCCATCGAGGGGCTGCTCACGACGGAGTACAAAGCCCGCGGTGCCCGCCTGACCCTGCTCGGTGAAAAGCACCTGGGCGTGGCCGACGTGAAAGGCCTGCAGTTCTACTACGGCGCGGGCTTCCACGCCGGGGCCTACCAGGGCCGCTACTACTTCACCGATGCCCGCTACTACTATAAAGGCCGCAAGGGTGACATCTACGTTGTCCGGGACTACCGCTACGACGAGGACACCTACCTCGCCATCGGCGCCGACCTGATTCTGGGCCTCGAATACAAGCTCCAGGACCTGCCCTTCGTGGTGGGCGTCGACTACAAGCCCTTCTTCGAAGTATTCCACGGTTACACCGGCTTCTACAACGATGCCGCCGTCAGCCTGCGCTTCACGTTCTAGTTTCGCCTTTCCCGTGAATGGCAACAAAAAAGCCCCGGCCGCTCTGGCCGGGGCTTTTTTGTTGCTGAAGAGCAGCCGTTAGCGCACCCGCACGTAGCGGTGCGGGCGGGCGTTGTAGCGCTGATAATAGTAAGGCCGGGCCGGTACCACCATCATCGGGCGGGGTCGCACTACCACTGGCGCCGGCACTACCACCACGGGCCGGGGCGGGTAGTAATAGGCGCGCCGCGGCGGGTAAGGGCGCACGGCCACGGCCTGGGTGGAGGCCACGCAGCTGGTCAGGCCGCTGCCGAGCAGCAGAAGCAGCCCGAGCAGCGCAGGAAGTTTGAGCAGATTTTTCATAGCCAGAAGGCCGCGGTTTTTAGAGGCGGCACTGCTGCTTGGATGGCGGACGCGGGCCAGGGTTTAATGCTGACGGGCTGGTCGGGCAAAACGTAAACGACAAAGCGCCGGCCGTTTCGGAAAACAGCCGGCGCTTTGCGAAGCCTAACGTTAGCCTGGGGGCCTACTTTTTGGCGCTGTATTCGTCGTTGAGGTGCTTGAGTACCTTGGTGGTGATGTCGATATCCTTGCGGCCGTAGGCAATGGTGCCGCTGGGAGCCGCAATCAGAATCAGCTTGTAGCCGTTGGCTTTGCCATAGGCTTCCACCTGCTTGTTGATGCGCTCCAGTACGCGCTGGGTCATCTTGGCCTCTTCCTCCTGGGCCTGGCGCTGGATTTTCTCCTGGGCTTGCCCGGCCTGCTGCTGCTGGGCCTGAAGCTTCTGCTCGGTGGCGGCGCGCTGCTCGGCCGTCATGCTTTCGGCCGTTTTCTGGTACTGCTGCACGGCGCTCTGGAAGCCGCGAATCAGGCTGTTGTTCTGCTGCTCCCAGCCTTTGGCCTTGGCCTCAAACGCCCGGCGGGCGTCCTGCATGCCCTTGTAGCCATCGAGCAGCTTGCCCGACTCCACGTAGGCGACCTTGTTGGTGTCGGCCACGGCGACGGTTGTTTCAGGCTCGGGCTCTACCACCTCGGCGGCGGTGGTATCGGTGGCGGCCTTTACCACGACGGGCTTGGCGACGGGTGCCGCGGCGGGACGGGACGAGAAATGCAGGTAAAACAGCACGGCTACGGCAAGTACCAAAACCGCGTCGATAATCAGGCGCAAGGGGTTGTTCATTCAGAAAAGGGGTTGCGAAATAAAAAGCGCCGGACGCAACAAGCGGGTACTGCTGAAGCAGAAGCTCCGGGTCCGGCAAAAGCACCCCAAAGAAACGGAAAAACCCGTACGCCAGCCCGATTTTTAGCGCTGCTCATTCCGGTCTACTACTTCTGCGGCCCGTTAGGGCTGGGCGTCTTCCTCCTCGGCGTGCTCATCAAAATCGGTTTCCGGAGGTCCGCCGGGCTTTTCCTGAAACGGCGGGCTCAGCTCCGCCCGGGCCGGCTTGGGGTCGGTGAGGCCGATATGCAGCAGTGCGTCGCCCTGGTTGACGACCGGCATGTGGTTGAGCCCGATGATGTAGCCCGTCACCGGCGACTCCAGCCGCACCGACGTTTCGCCGTAGGGGTCGGCCACGCTACCGTAGACCTGGCCCTTTTCCAGAAAGTCGCCGTTGCGCACGTTGCTGTGAAACAACCCCGCAAACTTGGCCCGCAGCCAGGTATGGCGCATGCAGATAACGGTCGGCTGGACCGGGGGCGCGGCGTCGGCTACCATCTGCAAGTGGTGCAGCACCCGAAACGTACCCGCAATGGCCACGTCGATGCCCGCCTCATCGAGCCGCAGCGACTCCCCGGCTTCATAGACGATAATCGTTTTTTGCTGCTGAAACGCGGCTTCGCGCAGGGAGCCAGGCCGCAGGGCGGCGTGCAGGGTAAAGGGCGCCGCAAAGGCCCGGGCCAGCGCGTCGGTGTCGGGGTCGCCGAGCAGGCCGCGCACCTGGGGCATGTTGGAGCGGGCCGCCCCGCCCGTGTGAAAATCGATGCCACAGTCGACCAGCGGCATGATTTCGCGCATGAAGCGGTGGGCCACGCGGCTGGCCAACGACCCGCGCGGGTGCCCCGGAAAGCTCCGATTCACGTCCTTGCCGTCGGGCACTTCCCGGCTGAAATTGAGAAAGCCGTATATGTTAAGAATCGGAATGGCAATGATGGTGCCGCGCAGGGGCCGCAGCAGGTCGCGCCGAATCAGGCGCCGGATGGTTTCAATGCCATTTACCTCGTCGCCGTGCATGCCCGCCATCAGCAGCACCGTGGGGCCGGGTACGGTGGAGCGAAACACGTGCACCGGCACGTCAATCACCGTTCCGGAGGGCAGGCGCGAAATCACCAGGCGCGTCAGCACCCGCTCGCCGGGCCGGATGGTCAGGCCGTTCAGCAGCATGTCGGTCGGGGACCTGGGAGGCAGCAAGGACAACGGATTTAGAGGCGAGGCGGCGAAACAAAGCGACGGTTGCGCATTCTGACAACGCGCCGCCCCGGCCCGGGGTTGCGCGCCCCGCGTCCTCCCCTACCGGCTGCCCTTTGCCCTTCAGCCCTAAGCCGGCACGTCCGACTGGCTGTCGGGCATAGCCGGGGCAGACTTGGCTTTGGTGGCTGTTTTGGCCTTGGTCTTGCGCTTGGTGAGCTGCTCGGTGTACTCGATGATTTTGCCGGCAATATCGAGGCCGGTGGCTTTTTCGATGCCTTCCAGCCCGGGCGAGGAGTTCACCTCCAGCACCAGCGGGCCCCGCTTGCTTTGCAGCATATCCACGCCGGCAATGCCCAGACCCAGGGCTTTGGTGGCCAACAGAGCAGCGGCTTTTTCGGCTCGGCTGAGCTTGACCAGTGTGCCCGAGCCGCCCCGGTGCAGGTTGGAGCGAAACTCGCCCTCCTTGCCCTGCCGCTTCATGGCGCCCACCACTTCGCCATTGACCACGAAGGCGCGCAAATCGGCGCCCTTGCTTTCGGCAATAAACTCCTGCACGATAATGCGGGCCTTCAGGTTATGGAAGGCTTCAATCACCGACTGCGCGGCCTTGGCTGACTCGGCCAGCACCACGCCCAGGCCCTGGGTGCCTTCGAGCAGCTTGATGATAACCGGGGCGCCGCCCACGAGGTCAATCAACTCCGACACCTCGTTGGAGTAGTTGGTAAACGCCGTTTTGGGCATGCCCACTCCGGCCCTCGACAGAATCTGCATGGAGCGGAGCTTGTCGCGGGAACGGATAATGGCCTGGCTTTCGACGGCGGTTTTCACTTTCATCATCTCGAACTGCCGCACCACGGCCGTGCCGTAGAACGTGGCCGAGGCGCCAATGCGCGGGATGATGGCGTCAATCTTTTCGAGCGGCGCATCATTATAGACAATACCGGGGGCGCCCTTTTCGAGTACCAGGTTGCATTTCAGGTGGTCGATAACCGCCACCTCGTGCCCGCGCAGCTGGGCGGCTTCCACCAGGCGGGAGGTAGAGTAAAGCTTCGGCTCACGCGACAGAATCGCCAGTTTCATGGGGAGGGTGCTTGGGGTGGTGAGGGAGCAGAAGCGAAGGGAGCGGTAAAAGTACGCAATGCCGCTATGGCCGCGACTTAGCCGCATTCAAAAACCGGTAAGAAACATTGCGCCGGGCCACGTCGACCACGAAGCGCCCGCGCCGCAGCAGCAGCCGCCCGATCAACACCGGGTAGCGCATGTCGGAGCGGTCCGATAGGGAGAATTCCGTGTCGAAGTCCTCGCCGAAGAGCCGGATGACGGTGCGAATCACGTAGCGCTCCTGCACGTCGCCGTTGGAGCTTTTGATGTCGCGCAGGGTGAAGTCGGCAAATTCCAGGGGGCGGCCGTTGAACTGCGGGTGCTCGGCGTCGAGCAGGAGCACCCGCAGCACGGGCCGGCCGTCGGGCAGAGGCTCCACGTGGATGTTGGAGCAGTGCAGGGCCCCGGTGAAAGCGCCGGTATCGACCTTGGCCTCCACGCCCCAGAGCTTGAACTGCGGAAAATCAACCAACTCGCGCCGCCCCACTACCCGCTTCGGAATCCGCTGCTTTTTCATCGTGCGGGCAAGATAGAGGGGAAATGGTGAAATAGTGAGGTGGGGAAATGGTGAGGTGTCATTCTAGTTGCGCCCGTGGCGCGGATAGCGCAGAACTGCACCACCAGAACGTCGCACTCACCATTTCACAAGTTCACCATCTCACTACTTATAGCTGATGCGGTAGACGGCGTCGTTCTGGTCGTCGGAGACGAGCAGGGAGCCGTCGGGCAGGGTGAGCAGGCACACGGGGCGGCCCCAGCTTTTCTGGCCCTGCAGCCAGCCATCGGCGAAGGTTTCATAGCTCACAGCCTGCTTGCCGCTGGCGTCGAGCTTAACCAGCGTAATGCGGTAGCCGATTTTGCTGCTGCGGTTCCAGGAGCCGTGCTCGGGAATAAAGATCTGGTTGCGGTACTGGGCCGGAAACTGCTTGCCGGTGTAGAATTTCATGCCCAGCGCAGCCACGTGCGGGCCCAGCTTGCGGGCGGGCTTGGTGTAGGTAGCCGCCGACTTGCCGGCGCTGAGCTCGGGGTCGGCCACGTCGCCGGCGAAGAAGTAGGGAAAGCCGAAGTGCAGCCCGGGCGCGGCCATGCGGTTGAGCTCATCGGCCGGGGTGTTGTCGCCGAGCTGGTCGCGGCCGTTGTCAGTGAACCATAGCGCCTTGTCGACCGGGCTCCAGTCGAAGCCCACGGTGTTGCGCACGCCCTTGGCCACGGTTTCGAAGGCCGTACCGTCGGGGTTCATACGGTTGATGGTGCCAAAAATGGGCTCCTCCGGCTCGCAGGAATTGCAGGGCGCCCCCACCGGCACGTAGAGCTTGCCGTCGGGCCCGAAGGCAATGTAGCGGTAGCCATGCCAGTCCTTGTTGGGCAGCTGGTTGTAGACCACGGCGGGCTTGGGTTTCTGCCTGAGGGTTTTGGCGATGTTGTCGTAGCGCACCACCCGGTTGATTTCGGCCACGTAGAGCGCGCCGTTGCGCACTGCCACGCCATTGGGCGCGTTCAGGCCCGTAGCAATGGTGACAACTTCATCGGCACGGCCGTCCTTGTTGCGGTCGGGCAGGGCAAAGACCTTGTCGTCCTTAGTGCCCACGTACACGGTGCCGTCGGGCCCCAGGGCCAGCTCCCGGGCGCTTTTCACGCCTTGGGCGAAGTAGCTGATGGTGAAGCCGGCGGGCAGCTTGATTTTGCTCAGGTTGGCATCGGCAGCAGCCAACGGGGATTCGGTGGTGAAGCCAAACGCCAGTGGCGTGAGCAGGGCGAGGGGAAGTAGGCGACGCATCATACTGCCTCAAACCCGCGCCCCCGGCCGAAGGTTGCGCCGCGCCGGACATTCCCCGCCGCCCGAGCCGCAAACCGCCGGCGCTAAAGTATTTGTCGTATCATTTCGTCAGAGTAAACACGCCGGGCGCCCAACTTCCGTACACAACCTCCCGCCCCGCGGGCCGACTTTTTATCCGTTGCTGATGTATCGAATCTTTAAACTCTTGGCCCGGCTGGCGCTGGGTGTGGTAGCCTTACTGCTATTGGCGGGCGTGGCCTTCGCCAACTTGAGCCCCGAGCTGGGTGGCAAGCCCACCAAAGCCCAGCAGCAGGCCTACGCCCAGTCCGGGCACTATCTCGACGGCGAGTTTCAGAACCTGATGCCCACCACCATGATGACCGGCGGCAGCACGTTTTCGGCGCTGTGGCGGTTTCTGTTCGCCAAAAACCCCGCGGCGGCCCCGGCCGCGCCCCTGCCCTTCCAGCGCCTCGACTCGCTCAGCATCACCCGCAAAACCCCGGAGTTGGTGCGCGTGACCTGGTTTGGGCACTCGGCCAGCCTGGTGGAAATAGCGGGCCAGAACATCCTGCTCGACCCGATGCTGAGCGTGAAGATGGGGCCGCTGTCGTGGGTGACGCCCACGCGCTACAACCCCCAGCTGGCCATTACGGCCGAGCAGCTGCCGCCCATCGACGCGGTGCTGATTTCCCACGACCACTACGACCATCTCGACTACCAGACCATTCTGCGGCTCAAGGACAAGACGGCCCATTTCTACGTGCCCCTGGGCGTGGGAGCCCACTTGCTGGCCTGGGGCGTGGCCCCGGAAAAAGTGCGGGAACTGGATTGGCACGACTCAGTGCGCCTGCCGGGTCTCACCATCGTCAGCACCCCGGCGCGACACTTTTCGGGTCGGGGCCTGACCAACCGCAATTCCACGTCGTGGAGCTCCTGGGTGTTGAAGTCGGCCACGAAGCGGGTGTTTTACAGCGGCGACGGAGGCTACGGCCCCCACTTTGCGGAAATTGGCCGGCAACACGGGCCATTTGACCTGGCCCTGATGGAATGCGGGCAGTACGACGCGCAGTGGGCCCAGATTCACATGCTGCCCGAGCAAAGCGTGCAGGCCGCCCTCGACGTGCGGGCCCGGGTGATGCAGCCCGTGCACTGGGGCGCCTTTACCGAAGCTCACCACGCCTGGAATGAGCCGCCGAAGCGGGCCGCCGCCGAGGCCGCCCGCCGGCAATTGCCTCTCGCTACGCCCGAGCTGGGGCAGCCCGTCACGCTGGGCGCCGGGCCGCTGCCCAACGCGGCGTGGTGGCGGTAGCAAGGTGGCGTTAGCGGCCTTCCCGCTCGCGCACCAGCCGTTCGTACTCGCGCTCCGACATCTGCCCGCCGAAGCCGCTGTACACGCGCACTCCATTCATGAACACGCCTAAGCCCCAGAATACGGTCGACCAGACGGGCCAGGGGATGTTGAAGCCGTGGCGGCCCATGTGCCAGTCGTCGTGCTGGCCCGCGGTGAGGGCCCAGATAATCCAGAGCAGCGCGTTGACCCACAGGTAAGTGAACAGGTGGGATTTAAACTTCGCGCGGGATTTGGCAATGCGCCACAGTTCGGGGTCACGGTTGGTAGCTTCCATGGGAAGTAGGGCTTGGGGGTGAAGAATGGTCTAAAAGTAGCGCACGACCCTACATTTCGCAATTCTAATATTCCCAGCCGGCAACCTTTCCGGCCGAAGCGTGGAATAGCCCGGATGAAGCGTCGGCGGCTCCCGACCAGCCGGCGCCTTTTTCCTCATTTTACTTCTGCTTACGATGCCCGCTCCCCTCCCCGACTGGCGTGCCCAGACCCAACACTTCGGCCGCATCTGGCTCTACCAAGGCGACATCACCAAAGTCGATACCGCGGCCATCGTCAATGCGGCCAACTCCAGCCTGCTCGGCGGGGGCGGCGTGGACGGGGCCATTCACCGCGCCGGCGGCCCCCAGATTCTGGAAGAGTGCCGCTACCTGCGCGAACGAAACTACCCGCATGGGCTACCGACGGGCGCGGCAGTCGCCACTACTGGTGGCAACTTACCAGCCCACTACGTCATCCATACTGCGGGACCCGTTTGGCACGGTGGGCACCAGCACGAGGCCGAAGAATTGATAAAGTGTTACCAGAGCTGCCTGCGGTTGGCCGCGGCACGCTCGTTCAGCAGCGTTGCCTTTCCTGGCATCAGCACGGGTGTCTACGGCTACCCCAAGGCTAATGCCGCCGCTGTGGCCGTGGCGGAAGTACGGGCCTTTCTGGCCGCTCACGATACGCCGGAAGCGGTGGTTTTCGTGGTGTTTGACGAGGAAACCCGCCGCTTGTACGAAGCGGAGCTGGGCCGGCCATAAGCGCGGCTACCACTGCATTTGCTGCGGGTGACGGTGCATGTAGGCGGCCACGTCGTAGATCAGGCCAGCGTGGCCGGCGTCGAGCAGCACGGTGCGGGCATTGTGCAGGGAGCCGATAAACTCCTGCAACCCGGCGTGGGGAATCACCCGGTCGTACTTGCCCAGGAAGAACGTGACGGGCGTGGGGCGGCGGTTGAGCACGGCCGCCAGCTTTTTCAGGTCGAAAACCAGCTTGCGGAAGCCCGTCCAACTGCGGTACACGCGCAGGCGCTTCTCGCGGCTATCGAGCTGCCACTGGGCAAAGCGCACCAGCCCCGAGTCGACGAGGCGGCGCTGGGCCAGCGTATCGATGAAGCGCAGCAGGCGCTGAGGGCGCAGCACGGCCCGGCCCAGTACTCCGCGCATCCAGGGCGGATACGTGGCCAGCGAATACCAGAACTGGGTGCGGATGCCGTCGGGCGCAATCAGCCAGACCTGCTCCACCCGGGGCCCGAACTGCTCAACGGCCGTCAGGGCGTACTTGGCGCCCATGCTGAAGGCCAGCAGCCCAAACGTGTCGATGCCGTGGGCCGTCAGAAACTCATCCAGCAGCTCACCCAGGCGCTTTTTACTCAGGGGCGCATCGACTTTGGCCAGCCGGCTCTGGCCGTGGTAAAACAAATCGAAGGAGTAAATGCTGACTCCTGGGCCAAGCGCAGTTGCCAAGCCCCGCCAATGGCTCTCACTCTGCCCGTAGCCGTGGAAGGCCAGAATAGGGCGCGGGCCGGTGCCGTAGCGGCGGTAATGAAGCGTGGTTTTCAAGTCAGATTTGGGAAGTGATACTGCGCGGCAGGCTGCCAGCCTTCCTTAACCCCATTGCCGCCCGATTAGCTCCCGCTCCTACAGCTTCGACACGCCGCCCGAGACGATGAACTTCATAACCTCACTGCTGGGCAGATCCAGGAACGACACATTTTCTTCGGGTACCAGCACCAGCTCCCCGGAGAAGTTGTAGGAGTGCGGAAAGTACACGGCCATCAGCGCGGGCCGGTGAATGGCCGCCATGCTTACCTGCGTCACGAAGCCCATTTTGTAGGTTTGGTCGGCCGCATTCAGGCGCACCAGCACGGGCTGGTTGAACTTCTGGTTGTCGCCGACGAAGGCGTCGAACAGGTCCTTGATGCTGGAATAGATGATGCTCACCAGCGGGGTGCGGTGCAGCACCCGCTCGGCCAGAATCAGGAAGGGCCGCACCATAAACGACTTGGCAATGAATCCCACGGCCGTCACCATGGCCATGACCAGCAGCAGCCCCAGGCCGGGAATGTGCTGGTCGTTCCACTTCAACTCAAACGTGTTGTCGAGCCAGCTGATGAAGGCAAACAGGATGTACACCGTCAGGCCGATGGGCGCGATGATGAGGAAGCCGTTGAGGAAGTAGTTGAAAACCTTACGCATCAGAAAAAGCCAAAAAAATGCCCGACCGAAACCGGCCGGGCAAATAACGAAACTTCGCGGGTGCGGTCCTACGCCCCCACCGGCACCTGCTCAATGCGGTCGGCCACGCGCTGCATCAGCCACATGGGCGTGCTGGTGGCCCCGCAAATGCCCACGCTGCTGGCGCCCTCAAACCACTCTTCCTGCAGCTCCTCCTCGTTTTCGATAAAGTAGCTGCGCGGGTTGGTTTTGTTGACCACGCTGAACAGGGCCTTGCCGTTGGAGCTTTTGCGCCCACTCACGAAGATAATTACGTCGTGGAGCAGGGCGAACTTGGCCAGGGCCGGCTCCCGGTTGCTGACCTGCCGGCAGATACTGTCGTTGGCATCGAACGAGGCCAGCTCGCCACCGGCGGCCGCAATGCGCTCCTCCATTACCTGCTTCATGTGGTAGAAGCCGGCGGTGCTCTTGGTGGTCTGGCTGAACAGCGTCACGGGCCGGGTGAAGTCAATCTGGTCCAGGTCGGCCTCGTTCATAACGATGATGGCGCGGTTGCCGGTCTGGCCCGTGAGGCCCGCCACCTCGGCGTGGCCGGGTTGCCCGTAGATGACAATCTGGCCGTTTTGGCGCTGGCTGGCGTCGAAAGCGTGCTTGACGCGGTTCTGGAGCTTGAGCACCACCGGGCAGGAAGCGTCGATGAGCTCAATGTTGTTGCGCAGGGCCAGCTCGTAGGTTTCCGGCGGCTCGCCGTGGGCCCGGATCAGCACCTTGCAGTCGTGCAGGGTTTCGAGCTGCTCCCGGTCGATGATGCGCAGGCCGTGGGCGTGCAGGCGCTCCACCTCCATGCGGTTGTGCACAATGTCGCCGAGGCAATACAGCGTTTCTTCCTGGGCCAGCTCGTCCTCGGCCATCTGAATGGCAAACTCGACGCCGAAGCAATAGCCGGAATTTTTATCGATGGTAACGTCCATAGTTTTCTCTCAACAATCTGACCGTGGCGTTAAGTGCAAGTTTCGCGCCCTAGTTCGCTCTACTTCTCAAACAACAGCCTCGCGGCCATTTTGGTCGTTGCCCAGGGCTGCCAGCGAAAACAGGCTCGCCGACACCCGCTCCAGGACGAAATCTACCTGCTCCTCAATCACCATGTGGGTCGTGTCGAGCAGCACCGCGTCGGCGGCCCGGCGCAGGGGGCTTTCAGCCCGGGTGGAGTCGATATGGTCGCGCTTGCGCAGGTTTTCCACAATGTCCTCCAGGGCTACGTGCTCGTCTTTGGCGGCCAGCTCCTGCTGGCGCCGCTCGGCCCGGGTCACCACGTCGGCGGTCATAAACACCTTCACCTCGGCGTCGGGAAACACGGTGGTGCCAATGTCGCGGCCGTCCATGACCACCCCGCGCTTGCGGCCCATGCGCTGCTGCTGGCGCACGAGCGTGTGGCGCACGGCCGGAATCACCGACACCTCACTCACGGAGTTGGAAATGCGCATCTGCCGGATTTCGTCCTCCCGAATCACGCCGTCGAGGCAGAGCTCGTTGCGGCCGGTTTTACGGTTGCGCTTGAAGGCAATGTGAATGTCGTGCAGGGCCTGCTCGATGCGGGGCAAGTCGTCGAAGGCAATGTTGCGCTCCAGCAAATAAAGCGTCACGGCCCGGTACATGGCCCCAGTGTCGATGTAGGCGTAGCCCAGCTCGGCGGCCACGGCCTTGGCCGTGGTGCTTTTCCCGCACGAAGAGTAGCCGTCGATGGCAATGACGATTTTTCTCATGGCAAAGTCGGTCGGCGCGGAAGGGCGGGTGGGGCTAGAATCAGACACTAAATCCAGGTTTTACGACGGGGCTCAGCGGCCAACCGTGCGGGAATACTCGCAAAAAAAGCAGCTACCGATTCTTTCTGCCCCAGCGCTAGGTGCTGGGACACGCGGAAGAAGGGATTGAAAAAGTGGTTGCCGTTGATGCCCACGCCGGTGGTGGCGTCGGGGCCGGTGGCCCAGGTGCCGTGGTAGGTATCGACCAGGCACTGGCCCAGAAAGCAGCCTAGGGCTTTGATAACCCCTTCCCGGTCTTCCTCTTTGATGGTAGCGCGTTGGGTTTCAATGAACTCGTCGAGCCGCTGTACGGCAGTTTCGTCGTAGCTGTTGAGCTGCAGCTGCTGGCGCACGGCTTCGGCAGCATTTCGCAGGGCAACCAAGGGGTTTTCAGAGGTCATAGGAAAGAAACAGTTAGTTGCCACCTGCCGGCGCGGTCTGCTGCCAGCGGGCGTAAGTCTGCAAAATGCTTTTCATGTGCTGCCGCCCGACCTTGCCGGCCTTGATTTTCTGGGCCAGCTCCGGACAGTCGCCAAACAAAGGCAGCATAGTTTTTTCGAAGGCGCCCCGGGAAGCCGGCACCCGCACTGCATCCCCGAGGCGGGGCTGCAGCACCAAGTCGTTTTGCGGGGTTTGGCCGCCGAGCATCACCGTGGCGGCCCCGGCAGCGCCGTGCTCGAAGTCCAGCAGCGTAAAATTGCCGCAGCGGTAGAGTTGCTTGGCAAACGCGCTGGCCACGCGGCGGCGGGCCGAAATATCAATGTTCCGAATCACGCTGAAGGTGTCGCCTTCCACCACGAAAGCCTTCACCTCCAGGGGCTGGTACTCGGTTATCTTTTTATCGTCCGGGTTGCGCACGCGCAGGTGCTCTCCCTGGTCGGGATAAAGTTGTCCGCCGTGCCAGCTACCATCGGCCAGCTGGTACGAGCCGGGCTGGTACTTGATAATCTTGGGCAGGGCGTAATTGCTGTACTGGGCCTGCACCGAGCCAGCACTCAACACCAGCAGGCCGAGCAAGCCTACCAGCCGGAAACCCGTTGCCCTAAGCGGCCAAGCTCGGAGCGTGGCTGCGCGGTCATTTTTTGCGGATGCCCCCTTACTATACTGCATAGCTATTGGTGTTAGGGCCGAGGACGGGCGGCAGTTTGCAAAAAGTACGTGGTGCGCGCTTCGGCGTATCGGGCGAGCAGGGGCAGCAGCCGGGGGCGTCCGACCCGGCCCGTGCGCAGCTCGGCCACGGCCGCCGGGTCGTCGGCGAGCAGCACGAGCATGAGCTGTTGAAAAGCCTTTTTCTGCCGGGGCACCACCAGCCAGCCGTCCGCGTTTTTGCGCACCACCAGTTTATGGGGCGTAAACAGAATGCCAATCAGGCTGGTGGGCTGCTCGGTCACGTCGACCAGCTGCATGCCGGCGGCGCGAAATTTCTGGCGGCCAAAGACGGCGGCAAAGCGCCCCAGCTTCCCGGGGGGCAGCCCCGTCACGGTAATCACCGTGTCGGCGTACTTATCCACGAAGGCGGTCATGTCTTCGGGCGAAAAAGCCCGGTAGTAGACGCCGGTTTCGTTCATGTATACCCGGTCGATAAGCCAGTCGGCAATCTGGACGCTATGCCACTGCCCGTCGAGGCCGCGGAAGGAGCCGGGGTGGCTGCCGGGCTCGTAGCGCAGCGTCGGGTCGCGGGTGAGCTTGTCGTAGCTGCCGGGCGCAATAAAAGCCGCGCGGGCCTGCCCGACGACGCCGCGCCCAGCTACCAGCAGCGCGGCCAGCAGGCAAAAGCGGAAGACGTGGGCAACGACGCAGCGGTGATTCACAAGGGAAGGAGCAGAAATTAAAGCGAATGGCAGAAAAGCCGGCCCGGCTAGTGACTGTCGCAAGGACAGGGGGCCTTGCCGAATTTGGTTTTGCGCTTGTACGAGGCAGTTTTCTTCTGCTGGGTGGTGCGGCGCGCACAGCCCGTCGTCACGAGGCCGGAACCTGATATCAGGGCAGCCAACAGCAAAGTCACAATCTTTCTCACCGGCGCAGATTTTCGGCAAATATACGGTTCTTTACCCGTTCGCACCCGACCAATCTCAACTCCCCGCCTTCTTTCCGCCTGCCCTATGCCCGCCGAATTCAGTTTGCGCGCCAACGTCATCAACCTGTTTGCCAACTCCATAGCCCCGGGCACCATTCACGTGCGCGAGGGCAAAATCCACGCGGTGGAACTGACCGATTCCGCCCCCCCCGACCCGACCCTGCCCTACGCCCTGCCGGGTTTCGTGGACGCCCACGTGCACGTGGAAAGCTCCCTGCTCGTGCCGGCCGAGTTTGCCCGTCTGGCCGTCACGCACGGCACGGTTGCCACCGTGTCGGACCCCCACGAAATTGGGAACGTGCTGGGCGTGGCCGGAGTGGAGTACATGCTGGAAAGCGGCCGCAGCGTGCCGTTTAAGTTTTGCTTTGGCGCGCCCTCCTGCGTACCGGCCACCCCGTTTGAAACCGCCGGCGCCACCATCACCGCCTCGGACATCGAGCAGCTGTTTCAAAACCCGGCTATCGGCTACCTGGCCGAAATGATGAACTGGCCCGGGGTGCTGCACCGCGACGCGGAGGTGATGGAAAAAATTGCGTTGGCCCAGCGCTACGGCCGCCCCGTGGACGGGCACGCCCCCGGCCTGCGCGACGAGGATGCCCGGCGCTACGCCGAGGCCGGCATCAGCACCGACCACGAGTGCTTCACGGCCGAAGAGGCCCTCGACAAGCTGGCCGTGGGCATGAAAATCCTGATCCGGGAAGGCTCGGCGGCCCGCAACTTCGACGCCCTGATTGATCTGCTACCCGAGCACTTCGAGAATATGATGTTTTGCTCCGACGACAAGCACCCCGACACGCTCGTGCTGGGCCACATCAATCAGCTCGTGCAGCGCGCCGTGGCCCGCGGGCAGAACGTGCTCAAGGTGCTGCGCGTGGCCTGCCTGAATCCGGTGCTGCACTATACGTTGCCCGTGGGCCTGCTCCGGGAAGGAGATGCCGCCGACTTTATCGTGGTCGACAACCTGACGGACTTTCTGGTGCGCCAAACCTACCTGAACGGCGTGCTGGTGGCTGAAAACGGCGAAACCCGGATTCCGTCGGTGCCCTGCCCGGTTCTCAACAACTTCCACGCCCGCCCCGTGCAGCCCCAGGATTTCGAGTTGCAGGCCCCGAATGCCGCCCCCACCGTGCGCGTCATCGAGTGCTTCGACGGCCAGCTCATCACGGCCCGCCACGATTTGCCGGCCACCGTCGCCAACGGGCTGGTGGTGCCCAACGTGGACCAGGACGTGCTCAAGCTGACCGTGGTGAACCGCTACGCTCCGGCGGCCCCGGCCGTGGCCTTTATTCAGGGCTTCGGCTTGAAATTCGGCGCCCTAGCCAGCAGCGTCGGCCACGACTCCCACAACATCACCGCCGTGGGCTGCGACGACGCGAGCCTAGCCCGGGCCGTGAACCTGGTCATTGAGGCGCAGGGTGGGCTGGCCGCCGTGGGCCTCGACGGGGAGGAAATCCTGCTGCCCCTGCCGGTGGCGGGGCTGATGTCGGACCAGCCCGGCTACCGCGTGGCCGACGCCTACGCCGCCGTCGATGCCCTGGCCAAGCGCCTGGGCAGCCCGCTGGGCGCCCCGTTTATGACCCTCTCGTTTATGGCTCTGCTCGTTATTCCCAGCCTCAAGCTCAGCGACAAAGGCTTATTCGACGGCGAAGCCTTCCAGTTCGTGGACGCAGTGGTGTAGCCAGCACCCCGCTTTTTTTACGCCAAAAGGCCACTGCAAATACTTGCAGTGGCCTTTTGGCTATACTGAGCTTCCGTCTGGATTAGTTGTCGGAGAAGCGCTTTTGCAGCAGCTTTTCCATCTTCTCCTCCGTCAGGGGCTTGGCCAAGTACTCCACGCCCTCGAACTTGGCCACGCGGGCCGTATCGGCCGAGTGCATGGAGGTTGTCAGCACGGCCAGCACCGTTTTTTCCTTGATCGGGGCGGGTAGCTGGCTGTATTGCTCCAAGAACTCAAAGCCGTCCATACCGGGCATTTTCAAGTCCACAAACACCAGCTGCGGCACGTCGGGCGCCATCGAACCGGCGTTTTCACCCTTGCCCCAGAGAAAGTCATAGGCTTGCTCGGCGCGGGTAAAGGTGTAGACTTTGTCGGCCACGCCCAAACGATTGAGCAGACGGTTGTTCAGAAAGCTGGTCGTCTCGTTGTCGTCGACCAGCACTACGTTGCGCAGCTTCTTAGCCATGTTCGGGGGAGGGGGCGTTAACGTGCTTAAATCCGGCTCTTGCGGGCCGGGACCGGGGTGCTAGAGCCAGCCCTGCTCGCGCATCCAGTCGTCGTTGTAAATTTTACCGAGGTAGCGCGTGCCGTGGTCGGGCAGGATAATGACCATCACGTCTTCCTCTTTCAGATGCTCCTTGGCGTATTCCAGAGCGCCGTGCACCGCCGAGCCGCATGACCAGCCTACGAACAAGCCCTCTTCCTTGGCCAGGCGGCGCGTCATGACGGCCGCATCCTGGTCAGTGACTTTGATGAACAGATCAATCAAGTCAAAGTTAACATTCTTGGGCAGAATATCTTCGCCAATACCCTCGGTCTTGTACGGGTAGATTTCGTTTTCGTCGAAGATTCCGGTTTCCTTGTACTTCTTGAAGACCGAGCCATAAGTATCGAGCCCGACAGCCACTATGGCCGGGTTTTGCTCCTTCAGGTACTTGGCCGTGCCGCAAATGGTGCCGCCCGTGCCCACGCCGCAGGCCAGGTGGGTGATGCTACCTTCGGTCTGCTTCCAGAGTTCGGGGCCGGTACCTTCGTAGTGGGCCGCCGTGTTCGACATGTTGTCGTACTGGTTGGGGTAGAACGAGTTGGGGGTTTCCTCGCTCAGACGCTTGGCCACCGAGTAGTAGGAGCGCGGGTCTTCGGGCGCCACATCGACGGGGCACACCACCACCTGGGCGCCCACGGCGCGCAGAATGTCCTGCTTCTCCTTGCTTTGCTTGTCGCTCATCACGAAGATGCACTGGTAGCCCTTGGCAATGGCGGCCAGGGCCAGGCCCATGCCGGTGTTGCCGCTGGTGCCCTCGATGATGGTGCCGCCGGGCTTCAGCAGGCCCGCCTGCTCGGCGTCCTCAATCATCTTGATGGCCATCCGGTCTTTCACCGAGTTGCCGGGGTTGAAATATTCGACTTTGGCCAGCACGGTGCCCTTGATGCCGTCGGCGACCTTATTGAGCTTTACCAGCGGGGTGTTGCCGATGGCCTCAATGACGTTGTTGAAGTACATGAGAGAGATGAGAGTGAGTGAGAGGACCGCAAAGGTACGGATTTGCCCGCGGAGCCCCGGCCTGCCGCGCACTATTTACGCCCGGCTCCGGGCTGCCCCGCCCATGGCGGCTCAAACCACGCCCAGCCGGCTTGCGGCCCGCGGATTGGGCCCGGGCCCGGCGTCCGATTTGCCGGCCGGGCGCCGGGGCTGCCCCCGAACCGGCGGCTGGCTTGTCCCACCCCCAAATAAAGCCTACTTTTGCACACCGGTAGCCCGGCAGGGCGCACTGGTTCCCACGTCAAACCGATAGTATTCTCTAATCCCTCCCCGAATGAGCGTTCTGGTCAACAAGGATTCCAAAGTGATTGTGCAGGGTTTTACGGGCTCCGAAGGCTCGTTTCACGCCCAGCAGATGATTGAGTACGGCACCAACGTGGTGGGCGGCGTCACGCCCGGCAAAGGCGGCACCCAGCACCTCGACCGGCCCGTGTTCAACACGGTGGCCGAAGCCGTAGAGCAGGCCGGCGCCGACACCAGCATCATCTTCGTGCCCCCGGCTTTCGCCGCCGACGCCATCATGGAAGCAGCGGATGCCGGTATCAAAGTCATCGTCACCATCACCGAAGGCATTCCGACCAAGGACATGATTGCGGTGAAGGAATACCTCAAGGGCCGCGAGGGTCTGCGCATGATCGGGCCGAACTGCCCCGGCGTGATGACGGCCGGCGAGTGCAAAGTGGGCATCATGCCCGGCTTTATCTTCACCAAAGGCAAAATCGGCATCGTCTCCAAGTCGGGCACGCTGACCTACGAAGCCGTGGATCAGCTCACCAAAGCCGGCCTGGGCCAGACCACGGCCATCGGCATCGGCGGCGACCCGATCATTGGCACCACCACTAAGGAAGCCGTGGAGCTGCTCATGAACGACCCCGAAACCGAGGGCATCGTGATGATCGGTGAAATCGGGGGTGGCATGGAAGCCGAAGCCGCCCGCTGGATCAAGGAAACCGGCAACAAGAAGCCCGTGGTAGGCTTCATTGCAGGCCAGACGGCCCCTCCCGGCCGCCGCATGGGTCACGCCGGCGCTATTGTAGGTGGTGCCGACGACACGGCTGCCGCCAAGATGGCCATCATGCGCGAGTGCGGCATCCACGTGGTGGATTCGCCCGCCGAAATCGGCGACACGATGCTGCGCGTACTGAGCGGCAAGTAATTCCGGCTCCTGCCGTTAAGAATAGAAAGGCCCCGGCGCAAGTCGGGGCCTTTTTGCTGGCTGGCAATTTCTATCTTTAAAAAGTACCCTGGCTTCAATTTTTACCGTTACCCGCTGCCACTATGAGAAAACGTTACTCCTTTGTGCTGACGCTGCTGCTCGTGCTACTACCCGGCCTGGCCGCCTTCAGCCAAACCGGCCCCACCCTGACGGTGAGCCCCAGCAGCCTGGGCGGCTTCACAACGGCCGTGGGGACGCCTTCGGCCCAGCAAAGCGCCCTGGTAAACGGCACCGGCCTGACCGGCAACGTGACGGCCACCGCCCCGGCCGGCTACGAGGTTTCCTGGATCTCGGGCAGCAGCTTCGGCCCCAGCATCACCCTCACCCAAGCCGGCGGACTGGTAACCAACGTGCCGCTCTACATCCGCCTGGTTGGCGCGGCCCTGGGCCCGCTGAGCGGCACCGTGACGGTGAGCAGCCCCGGCGCCACCACCCAGAACGTGGCCGTATCGGGCACCGTAACGGCTGCAGCCACGCCCAACCCGCCCTGCGTGCTGACCAGCATCTCGCCCACGTCGGGCATTGGCGGGCGGCCCCTGCTGATGACGTTCTATGGCACTGGCTTCGTACCGGGTGCCACGGTCAGCATTCAAATCAACGCGGCCAGCTTCACGGCTACCTACATTTCGTCGACGCAGCTGCAAGCCCTCGTGAACCTGCCCAGCGTGACCAGCCCCCAGCTGACCTACCTGCTGGCCGCCAACCCGCCGCCCGGGGGTGGGGGCAGTTCCCCGCAAATGCGCTTTTTCACCGTCAACCCCGGGCCACCTATTATCACCGGTTTTTCGCCCGCCAGCGGCCCGGTAGGTACGCAGGTGACAATTCGGGGCAGTAATCTATCCGTCCCGGGCACCTCCATCGGGGTTTCGTTTAACGGCACTGCTGCGCAGCTCGCCCCGCGGGTGCCCTTGGAATCGGAGGTGTACGTGGTGGTGCCCGCCGGCGCCACCAGCGGCCTGATTACGCTCACTAACTCCAATGGTGCGGCCGTCAGCGCTCAGCCCTTCACCGTAACGGCCGCTCCCCCGGCGTTTTTTGAAAACTTCGAGGCCGGCACCAAAACCAGCTACGCGGCGGCCTCGGTGGCCCTCAGCAGCGGCGGCTGGACCCTGGCCGAAGCCCTGCTTGGCACGACGGCCGGCATCGATAAGTTCAATGGGCTGCAGTCGGCGCGGCTGCGCGGGGGCGGCATCCTGGAAATGGATACCGACAAGCCCAACGGCGCGGGCGTGGTCACGATCCACGCGGCGGCGTACAGCAACGAAACCGGCGCGACGTTCCTGCCGGAAATTTCCACCGACGGCGGCGTGACTTACTCGAGCTTGCTGGGCACCAGCCCACCCCCGACGCTGACGGCCAACCTGACGGCCTATTCCTTTACGGCCAACCGCGTGGGCCCCGTGCGCCTGCGCATCAGCAGCAGCAACCGGGCCACGGCGCTGCCGCCCCGCCTGAACCTGGACGATATTTCCATCACAAACTACACCGCCACCAGCACCCGCCCCGGCCAGCGCCTGGCTGGCCTGCAGGTGTGTCCCAACCCGGCCCACGGTACCCTGACGGTGGCTTTGCCCCAGGAATACCCGGCCCAGGTGACGCTTTACGACGTGGCCGGCCGCTGCGTGCTGGCGGCCGGGAGTCTGCCCGCCACCCGCCAGCTTACGCTGCCCAGCACGCTGCCCGCAGGCCTGTACCTGCTCCGGGTGCAGGTACAGGATGAGCAGCGCACCGTGCGGGTAGTGAAAAACTAGCTCAGATTCGGGTTCATCGGGCCTAAGTCAGCCGAAAAGCTCCGCTCAGCAAGCGGAGCTTTTTTGTTAGCTTCGCCGATAGTTATCCCGTCACTACGCTATTACAATGATTAAACACGCTTTATTCGGCGGCGCTCTGCTGGCCTCCACCCTGCTGCTGTCCTGCAAAAAGGAAGTGGAGGTCATCAAGATTCAGGAAACGGAAAAGCAGTACAGCTGGGCGGAAGTGCCCTTTCTGGGCAGCTTTAAAATCCTGCTCGGCATCGGGCGCGGCCCCAACGCACTGTACTTCCAGCAGCCCGGCGGATTCTGCGCGCTGCGCTACCAGCAGAACAGCCCCGACATCACCCAGTATATCTATCCGTTTTCCACTGACATCAGTCTGCGCGTGCCGCTGGGGCCCGACTTCTTCGCTACTTACCGGGATACCCTGCTGGCCGTTACGCCTAATGCGTATCCGGTGCTTTCCGGCGCAAGCAATTACCTCTACCTGAAACGCCTGGACAAGCAAGCCCTGCGGGTACAGCGCAACTACTTCACCTTCGCCAAGTTCGGCGCCATTAACCGCAACAACTACCTGCTGTTTCCCTACGAGACCATGGCCGGTACTGCCGATGGGCAGCTGCACCTAGTGCTGACCGAGGTACAGCCCAGCGCCGACCCTTTCACCCATCAGCCCAGTTTGCGGCCCAAGGTTATCCGTATCCCCTTCAAAGACATCGGAATCTACCCGTCGTTTCCTACCCTGGTCACGGCTATCGACGACTATTTCCTGGTCGACTGCGGCAATGAGGGACTGTATAAAATCAAGCAGGACGGCAGCTGGCGGCAGGTATTGAGCACTTGGACGGGTGCCCAGACGATTTATAAGTGGAACAACCGGGTGTACATGCACGGGGCCAAGCTCGGCTACTCCACTACTGACGGCGAAACCTGGGTTTTCAGCGGCAACACGCCCAGCGGCTTGCAGTTCAACTCCATGCACCCCGTCGGCGACAGCTTGGTGGGCGTCTTCCATGGCTTTGGCAACAACTTTATCTTCACCCTCAAGCTCACCGACACCAACTTCCGGCTGCGCCCCCTGAAGGACGACGGACTGCAGCGCGCCGACATCACCGGCCTCGAAGCCCTGGGCGACACGGTGTTCGTAGCCACCACCGGCGGCCTGTTTAAGCGGTCCAAAGCCAAGTTTTTCGAAAGCAAGTAAGCTGCTTACCGCTTGCCTTCCTGCCCGCCCAGGTTTACCACAATGCCGAGCTGAAACACGGAGTTGGCCGCCTTCAGAAACTTGCGGTGGCGCAACCCGAAGTTGCTGCCGCTGATGAGCTGGAGCTGAATGGGCCCCACGGCCTGGATGCGGGTGAAGGTAATGGGCTCGAAGAAGATGTTGTCCTCGGCTTCGTGCTTCTGGCCGTCGATGGTGAAGTTGTTGAGCTGCACGTAGCTGGCCCGCATGGCCGCCCCGTAGGACATCGGAAAGTCGCGGCCGAACAGATGCAGGGTCTTCGCCTCCTTTTTGCTGTAGTTGACCTGAAAAAAGTACTTATCGAGGCTGCCTTCCAGGGTTTGGGTGGTCAGCCCCTCCCGGCTTTCGGTGCGCTTGGTGTGGCCCAGCCCGTAGCCGCCGTAGAATTCAATCACGCGCTGGTCGCGCAGGCGAGTGAAGTAGCCCATGCCCACTTCACCGAAATCGTGGTCGACAAACTCCCGGTTGGCTTTGCTGCCGAAGAACGACTGCTTCTTGTTGGAGTGCAGAAACGAGGCGCTGCCCAGCACCCCAATATGGTCGCCGAGGGCGTAGGCGCCCTGCAAGGCGGTATTGTTGCTGAAGTTGGTGTGCAGCCCGCCGCTGAATTCGCCTTTCTGGGTGAGCAGGGGCGCCTGGGGCGGGGGCGGAAAATACAGCGACGCGCAGCCCGCCAGGGCGGGCAGCAGGGCGAGGAAAGCGAAACGAACCAGAGCGTGCATGAGGAGCGGCCGGGTGGAAACAAGGGCAGAACGAAAGCCGGGCGGTTTTAGTGAATAGCCGCGGGGGCCGGCGGCCCGTATAGCCAACACTTGAGCTTCGGGCCAGCCCCGGCTCCGTCGCCCGGGCTGCTTTCCCCGCCAATTTCTGCTTTTTATGCCTACTTCCTACGATGTTGTAATTATTGGCTCCGGTCAGGCCGGCAATCCGCTGGCCTACGCCATGGCTGACGCCGGCCGCCGGGTGGCTTTGGTGGAAGAAAATCACTTGGGCGGCTCCTGCGTCAATTACGGCTGCTCCCCCACCAAAAACCTGCTGGCGGCCGCCGAGCGGGCCCACCAGGTACGCACCGCCGCCGACTACGGCATCCGCACCTCCGCTCCCGAGGTTGACTTTCGGGCCATTATGGCGGCCAAAAACGCGTTGGTGCAGCACTCGCGCGACGGACTGCGCAAAAACCTGACCCAGGAGCACCCCGGCATCACGGTGCTGCGCGGGCACGCGGCCTTCACTGGTCCGCACGCCCTGCGCGTGACGCTGGTGCAGGGCGACGAGCAGGAACTCGAGGCGCCCCTGATTTTTCTCAACACCGGCACCCGGGCCGCCGTGCCTGAACTCGACGGCCTCGACGCCGTGCCCTACCTGACCACCACCGAACTGCTCGACCTGCCGGAGTTGCCCGAGCACCTGCTGATTCTGGGCGCGGGCTACATCGGGGTGGAGTTTGGGCAGATGTTTCGGCGCTTCGGCTGCCGCGTCACGCTCATCGAGGCCGGTAAGCGCCTGCTGGCCCACGAAGACGCCGACGTGTGCCAGGCCATGAAGGAAATGCTCGAAGCCGAGGGCGTGGAGTTCGTGCTGGGCGCCGAAGCCCGGCGGGTGTCGCAGAACGCGGCCGGGGAAATCACGCTGTCGGCCACCACTCCCGAGGGGGAAAGGCGACTGCGCGGCTCCCACCTGCTCATCGCCACCGGCCGCACGCCCAACTCCGATACGCTCGACCTGAGCAAGGCTGGCATCAAAACCGACGAGAAAGGCTACATCCAAGTCGACCGCAACTTGCAAACCGCCGCCCGCGGCGTGTACGCCCTCGGCGACGTGCACGGCGGCCCCCAGTTCACCCACATCAGCTACGACGATTACCGGGTGGTGCGGGATGCCATTTTGCACGGCAAACGCCGCTCGGCCAAGCGGCGGCCCCTGCCCTACACCGTCTTTACGGAACCTCAGCTGGGCCGCATCGGGCTCAATGAGGACCAGGCCCGGGAGCAGAACATTCCGTACCGCGTGGCCACCATGCCGGTGCGCACCATCGGGCGGGCCCGGGAAACCGGCCGCACCACCGGGTTCTGGAAAGTTCTGGTTGACGACAAAGACCAAGTGCTCGGCGCGGCCATCTTCGGCGCCGAGGGCGGGGAAATCATGACCATGTTTCAGCTGGCCATGCTGGGCAAAATTCCTTACCCCACGCTGCAGAACATGATTATTGCCCACCCCACCTGGGCCGAGGGGCTTAACAACGTGTTTACCAAGCTGCGGCGCCCGGCGTAGCGGCCTTTCCGCTGCTCGCAGCACCACGGCGCCGGAGCTGCTGGCGCGGTAGCCGGAAAGCTTCCGTTATGTTTGTCTTTTGCTGACCGCCATTTTCCTTGCCATGCCCGCCAAACCAACGCCTGCCGCCCCCGAAACGCCCCTGCTGCATCCGCGCAACGCCCACCAGGGCCGCTACGACTTTGCCCAGCTCGGGCAGACCCTGCCGGCCCTGCAGCCCTTCGTGACCCAGAACGCCTACGGCAGTGAGTCGGTCGACTTCAACAACCCGGCCGCGGTGCGCATGCTGAATCGGGCCCTGCTGAAGCAGTTTTACGGCATCGAGCACTGGGATATTCCGGCCAACTACCTCTGCCCGCCCATTCCCGGCCGCGCCGACTACGTGCATTACCTGGCCGATTTGCTGGCCAGCGTCAACGACGGGCAAGTGCCCCGGGGCAAGGGCGTACGGGTGCTCGACGTGGGCGTGGGCGCCAACTGCATCTACCCCATTATCGGCCACCAGCAGTACGGCTGGCACTTCGTGGGAGCCGATACCGACGCGGGGGCGCTGCGCACGGCCAAGGCCATTGTGGGC
The DNA here is from genome assembly GCF_004167665.1 of Hymenobacter persicinus. Taxonomy (GTDB): domain Bacteria; phylum Bacteroidota; class Bacteroidia; order Cytophagales; family Hymenobacteraceae; genus Hymenobacter; species Hymenobacter persicinus. The sequence continues at coordinate 30,860 of NZ_SEWE01000009.1, read as the reverse complement.
GCCAATCCGGCGCTGACGGGCCACGTGGAGCTGCGCCAGCAGGCCGACGCCCGGCACGTGCTCCAGGGCGTGGTGAAGCCGCGGGAGCAGTTTGACCTGACCTTGTGCAACCCGCCGTTCTACGCTTCCCTGGCCGAGGCCACGGCCGATAACCGCCGCAAGCAGCACAACCTGGGAGTCAAGTCGGGCTCGAAAGCGGCCCCTGGGCTGAACTTCGGCGGCCAGCCCGGGGAGCTGTGGTACCCGGGCGGAGAAGAAGCCTTCGTGCGCCGTCTGGTGCAGGAAAGCGCCCAGATTCCGACGCAGGCCTTCTGGTTTACGTCATTGGTAGCAAAGAAAGTCGCCCTGCCCGGCATCTACAAAGAGCTGCAGTGGGCCAAGGCCCACGAAGTGCGCACCATCGACATGGCCCAGGGCCAGAAGAAAAGCCGCTTCGTCGCCTGGACGTTTCTCGATGCCGAGCAGCAGCAGGCCTGGCGGGCAGCGCGCTGGAGCAAGGAAAAGCCGGCGGCCGGCTAGTCTTTGAACTTACGGTAGATAACCACCGGGAAAGCCAGCAGGCTCACCGCTACCCGCGGCCGGACATGCGGAAAAACGCTGTTGTTGGGTTGCGCCACCAACCCCAGGGTGTACCCTAGCTGAAATTCCGCCCGCAACCCCTGTCCCTTGGTTCGAAATAGGCCCGCCGGCTCGATGTACCAGTTCGCCGGCCGGGCCAACTCCTGCCCGTCGAAGGTGAGCCGGGTGCATTCGACGCGGCTCAGCCGCAGCAGCAGGCCGGTCTGTCGGCTGCCGGGCCCTTCTCTGTCCCATAAGCCGCTGACTTGCCCGGCTACCGTCCTGAACTCGCCGATCTGGTCGGGAAGGCCGCGGGTAGCCTTGCCCCCAGTGCCGCCGCCTGGCACCGGCGAGCCGTAGCTGAACGGGTCGATGACGGCGTCGCCGTGGGCCAGGCTACGGCTTTTGCCAACGCTGCCACTTACTTCCACCACCCCACGGCCCTGGCTTACCCCGAAATAGTACCCGGCGTCCACTTGGTAAGCCCGGCTGCGCAGGTAAGAGTACGTGTCGCTGCTATCCGGCGACGCTTCGCCACTGTGGCAGGCAGTGATTGTGCCGCCCAGCCGCACGTGCTCAACCGGCGACCAGGCCACCGTCGCCTGACCCGTTTCCGACAGCAGCCAGCTGCCAATGACGGCCACTTCGCCGCGGTGCCGTACCAGGGGCGCCGAAGGCAACGTAGCTTGGTAAAACGGGGCGCAGCTTCCGGCTCCCAAACCCAGAATCAGTAACGAACAGCGTAGCAAATTCATCATCCAAGCTGATTGAGTAAGAGTATTGAAAAGCTACGTGGCAGGTGAGGACGGCTTATTTTTCGCGCCGTAGCGTAGGCCGAAACACGACGCCCAGGCCGACCGTGGGCACCGGCAGCAGCACCTGGTTCACCTGGTTGTAGCGCGCATCCTCCGAGGTGCTGTGGCGGCCCTGGCCCGCCATAGAGAGGCCCAGGGTCCCCTGCAGCTGCCAGCGGCCCCCGGCACCCAGGTTGCGGCGGCCGAAGACCAGCGCCTCGTGTCGCACCAAGCTGCGAAGCGGCAATCCGTAGGCCGGAAAATGCTCCGCGGAGTAGTCGATCTGGTCGAAGCCGAGGTGGGAAAGACGGTACACCGCGCCTACCGCTCCCCGCGAGTCTTCGTGGGTGAGGCTGGCCTGCCCAAACACCTTGCGGTAGCGCATCTGGTAGGTTTCGAGCATTCGTTCCCCCCAGATCAGGGGCTCCTCTACGTAGGCCCGGTGGGTGTGGGCGGTGCCGTAGCCAGCCAGGCCCGTAAGCTGCCAGCCGCTGCCCAGGGGTAGATAACCGCCCAGCCCGGCTTCCCACTGCCGAGTCTGGTAGAAGGTAGAATCGCCGAGGTTGGGCCGGAAGGTGCCCGCGCCCATTACCAGCACGTTGGGCAACGGCGAATACACCACGCTGCTTTCTACCCGGCCGCTGGCCTGGACCCCGCCGCTGATTTCAACCTGGCCCTTGACGTGAATAGTGGAAATAGTGGGCTGCATGGGCGCGTACACGGTGCAGCTGCCCAGCAGCAATAAGGTAGCAAATGAGGTAAGCCGGCGGGTAAGGAAACGGGGGTTCATAGGAAGTAAATCGGTGGCGGTGATTGATAGCTCAAACCTAGTCGGGCACGGGCCCGGGCGAAAACCAGATTCGGTTCCGGTCAGACTTTCCAAACGGTTGTCCGGCGTTGGCAGTCCGCTCTAAAAAAGGCCTTTCGAGCATGTCAACAAGGTTTTTCAGCAACCCGTCCCCGACCACAGCAGACATCGGACACCGCGTTGGAGAGTCGGTTTTTCCCGCTAACCGGCGCGCCGCTTTCCCCCGTCGATAAGCCAGGCTGGAGTTCGGGCGCTTTTCTTCGTTTCTTTAACGCACTACTCCCGCTAGCGCCACCTATTGCCTTATTCAGTCCTCCTCTACCCATAGCACTACTATTTTTTATGCGTCTTCTTCTTGCTCTACTGCTGCTTGGCAGCCCTGCCCTGCTGGCCCAAAACCGTCCCGCGCCGGCTCCCCGCACGACGGCCCAGCAGCTGGCGTATTTTCTGCAGCTCACCGATTCGCTGCGCCAGAAAACTCACAATCCGGGCCTAGCCGTGGCAATTGTAAAAGACCGGAAGCTGCTCTACAAGGGTGGGCTGGGCTACCGCGACGTGGCCCGCAAGCTGCCCGTAACGACCAATACGCTGTTTGAAATCGGCTCCTGCACCAAGGCCTTTACCGGTGTCATTGCCGCCCAACTCGTGCAGGAAAAACTGCTAAGCTGGGACGACCGGGTGCGTCAGCACTTGCCGGAGTTCAAGCTGTCTGACGACTACGCCGGCGCCAACGCTACCCTCCGCGACCTGTTTACCCACCGCGTCGGCCTCGACCAGCACTACTATCTGCAGTACGGCCCGCGCATTGCCCGCCAGGAGTTGATCGGCAAACTGCCGTACCTGAGCTTCAAGGGCACCTTTCGGGAGAATTTTCTTTACAACAACCTGCTCTACACCGTGGCGGGCCTTGCCGAGGAGCGCGCCGCGCACTTGTCGTGGGAGGAGCTGGTGCGTACCCGCATCTTCCGCCCCCTGGGCATGAGCAGCTCCTTTGCCACGTTCGAGGAGTTTCAGAAATACCCCGAGCCGACTGTCAGCTACCGTCCCGACGGCCGGACGGTGGTGCCAGCCCTGGACATGGCCGATATGGCGCCGGCCGGCAGCATCACGTCCACCATCACCGACATGGCCCGCTGGCTGGAAATGCTCGTCAATCAGGGCACGCTCGAGGGCAAGGAGTTTCTCTCGCCCCGGCAATTTGCCTACCTCACCAGTCCGCTCACGGTGCGCAACGCCCCGGAGGAAATCTTCTACGGCATCGGTTGGGACGTCGATACCCGCCGCCGCATTATCTACCACGACGGCCGCACCGCCGGCCAAAGCAGCCGCATTCTGCTGGCTCCGCAGAGTGGTTTTGGCATCGTCATTATGTGCAACCAGCAGACCGAGCTGCAGAACCTGCTGATTCGCTACGCCACCAACATCTTCGTCGACGGCAACTACGGGAAGATGGCCGACTTTGAGCAGTTTGTGGTTGCCAAAGCCCAGCCCGCACCCACCGCCCCGGCGCCGGCTGCCGGGCTGCTCCACGACCCGCAGGTGCTGGCCGCCGCGGACCAGTACGTGGGCACCTACGCGCATCCGGCCTACGGCACCATCACCCTTTCCCGCCCGGCCAAAAAGCAGCTGGCCTTTGCCTACTACGATTTCAAAGGCCCCATCAAGCACAACTCGGGACTCAACTTTACCGCCCTTACCAGCCACTACACCGGCAACGACCAGTTCGATTTTCGTATTCTGCCGGGCCCCGGGCAGTCCGTGGCGGGCATTGAAGTGCGGTTTCCTTACTCCCAGCCGCTGGTGTTCACCAAGGTTGGAGCCGTGCCGTAACCAAGCCCGCGCCCAATCGACAACCCTAGGCCTTCGTGGTATTTTCGTTTGCCCAATCAATACTTCTGCATGCTAACTCTCCGCCCCGTTGAGGCCAACGACCAGCCCTTTATTGCCCAGCTGTACGGCAGCACCCGGGAAGCTGAATTCCAGCATTTGGTTTGGCCGGAAGCGCAGAAACAGGCTTTTCTGACCATGCAGCTGCGGGCCCAGACCACCGATTACGCCAGCCGCTACCCCGACGCCAGCCACCAGCTGATTCTGCACCAGGAGCACCCCGTGGGCCGGCTCTACCGGTGGGAATCCGGCGCCGAGGTCCGCATCATCGATATTTCCCTGCTGCCCGAGTTCCAAGGCCAGGGCATAGGCCGCCGCATCCTTACCGACGTTCTGGAATCGGCCCGCCGCCAACAGCTGGCCGTGACGCTCCACGTGGCCCACGGCAACCCGGCCAAACGGCTCTACGAGAGTTTGGGCTTCTACCAGGTTCGGGATACGGGCACGTCCTACTTCATGGAATGGCGGCCAGCATAGCGGCTAGCTTAACCCGGTTTTCACCAAAAAGCCCCCGCAACGTCCGTTGCGGGGGCTTTTTCGAATTGTACTCTGGCGGTCTACTTAGCGTAGGCCACGGCGCGCATTTCGCGGATAACCGTGATTTTGATCTGGCCGGGGTACTGCATTTCCTTTTCAATCTTCTGGGAAATTTCGTAGCTCAGCTCCTGGGCGCGCTCGTCGGTCACGTTGTCGGCATTCACCATCACGCGCAGCTCGCGACCAGCCTGGATGGCGTAGCACTGCAGCACGCCGTCGAACGAAACGGCCGTTTCCTCGAGTTGCTTGAGGCGCTTGATGTAGCTTTCCATCATCTCGCGGCGGGCGCCGGGGCGGGAGCCGCTGATGGCGTCGCAGGCCTGCACGAGCGGCGAAATCATGGCCGTCATCTCGATTTCGTCGTGGTGGGCGCCGATGGCGTTGACCACGTCAGGGTGCTCCTTGTACTTCTTGGCCATCTCCATGCCCAAAATGGCGTGGGGCAGCTCAGGCTCCTCGGTGCTCACTTTGCCGATGTCGTGCAAGAGGCCGGCGCGCTTGGCGTGCTTCACGTTCAGGCCCAGTTCGGCGGCCATCGTGGCGCAGAGATTGGCGACTTCGCGGCTGTGCTGGAGCAGATTCTGCCCGTACGAGGAGCGGAAGCGCATGCGCCCCACCATTTTGATCAGCTCGGGGTGCAGGCCGTGAATGCCCAGGTCGATGATGGTCCGCTCGCCGATTTCAACGATTTCCTCGTCGATGTTCTTGCGGGTTTTGGCCACGATTTCCTCGATGCGGGCCGGGTGAATGCGGCCGTCCTTTACCAGCAGGTGCAAGCTCAGGCGGGCCACCTCGCGGCGCACCGGGTCGAAGCCGGAGATGATGATGGCCTCAGGCGTGTCGTCGACAATGATTTCGACGCCGGTAGCGGCTTCCAGGGCGCGGATATTGCGACCCTCGCGGCCGATGATTTTGCCTTTTACGTCGTCCGACTCGATGTTGAAGATGGACACGCAGTTTTCAATGGCGTGCTCGGCGGCGGTGCGCTGAATGGTTTCGAGCACCACTTTCTTGGCGTCTTTCGTGGCCGAGAGCTTGGCCTGGGCCACCACGTCCTTGATGTAGGAGCTGGCCTGAATCTGGGCCTCGTTCTTGAGGCTTTCGACCAGCTGCTCGCGGGCTTCGGCGGCGGTCAGGCCCGAAATGGTTTCGAGCTGGTGCTGCACCTGCAGCAGCTGGGCGTTCAAGGATTCACGGGTGCTTTCCAACTCCTCTTCCACTTCTTCCTCCCGGCGCTGGAGCTTGGCCAACTGGGTTTCCAGGGTGGCACGGCGCTTCTCGTCCTGGGCGTCGAGCCGCTCGCGCTGCTGCTGGGAGTCATTCTGGAGCTTTTCGCGCAGGGCTTCGAGGTCCTGCTCCTTCTTCTGCAATTGCTCGAGCTGGCGCTGGGTGGTCTGGGTGAGCTGCTTGATACTCTGCTCCTGCTCCACCACGCCCTGGCGGCGCTGGGTGAGCTCGGCGTCGAGCTCCTGCTTCTGGCGCTTGCTGTCCTGCTCAAATTCGTTCTTGAGCTGGCGGAACTTGTCTTTCGACTGCTGGATCCGCTCGTCGCGGGTGCGGGTGGCCTGGCTTTCGGCCTCCTGGATGATGAGCTGGGCGCGGGCTTTGGCGTCGGATTCGTGGTCAAGCTTGACCTTGCCGGCCAGTTGGCGCCCGACCACAATGCCGACCCCAAGGGCAAGCACGGCGGCCAGGATGATATACAAAATGTCGGGCATTGAGCTATGGTTTTAGGGGGTGGGTAAGAAACCATAACACGGAAAAATCTGCCGACGACGAACGAATGGCGGAGCCGATTGCCCCACCCGATTCGAGTCTGAAACGTATGCCAGCGCCCGGCCTCCTTAGCCGAGCACCACTCCCGAAAGCAACTCGTCCAAACGCGCTAAGCGTTCGGTGAGGGCCGCATCCGTGCCGTCCTTTTCCTTGCTGACCTTCAACCCGTCAGCCATGGTGGACAAGGCAATCATGGCCAGCAGATCCTGCTTGTCCTGAATGCCGTACTGCTCGCGAAATTCCTTGATCCGCTCGCCCAGCAGGCGGCCCGCCAGGCGTAGGCGTTCCTCTTCCTGCGGGGCTACCCGCATAGGGTAATCCCGGTCGGCAATGCGGATTTTGATGGAAAGCTCGCTCATGGAAAGAGCAGGTGTCGTAAGGTTTGATGGTGGTTATTCCCTCAAATAGGCAAGGCACTTATCGATTTCGCGGATATATTCGTTGAGGCGAAGTTTCAGCTCGTTTGCGTTGGCAGGTTCCCCTGCTATGGTATTGACAAGTTTAGCGATATTCTCTTGATTCTGGAAATCCTTCAACTGTCGCTCCCGGTCGCGCACGTCGGCGCGCAGCTGCTGGATGGTGGTGTTGGCGTCGGCCAGGTCCTCGCGCAAGCCTTGATAGGCAGCCACTAACGACGTGACTTGTCGCTCGAGACGGTCTAACTGGGCAAGCTGCTGGGAGGAGGCCATGGGAAGGAATTATTTTAGGCTAATGTAAGACGAAGTTACGGGCAATAGTACTTCGCGCTTAAAGTTGGGCTTTAAGTCGTCGCCGCTGAGTTACCGGCCGGCCTTACGTTGACCGTCATCCGAGCTTGCCGAAGAGTGCTGCTTGACGGCGTTGCTGGAAAAGAACGTCATGCTGAGCTTGTCGAAGCATCTTTAACACGCCGCTTGAACGCTAGTCCAATGAAGCGGTAGAGATGCTTCGGCAAGCTCAGCATGACGGTTACTCTGGCAACGACAGCACGCGAGGTTCCTCGGTCTCTGCTTGAAGCGCAGAATGCTCGGAATGACGTTCTATTTCTCTAAACCGACTTAGCGCCGAATCACCGCGCCGGCCTGCTTTTCGAACTGCTGGATTAGGCGCTGCATCACCGAGTCGATGGCCTGCTCGGTGAGGGTCTGGGTCGGGTCCTGCAGGGTGAAGCTGACGGAGTAGGACTTCTTGCCCGCGCCCAGGTTTTCGCCCTCGTACACGTCGAACACGTTTAGGCTTTGCAGCAGTTTCTTCTCGGTGCGCTGGGCAATCTGGCGGAGCTGGTCGAAGGTCACGGTTTTGTCGACGACTACCGACAGGTCGCGGCGCACCTCGGGGAACTTGGGCAGCTCCCGGGCTACCAGGGTGTTCTTGTACTTGCGCATCAGCCACTCCCAGTCGAGCTCGGCGTACCACACCGGCTGGCTCACGTCGAGGCGCTTGAGCACGGCCCCGGACACGGCACCGAGGTGGGCAACGGGCTGGTTCTGGGCCAGCAGCGTGAGGCCGCCCGCGAGGTAGGCGTGCTGTACCGGCTGCGACATGGGCTGCGGGAAGCCGAGTGAAGCCAGCACCTGCTGCACGGCCCCGGCCAGCTGGTGGTAAGTAGCCTTGTCGGGCTTCTGCTGCCAGGTTTCGGAAGCCGAGTTGCCGGTCAGGTAGAGGACGAGCTTGTTCTTCTCCGAGTACTTGCCGTCGGCCTCGCGGTGGTAGGTTTTACCGAACTCGTAGAGCTTCAGGTCGCGCTGGCGACGGTTCACGTTGTAGCGAATCACCTCCAGGCCCGAGTGCAGCAGCGTGGGGCGCATCACGTTCAAATCGGCGCTGTTGTAGTTGAGCACCGGCACCAGCTCCTCGTTTTTCTCCCCGGCTTTCTCAAAGTAGAGCGAGTTGGTGAGCGAGTTGGTAATGATTTCGGAGAAGCCCTGGCCGCTGAGCAGGCGGGCCGTGTTCTGGCGCAGCACCTCGGGGTCGGGGTTTGGGAACTTGGCCAAATACGAGGCCGAGTTGTGGGGCCGCAAAGCCACGTGGTTGTAGCCGTAGATGCGCAGGATTTCCTCAATCACGTCTGCCTCCCGGGTCACGTCCACCTTGTGCGGGGGAACCGACAGAATCCACTCGGCGTGGCCGGCGGCGTCTTGGCTTTCCTCGGAGATGAGAATATCGAGGTCGGTAAGAATCTGGCGGATTCGCTCCGGGGCAATGAACTGGCCCACGAGCCGCTCCACCCGGGGCAGGCGCAGGCGCACGGCGGTGTGGCCGATGTGGTGCGGGTACTCGTCGACGATGGGCGCGGCCACGGTGGCGCCGGCCACTTCCTGGAGCAGCAGGGCGGCGCGCTTCAAAGCCACGGGCACCATGTGCGGGTCGGTACCCCGCTCGAAGCGGAAGGAGGCGTCGGTTTTGAGCTGGTGGGTTTGGGACGTCTTGCGGACGGCGGCGGTCTGGAAGTAGGCGCTTTCCAGGAACACGCGGGTGGTAGCGTCCGATACCCCCGAGGTTTTGCCCCCGAACACCCCGGCCAGGGCCATGGGTGCGCCATTGGCGTCGGCAATGACCAGGTCGGCGGCCTTCAGGGTGCGCTCCGTGCCGTCGAGGGTGACGAACTTCTCCCCTTCCGCGGCACGCTTGACGATAATCTTGTGGCCGGTAATCTGGTCGGCGTCGAAGGCGTGCAGGGGCTGGCCCAGCTCGTGCAGCACGAAGTTGGTCACGTCCACCACGTTGTTGATGGGCGAAAGGCCAATGCTGCGCAGGCGGCGCTGCAGCCACTCCGGCGAAGGGCCCACCGCCACGTTTTCGAGCAGCAAGCCGGCGTAGCGCGGGCTGGCCTCCAGGTCCTGGATTTCAACGGCAATATTCCGCTCGGCCGTGGCCGGGGCGTGAAACTGGCTGATGTCGGGCAGGTGGCAGGGCTGGCGGAGCAGGGCCCGCAGCTCCCGGGCCACGCCGTAGTGGGAGGCCGCGTCGGCGCGGTTGGGCGTGAGGCCGATTTCGAACACCGAGTCGGAGCCCAGGCCGAAGTAGTCGGCGGCGGGGGTGCCGTTGGGCAGGTCGGTGTCCAGCTCCATAATGCCGGCATGGGACGTGCCCAGCCCGATTTCGTCCTCGGCGCAGAGCATGCCCTCGGAGGCCGCGCCCCGGATTTTGGACTTCTTGATTTTGAACGGTTCCCCCTGGGCCGGGTAGAGCTGGGCGCCTTCCAGGGCCACTACTACCCGCAGCCCGGCGCGCACGTTGGCGGCCCCGCACACGATGTTGCGCGGGGTACCGTCGCCCACGTCCACGGTGGTCAAACTCAGCTTGTCGGCGTCGGGATGCTTTTCGCAGGTCAGCACCGTGCCCAGCACCAGGCCGCGCAGGCCGCCGGGGATGCTTTCGAGCTCCTCAATGCTTTCCACCTCCAGCCCCGAGCCGGTGAGCAGCTGGCCGATTTCGACGGCGGGTTGGGTGGTAGGAATAAGCGTGCGGAGCCAGTCGAGGGATATTTTCATGGGTCTAGTTGCCAGTTGCGGGGTGCCGGGGCCCGGGGGCGGCCGACGGGGTTGGCGGCAAAGGTACGGATTCGGGCGGGCGGTCAAATTATGCAACACGGCGGCCGGATTCAGTGCCAACTCCCGGGCGGGCACCCTGTCCCTTTGCAAGCGGCTCGCAAGGTGGGCCGCTGCTTGCCTTGCAAAGCTGCCCCGCGCTTAGCCCCGACGACCAATGGAGCCGACCACCAAAACCGCCACCCTCGACATTGAAGGCATGACCTGCGGCATGGGAATGTGGCACGGCAGCTTGGTGGTGAACTAGGCCGCTTTCGGATGGCGCAATATGCTTTATCTTCGCCAGCGGCAAAGCGGAAGCAGCAAGGCCTGCCCGGACCCGCGGCCTTTTGCCATTCTGACGATGCCTACCGAATCTTCCGCCCAGTCGCTCACCGATATTCTCTTCGAGGAGCCCCGCAACTTCGTGGGCCTCTACGACGTGGAGCAGGGCTGGTACTCGCGCGTCAACGCGGCCGGGTGCCGGCTGCTGGGCTACGCCTCGGTGCAGGACCTGTACGCCGACCCAAGCCGCACCCTATTTCAGCAAAAGCTGCTGCCCGACGAGTGGAGCCGGATTCAGGAACGGGTGCTGCACGACGGCTTCTACGAGTTTGAGGCCGAGATTCAGCGCCAGTCCGGCACTACGTTCTGGGCCCACATCGACCTGACCCGCTGCCTGCTCGACGGCCGGCTGTACGTGCTGGTGCGTTTCGCCGACACCGACCGGCTGCACGACGCCGAGCGGAGCCTGGCCCAGAGCGTGGGGCGCTTCGAAGCCGTGGTAGCCCACGCCACCATTGGCATTATCATGTGCAACGCCCAGGGCGAGATTGTGCTGGCTAATGACCTAGCCCAGCAGCTCTTTGGCTACCCCCCGGCCACGTTGCTCGGTCAGCGCATTGAGGCCCTGGTGCCCGACGCGGTGCGGGCCCGGCACACCCACCTGCGCGAGTCGTTTAATGCCCACCCCCAGGTGCGCGCCATGGGCGCCAACCGGGATTTGCAGGCCCGCCGCCGCGACGGCACGGTGTTTCCGGTGGAAATCAGCCTGAGCTACTTTCACCTCGACGCCGAGCTCTACGTGGTGGCCTACATCATCGACATCACTCTGAAGCGGGAGGCGGAGCGGGAACTCAGGGCCCAGCACCAGCGGGTGGAGCGCCTCAACACCGAGCTGGAGCAGAAAGTATCGGAGCGCACCCACGCCCTGATGACCACGCTGGCCCAGCTGGAAAAGCGCAGCCAGGAGCTCACCCAGGCCCTGGCCGCCGAGCAGGAACTGGGGGAGCTGAAGTCGCGCTTCGTGAGCATGGCCTCCCACGAGTTTCGCACGCCCCTGACCGGCATTCTGACCTCGGCCAGCCTGATTGAGAAGTACCCCGCCACCCAGCAGCAGGACAAGCGCCAGCGTCATTTGGAGCGCATTCGGGGCTCGGTGAAGCACCTGACCGACATTCTGGAAGAGTTTCTGTCGGTGGGCCGCATTGAGGAAGGCAAGATTGAGGCCCACCCCGCCGACCTGGAGCTGGCCGCCCTGCTCGAGGAAACCATCCTCGACGTGCAGGGGCTGCTCAAGGCCGGGCAGCGCATCGAGCGGCGGGTGCAGGGCCCCGGCCGGGTCCGCCTCGACCCGTCGTTGCTGCGCAAGATTCTGGTCAACCTGCTCTCCAACGCCCTCAAGTATTCGGGGGAGCACTCCGTGGTGCTGGTGCAGGCGGAGGGCGGGCCCAGCCAGCTCACGCTGCGGGTGCAGGACCAGGGCATGGGCATTTCCCGGGAAGACCAGGAACACCTGTTCGAGCGGTTTTTTCGGGCCCGCAACGCCGCCAACCTACCCGGGACCGGCCTGGGCCTGTATATTGTGGCCCGCTACGTGGAGCTGATGCGCGGCACTATTGCCCTGCGGAGCGAGCTGAACGTGGGCACGACCGTCACCATCACCATTCCCTATGAAAACTATCCTGCTGATTGAGGACAACGAGGTGATTCGCGAGAATACCGCCGAAATTCTGGAGCTGGCCGGCTACGCGGTGCTGGTGGCCGAAAACGGCAAAATCGGGGTGGAAAAGGCGCTGGCTACCAAGCCCGACCTTGTCGTGTGCGACATTATGCTGCCCGTGCTCGACGGCTACGGCGTGCTGCAGATCTTCAACCAGAACCCCCAGCTTTCCGGGGTGCCCTTCATCTTTCTGACCGCCAAAACCGAGCGTTCCGACGTACGCCGCGGCATGGAGCTGGGCGCCGATGACTACCTGACCAAGCCCTTCGACGAGGCCGAGCTGCTGAGCGCCATCAACGGCCGCCTCAACCGCTTCCGCCACCTCAAGTCCGACTACGACCTGCAGGCGCCCGAGGGCCTCAACGAATTTCTGGACGACGCGCGCGCCGTGGGCAACCTGGCCAGCCTCTCGGCCGACCGCAAAGTCCACAGCATCCGCAAAAAGCAGGATATCTACCTCGAAGGCGACGAGCCCACCCGGGTGTACTTCGTGAAGGCGGGCCGGGTGAAAACGATTAAGGCCACGGCCGGCGGCAAGGAACTCATCACCGGCATCTACGGCCCGGGCGAGTTTTTCGGCTACCTGCCCCTGCTCGAGCAAACCCCGCACGGGGAGTCGGCCGTAGCCGTCGACGACTCGGAGCTGGTGTACATTCCCGGCGACGATTTTGCCCAGCTGCTGCGCAATCCGGCCGTCGGGCAACAGTTTATTAAGCTGCTGGCGGGGCGGGTGATGGAGCGCGAGGAGCAGCTGCTGGGCATGGCCTACAATTCCATCCGCCGCCGCGTGGCCGACACGCTGCTGCGCATGCATGCCCAGGCCGCCACCACCCCCGACGCGGCCATCTACCTCTCCCGCGACGACATGGCCGCCCTGGTCGGCACGGCCCCGGAGTCGTTGATCCGGACCCTGAGCGAGTTCAAAAATGACGGCCTGATCGAATTGACGCCCAAAAATATCCGAGTGCTCCAGCCCGACAAGCTGCGGCGGGCACACTGGTAAACCGCAGCAGTCGGCGCTAGGCGACCTGCCGGGCCCGGCGGTTGAGGGTTTGCCCCTGCGCCACTTGCAAGGCCCAGCGCAGCGCCCCGGCGCCGGTGAGCAGCAGCGCGAGCAGCTTGCTGGCTTCCAGCCCGATGTAGAGCAGGTGCAGGGAGTTGGGCGGGGCCGGGCGGCCGGCCAGCAAGGCCAGGGCGCGCACGTCGAGGGCGGGCAGCAGCCAGAAGGTTTGCAGCAGCAGAATGGCGCTGACCAGCCCGAGTCCGGCCGCCACCCGCGTCGGCACCCGCACCAGTCCCGCGCCCACTACCGCTAACGTAGCCAGTCCCAGCTCCGCCTTGTTGAGGGCCGCAAACACGAGGCGGCCAATGCCCAGGCCCAGCGGCACGGTGATGCCGGGGGCGGTGAACTTCAGCGGGGCTTCCAGAAAGGAAATGCCAGCCACCATGCCGGCCCAGACAAACAGAGCCAGCACGAGCAGCAGCACTCCGGCGGCGAAAAAGCGGGACATACGCAGCGAGAAAAAATCCGGCCGGCCGGTCAGCAGCGGCCACCCGACCGGATTGTGGGAACAACGGGGCAAAGATGCGGATTCGGGCGCGGCGGCGGGCCTGATTCATCTCAGGCCCGCGGCTGACGTTCGTCAGCTTTCCGCCGGGCCGGGCGCCGGAGCTTTGGGCTTCCAATTGCCTTGCCTGCCCGTGCCAACTGCCGCTGCCTCCGCCCCGCCCCTCACCCATCTGGCCTGCGCCCACTGCGGCGACGCCTGCCCCACCGAACCCATCCGGCTGGCGGCCCGGCCGGCGCTGGCCTTCTGCTGCCCGGGCTGCAAGGCCGTTTACGAGCTGCTCGACGCCAGCAACCTGTGCACCTACTACCGCCTCGACGAGCGGCCCGGCCGGAAAATACAGGAAGTGGAGCTGCCCGGCCGCTTCGACTATCTGGCCCTGGAGTCGGTGCAGAGCCAGCTGCTCGCGTTTGCGTCGCCTACGCTGTGCCGGCTCACGTTCACCATTCCGCAGATGCACTGCGCCTCCTGCATCTGGCTGCTCGAAAACCTGTTTCGGCTCAACTCTGGCATCACCACCTCGCGGGTCAACTTCCTGCGCAAGGAGCTGACCGTAAGCTACCAGCCCCAGACCACCAGTTTGCCGGAAGTGGTGCAGCTGCTGGCCTCGGTGGGCTACGAGCCCCAGATTACCCTGGCCGAGCTGGGCGCCCAGCCCCACGCCGCCAGCCGCCGCCTCACCTACCAGCTGGGGGTGGCGGCCTTCGCCTTCGGCAACGTGATGCTGCTGGCCTTCCCCGACTACTTTTCCTTCACTGAGCAGCTGCAAACGCTGTTTGGGCGCTTTTTCGGCGCGCTGAGCTTTTTGCTGGCCTTACCCGTGCTGCTGTTCAGTGCCCGCGACTTTTACCGCTCGGCTTGGCAGGGGCTGCGCCAGCGCTACATCAACCTCGACTTTCCCATCAGCCTGGGCCTGACGGCGCTGTTTGCCACCAGCATTTTCGACATCGTGCTGCAGCACGGCCCCGGCTACTTCGACTCCTTCACGGGGCTGGTGTTCTCTATGCTCATCGGTAAGTGGGTGCAGCAGCGCACCTACGACGCGCTGCGCTTCGACCGGGACTTCACGTCTTACTTCCCGGTGGCCGTGACGGTGCTGCCCAAGGCCGGCGGGGAAGTGTCGGTGCCGGTGCGGGAGCTGCGGCCGGGGCAGCGCATCCGGGTGCGCCACCAGGAAATCATTCCCGCCGATGCCGTGCTGCTGCGCGGCGCCGCCCAGATTGACTACAGCTTCGTGTCGGGGGAAAGCCTGCCGGTAGCCAAAGTGAGCGGGGAAACCGTGTACGCCGGCGGCCGGCAGATCGGCGAAGCCCTGGAGCTGGAAGTGGTGCGGGAAGTGTCGCAGGGCTACCTCACCCAGCTCTGGAACAACCCGGCCTTCGAAAAGCAGACCCACCCCTCGCTGGAAACCTACGCCAACAAAGTCGGGCGTTACTTCGTGGCAGTCACTCTCACCCTGACCCTGGGCGCGGCCTTGTACTGGTATCCCCGCGACCCGCACATGGCCTTGCGCGCCTGCACGTCGGTGCTGGTCATTGCCTGCCCCTGCGCCCTGTCGTTGGCTACGCCCTTCGCCCTGGGGGCCGCGCTGCGGGTGCTGGGACGGCACCGGCTCTACCTGAAAAACTCGGCCGTCGTCGAAACCCTGGGCCGCGCCGATACGCTCGTATTCGACAAAACCGGCACCCTCACCGACACCCAGCGCGCGGTGGTCAGCTTCCAGGGGCTGCCGTTGTCGGCCGAAGACGAGCAGCGCGTGGCGGCCCTGGTCCGGCAGTCGACGCACCCGCTGAGCCAGCGCCTGGCCGAAAAGCTGGGGTCCTCCACTTGCCCGGTCGAAGCCTACGCCGAAACTCCCGGGCAGGGCCTGAGCGGCTGCGTGGCCGGGCGCGACGTGCGCCTGGGCTCGGCAACCTTCGTGGGCCTGGCCCTGGCCCCGCACGGGGAGCGGCAGTCCCGGGTGTACGTGGCCCTGGGCGGACTGGCCGTGGGCTGGTACGAGGTCAGCAGCGGGTACCGTCCCGGCCTGCCCGGCCTGCTGCGGGAGCTAAGCAAAACCTACCGCCTGGCGTTGCTCACCGGCGACAACGCCGCCGACGAGCCCGGGCTGCGCCAGCTGTTTGGCCCCGCGGCCGAGCTGCACTTCAACCAATCGCCGCTCAACAAGCTGCGCTACGTGGAAGCCCAGCAGCAGCGCGGCCACCGCGTGGTGATGGTCGGCGACGGGCTCAACGACGCCGGGGCCCTGCAGCGCGCCGACGCCGGTATTGCCCTGAGCGAGACGCTCACCAACTTCTCCCCGGCCTGCGACGCCATCCTGGACGCGGGCAGCATCGGGCAGCTCAGCACCGTGCTGCGGTTTTCCCAGGACTGCCTGCAGATAGTTTTGGCCACCTTCGTGCTGTCCTTTTGCTACAATGGCATCGGGCTGGGCCTGGCCGTGCAGGGCCGGTTCACGCCCATCGTGTCGGCCGTGCTGATGCCCCTCAGTTCGCTGAGTGTGATGGTATTTGCCACCCTGCTGGTGCGCTACGCGGCCCACCGGCGCGGACTTTAATGCCCGCTGCTCATGCTATTACGCCTTCCGTCAACCGCCGCCCAAAGAAGAACCCCACCCAAACGCCTTCGGCGTCCGGGTGGGGTTCGCTACCGCCCCCAGCGGGGCTGCCGCTATGGCTTAGGCATGTACAAACTGAAGGGCGTGGCCCCAGGTATTATGCTTCAGGCCGTACCGCACCCACAGCAACACCAACGGCTCGGTAGCCCGGGCTTCCCCAATACCGCCCAGGTCGGTGATGCGCTGCCAGCCCAGGTCGCGCAGCAGCTGGGTGGTCTGCTCTTTGGCCCCGGCATCGTTGCCGCACACAAACATGTCGGGCTGGCCGCCGGTCGAGGCCGGGTCAATCATTTGGTTTACGCTGACCATGTTCAGCGTTTTCACCACGTGTGCCTGGGGCAGAGCGCGCTGCACCTGCTCGCCCAGCGAGTCGGTGAGGCCCACGAAGAGCGTCGGCGGCATGCCCTGGGAGAAGTCCAGCGGGTTGGTCAGGTCGATAACCGTTTTGCCCGCGAAGTGCGCCGCGCCGGCCTGCTGCACGGCCTCTACCGTGGCCGTGCCCAGTGTGGCGACAATCAGCAGGTCGCCGAACGCAGCCGCATCGGCGAAGGAGCCTTCGCGGGCCCCGCCGCCGTGCTGCTGCACCCAGGCCACCGCTTTTTCGTTGCCGGCCGCGCGGGACCCGAGCAGGACGTGGTGGCCCAGGGCCAGCAATTTGGCACCCAGCGTCTGTCCGACGCCGCCCGTGCCCAAGATTCCAATGTTCATGGGGAAAATGAGGTAAAAAGTGAGAGAAGGTTATTTAATTTGTTTGTACATGCAATAATTACGGGGCAAAAAAAATCAGCTGCTCTGCTCGAATTTTTTTGCGGCCTCGTAGGTGGCGGTGGTCAGCTGGGCGGCCGCTTCCGGGCCCAGCAACGCGGTGTAGCGGGCATGGAGACGCCGCCAGGCGGCCTTCACGGCGGGCAGCAGTTCGGCGGCGGCGGCCGTGGGCGTCACGCGGGTGCTGCGCCCCACCGACTCGCGTTCCAGCAGCTTGCGCTGCTCCAGCTTCTCCACCAAGCGCGTGACGGTGGAGGGCGTCAGCTGCATTTCCCGGCTGATTTCCCCGGCCGGCAGCCCGGGCTTGTGGCACACGGTCATGAGCACGAAAGCGTGGGAGGGCGACAGGCCCGTAACGGCAAACTCCTCCTCGGCCATGCTCGTCAGCAGGCGGGCCACGGCGTTAGCCGAGAAGAACAGACAGTTACAGTAGCGGGATTCAGTTGCCACGACGTGCGGAGGATTAGTGGGGCAAAGCTACTGCCGACATTTGCATATACAAACTTCAGCCCCGTTTTTTTCGCCGCCTTTTTCCCGAATCATCTCCCCACCCTTCCAAACGCATTCCAACCATGACCATCATCTTTCTGCTTATCGGCATCAGCCTGCTGGTGGCCCTGCTGTTTCTGGGCGCTTTTCTGTGGGCCGTGCGCTCGGGCCAATACGACGACGACTACACGCCCTCGGTACGCATGCTTTTCGACGACGAGCCGGAGTAAGCGCCGGCTTGGCTTACCGGCGCTGGTCGGGAGCCGGCACCCCACGTTTTATCAGCTGCCGGATGGCGGCCAGGTGAGCCAGCAGCACCAGGGGCACCACCACGGAGGGCAGCCACTGGAAGGGAAAATGCAGCACGGCCACATTGGGCTGCTCGAAAGCCAATTGCTGCACCGGGGAGGGAACCGCCAGCACGGCGTGCAGCACCACGTTCAGCAGCAAGGCCAGGCCCAGGCAATTCCAGACCAGCAGTCCGGCTACTCCCAGCTGCCGCCGCCGAAATGCCAGGTAATACACCACCGGCGCGCTCAGGCCGGAGAGAATATCCCAGTTGCGGCCCTCGAAGGTTAGCAGCTGAGGCACGGCACCGGCCAGCCACAGACCCAGCAGCACCAGCTCGACCGGCAGCCGTACCGCGTGCAGCAGCGTGAGCCAATCCAGACGCAGCGAGTCGAGGTAGGCCCGGCCCCGGGCGGTGAGAAACAGCCCGGCTATCAGAAGTAGCGTAGGCGCCAGAGCCAGCAGTAGCCGGGGCGGCACGGTCGTCGTGACGGCGTAGAACCCGGCCTTGCTCAACGCCGCCTGCCCCAGCAGCCAGATAAGGAGCAGATAAAGCGTAGGGCGCGAAAGCCGGGCAGCTTTGTAGAACAGCCCCACGGCGAGGGCCGTGGTCAGGACGAAGGAAAAACTGAGGGCGGCGGGGACATTTTGCATGAGCAGCAGGCAGTAGTTACGCTGCAAAGGAAGCGCCGCCGCCCGGCTCCGGCCCTTGCCAAATGGCAAGAAATCAAGACGCCTCCGCAGCTCCTTTAGCCGCCGCGGCCCGGAGGCGGCTCAGCGACGAATCGGTGACGCCCAGGTAGGAAGCCAGGTACTTCAGGGGCACGCGCTGCAGCAGTTCGGGGCTGGCCTGCCGCAGGGCTTCGTAGCGGACCGCCGCCGAGTCGATGGCCAGGCCGAGCAGGCGGGTTTTGAGGCGCATCAGCTCCCGCACGAGCAACGAGCGGCCAAACTCCCGAAACTCCGGCCGCGCGTGAAACAGCCCGTTGAGCTGGGCATAGGTGATGCTCCAGCCCTGGCAGTCGGTCAGGGCCTGCAGGGTTTCGGGCGAGGGTGTGCGGTTGAAAAACGACGACACTTCCAGCGCCACCTGCCCGCCCGCGTACAGGCCGGTCGTTACCTCCTGCCCGGCGGCATCGAGGGCAAAGGCCCGCACGATGCCGCTGTCGAGAAAGAAGTACTCGTCGCTGATGCGGCCAGCCCGGAGCAGGTCCTCGTGCCGGGCCAACTGCCGGGGCGCAAAGCCGGCGGCAATGTCGGCGGCCTGGGCGGCGCTCATCAGGCCGGTGCTCTGGAAAAACTGGATTAACTGCTGCCGGGCCATCGTCGGGAGGGTGAGGCGGCAAGCTACGACGCGCAGCGGCGGCGACAATTCCCCCCGGCCGGGTCTGACATCAATCAGGCCCGGGGCTGACATTCGTCATCTTTTCCGAGTGCGCCTGCCAGGACCTTTGGACCAGTAAATAATCCATTTCTGCAGGCTATGCAAGTTGAATCCCGACCACTGCTGGCGGTGCCCCACCCGCCCCTGGTTCCCACTGCTCCCGCCCGGGCCGTTGACACCTTCTTCTACGACAACCGCATCGTGCGCGACTTCGGCATTGCGACCATCGCCTGGGGCATAATCGGGATGCTGGTGGGCGTGCTGGCCGCTTTTCAGCTGGCCCGGCCCGAGCTGAACATGGGCACGGCCGCCACCACCTTCGGCCGCATCCGCCCGCTGCACACCAACGCCGTCATCTTCGCCTTCGTCGGCAACGGCATCTTCACCGGGGTGTACTACTCCCTGCAGCGCCTGTGCAAAACCCGGATGTTTTCGGACCGGCTTAGCAAAATCCACTTTTGGGGTTGGCAACTGATTATCCTGTCGGCCGTGGCCACGCTGCCCCTGGGCTTTACCACTTCCAAGGAATACGCCGAGCTGGAATGGCCCATCGACGTGGCTATAACGCTGGTCTGGGTGGTGTTTGGCTGGAATATGTTCGGCACCATTGCCCGGCGCCGGGAGCGGCATTTGTACGTGGGCATCTGGTTTTACATTGCCACCTTCCTGACCGTGGCCGTGCTGCACATCGTCAACTCGATGGAAGTGCCGGTGTCGTTTCTGAAAAGCTACTCGATGTACGCCGGCGTGCAGGACGCGCTGGTGCAGTGGTGGTACGGGCACAACGCGGTGGCCTTCTTCCTGACCACGCCCTACCTGGGGCTGATGTATTACTTCCTGCCCAAGGCGGCCGAGCGGCCGGTGTATTCCTACCGCCTGAGCATCATTCACTTCTGGTCCCTGATTTTCATCTACATCTGGGCCGGCCCCCACCACTTGCTCTACACCGCCCTGCCCGACTGGGCCCAGAGCCTGGGCGTGGCCTTTAGCGTGATGCTGATTGCGCCCAGCTGGGGCGGCATGATCAACGGCCTGCTGACGCTGCGCGGGGCCTGGGACAAAGTGCGCGAGGAGCCCGTGCTCAAGTTTTTCGTGGTGGCCGTCACGGCCTACGGCATGGCCACCTTCGAGGGGCCGATGCTGAGTCTGAAGAACGTGAATGCCATTGCCCACTTCACCGACTGGATTGTGGCCCACGTGCACGTGGGGGCCCTGGGCTGGAACGGCTTCCTGACCTTCGGCATGCTCTACTGGCTCTGGCCCCGCCTCTACCGCACGCCCCTGTACTCGCGCCGCCTGGCCAACGTCCACTTCTGGCTCGGCACGCTCGGCATCCTGTTCTACGCCCTGCCCATGTACTGGGCCGGCTTCACCCAGGGCCTGATGTGGAAGCAGTTCAACGCCGAGGGCATGCTGCAGTACCCCAACTTCCTGGAAACGGTGATGCAAATCGTGCCCATGTACTACCTGCGCGGCATCGGCGGGGTGCTGTACCTGAGCGGGGTGTTCGTGCTCATGTTCAACCTGTACCGGACCGCCCGGGCCGGCTCCCTGCTCACCGACGAAAAATCCCAGGCGGCTCCGCTGCTGCCCGAGGCCCAGGACCCGCACGCTCAGGGCGGGCACTGGCACCGCTGGCTCGAGCGTCGGCCCTTCCAGCTGGCCGTGGGCGCTACGGTGGCCATCCTGATTGGGGGCGCCATCGAGATGATTCCGACCTTCCTGGTGAAAAGCAACGTGCCCACCATTGCCTCGGTGAAGCCTTACACTTCGCTCGAACTGCAGGGGCGCGACCTCTACATCCGGGAGGGCTGCTCGAACTGCCACACCCAGATGGTGCGCCCCTTCCGTTCCGAGACCGAGCGCTACGGCGAGTACAGCAAGGCCGGCGAATTCGTCTATGACCGGCCCTTCCTGTGGGGCTCGAAGCGCACCGGCCCGGATCTGCACCGCGTGGGCGCCAAATACCCGCACTCCTGGCACTATAACCACATGCTCGACCCCACCAGCATGTCGCCCGGCTCGATTATGCCCGCCTACCCCTGGCTGTTTGAAAACGACCTCGACTACGGTACGCTGCCCCGCAAAATCACCGTGCTCCGCGACCTGGGCACACCCTACCCGGCCGGCTTCGAGCAGCAGGCCGTGGCCGACGCCCGACGCCAGGCCCAGGGCATCGTGGCGGAGCTGAAAAAGGAGGAAATCGAGGTGATGCCCGACAAGGAAATCGTGGCCCTGATTGCCTACCTGCAGCGCCTGGGCACCGACATCAAGGTGAAGCCCGAGCAGGCCCCGGCCGCCGCCCAATAATTCTCCTTCATCATCGGGCCCGGCGCGGCCTCCCGACGGAGGCGGCCACCCCAGCCTGGCCCTAGCTTTCCAAACCCATGGACAAGAACGTGTTGCAATCCATTGCGGGCATCGAAATCTACCCGCTCATCTCTTTCGTCATCTTCTTCCTCTTCTTTCTGGCTTTGCTCGGCTACGTGGCGCTGGCCAACCGCCAGCATCTGCGCGCCATGAGTGAGCTGCCCCTGACTGCCGACCAAGACGCCGCCGAAACCCTGAACCACCACTTTACCTCCGACGTGCTATGCTAACCAAGCGACCCTTCCTGCTGACGACCCTGAGCCTGCTGACCAGCTACGCCGCTGCCGCCCAAACCGCTGCCGCACCGGCCGGCCCCCAGCCCACCGATATTCTGAGCTGGCTGGCCGGCGGCCTGGCCGTCGTAGTGTTGATTTTCGGACTCATGACGGCTACGTCCCTGGCTGCAGTAGCCGCCGACGCGGCCCAGTCGGCCCCCACTGATAACGCAGCGCGCCCCGCCACCCCAGTACCCGAGGCCGCCGCGGAAGCAAACGTCGTGCTGCCCGCCCCGGCCGCGGTGCCCACCGAGCAGGTTGTGGCAGCATGAGGCAGACGTTCAACCTGCTGCGCACCTCCGGCGCGGCCTTGCTCCTGGCCCTGACGGCCGGTCCGGCCCGGGCGGCGGAAATGGCCGCCGCACCCGCCGCAGCTGCTTCCCAAACCCTGCTGCTCTGGTTTCTGCTGGGCACGCTGGCCGTGGTGATCCTGCTCATTGTACTGGTTGTGGCCATGCTGGTCGTGCGGCTGCGGCCCCAGCTGCGCCGCCTTTACGAGCTGCCCACCGTGCGCCCCACCTGGAGCGGGCGGGTGCTGGGCTTGCTCGTCGGCGACCCGGCTTTGGTGCGCGGCGAGGTGCGCGACGAAATCCTGGACCACGACTACGACGGTATCCACGAATTCGACAACGACCTGCCCCCGTGGTGGAAATACAGCTTCTACGCCACCATCGTGTTTGCCATCGGCTACGTGAGCTACTACCACCTGGCCCAAGCCGGGCCGTTGCAGGGCGCCGAATACGCCGCCGAAATGCAGCAGGCCGCCCTGTTCGTCTCGGCCGACGCCGACGACCCCAACCAGCTCACCACCTACCAGCCCCTCACCGCCCCCGGTGATTTGAGCAGTGGCAAAAGCCTGTTCGCCACCAACTGCGCGCCCTGCCACGGCGTCAACGCCGAAGGCAAGGTGGGCCCCAACCTCACCGACGAATACTGGCTGCACGGCGGCGAGGTCAACCACGTCTACAAAACCGTCAAGTTCGGGGTGCAGGGCAAGGGCATGGTGGCCTGGAAAGGCAAGCTTTCGGGCAAGCAGATTCTGCAAGTCAGCTCCTACGTGCTGAGTCTGCAAGGCTCGAAACCCGCCGGGGCGAAGGCGCCCCAGGGTGAGAAAGAAAGCCCCAGCCAGCCCACGGCCAAACGCTAGCCCATGTCTGCTCCTTCCACCAAGCCCGCCGCGTCCTTCCGCGACTCCATTGCCACCGTCGACGCGGCCGGCCAGCGGGTGTGGCTGTACCCGAAGCAGCCCCAGGGCCGTCTTTACCGCCGCCGCAAGTGGCTCAGCTACGGCCTGCTGGCCCTGCTGTTTGCCGGGCCTTGGCTGCGAGTTAATGACTTGCCCCTGCTGCTGCTGAACTTGCCGGCCCGGCGCTTTATCATCTTCGGGCAGATTTTCTGGCCCCAGGACTTTTTCATCCTGCTGCTGGCCACGCTCACCTTCGTGCTGTTCATCATCGTTTTCACGGTGGCCTACGGGCGGGTGTTCTGCGGCTGGGTCTGCCCCCAAACCATCTTCCTGGAAATGGTATTCCGCCGCCTTGAGTACTGGCTCGAAGGCGACGCGCCCCAGCAGAAGGCCCTCGACCGCGCCCCTTGGAACTGGAACAAGATCTGGCGCAAAACCACCAAGCACACCCTGTTTCTGGCTTTGTCGTTTCTGATTGCCAACACGTTTCTGGCCTATATCATCGGCTCGGATGCGCTGGTGCAGATTGTCACGGACCGGCCGGCCGAGCACCTGGGCGGCCTGGCGGCTATGGTCGGGTTTACGGGCTTGTTCTACGCCGTTTTTGCCCGGTTTCGGGAGCAGGTCTGCACCATTGCCTGCCCCTACGGGCGCCTGCAGGGCGTGTTGCTCGATAAACACAGCCTTGTGGTGGCTTACGACTACCAGCGCGGGGAGCCCCGGGAGAAAATGCGCAAACACCAGGCGCGCACCGCCGGCGACTGTATCGACTGCCAGCAGTGCGTGCAGGTGTGCCCCACCGGCATCGACATCCGCAACGGGGCCCAGCAGATGGAATGCACCAACTGCACGGCCTGCATCGACGCCTGCAACACGATTATGAACCTGGTGAATCTGCCCGAGGGCCTGATCCGGCACGCCTCCGAAAACGACATTGTCCAGAGCACCGCGTCCCGGTTTACGGGTCGGCTGAAGGTGCTCTCGGGGGTGCTGGCCGCCCTGCTGGTGGTGCTGACGGCGCTGCTCAGCTCGCGGGCCAACGTGCAGGCCACGGTGCTGCGCACGCCGGGGCAGCTGTTTCAGAAAACCGACCACGGCACCATCACCAACCTCTACAACGTCTCGGTCATCAACAAAACCAACCGCCCCTACCCGCTCACGCTGCGGGTGCTGGAGCCGGCCGGCGGGCAGATTTCGCTCATCGGGGCCACCGGCCTGACGCTGCCCGCCCAGGGCATGGCCGAGGGCGTGTTTTTCGCCGAGTTGCCGCGCCGCGCCCTGCGCCATACCAACCAGCAACTCCGCATCGGCCTGTACAGCGGCCCCGAGCTGATTGCGGAGGCCCAAACCAAGTTTCTGGGTCCGGTGCAGTAGCCAATTCCCGCTACTCGCCGCCTTCCAGCCCCGCCAATCCATTCTTCTCCAATGGCTGCTTCCACTCCTTCCAAACGCACTTTCTGGCCCTACGCCATCATCCTGACCTTCGTCCTGTTTGCCGGCTACATCGGCTACATGGTGCAGCAGGCCATGCGCACGAGCGTCGACTTAGTCAGCGCCGACTACTACCAGCAGGAGCTGGCCTACCAGCAGCGCATGGAAACCGTGGCCCGCACCGCCGCCCTGCCCGCGCCGGTGCAGCTGCGCCTGGATGCCGCCGCGGAACGCCTCGCTCTCCAGCTGCCCGCCGCGCTGGCCGGGCGGGCGGTGCAGGGCCAGCTGCACTTTTTCCGGCCCTCCGACCAGCAACTCGACTTCACCCTCCCCCTGCAGCTCTCCGCCGACGGCCGCCAGCAGCTCAGCACTGCCCGCATGCAGCCCGGCTACTGGCGCATCCGCCTCGACTTCACCGCCGGCGGGCAGGCGTATTTCGTGGAGAGAAATGTCAGCCTGCCCGACTGATTTTCGTCATGTGGGCCCGGGCCCGGCGGACGGTACTTGCCGGCCGAATCAGTTCTCTCACCTTTCTGCCGTCAATGCTCTGGGCCGGGTTTGTTTTTGGATTATTGGGCAGCTTCCACTGCGTGGGCATGTGCGGAGCCATTGCCCTGGCTTTACCCGGCCGCGCGGAAGCCGGTTCGGGTTCGGCCTCGGCGCGCTACCTGAGCGGACGGCTGCTCTACAATCTGGGCCGCATCACGACTTACGCCGCGTTGGGCGCCACGGCCGGCCTGCTGGGCCACGGTTTGCGCCTGGCCGGGCTCCAGCAAAGCCTGTCCATTGCCTCGGGCCTGCTGATTCTGCTGCTGCTGGGTTTGCCGCCCCGCGTCGCCGACCATCTGTCCAGCGCCTTGGGCGTAGACCGGCCCCTGGCTTGGGTGAAAAACGCGCTAGTTCGGCTGTTTCAGCAGTATTCTTGGCGGGCTTTGTACTTGGCTGGGGTGCTCAATGGCCTGCTGCCCTGCGGGCTGGTGTACCTGGCGCTGGCCGGGGCGCTGAGTGCGCCGGGCGTGGGGGGCGCGGCGGCGTACATGGCCAGCTTCGGCCTGGGCACGCTGCCGCTGATGCTAGGCCTGAGCCTGACCGGCCGCCTCGTGCCGCTGGTCTGGCGCCTGCGCCTGCGGCAAACGGTGCCCTACGCGGCCTCGGTACTGGCCGTGCTGCTCATTGTGCGCGGCCTGGGACTGGGCATTCCCTACCTGAGTCCGCAACTGAATGCCCCGGCCGCCCAGCGCTCCAGTTCCGCCGGCCTGCCCCGGTCGATGCACTACTGCCGCTGATTTTCTGCCTCACCTTTCTTAGTGTCACCGTTTTTGCCGTTTCCGTCCCGAATGAAAACTCTGCTTGTTCCCATCGACCACACTGCCGCCGCTGAGCACACCCTGGCATACGCCAACAAGCTGGCCGTGCGCTGGCCCGCCGAAGTGGTGCTGCTCTACTGCCACCCCACTGCCCCGGGCATTCAGGCGGCGGCGGCGGAGCCGGCCGAACAGGAACAGCGTCTGCGCAGCCTCGTGGAACGCCTGCGCTACCAGCAGCTCACCCGCCAGGACGGCCGCCGGATCCGGTACCGCTACCGCCTCGTCGGGGGCTGCCTCCACGACCACGTGCAGGCCGAAGCTGCCCGCTGCGCCGCCAATTTGGTGGTGATGGGCCTGGAGCACCTCGACGGCGGGCGGCAGGCCGCGCCCGGCAACCACGCCGCCGCCATTACCGAGCTGGTCACGTGCCCGGTGCTGGTAGTGCCGCCGGGCCGCCGGACCTTGCCCAGCCGCCTGGTTTTCTCCACCGACTTCAGCGCGCTGAATCCGCATATTCTGCCCCGGCTGTCGGCTCTGCACGACGCGTTTCCCGCGCCCCTGGACTTGGTGCAGTTTTACTCGCCCGGCCAGCGCCCCCTGCGCCGCCAGCTCAAGCAGGCCGTGGGCCGGGCGGCGGCCCAGCTCACTTGGCCGGCCGCTACTGCCCATCTGCTCGAAGATGATGCCCCACTGGAAGGCATCAGTGAGTTCTGCCACCGCCACCAGGCCCAGCTGCTCATCATTGCGCCCGCCAATGCGGCCCAACTGCTGCGCTACTTCGACTCCTGCTACACCACTACCCAGGCCTACCACACCCGGATTCCGGTGCTGGTGCTGCGCCCGCAGGAGCGCCAGGCCACGGTGAGCTGCTGCGAACGGTGCGCCGAACGGCTCGGGCAGCCCAAGCCCCAGGCCGCTTTGCCCGACTACCACGCCGTGCGCTGGGCCTGAGCGCCGCATTATTCCTTACCAACCCGATTCCCCGCTTTATGAACCCCGTCGCTGCCCCTGCCCTTGCCCCGCCCCGCGTGCTCGTTGAAAACTGGATGCGCCAGTTTCAGGACTGGCTCTGCCACCGCCTCGAAGCGGCCGACGGCGGCGGGGTGCGCTTTCAGGAAGATGCCTGGCAGCACGCCGGCGGGGGCGGGGGCGCCACCCGGGTGCTCCAGCACGGGGCCGTGCTGGAAAAGGGCGGCGTGGCCTTCTCGGCCGTGTGGGGCACGATGAGCGAGCAGGCCGCCCGCCAGCTGCTCATGCCCGACCCCGAGTACTTCGCCACCGGCGTCTCGGTGGTGCAGCACCCGCGCAGCCCCCGGGTACCGATTTCGCACATGAACGTGCGCTACTTCGAGGCTGGCAACGCCGAGGCCTGGTTTGGCGGCGGCCTCGACCTGACCCCGATTTACGTCGATGAGACGCAGGCGCGCTGGTTTCATCAGCAGATTCAGGCCGTGTGCCAGCGCTACGATACCAGCTACTACCCGCGGTTCAAGCAGTGGGCCGACGAGTACTTTTACCTGCCCCACCGCCAGGAAACCCGGGGCGTGGGCGGCATCTTCTTCGACCGGCTCACCGTGGGCCAGGACGGCTCGTTTGAGGAACTGTTTGCCTTCGTGCAGGATGTGGGTGAGGTATACGGCCGCGTTTACGGCACCATCATGCGCCAGAACGCCGGTCTGCCCTACACTGCGCGCGAAAAGCAGTGGCAGCTCGTGCGTCGAGGCCGCTACGCCGAGTTCAACCTGGCCATTGACCGGGGCACCCGCTTCGGCCTCGAAACCGGAGGGCGCACCGAAAGCATTCTGATGAGTTTGCCGCCCCAGGCCGAATGGCACTACAACCTCGTCCCGGAGCCCGGCTCGGCGGAGGACGCCTCTCAGCAGTGGCTGCGCCAGGGCATCGAGTGGGTGTGACTCCGCCACTGAACCCGGGCCGCAACAACGCACCAGCGCCTCCCTCGTCCGGTAGCCGGGTAAGGGAGGCGCTGCTATTATGAGGCGGGCCCGGTGCTAATGCTGGTGGCCGGTGTGGTCGGTTTCGGGAAAGCTCTGCTCCCCGGCCCGTACTTCCACGCTCAGCCGGTTTTCGGCCGGCGGCACGGGACAGGCGAAACCCGCTCCGTAGGCGCAGTAGGGGTTGTAGGCCTGGTTGAAGTCAAGCGTGACTTCCTTTTCCCCGTTCAGGGGCGCGGCCACGTCGAGGTAGCGGCCCCCGCCGTAGGTGGTGAAGCCGTTGGTTTTGTCGGTGAAGGGAATAAACAGCTTGCCGTCCTTGTCGTCGAGCTTGAGCAGCACCAGCAGCTGCTGGGGCGCCTTATTCAGCTCAAAGTTGACCCGTCCCCAGCGCAGGTACGACTCCGTTTTGCCGTCGGTGAGTGGAATCTGCACGGTTTCGCCCTTGTCGAAGCGCTCCAGAGTGGCATCCACCACGTAGTCCTTATCGGGCAGAAAATACCGCAGGCTGTCGAACTGGTCACGCTGCTCGGCGGTCAGGGGGGAGTTTTTGGCCCGGCGGAAGGAGTCGTCCTTTTCCCGCCGCACCTTGCTGATGCCGGCCGCGTACTGGCTGCTGCCGAGCACGAGGTCCTGCAGAAAATAACCAACGACCACGAGCAGGCCCAGGGCCAGCAGAAGTTTGGGATGGATGCGCATACCGCAAAGGTAGCTTCAGTTGCCGGTTGTCAGTTGTTGGTTGTCAGTTGTTAGGTCGTTCAAGTACTAACAACTGACAACTGACAACCAACAACTAACAACTCACAGTATTCCCTCATCGGCGAAGCTGTAGTAGCCCAGGTCGGTGTAAATCAGGTGGTCGAGTACGGGCAGATCCAGAAACTGGCCGGCGTCCTTGAGCTTGCGGGTCAGGGCAATGTCGGCGGCGCTGGGGCTGCGGTTGCCGCTGGGATGGTTGTGCACCAGGATAATGCTGCTGGCGAGTTGCTCGAGGGCTTCCTTGAAAATCAGCTTGGGGTCGGCCACGGTACCAGCCACGCCCCCGCTGCTGATGCTGGTTTTGCGCATCACCACGTTGGCCCGGTTGAGCAAAATCACCCAGAACTCCTCGTGGGGCAGATCCTGCAAATGGGGCCGCACCAGGTTGAAAATATCGAGGGAGCTGGTGATGGTAACCCGAGCCGCCGCCGCGGTTTCCTTGCGGCGCCGCCCCAGCTCCAGAGCCGCCACGATGGTAATAGCCTTGGCCTCGCCAATGCCTTTGTGGCGCATCAGCTCCTTGAGCGACAGGCGGGCCAGCGCGTTGAGGTCATTGTCCACGGCGGCCAGAATCAGCTTGGCCACGTCCACGGCGGAGAGCCGGGCCGTGCCCGAGCCGAGCAGAATGGCCATCAGTTCGGCGTCGGAGAGGGCCGTGCGGCCCTTTTGCATTAGCTTTTCCCGGGGCCGGTCTTCCTCGGCCCAGCTCTTGATGCTGAAGCTGGCCGGGGTTTGGTAGGGACGGGCAATAATAGATTCTTCGGACAGATTGTCAAACGTTTCCATCGGGTATTGGTGTTGTAGGGCGTAACGTATAAAGTAATAGCGGGCGGTATCCGTCTGGTAAAGTAGCCACCGGCGGGCAAAACTTCCTTCTGCCGGGGTAGTTTCCTTTTCATTATGCAAAAAATCATCACCAGCGCGCTGTTCGTCGTGCTTTTGTTAGGCGTCGACTGGTACGTATTTCAGGCCGTGCGCACCGTGAGTCAGGGCGCGTCGGCCGCCGCCCAGCGCCTGATTACCGGCGGTTACTGGTTTGTCACCTTGGTTTCGTTGCTCGGCATTGCCTGGATGGCCGTCTCGCGCGGCACCCCGCCCACGGCCCTGCGCACCTACCTGACCAGCGCCATTCTGATTCTGTTCGTCTCGAAGCTGGTCGTGGTGCTATTTCTGCTCGTCGATGATGCCGGCCGCCTCGCGCGGTTTGCCTTCCGCAAGCTCAGCAACCCGCCCGCCCCCGCGGGCGCCGACGGCAGCCCGGGCATTTCGCGCAGCCAGTTTATCACCCGCTTAGGCTTGGTAGCGGCCGCCATTCCGTTCACGTCCCTGCTCTGGGGTATGGCCAAAGGCGCCACCGACTACCAGGTGAAGCGGGTGGTACTCAAGTTTCCGAACCTGCCCGCCGCCTTCGACGGCTTCAAGCTGCTTCAGATTTCGGACCTGCACACGGGCTCCTTCAACGCCAACCCCGAGCCCTTGGAGCGGGCCGTGGCGCTGATCAACCGGCAGAACGCCGACCTCGTGTTCATGACCGGCGACCTGGTCAACAACATTGCCACCGAGGTAGAGCCCCACATCGAAACGCTGGCCAAAATTCAGTCGAAGCACCCGATCTACTCGATTCTGGGCAACCACGACTACGCCGACTACGTGGACTGGAGCACCCAGGGCGGGGCTTCGGCCAAGCAGGCCAACCTCGACCGGCTCAAGCAGAACCACGCCAAAATCGGCTGGAAGCTGATGCTCGACGAAAGCCACGTAGTGGAGCAGGGCGGCGAGAAAATTGCCATTCTGGGCGTGCAGAACTGGGGCGCCCAGATGCGCTTCCCCAAGTACGGCAACCTGGCCCAGGCCCACGCCGGCAGCGGCGACGCGTCCTTTAAGATCCTGCTCAGCCACGACCCCTCCCACTGGGAAGCCCAGGTGCTCGAGTATTCCGACATCGACCTGACGCTCTCGGGCCACACCCACGGCATGCAGTTTGGCGTAAACCTGCCGGGCTTTAAGTGGAGCCCGGTGCAGTACGTCTACAAGCAATGGGCGGGCCTCTATTCCCAGGGCAAGCAGCATTTGTACGTCAACACGGGGCTGGGCTTTATCGGTTACCCGGGCCGGGTGGGCTTTTTGCCCGAAATCACCGTGTTTGAGCTACGCCGCGCCTAACCCGGCCGGAGGGTCGGGCTCAGGCCGGCACTAACGTCCAGCTTCTGCAAAAAAGCCTTCCATTGCACAATGGAAGGCTTTTTTGTGCTTAACGAAGATTAAAAGGTAACCGCAGACAAAACCGCCCCGTATATGCGCCATCATAGATTTTTGGACATTTCCTCTCTCAACCACACCGGATTATGAAAACCTCCCTCCTGTTTTTGTCCTGCGCCGCCACGCTGGCCATGGCTTCCTGCTCGCAGGAAAAAACCACTGATACCACAACCACCGACGGCGGGGCCGTAACGACCACCACGACCACCACGACCACGACGCCGGCCATGTACACCGATGAGGCTTACAACAGCCGCGCCGACCGGATTGCCGCCGACATGGCCGCCAAGATGAAGCTCGACGATGCCACCCGTACCAAGGTGCGCACCGTGTACTACA
>NZ_SEWE01000008.1 GCF_004167665.1 Hymenobacter persicinus | reverse complement strand
CCGCAGCAGTATCAGGCCCTGAATGCGGAGCAGGAAGTGTACTGGCTGCCATTTGGGGCCAACAAGGTTGTGGAATTCAGTTTGGGCGGGGGCGGGTTTGCGGGCTACGGCCGCCAGCAGAGCTTCACCCGGGCCGGCATCGACTTCGAAACCCAGCGCTTCTACTACCTGCCCCAGAACGAGCGGGGCCTGCACGCGGGTTACCTGGCCTCGGCCACCCTGGACTTCGCCCTGAGTGCAAGCCGCACCTGGCGGCTGGGCACCAAAGTGTCGGTGCAGAACGACACCCGCGGCACCGTGCTGCCCGGCGGGCAGGTGCAGCTCAGCCGGGCCTGGTAGCGGCCGTTATTTCCCCAGCTCCACCCACTGGTAGGCCGGGTCGCGCCGAAACCAGGTCAGCTGGCGCTTGGCGTAGTGCCGGGTGTTGCGCTTGAGCAGGCGCACGGCCTCGGGCCAGTCGTGCAGCCCGTCGAGGTAGTCGAAGATTTCCTGGTAGCCCACCGTGTGCAGGGCGTTGTGGTGGCGGTAAGGCAGCAAAGCTTTCACCTCCTCGAGCAGCCCCGCGGCCAGCATGGAGTCCACCCGCTGGTCGATGCGCTGATACAGCTCTTCCCGCTCCCGGGTCAGGGCCACCTTGATGACGTTGAACGGGCGGGCGGCCGCGGCTTTGGCGGTGTGGAAGCTGGAAAACGGCTGCCCGGTGCTGCGCGTGACCTCCAAAGCCCGCACCACCCGCTGGTGGTTTTGCCGGTCGATGCGCCCGTAGGTGACCGGGTCGAGGCGCTCGAGCTCGGCCACCAGCGGGGCCAGGCCGTGCGCGGCCAGCTCCTGCTGCAGGGCCGCGCGCACGGCCGGACTCGTCTGGGGCATGTCGTCGAGGCCCTCGGTCACGGCTTGCAGGTACAGGCCCGAGCCCCCGGTCAGAATCACGAGCGGGTGGCGCTGAAACAGCTCCCCGAGCCGCGCCAGGCAGTCGACTTCGAAGCGGCCGGCGTTGTAGTCCTCCGTAATGCTGTGCGAGTCGATGAAGTGGTGCGGCACGCCCTGCATTTCGGCCGCCGTGGGCTTGGCCGTGCCGATGCTCAGCTCCCGAAAAAACTGCCGGGAGTCGGCCGACACGATTTCGGTGCCGTAGTGCCGGGCCAGCTCCACGCAGAGGGCGGTTTTACCCACGGCCGTGGGGCCGGCCACGACCAGCAGCGTAGGGCCCGAAACGGGCAGATCAAAGAGGTTCAGGTTCATGCGGGAATGGATTGCGGGGCCAGCAGCCCGGCGTAGAGGGCCAGCAGCTGCCGCTCTTCGTGCTGCCAGTTGAGCTCTTGGCGGGCGCGGCGGCAGTTGCGGGCCAGCTCCTGGTAGCGGCTGGGCTCGTCGCGGAGCAGGCGGTTGAGGGCCCCGGCAATGGCGGCGGGCGT
The DNA here is from genome assembly GCF_004167665.1 of Hymenobacter persicinus. Classification (GTDB taxonomy): domain Bacteria; phylum Bacteroidota; class Bacteroidia; order Cytophagales; family Hymenobacteraceae; genus Hymenobacter; species Hymenobacter persicinus. The sequence continues at coordinate 129,061 of NZ_SEWE01000008.1, read as the reverse complement.
CAGCTCCACCACTTCGGCCACGTCGTAGAGGTCATTGAGCAGGCGGTATTCGGGGAAGTCGACGATAAGCTGGGGAATGCCGGCGTGCAGGTAGTCGAAAAACTTGTTGGCCAGCGAATAGTAGTAGCTCAGGCCCTGGTTTTCGAGCAGCATGATGCCCACCGCGGCGTGGCGGGTTATGTCGCGCAGCTCGGCGGGCAGCACAAATCCGCGAAACTCCACCTTCCCCGCCGCCAGCAGCCCCAGCGCCGCGGCCCGCTCCCGCAGGTCGGCCGATAGGTCGCCTTCCCCGCAAATCACGAGGCGGCCGGCCACGGCGGGCATGGCGTCGAGCAAGGCTTCGAGGCCCCGGCCGGCGTTTAGGGCACCCTGGTAGAGAATGTAGCCGTCGGGCGGCGCGGCGGCCGGGGTCGGCAGCTCGTTTTCGGTGAGCCGGCTGATGTTGCGCACCACGGAAAACGGCCGGCCGTAACGCTGTTCAAACACCCGCGCCAGGGCCGGCCCCACGGTGTAAGCCAGGGTGGTGCGGGGCACGATGAATCGTTCGATGGCCAGCCACAGCCGCCGGATGCCGGGCCGGGCTACCACCTCGGGCACCTCCGTAAACAGCTCGTGGGCGTCGTAGACGAAGGGTGCCCCGGCCAGCCGGGCCCGCAGCCACACGGGCAGGGCCGTGTCCAAGTCGATGGCGCACCAGACCCGGGCCCGCTGGCTGAGCAGATACAGAAACAGGCGCAGGTTGAATTCGAGGTAAAACAGCTTGCCCTTGGCAAACCAGCAGCGCAGCCGGTGCTGCTCGTAGGGCTGGGGCGTGAGGGGCTGGGAAGCGGGCCACTCCCGCCCCACCAGCAGCACCGCGTAGCCCTGCCCGGCCAGGCTCCCGCAGATGCGCTGCATCCGCTGGTCGTAGTTCAGATCGGTGGTAACGGTGAAGAGCAGGGAAGCCATAAAAGGAAGGGCGAGCGGGCCGCTTGGGGCGGCAAGGCGGGAAAAAGCCGGTTGGTCTGGGATATTTTTGACAAATTTAAGAAGTTAAACCCCGCGCCCGATCTGTGTGCCTTCCTGCGGGGAGTCTAACGCCGAGCTTACCAGCCTGCCTGATGCCTGTTCGATCTGTTCCTCCGGCCACCTCAGCGGAAATTTCTCCGGCCTCCGCCGCGGACTTTTACCGTGTCCTCTTCGACGAGGCCGACGACGCCATGCTGCTCTACGACGAGCACGGCACCCTCGTCGACTGCAACCGCATGGCCCCGCAGCTGCTGGGCACTACCCGAGCCGTGCTGCTAAGCGCGGGCCTGATGGGCTTTGCCGCCACGCCCGCCGACGCCCGCCAGGAAAACTGGGCCTCCGAAGCCATGCTCCACGACACCATTGTGGCCACGGCCCAAACCGGGGAAAAGGCGGCGCGCTGGTGGTACGGGCAGCGCCCGGATGAGCAGGCCCTCGATGCCTGGCTGACCCTGCACCGCGTGGCTCCGCCCGGGGGCCCGGTGCGGGTGCTGCTCACCCTGCGCGACGTCACGAAGGGCTACCGCCGCCACGAGGCCGCCACCCAGCAGCAGCTCCTCGACCGCAGCCAGCAGCAGCTGCGCGACCTGCTCAGCCGCACCAACCTGAGCTACGTGCAGACCGATCTGACGGGCCGCGTAGTGGATGTGAACGATTTTTTCCTCGATTACACCGGCTATACCCGCGAGGAAGTGCTGGGGCAGAATTACTACCAGCTGTTTTCGCCGCCCGCCGAGCAGGAAGCCCTCCAGGCCGCCTACCTGCGCGGCATTCAGAAGCAGCGGATTCATGATTTTTACGAGCGGACCCTGCTGACCAAGTCCGGGCAGGCGCGCGTGGTGAACTGGCACGCCGAGTTTGCCCGCAACCTGGACGGCACCATCACCGGCATCCTGGTGGTGGGGCGCGACTTCACCGACCGCCACATTGCGGCCCGGGCCCTGACCGACAACCGCACCCGCCTCCAGGACTTCCTCGACAACGCCCACGACCTGATTCAGAACCTGAGCATCGACAACCGCTTTTTGTTCGTGAACAAGGCGTGGAAGGAAAAGCTCGGCTACGACGACGACGACCTGCCCCACCTGACCCTGGGCGACGTGGTGCACCCCTACTACAAGGCCAAGCTGCTCTATCAGCTGCGCAACCTCTACAAGGGCGAGAAAGTCAACAAGCTCGAAACGGTATTTCTGACCAAAACCGGCAAGCCGGTTCACCTGATTGGCTCGATCAGCTGCTCCTGGCAGGACGACGAGCCGGTGAGCACCCGCGCCATTCTGCACGACATCACCGACCGTATCAAGGCCGAGCGTCTGCAGAAGGTGTACTACAGCATTGCCAACCTGGCCATCAGCTCCAAGGATTTGCACTCCCTCTACGGGGCCATCCACCGGGAGCTGAGCAAGATCATCGAAACCAACAACTTCTTCATTGCCCTCTGCGACGACGAGCGCACCCAGCTGCAGTTTGCCTACTTCGTGGATCAGAACACCCAGGGCGAGCAGGGCCTGGTGTCGCGGCCGTTTTCCTCGGGCGTATCGGAGTATATCATTCGCACCGGGCGCCCCCAGTTTCTGCTCCGGCCCGAGCTCGAGGAGCTCATTGCCAACGGCACCATCACGGCCTATGGGCTGATGCCGGAGGTGATGCTGTGCTCCCCGCTGAGCATCGGGGAGCGGATTATCGGCGTGATTACGGTGCAGGACTACCACCGCGCCGACGCCTACGCCGCCGGCGACATCGAGATTCTGCACTTTATTTCGAACCAGGTGGCGCTGGCCATTGAGCGCAAGCGCAACGAGGTCCAGATTCAGAAGCAGAACGCCCGCCTGAATGCCATCTTCGAGAGCGGCTCCCACCTGATGTGGAGCGTGGACACCCACTCCCGCCTCACCTCGTTCAACCGCAACTACTCGGCTTACTTCCTGCGCCGCAACGGCGTGTACCCGACCCTGAACGTGAACCTCTGGCAGGCCGACCTGGGCATGATGGAGGACGACGCCCGCGAGGCCTTCGTGGAAAACTACCGCCGCGCCTACCAGGGCCAGCCCCAGCGCTTCGAGGTGCGCCTGCGCGACTCCCGCGGCCAGGACACCTGGCGGGAAGTGTACCTAAACCCGATTTACCTCGACGACGGCTCGTTCGAGGAAATTTCGGGCATGGCCCACGACATCACCGAGAAAAAACGCTCCCAGCTGGAAATGGCCGCCCAGGAAGAGAAGTTCCGGGCCATTTTCGAGTCGTTTCAGGACATTTACTACCGCTCCGACGCCCAGGGTCTGCTCACGCTCATCAGCCCGTCGGTGCTCGACATCGTGGGCTACCGGCCTGAAGAAGTCATCGGCCACCAGATTGCCAGCTACTACCAGCACCCCGAAGACCGGGCGCGCCTGCTCGATGAGCTTAAAGTCGGCAACGGCACGGCCCGCAACTTCGAAACCAAGCTGGTGCACAAGGACGGCCACGCGGTGAACGTGCTGGTCAATGCCCGCGCCCTCTACGACGAGGACGGCAAGCTTATCGGCACCGAGGGCATTGCCCGCGACATCACCGAGCTGATGCAGATGCAGGACGACCTGCGCCGGGCCAAGGACGAGGCCGAGGCCGCCCTGCACGCCAAAACGCAGTTCTTGGCCAACATGAGCCACGAGCTGCGCACGCCCATGAACGGCATCATCGGCATGATTGACCTGCTGCACCAGACCGTGTCGAGCGAGGAGCAGGAGGATTACGTGGACACGCTGCGCAAGTCCAGCGACGCGCTGCTGGCCATTCTGAACGACATCCTGGACTTGTCGAAAATCCAGGCTGGCAAGCTCCAGCTCAGCGAAACGGGCATCGACCTCCACTACACGATGGAGAAGATCTACTCGCTGTTTGCCAACCGCGCCAACCAGAAAAAGCTCAAGTTCACCTACCACATTACGCCCCATACGCCGCGCTTCATCATCACCGACGAAACCCGGCTGCTCCAGATTCTGTCGAACCTGACCTCCAACGCCATCAAGTTTACGGCCCAGGGCACGGTGAGCATCATCGTGTCCTCGGTCAGCACCGACGGCGTGGAGCACGTGCTGCGCTTTGCGGTCCAGGACTCGGGCATCGGCATTTCGGCCGCCAACGAGAAGCTGCTCTTCACCAACTTCACCCAGCTCGACACCACGCCCACCAAGTCGTGTGGGGGCACCGGGCTGGGCCTGGCCATCAGCAAGCAGCTGGCCGAACTGCTGGGCGGCGAAATCGGGATTTTCTCCAACGAGGGCGACGGCTCCACCTTCTGGTTTACGATGCGCTGCCGCCAGGCCTTCAACGCCGAGGAAATCGTGCAGGAGCGCCAGGCCTCGCGGGAGCGGAGCCTGGAGGTGGTCCGCTTCGAGTCGGCCCCGCGGGTGCTGCTCGTCGACGACAACCCCATCAACCAGAAAGTGGCCACCCGCCTGCTCGACAAGCTCGGCTGCCAGATTGACCTGGCCGGCGACGGATTCGAGGCCATCAGCAAGGCCACGGCCCCCGATGCCCAGTACGAGCTGATTTTCATGGACATCCAGATGCCCGAAATGGACGGGGTGACGGCCATGCTCGAAATCAAGCGCCGCCTGGGCCGGGCCTGCCCGCCCATCGTGGCCATGACGGCCTACTCAATGAAGGAAGACGCCGAGCGGTTTGTGCAGCAGGGCATGGACGACTACGTCTCGAAGCCGGTGAAGTCTCAGGACCTATACACGGTGCTGCGGCGCTGGACCGGGGCCACCGAGCGCATGGCCGTGCTGCACCTCACGCCCGGCACCGAGCCCGACGCGGTGGCCGAGCCGGCCGCCCCACCCCTGGCCCCGCCTGCGACCCCGCCGACCACTGGCGCTGAGGAGGCGCCCGCGGTGCCCGAAGGCCTTATCGACCCCGAAATCCTGGACCAGTTGCGGCAGTTGGGCGGAGCCGAGTTTGCGGCCCAGCTCTACGCCGACTTCGAGCACGAGGCCGGGCAGCTGCTCGAGGAGGCCAAAATCCTGGTAGCGGCCGGCCAGTACGAACAGATTTTACCACATTTGCACCAACTCAAGGGAACCGGCTTTACCTTAGGCATTAATCTGCTGGCCGAATGCGCCAAACAGCTGGAGCATGACCTCAAAAAAGGCCATACCCACGCCGCAGAAGCTAACTTTCAGGACCTGCTGCGTTACTTTGCACAATTCACGGCCGTATATCCAACCGTAACCAGTGCGAGCTGACCCCTGCCGCCTGGTCCTTTCCGTCCTCTCACCTCACTCTGACCCCACAAACTTTCCATCCCATGGCCGACGCTAAAACAATTCTGATTGCCGAGGACAGCTCCGTGATTCTGAACCTGACCAAGAAGATCCTGGAGCTCCAACAATACCGCATTGTATCGGCCAAAAACGGGGGCGAGGTGATCAAGCAGGTCGAGAGCCAGCCCATCGACTGCGTGCTGATGGACATCAACATTCCGGTGAAGGACGGCATGGAGTGCACCCGCGAAATCCGCCGCAACGCGGACCCGCGCATCGCCGCCATTCCCATCATTGCCATCACCGGCAACGCCAACAACTACTCCATGGAGCAGTTCCGCGAGGCCGGCGTAACCGACTATCTGCCCAAGCCCCTCGATTTTGACGCGCTGGTGCGCGTGGTGAAGCAGTACGTGGGCTAGGATTTAGGTGTCAGTTATTCGTTGTCAGTTGTTAGGTCGTTCTATTTGGCGATTAGCGCCTGACCACCAACTGACAACGAATAACTAACAACTACTTATGCAAATAACCTTCCTCGGCACCGGCACGTCGCAGGGCGTGCCGATGATTGGCTGCTATTGCCCGGTGTGCCGGTCCTTGGACTACCGCGACAAGCGGCTGCGGGTGTCGGTGCACGTGCAGGTGCAGGGTAAAAGCATCATTATCGACTCCGGCCCCGACTTTCGTCAGCAGGTGCTGCGCGAGCGGATCGACCACCTCGATGCGCTGATATTCACCCACGAGCACAAAGACCACACGGCCGGCCTTGACGACATTCGGGCCTACAACTTCCGCCAGCAGCAGGACATGCCCGTGTACGCCGAGCCCCGGGTGCTCGACCAGCTCCGGCGCGAGTACGCCTACATCTTCGCCGAGCACAAGTATCCCGGCGTGCCCAAGGTGCAGACCATGCCGATTCTAAGCGACACCGACGTGTTTGAGGTGGAAGGCGTGCGGGTGCAGCCCATCCGGGCCCTGCACTACAAGCTGCCCGTGCTGGGCTTCCGCATCGAAAATTTCACCTACATCACCGACGCCAATTTTCTCTCGCCGGAATCCCTGGAGCTGGTGCGGGGCTCGGACGTGGTGGTGCTCAACGCCCTGCGCCACGAGCAGCATATTTCCCACTTCAGTTTGTCGGAAGCGGTGGATATCCTGACCGACTTAGCGCCGCAGCAAGCCTACATCACCCACATCGGCCACCAGCTCGGCAAGCACCGGGAAGTGGAAGCCACTCTGCCCGACTTCATCCGCTTGGCGTATGACGGGCTGCGGGTAGAAGTGTAGATAATGCGTTTTTTTCCTTCTATCACGGAGCAGTTTTACTCTCCCTTCTCACCTAAAGAAGTCTGTCAACGACTACAGGGAAGCCTAGCTCCAAAGGCTACGTGGCAGGGACTGCTTGAATCCAGGGCATCGGCTTCCTTCAGTGGGGATGCTGATGTTCATGGTTTCCGTATCCAGCGCGTTATTGGCTACCGTAATTCTTGGCTACCCCAGATCAAGGGTACAGTAGAGCCCACGCCAGATGAGCAGGGCTGCTGGGTTATAATCCAGCACCGCCTGCACCCTTTTGTATTGCTAGTCAACCTTATCTGGTTGTGTATAGTAGGGCTACTGAGTTTGGATAACCTTCCTCTGTCCTTAAAGCTTCTGGACAGTGGATACTTTGATTCCGATTTGCTCGCCCCGTTTGGGATGTTTGCAATAGGATTGCTCTTGTTTACCGTGCCTTTCTGGCTGGAAGTGCGCCAATCCCGGCCGCTGCTGGTGAAACTGTTGAAGCTGGAAGACCCAACCTAACATCGTCGGCGCCCTACCTACGTGCACAACAACTATTATTTCCTGCGCCAGCTGGCCCCAGCCCTGTCCAAGGCCCTGGCCGGCTTTCGGGTGGCGGCGTGCTTTTCCCAGGAAAAGGATGAGCTGGTCGTCGGGCTGGTGAAGGACGAGCAGGAATTCTGGCTCAAGGCCCAGCTCTCGGCCGCGTTTCCGCTGCTGGCCTTGCCCGAAACCTTCAACCGGGCCCGGGCCAATTCCGTGGACTTGCTGCCCGACCTGCTGGGCAAAGTAGTGATGCGGGCCAGCGTATTTCTGCACGACCGGGTGCTGCAGCTGCACTTCCAGGGCGACGCAACCTTGCTCTTCAAGCTCTACGGCCCCCGCCCCAACGTCATCTTCCGTCCCGGCCCGGACGCGCCCGCCCAGCTGTTTCACCAGCGCTACACTGCCGACGCCGACCTAGCCCCCGCCCCCACCGCGCCACCTCCTGACTCCGCCAACCCGCTACGGGCATTCCCGGCCCTGGGCGACGTGCCCCCGCGCTACCTGCGCGCCCACGGCTACGACCAGGCCGACGAGGCCACGCGCCATCAGATGGTGCACGACGTGGTGGCGGAGCTGGAAAACCCGGCCCACTTCTACCTAACGGCCATCGAGGGCAAGACCCGGCTGACGCTGCTACCGGTGGGCGAAATTGAGCAGACCCTGCCGCCCGACCCGATTGCCGCCCTGCGCCTGTTTGTGCGCCTCACGCTGGGCCGCCGGGCTTACGAAACCGAGCTGCGCCAAGTGCGCCAGCAGCTGGAAAAGCGCGCCGACGAGGCCACCACCAGCGCCGCCCACGCCCGCACCCGCTTGCATGCCCTGGAGCACACCGTGGGCTACCGCCAGACGGCGGACTTGATTATGGCCAACCTGAGCCAGATTCCGGCCGGGGCGGCTTCCGTGGAGGTACTCGACTTCTATCAGCACGACCAGCCCCGCGTCATCAAGCTCAAGCCCACCGAGACGCCCCAGCGCACGGCCCAGAACCTGTACCGCAAGGCCAAGAATCAGCAGATCGAAACCAAGGAGCTGCTCGAGCGCAGTGAGCGGCGCGAAGCCGAGGCCTTCTGGTGCCTGGAACGCCTGGAGGAATTGGCCGGCATCACCGAGCTGCGCGCCCTGCGGGCCTGGCGCAAAGAGCACGATCTGCTGCCCGCCACCAAAGCCCAGGAAGCCGCCGAGCTGCCCTTCAAGGTGTTTACCGACGCGGGCTTCACCATTCTGGTGGGGCGTAATGCTCAGAACAACGACCTGCTCACCCAGCGCTACGCCCACAAAGACGACCTCTGGCTGCACGCCAAGGACGTGACCGGCTCCCACGTGGTCATCAAGCACAAGCCCGGACAAACCGTACCGGAGCCCGTGGTGGAGCGGGCGGCCCAGCTGGCGGCCTGGTACTCGCGCCGCAAAAACGACTCGCTCTGCCCCGTTATCGTCACGCCCAAGAAGTTTGTGCGCAAGCGCAAGGGTGCCGTGGCCGGCCAGGTGGTGGTGGAGCGCGAGCGGGTGGTGCTGGTCGTGCCCGCCAACCCGTTTGAGCGGGCCAGCTAGCCGACGCACCCGACGGCCGTAAAAGCAGAAAACCCTGCCTCAGCAAGCTGAAGCAGGGTTTTCTTAGTGTGCGCGCGGGGAGATTCGAACTCCCACACCCGAAGGCACCACCCCCTCAAGATGGCGTGTCTACCAGTTTCACCACGTGCGCGGTTGGGTAAGCTAAGCGGTACTTCCAGCGGCAGCGTTTCAGCCCCTGACTTCACTGAGGCGGTGAAGTGGGGACAAAAGTAGCCGGTTAAGCCAAGCAGCGCAAGCGCAAAGACGATTTTTCTTGGAAAAAGGCGCTCCTCAATCAGCCTGCGAGGGCTGAGCGGCTAATACTCAGGAGCAAAGCCGAAAAATAAATTTTCGCTGTTTTCGGGGCTTTAAGCCAATTTTCGCCTTCCAGCGCTCCACCAGGCCCGCTCCGCTTTTCTCGCAGGGTTTGTTTTCGCCTTGAATCCCCCGACAGGGCTCACCACGAAGTAGGCAAGTGCCTACTTCGTGGTGAGCCCTGTCGGGGGAAACCTGGACTTCTAAACAGCCACCAGACAACCTAGCTTAAGATGCACTCACTGGCATGATCAATCTTGACGGCACCGGTCGTTGCTTGCTCCACCTGTTCGGAGTAGCGACACGCTATTCCCAGCGACAACGAATACGTGAATCCACCCTTGGCGGTGGCCATCTGCTGCTGGTCTAAGCTAGCCAGCGTCTGCTTGTTGAGGGTGATTTTGGTGTTTACTTTTTTCACTCGATAGGGTGCCGCAGCTACCCGCCCGCTGCTGTTTGCCCGGGCTTCGTCTGCAGCTGCGGCAAACGTAGAGCCACCCCGCAAGACTGACAATAGCCTTAGGCTATAGCCCGGCCGCCACCGTCCCGACTGGCCGGCCGGAGTAGGTAAGGCACGGGAAAGAGTGGCAGCAACGGCCATCTGGCTTTAGTCGAGGATGTAACTAACCTGGCAGTTTCTGAGACCCTGCGTCGTGACCACCCTTTCCCGGCTAGCGGGCTGGTTCACCGTTTTCTCATGCACCCTCGCTCAACTTGGGGCGGACAACCTGCCCGGCCGCTGAAAAGCCGTCGATTTTAAGTATTTTAATTTCACTATTTCCCCTTTTGTCTTTCCCGCCCTATGGATCATGTCAAGGAAGTGCTGGGCAAGCCCACTAGTAAAACGGCCGCCTTTTTTGCCCATCTGGCTGAGTTTATCACCAAGTTTTCGGGCACGACGCTGGCTTTCTGCGTGGCCTTGGGGCTGGTGCTGCTCTGGGCCCTGACGGGTCCGATTTTCCACTACTCCGAAACCTGGCAGCTGGTCATCAACACCAGCACCACCATCATCACCTTTTTGATGGTATTTCTTATCCAGCGGGCCCAAAACAAGGATTCCCTGGTGCTCCACCTCAAGCTCAACGAGCTGCTGGCCGTGACGAAAGGCGCCAGCAACCGCCTGATCAACGCCCAGGACTTCTCGGAAAACGAAATCAACCTGCTCCACGAGTATTTCTGCCTGCTGGCCGAGAAAGCCAAGAAGGAGAATGACCTGGGCAAGACCCACACGGTGGAGGAAGCCGAAGAAAACCACCAGGAGAAGGTCGAGGCCCGGCACACCCGCCACCAGGGCACACCCCATCATTCGTAGCCTACAGCCCACAAAAAAGCCCGGCATCTGTCGATACCGGGCTTTTTTGCTTTAGCTGGGAATAGCCGCAAGCAGGCGCTGCTACTGGGCGCGGGTCAGGGGCGTATCGACCACGTGCTCGGACACAAACCACACTTGCAGCTCGTTGGTGCGCATCACGTCACTGACCACCAAGTCGTTGGTACCGTCGTCGCCGCTGTCATCGGCGCGCTTGGCAAATTCGTGGCAGTTCTTGAGCATGATTTGGTGGGCTTCGAGCAGGCGCGACACCTGGACCGGCGCTTCTTCGCGGTCCTTGGGCGGACGTGGAATGGTGGTCAGCTCCGCCACGTCGGCAGCCATGGCAATGGCCACGCCGCCCAGAATCTGGATCCGCTCGGCAATGGTATCGACTAGGGTGCTCTGCTCTTCATAGTGCTTGTCGTAGAGCAGGTGCAGCTGGTAGAACGTGGGGCCCACGACCTGCCAGTGGTGCTTTTTGTAGAGGTCACGCAGGGTGATGGTGTCGGCCAGCAACTGGTTGAGCATCGTCACGCTGTCTTGGCGTACGCTCTCCGACAGGCCGATGGGCAGGCGCTGCGACACGGTGCCGTATTTCTGCAGGGCCGCGGGGGCATTTACCTGCTGATTCAGGATGGGCTGCACGCTCACGCGGGCGGTGCCGTTGGCCGAAGGGGCCTGGGCCGCTTTGGCGGGCGCGGCGGCTTTGGCGGAAGGTTTTTTGGTGGTGTCTTTGGTAGCCATGAGGTTGGAAGCTGGATGGGGCGGAAGAGACGAAGCGCCAGGCGTTTCGCTGCCTGCTTTACGCACGAAAACGGTTCAGGTTGGCATTTTTCAGCGACCCGGCCATCCTCAGCCCCAGCTTTCGGCGGCCCTACCCCGGTCCCGGGTCCGCGCCGCCCCCGGAGCTTACCCTCGGGTCAGAATCTGCGTAGGGGACTACCAAGCACTTTTCTTCTCTTCATAACTTCTCCCCGTTCATGCACCCGCACCACCATCCCCACGCCGAGGACCACCTGACCAGCTCGGCCATGCTCCAGGATATCGTCATCGGCCTTTCCGACGGGCTGACCGTACCCTTCGCCCTGGCCGCGGGCCTGAGCGGAGCCGTGCAGTCGTCGGCGCTGGTCATTACGGCGGGGCTGGCCGAAATCGTGGCCGGCTCCATTGCCATGGGACTGGGCGGCTACCTGGCCGGGCGCACCGAGGTAGAGCACTACGACGCCGAGCTGGCCCGGGAGCACCGCGAAGTGCGGGAGGTGCCGGAGGTGGAGCGGGCCGAGGTGCGCGACCTGCTGGCCGAAATCGGGCTGTCGGAAAAGACCCGGGAACTGGCCGTGCAGGAGCTCACCGCCGACCCCGAGCAGTGGGTGCGGTTTATGATGAAGTACGAGCTGGGCCTGGAAAAGCCCGACCCCCGGCAGGCGCCCAAGAGTGCCGCCACCATCAGCCTGGCCTACGCCTTGGGCGGCCTGATTCCGCTGAGCGCCTACTTTTTCACCAGCACCCCGGCCCAGGGCCTGCTGTGGTCGGCGGTGATAACGCTGGTCTGCCTGCTGCTGTTTGGCTACCTGAAAAGCCGCATGACCGGGCAGCCCCCGGTGTGGGGAGCCGTGAAAATGGCCGGCGTGGGCGCCCTGGCCGCCGCCGCCGCCTTCTTCGTGGCCCGCCTGATCAGTGAGTAGAACCGGCCGGCTGGCACCAGCCCCAACCCACCAAAAAAAGCCGCGGCTGGCTGGCCGCGGCTTTTTTGGTGGAATACCTAAGCGCCTACTCGCCTGCCGTGCGCAGCAGGCGGGCCACCTGCCGGCCATCGGCGGTGCGGGCCAGGTAGAGGCCGGCGGGCTGCCCGGCGGCGGGGTGCCACTGCACTTCTCCCGAAGGCTGGCTTTGGAGCGTAGCTACCTGCCGACCCAGGTGGTCGAAAACCAGCACGGTCTGCACGCCGGGCTTACTGAGCGTGAAACGCACCTGGCTCTGAAACGGCGTGGGCGTGGCCGCCAGGGTCGTCAGCTGCCGGGCCGGGGCGGTGGCCCGGGCCCGGTTGCCGACGCGGAAAGTCAGGGTCTGGGTCTGCACGCCCTTGATGGGGCAGGCGTCGTCGGTGGTGGTCACGGTGCAGTAGTAGAGGCCTGGAGCCAGGGTCAGGGGCGGAATCCAGTCAATCTGCGCGGTGGGGTGCGCGGACGGCCCCGTGATGGTCAGCTCGGAGTTGGGCAGCACCTGCTCCACGTTGCTGGTCATGGTCAGCAGCTGGGTGGCGTTGGGGTCGGCGCCGGCCAGGCGCACGGTCACGAGCTGGCCGGGCACCACGGCAATGGGCGTCGTGGCGGCCTGGGGGGCGCTGCTCCCATTCACCAGCACGGGGCTGGGCAGCGGGTTCTGATTGTTGCCGCAGTCCACGACGGTAAACAGCATGTCGCGGCGCAGGGTGCCGACTAGCACGGCCGTGCGGCTCCCGCCGGGGTTCTGGCGGTAGCGGTACTCCGACACTTTCACGGCCACCACGTTCTTGTTGAGGGCGCTATTGACGGCCGGATCGTACAGGGCCGGCACCATGGCAATCGAGCCGCTGGCCGGGTCGAGGGAGAAGTAGGGCTGGGCCTGGCGGAGCGGGCAGGCACCGGTGATGCCGTAGGAGGGCATGGGAAACCCGGGCGAATACACCAGGGACGGCAGGTTGACGAAGCAGCCCGGGGCGCTGGGGTCGGGCACGAGCTGCTGGGGGGCCACCGCGTACTGCACGGCCGTGCCGCAGCTTTCCAGGGGTGCCACCAGTTCGTAGGTCAGCGAGTCGCCGTCGGGGTCCAGGGCCATTTCGCTGAAGCTGGTCGGCAGCCGCCAGCCCACGAACGATACCACCTGGGAGTTGCTGCTGAACACGGGGGACGAGTTCGTGGCCACGGTGCGGGTGTCGAGAGTGGCTTCGGTATAGAAGTTGCCGGTGCCGGTTACGATGTTGCCCACATCCGGCCGGGCATTCAGAAACACGCTGAGCGTCCACTGCCCCGGGGCCAGGGTCACGGTGGTGGTAAACTCCCCGGTTTCGTAATTGGTGGGCCGCCCAACGCCGCAGGGCGACCCAATGGTGGCGCAGTAGTTGTTGCCGATGCGCTGGGAGCCCGGCACCAGCGTCATCGCCGCCCGGGGCCAGGGCACGCCCGTGCAGCCGGTGGTCCGGTACTCCAGGTCGACCGAGGCGGGAAACATGGCGCCCCCACAGTCGCGGTACACCCGAAACAGCACTTTGTAGCGGTTGGCACCCAGGCTCTGGTAGGAGATTTCCCCGGCCTGAATGTGGGTAGCGTACAGATTCGAGGCTCCCAGCAGGCCGATAAGCAGTAGAATCCAACGCGTGATGAGTAAGGGTTTAAGCATAGAATCGTGGGTAAGAGAAGGATGGATGAGCAATGAAGGGGTATAGTTACTCAAAAACCCGGGACGTATTGTCTATTTTTTCTGTTGCTCCGCCCCCTTCGCTTGCGGCGCGCCCGTAACCACGCCGCCCCCGCCGCAGTACGCCCTAGGGCAGCTGACTCCGGCTGCCCCCGATCCTGCCCGCCCATGCCCTTCCCCTTCTTCGGCGACGATAAGTCCAAGATTGCGCAGATGCTCGCCACCCTGCCCCAAACCGGCCGCCTGGAGTGGATTGGCCTGCGCCCCGCCCGGCGGGAGCCCCTGCTGGCCGTGCCCGAGGCCACGGCCGAAACCGACCGCCACCTGGCCGGCGACCATGCCCGGGTGAAGGCCGGCGGCAAGCGGCAGGTAACCCTCTTGCAGCACGAGCACCTGACGGCCGTGGCCGGGTTTCTGGGTCTGCCGGAAGCCCTGGACCCGGGCCGGCTGCGGCGCAATCTGGTGGTGAGCGGACTGAACCTGCTGGCGCTGAAAAACCGGCAGGTCCAGGTCGGCGACGAGGTGGTGCTGGAAATAACCGGGGAGTGCCACCCCTGCTCCCGCATGGAGGAAGAGCTGGGCCCCGGCGGCTACAACGCCATGCGCGGGCACGGCGGCCTGACGGCCCGCATCCTGCGGGGCGGCGTGCTGCGCCTGGGCGACGTGGTGCGGGTGCTGCCCACGGCGCCGGCCGCCCTGCCAGCTGATGCCTAGTCCTGGTGGGCGGGCATGGTTTCGGGCCGCGGGGTGGCGTGACGGTGGGCCAGCCGGTAAGTCAGGGCCAGCACCACGTTGTTTTTGGCGGAAGTACCCAGCGGCACCAGCTGGCCCTGCTTGAGGCGGGGCTGGGCGTAGCTGGCCTGGCGCACCCAGCCGAGCTGCACGTTCAGGCGGCTGTTGAGCTGGTAGCCTAGGCCGGCGTACACGCGGTTGCGCTCAAACACCGGCCCCTTGGGGTTGAGAAAGATTTCGTCGTAGACCGACACGAACACGGTATGGTCGGTGATGGTGGTGTGGTTCAGGGGCAGAAAGGCGTTGAGCCGGTAGCGCAGGCGCTGCCGAAACGCGGTGCTGTCCTCGGCCTTGTAGGTCAGCCAGCGCTGCTCCACCCGGTAGCGGTGCTCAAGCTTGAGCCGGCTCATAAACTGGTGGAGCACCAGCTGCTGCCACACCCGCTTTTCCACGTTCACGGGCCCGGGCTCATCGAAGGTGCTGTAGCGCCCGGCCCCGACCAGCACCGTGAAGTTCTTGTCGAGGTCGTAGCTCAGGCCCCCCTTGAGCTCGTTGTAGAAGTACTGCCGCAGCAGGCCGTTGCTGCGGGCCTGCACTTCCACGTAGCCGCCCCACTTCTTTTCCACGCTGCCCGGCAGCACCACCGTGCCGATGTACCAGTTGCCCCAGGTGCCGGGCGTCTGGGCCAGCGCCGGGCGGGCAACTGCCAGGGCCCCGGCGGCCAGCGCGAGGCGTAGTACGTTGTTCATCGTGGGCGTGGTGGTAGATACGGGTCACGAAGGTACGCTACGGCCTCCACAAACCACGCCGACGCGGACCTAGCGGCTCGTGCCTTTACTCCTGCTCCGGGCGGTCCACGTCGGTGAGCTGGCCCTTGTTGCGCATGATGGTCAGGTCGAGCTGGGTGAGGGTGAAGGGCTCCTTGCTGTACTTGTCGGTTTGGTTGAGCTCCTCGAGTGGGTGCCGGTCGTCGATGTCGTAGTTGTTGGCCACCAGCTCCACGGTGTTGCCGTGGGCGGCCACCACCTTCAGCAGGGAGTAGCGCCGGGCCGTGTCGCTGTCGTGGACGGTGTAGACGTCGCCGGCCCGGGGCGCGGCCAGGAACGTGGCGCTGTCCTGGTCGTGGCGGCGGCCGGCCACCAGGGCTACCACCAGGCCCAGGGCCAGCACCACCAGGCCCGACCACTGCCACCAGGGCGCCGTGGTGTGCTGGCGCAGCAGCTCGGCGGCCTGCTTGAGCTCGGCGGCTTCGGCGGGCAGCTCCTTTTCGGCCCAGGTCCCCTTGCAGTGCGCGCAGTGGGCCACGGCGGGCTTGCTAAACGGGAACAGAGGTACCCAGTACACGTGGGCGTAGCGGCTGAACACGTTCAGCCACATCTGGTCGGTGGTGGAGCAGGCGGGGCAGGTCAGGCCGGGGGCGGCCTCGGTGCGCCGCAGCGTGGCCTTGGTTCCGTAAATAATCATGGGGAAAGAGGAGGATGGCGACTAAAGGGTGGAAAGCAGAAAGGAACAGCCCGTCTACCGGCTATTCGGCCTTAAGGATACGGTTACCGGTGCCCACGTTGCTGATTTCCGGCTTGGTGCCGCGCCAGGTCACGGTGTTGTTGCTGCCAATCAGGCTGATGGAAGTCACGTTTTCCAGGCTCACCCGGTTGTCGGCGCCCATGACGGTGGCCTCCCCGCAGCGGCCGGTGAAGGTGGCTTGGTTGGCGTTGCCCACCACCTGCACGTCCTGCCCGGTACAGGCCCGGGTCTGCACGGTTTTGTCGCCCGTAATGACGATTTCCCCGTCGCTGTCGACCACCACGGCCCCGTGCTTGTTGCCGGCCTCGATGGTGGTGTGCGTTTCCTGGTCGGCCTCGTCGGGGGCGTTGGAGAAGCAGGCGCCCAGGGCCGGGGCGAGGACAACGGCCAGGGCCAGCCGGGCAAGTGGGTAGCGGTTCATCGGCAGGTGGTATGGAGGGGCGAAACGGCAACAAGGTAGCAGCTTCGCGCCAAGCCGAGGCCGGCCCGCCGTCTTTTCTGGGCTCCGTACCGTCCCGGCTGCTTATCTTCCCCACCGCTAACTATCTATCCTAGCTACTTCCCCCTTGACTTACTCCGACTTCGAAGCCCGCTGGCAGAAATCCGGCGGCGCCGAGCGGGCCAACTACGGCCTGTTTCTGCAAGACCTCTGCGACCTGCTCGGCGTACCCCGCCCCGACCCCACCACCGACTCCCCCGCCCAGGACCAGTACGTGCTGGAGCGCGCCGTGCAGTTCCAGGACGGGGCCAAGAAGAGCACCGGCCGCATCGACCTGTATAAGCGCGGCTGCTTTATCCTGGAAACCAAGCAGGGCACCGACTCGGCCGACGCCCAGCAGAAAGCCCAGCAGGCCGACCGCGCCGAGCTGGGCCTCCCCGCCGAAAAGCGCCGCAAGGGCCACGCCCTGCGCGGCAGCGTGAAGTGGGAGCAGATGATGCAGGCCGCCCGCCAGCAGGCCCTGGGCTACGTGCGCGCCCTGCCCGCCGACGAGCCCCGGCCCCTGTTTGTGCTGGTCGTGGACGTGGGCTACTGCCTCGACGTGTACTCGAACTTCGCCGGGGTCGGCGACTCCTTCGTGCCCTTCCCCGACCAGGCCCGCTTCCGCCTGCCGCTTTCGGCCCTGGCCGACGAGGGCACCCGCGCCCTGCTGCGCGGCATCTGGCTGGAGCCCCGGGAGCTGGACCCCAGCCGCCGCGCCGCCCGCGTCACGCGGGAGCTGGCCGGCTACCTGGCCGGCGTGAGTGCCCAGCTCGAGCGGGCCGGGCACGCGCCCGAGGTGGTGGCCTAGTTCCTGATGCGCTGCCTGTTCACGATGTTCTCCGAGGACGTGGGGCTGATTCCCAAGACGAGCTTCACGGGTATGCTGCGCACCTACTCCACCCCCGAGATGCGCGAGTTTCTGCCCGATGCCCTGAGCGGCCTCTGGCATACGATGGATACCGGCGGCTTCTCCCCCGACCTCAAGGCCCGGCTGCGGCGCTTCAACGGCAAGCTCTTCCACGACGCCACCGCCCTGCCCCTCACCCCCGACCAGATGGCCCTGCTGCTCAAAGCCGCCGAAGCCGACTGGACCGAGGTGGAGCCCGCCATCTTCGGCACCCTGCTGGAGCGCGCCCTCGACCCCCGGGAGCGGCACAGCCTGGGCGCCCACTACACCCCGCGCCGCTACGTGGAGCGCCTGGTGCTGCCCACCGTGCTCGAACCCCTGCGCCGGGAGTGGACGGCCGCCCAGGCCGCCAGCGCCCGCCGCCTCGACGAAGGCCAGCCCCGGGAAGCCCGCCAGGAGCTGGTGCGCTTCCTCACCCGCCTCACCGGGCTGCGCATCCTCGACCCCGCCTGCGGCTCCGGCAACTTCCTCTACGTCACGCTGGAGCACCTCAAGCGCCTGGAGGGCGAGGTATTGGCCGCCATCAACGCCTTCGGCCACACCGGCCTGCTCGACCTGGGCGGGGGCACCACCGTCTCGCCCCGGCAGCTGCTGGGCCTGGAGCTGAACCCGCGCGCGGCGGCCATTGCCGACGTGGTGCTGCGCATCGGCTACCTGCAATGGCACCTGCGCACCCACGGCATCACCCAGCTCTCCGAGCCCCTGCTCGACGAGTACCAGAACATCCGCCAGCAGGACGCCGCCCTGCGCCACGACCCGCCCACGCCCCGCCTCGACGCCCACGGCCAGCCCGTTACGCGCTGGGACGGCACTACCCGCCTGCACCCCGCCACCGGCCAGCCCGTGCCCGACGAAACCGCCCGCACCCCCGTGCTCGACTACCCCAACCCCCGCCCCGCCGAGTGGCCCGAAGCTGATTTCATCGTGGGCAACCCGCCGTTTGTGGGGCCGGCCCGCATGCGCGACGCCCTCGGTGACGGCTACACCGAAGCCCTGCGCAAAGCCTACAAGGGCAAGGTGCCCGACTCGGCCGATTTGGTGATGTACTGGTGGTACAACGCCGCGGCCGCCGTGCAGCGCGGCCCCGCCGAGCGGTTCGGCTTCATCACCACCAACAGCCTCAAGCAAACCTTCAACCGCCGCGTGATGCAGCCCTTCCTGGAAGGCGACCCGGCCCCGCTCACCCTCACCTTCGCCATTCCCGACCACCCCTGGGTCGATGCCGCCGAAGGAGCCGCCGTGCGCATCGCCATGACGGTAGCCGAACGCACCCTCACCGTAGCCGCGCCCGGCCAGCTCTGGATTCTGAAAACGGAATCCGTAGCGGAAGGCGACGAAGCGGCGGAAGTGACTTTTGAGGAACAGAAAGGCTTGATTCTTTCTGACTTGTCGATTGGTGCTGCACTGGATAGTGCTAATGCGTTGAAAAGCAATGATGGTTTATCTAATAGAGGTGTCCAGTTGTATGGCGCTGGCTTCATTCTAACGAAAGAGGAAGCAGCAGCATTTCAAAATGCCCATACAGACAGTGTAATCCGACCCTACTTAAACGGCCGTGATTTAGCTGGTAATTCTAGAGGTGCATTAGTTATAGACTTCTTCGGATTAAATGAAGGAGAAGCATTAGAGAAACACCCTTCGGTTTTCCAGCATATTTTAGAGAGAGTAAAACCCGAGCGTGACCTAAGCAAGGAGCCTCGTGTTAAAGCAAATTGGTGGCTTCACGGAAGAACGAGGGACGACCTTAGGGCTGCATTAGCTGGGCTTCAACGATACATAGCAACTATTGAAACATCAAAGCACCGGTTCTTTCAATTTATTGATGGGCAGGTATTACCTGACAATCGGCTAGTAGTCGTTGCACTAGACGATGCTTACTATTTGGGCGTATTGATGAGCCGTTTTCATACAGTTTGGGCTGCTGCTACTGGAGGAAGAATGGGCGTCGGGAATGACCTCATCTACAACAAAACCCGCTGCTTCGACCCGTTCCCCTTCCCCGCCGCCACGCCCGCGCAGCAGGCCCGCATCCGGGAGCTGGCCGAGCAGCTCGACGCCCACCGCAAGCGCCAGCAAACCCAGCACCCCGGCCTCACCCTCACCGACCTCTACACCGTGGTGGAGAAGCTGCGCGCCGCCCAGCCCTTGTCGGCCAAAGACCAGACCGTGAACCAGCAGGGCCTGGCCTCCGTGGTCCTCAGCCTGCACCAGCAGCTCGACGCGGCCGTGGCCGAAGCCTACGGCTGGCCCCCCGCCCTGCCCGACGCCGATATCCTCACCCGCCTGGTCCGCCTCAACCACGAGCGCGCCGCCGAGGAAGCCGCCGGCACCGTCCGCTACCTGCGCCCCGCCTACCAGGCCCCCGACACCGTGCAAACCAGCATCGCCCTGGCCGAGCAGGCCGCCAAGCCCGCAAAAGGGAAGTCGGCTGGCTCCCCCTCTCTTCCGGAGAGGGGGACGGGGGGTGAGGCACCCTTCCCCACCGAGCTGGCCCAGCAGATGCAGACCCTGCGCGACGCCCTCCAGCAGGCCGGCCAGCCCCTGACCGCCGCCCAGGTCGCCGCCCGCTTCAAGCGCCTCAAAGCCGACAAGGTGGAGCCCCTGCTGGCCACCCTGGCCGCCCTGAGCCTGATTCGCCTCACGCCCGAGGGCTACGCCGCATAAGGGACGCATACTTGCGTCTCGTCGTGCGCATTACCGATTTACTGTAGGCACCACCCTACTAGCATTACTATGCTTAAGTGATTGCCCAAAAGATTTTTCTATTACTGAGTTGAAAGAATGAACAACAAGAAAAAAGCTGCTCAGGTCTTATGGACGGGTAGCATCTTCTCCCTAATTACACTCTTTGTTGTTACCCGAACTGGCGGTCTTGTGGTGTTTGATGAGCACACAGCCCACGTCGGGGACACCATTGGCGGCATCCTGGGCCCAGCTCTTAACCTGACCGGCTTACTGGTACTCTATATATTCTCTGCGGGAGCAATTCGTAGCTAGCCGTGACCAGCGCCGTGGGCAACAGAAGGAAGCTTCCTACAACATAGCCCTGCGCCTGGTAGACGAAATCCGTTCCTCATGGAATGATATCCGTCAGAATCTCGAACACCTATTGCAGGAAGAAGACCAGCTTAGCTTGCTGGACCCCGACGCCTTTGACTACATGGAAGAAACGGAAGACACGCAAGAACGCTGGTTCGCACTTCAGGACCTACGGGCTAGTCTCAGCTTTTTTGAGGCTTTCCAAAACAACGCATCACCTCTGCCCCCTAGACTGCATCGCGCCATTCTAGGCATGTTCCGGGCCGTCTATTTCATGCCCTTGCGGCGGCTGCTTCATGCCAACTTCGAACAGCTAGCTTACGATGCGGACGAATATCGAAATGTGCATGGACAGCCTCCTCACTCCTCACCGTTGCGCAACGAAATAGCACGTCAATTGGCCTTGTTCGACAGTGTACAGCCAGCAGCGGAGTAGTCGCAGTTCAGGAAATACAACACGATTCCCTCTGGGTATCTTGAAGGGAATGTGAAATAAAACTTCAATTCCCCTTCAGCGTTGAAGGGAATCTGAAATATTTTTTCACATTCCCTTCAACCAGCTAGCTATGGCCCATGCCCTGCGCAACTCCATTCCCTCAACCAGCCTCTCGATGGCCGTGCGGAAGCACTTTGGGCTTACCCAGGCGGAGCTGGGCCGCTACCTGGGAGTAAGCGAGCAGCACATCGGCAATATAGAGGCAGGCCGCCGTACCACCACGCCCCAGGGCACCCTGCGCCTGGCCCGGCTGGCCCGCCTGCTGCCCCCGCCGGAGGGCGTGGGGTCGGCGGCGCCGGCCGAAGCCTACGCCCCGCCCGCCGTGCCCACCCGGTTGTTTGGCCCCGAGCAGGCCCTGCCCGGTCCGCTGGCGGCGGCGGCCCTGTTGAAGCGGCAGCGGCAGTGCAGCCGCCGCATCGGGCTGCTGCGGCGCGACCTGCACGTGCTCGGCCAGCGGGCCACCGCGCACGAGCGTCGGCGCTGGGCCCTGGCCGTGCTGCCGACGGCCCTCACGGCAGCGCCTACCGACCCGGCGACGCCCGCCGAGCTGGCGCACCTGGAGCACTGGCTGACTGAGCTGGCCGCCACCCTCCCCCCGGCCCCCGCCCTACGGCCCGATACCGCCACGGCCCTGGCCCTGCTGCTGGTGCGGCTGGCGGCCGTGGAAGCCGAGGCCGCCACCCTGGCCCAGCTGCTGACCAAGGCTGCCTGAGGCCCCCGGATCAAGCGCCGATCGGGGTTGTCTAAACTATTCAGGCCCTTCGGCATACAGGCTACCGGATATGTTAGTAACTATCGAGCAGCTTGGTCGCGGCGCGAAGGCCGGGCGGTTGTTTCTCTTCACTTTCTAACCACTACTACCAATGGCTTATCCCGTTCAATTATTGACTTCCGTCGCCTAGTGCGACACCTTGCTGGAAGCAGCCCAACAGGAGCTGCGCGACCTGCGCGTGCGCGAAACCGTGCTGAGTGCCCAGGGCGAGCGAACCAGCGAAAATGCCACCGACACCACCGCCGACCTGGCGGCCCAGGCGGCCATTATCAGTGCCCTCACCCCGGTCGTGGCCACGCTGCCCACCGGGAGCCGGGCGCGCATCAACACCGAGGCCGACCTGCGCCGCGCCACCCAGCGCCACCAAAATCTGACGGCCAGCCAGCAGCTGCGCGGCCCCGTGGCGGCCCTGAACCGGGCCCTCGACCTGCGGCAGGTGCAAGTCCAGATTGCCGAAATCAACTCCTTCGTAACGGAAGTCACGGCCAGCAAAGCGGCCCTGTAGCCTTCCGAGTACGCTTACCGCTACCACTCCTATTGCTATAAGCCTTCCCCTGCGCCGGGGGAAGGCTTTATTTTTTTGTCCTGCTCCCCCGTTTCCCGCGGAACCGCCGGCAGCGTGCGGCCTACTCCCCGGCCGTGGCCTGGAGCGTGGCCAGGGGCACTTCCCGGGTATCGGCGGCGTAGAGGCTCAGCGTATTGCCCTGAATGCGGTAGCGCTGGGCCTGGTTCAGGGCCCGCATGAAGGCGCCCTCCGTGGCCAGGTCGGGGCAGGCGCTGCGGGTCGTGACCAGGGGTCCCAGCCGCAGCCGTCCTTCGGCCGCCAGGGTGTAGGGGCCCGAGAAGCGGTTGCAGGCCGCTCGCCCCTCGGCCCGGGCCCGGCCGTCGCGCAGCACCAGGAAGGGACGCTGCTCGGTGGCCGGGGCGGGCTGCCCGTCCAGCTCGCGCAGCTCCCAGCGCACGTTGCGCAGCGGAGCACTGGTGGGCACGGGTCGGTCGGCCGAGTTGGCGGTGGAGCCCGCGTTGGGCCGCTCACTCAAATCGTAGCTGCAGGCCGGAGCAAGCAGCAGCAAAGCGGCGGCGGCCGCAGGGAGGCGAAAGGCAAGGGGCATGGCGACGGGCGTTGGCGTGAGGGGTGGCAGTGACTACTCCCCGGCTGTACGCAGCCGGGCCGGATTGGTGGCGCGGGCGCAGCGTCGGCTCAACCAAGCCCCCGGGGCTGCGTACCTCCCGTATTCCCCACCAACTCCGCTCCGATGCCCACCAAAACCCTCGCCGACATTGCCGCCAAGCTGGCCAAGCTTGACATTGCCATGCTCACCACCCAAACCAGCCGCGGGCAGTTCAGCAGCCGCCCCATGAGCAACAACGGGGACGTGACCTACGACGGCAACTCCTACTTCTTCACCTACGACGGCTCCCGCACCGTCCACGACATCGAGCAGAACCCCCACGTGGGGCTCACCTTCGAGGGGCCCAAGCGCCTGTACGTGTCGGTGGCCGGCACCGCCACGCTCATTCGCCACAAGCCCACCCTGCAGAAGCACTGGGTGCCCGACGTGGAGCGCTGGTACAAGGACGGCATCGACACGCCCGGCATCGTGCTGGTACGGGTGCAGGCCCGCTACATCAAGTACTGGCAGGACGAGGACGAAGGCGAGCTGCACCTGCCCGGCTAGTCCGGCAGCCGGCCCCAGCCTTCGCTCCGGCCGGGACATCGTTCTGCCGTGCAGCCGCTCATGACGGGCGGCGCGAAGCTATCCGTCCCGGACAATGCGCTAAGCCTGGTCAAACTAAAAAGCCCCGACGTCAGGACAACGTCGGGGCTTTTCGCTTAAAAGGAGTCTTCTACACTTGAGAGGACGGATTGCTTCGGCTTCGCCTCGCAATGACAGAACCGGATAGGGCCGGCTAAGGTCGGACAGGAGCAGACCGGGCCGCCAGAACGACAACTCACCATTTCACCATTTCACAAGTTCACCATCTCACCACCTACTGCTGCTTGCCGCAGCCGGCGCAGAACTTCTGGTCGGCTTTCACGCTGGTGCCGCAGTCGGCGCAGAACTTGTCTTTGACCTGGGCCGTGACGTTGGGCGTACCGCAGGTAGGACAGAACTTCTGGTCGGGCCCGAGCTTGGCCTGGCAGTTCTTGCACTGGCTGATGCTGCCGCGGCCGATGAAGTCGAGGTCCTGGGTGTAGTCCTGGGCGCGGGTTTTGGTGTAGATCTGCTCCCGGGCGGCCTGGGCCTGCTGGGAGGCCAACTCCTCGTGCTCGTCGGGGGCGCAGTCTTCGCAGAGGCCGGCCTTGCCGTTCCAGCACACGTCGGGGCACACCCAGTGCCCGCAGCGGGTGCACTGTTTGAAGAACTGCTTGCCTTCGAGCACGGCGCTTTTCAGGGCCTCGTCGTGGGCCGGGCCGCCCACGGCGCGCTGCATCTGGTAGGCCGCGTTGCCCGCGTCGTGAAACATGCCCCCAAACAGGCTGCCGGCCGCATTGAGCAGGCTCGTGGCCATGCCCATCTTGTTGATCTGAAACCGCGACATGTGGCCGTTGTGGCACTTGTCGCAGTAGAACTTGAACTGGAAGCCCTTGTCGGTGGACAGGTCGTCGTGGTTGGCCACAAACTGAATCATGTTACTCATAGCGCGGCGGGTGGGTTGGTTCAGGCCCTAAAAGTAGTGGTTCTGCATATGCGGGCGGCGTTATATAGAAAAAACACCCGCCGGAAAGCCCGACGGGTGTTTGGGGTAAGGGTGTAGAGACGCATACCTGCGTCTCAATCGTTGAACGATAAACGGGGCAATGCCGGGGCCGGCCGGCACGGACGACGAGACGCAAGGTTGCGTCCCTACAGCCGCGCTGACCTTATGCCCCGTCCATGCGCACGATTTTCGGGGTGAAGGAGCCGAGCACGTCCACCAGCTCCCGCTGGCTCTGCATCACGGCGTGAATGTCCTTGTAGGCCATGGGCGCCTCATCGACGCCCCCGCCCTGCAAGGCCACGTCGTGGGCCTTCAGGTACTGCCGCACCTGGGCTTCGCTGAGCTCCTGCTTGGCCCGGGTGCGCGACATCAGCCGCCCGGCCCCGTGCGAGGCCGACCCGAGCGACTCCGCCACGCCCCGCCCCCGAACGATAAAGCCGGGGGCCGTCATCGAGCCGGGGATGATGCCCAGCACGCTCGCCCCGGCCGGGGTAGCGCCCTTGCGGTGCACAATCACCTCCCGGCCGTCCTGCAGGCGCTCTTTCCAGGCGAAGTTGTGGTGGTTTTCCACTTTCGCCAATGGCCGTTCCCCGAGGGCCTTGGCCAGGCGCTGGTGGATGTGCTCGTGGCAGGCCGAGGCGTAGTCGCCGGCCAGGGTCATGGCCGCCCAGTACTCCTGCCCCAGCTCCCCGTCGAGGCCGAGCCAGGCCAGGTGCTTGGCTTCGGCGGGCAGCTGGCAGTTTTCCATGGCCAGCTTGGTGTAGTGGTTGGCCACCGAGGCGCCCAGGCCCCGGGAGCCGGAGTGCGAAAGCAGCCCCACGTACTGACCCACCGCCAAACCCATTTCATTCGAGGGGTCGGTGATATCCACGATACCGAACTCCACGAAGTGGTTGCCGGAGCCCGAAGTGCCAATCTGCTCGGCGGCCGTTGCCTGCTTGTTGCGCAGGAAGGGCACGTCGCGGAAGGTGTCACTCTCCAGCACTTCGTGGGTGAGCTTTTTGCCCCGGTCGAAGCCGGTACGGTTGCCGAAGCGGGTGTTGTCGAGCAGCAGCTTCTGGAGCTCCTGCACCCGCTGCCCGATAAACTTGGGCGGCAAAGCAAACACCGACAGCGCCATCCGGCAGCCGATGTCGACGCCCACGGCGTAGGGAATCACGGCGTTGTCCGTCGCCAGCACGCCCCCGATGGGCAGGCCGTAGCCGTGGTGGGCGTCGGGCATCAGCGCCCCGGCCACCGTCACGGGCAGCTTCATGGCCGTATCCATCTGGTGCAGGGCCCCGGGCTCGATGTGCTCGGCCCCGTAGAGGGCGTAGGGTTTGCGGGCCACCAGCTCGAGGTGGCGGGAAGGCGGGGGCAGCAGGGCCGCCGCCACGTGGCTCCAGTCGAGGTGGGTGGCGTACTCCTGGGGGGCGGCCAGCAGGCGCTGGAGCAACGCCAGCTGGTCGGAGTGAGAGAGTTTTTTCAGGTGCTTGCGCTGGAGCTGCGCCAGGGCAAGGCCGATGGCGCGGCCTTCGGGGAAGCCGAGCTGCCGAAGGTCGTTGCCGCGTAGTTGATTGGCCATAAAAAGCGTGGTCCTGAGGACCGTTGAGTTCATTGAAAGAAGAAAGACGGCCTCTTGCAAGGCGGCGGCACCCAGATTCCGGTGCCGCCGCCGGCCGCGTTGTTAAGTGAAAAAAGCGTTGCCAAAGCGCGCAAACGGGTAATTAGGCGGGAAGCCTTCGGATGTTGAGTTCTAAGTAAGACTCCCCCACGACACCGTTTACGGCCCGGCCCCCGCGTGGGCAACCAGGCGGGCCGCCACCATTACACTGCGCCCTAACCCCTAGGCTACTGCCCTTGCGGCAGGTGGGATTCGAACCCACGACCTCAGTATCCCGAAGGAAGGCGACCCTACGGCACCACGCAGGAAAACAAAGCTGCCTACCGGGGCAACGGGCGGAGGGCGACGCCCGGGGACCAGGCCCCGGGGTGCGGGAGTTGAACCCGCTCGGCTCCGCAGCGGAGCCTCACCGAAGTAGCGCCGTCCGACGGCACCCGGTAAGCAGTTGTAACAGCTCGTTGGGGCAACAAAGCGCCCAGCCCGTTATCCTGCTCTAACCAGCTGAGCTACCGCCGGCTTGACCACCGACGGGAGGGATTCGAACCCCCGACCCGGGCATTAACAGTGCGAAGTAAGGCTGAGCTACGGCACCCAACGAGGTATTCTCTGTTCCGTTCGGGGCAACCAGCGAAGCGCCCCACCCCCTGGCGCAGCCACCTTCCACCACTCGCCGCCGCTCACCAGCAGCGCGGTAGACAAGGGTCCCCGTCAGTAAGGTTCGAAGGATTGCGCCCCTACGGCACCCGAACAGAACAGTAGATCAATTCCACCGGGGTAAAAAGAGGAAAGCGCGTGCTCTACCAAGCTGAGCTGCCGGCACCGGCCGCCAGGACCGGTGCCCGCCAGGATTCGAACCCGTAACCCGAAGGAACGCTTCCCGACGACACCCGGCGGGAGTTTTTTGCAACAGCTCCACTCGTCGAGCGAGGGCAACAGGCGCCGGGCGTCGTCTGGGCTACCCGAAGGCAGCCCAGCGGGACTCGAACCCAGGCCGGACAGTCCGCAGACCACCGGCTTCACCAAGCGAAGGAACGCCCGGCTACGGCACCACGCCAAAGAGCGGGCTATTACAATCAGAAAAGGGCAACGGGCGGGCGGCGAAGTGTTTTCGTCATCCGCCCCCGGAAGGCCGGATGCGGGACTCGAACCCGCGCGATACCGCCGCCGAAGCAGCAGTAACCGAAAACGTTAACCACGAAGTATCGCCAGCCTACGGCACCTTTCCCGGTGTTTTCCCCAAGTGGCCGGAGGCAGGCCCAGCCCGATTGGCTGGGCATTTAGGCCCCCGACCTTGGGGTGATGAATGGTGAATAAAATGAAGTAGACAGTCCGGTAGCGAAGCCCTACGCCAGCTCGATTTTCCCGATTTCGGTCAGGGCCGAGCCGCCGTTTTCCAGGGCCGCCAGCACGTCGAACACTTTGTCGGACCAGCCGGCAATCAGGGCCGCGCCGTGGCCCTCGCGCACTTCGACGGGCGCGGCGCCGTGGCCGGCCAGATCGAAGAGGTAGAGCCGGGCCCGGGGCGCCACCGTGCGGCGGTAGTCAATCCAGGCCTGAGCCAGAGTGCCACCGTCGCCAGTGCTGTTCCAGAGCTGGCAGTCGGTGAAAATCATGACCTTATCCACCACCTCGCGGCGGCGCAGCAGGTCCTGAATCACCAGGTAGCCGTTGGTGCTGTAGCCGACCTCGCCTTCGCGGCGGTAGAACTCCTGCACGTTGTGCAGCACCCGGCCCCGGGGCAGGCTGACGCGCTTCCAGGTGTCGCCGAACATACCGGTGGTCACGTGGCCGCAGCGGCTTTGCAGCAGCATGCCCAGCACCAGGCCCACGTCGTAGAGCAGCACCTTGCTGCGGGCCGATACGGGCGTCTGCATCGAGCCCGACACGTCGCAGGCCACCACCACCCGGGTATCGAGGCCGAAGCCCCGCAGGTTGGCGGCGCTGTGTCCGATGGCCGTTTCTAGCGCCTCGAGCACCACCGCTACGTAGCCCGACTGCACCAGCAGCACCTCGCGGTACGCGGCCAGGAAGCGGAAGGGCAGCTGCTTGGCCCGGGCCACCGCCCCGGCATCGGCCAGGGTGGCGCACACCCGCTCCACCGCCCGGGCCGATACGTCGGCTTCGAGGATGTTGCGCAGGTTGCGCAGCAGGGCCATGTAGCCCAGCTTGCCCGAGCCGATGAGCGTTTCCCAGGCCGTGCGGAAGGCCGCGGTGCGGGCCTGGGCCGAAGCAAACTGCTGCTGCCCCAGGGCCGACAGCTCGGTTTCCCAGGTGTAGGGCGTGGGCAGCGTACCCTGCACGAGCTGGTCGAACAGATGCTGCTGCTCCGCGCTTTTCGCGGTGGGGTGCACTAAGAACAGCGCGTCGCGGAGGCGCACCCGGCCGGCGCGGTCGTACTTGGCCAGCTGGTAGCCGTCGAAGTTGTTGAACGACCGGGCCAGGCCTTTCTGCACCTGCTTGGAGAGGCGGCCCAGGGTTTTCACCCCGTCCCGCTCGTTGGCCTGGGCGTAGTAGGCCAGCAATTCGGTGATTTCATCGGCGCGCTGCACCACCCGGGCCACGAGGCGGCTCACCAGGCTGGTGCCGCGGTGGCGGCGGGCCAGCTCCACGGTGAGCACCAGGGGCACGGTGCGCAGGTAGAGCTGCTCCCGGGCGTAGACGGCCAGCCGGGCCACAAATTCGGGGTCGTTGCGAGCCACCAGCTCCCGCAAACGGAGCAGGCGGGCATCGGCCGTTTCGTAGAACTGGTCGCTGAGGGCCGCCGTGGCGACGGCCGCGTAGAGCTCCAGCTGGGGCGTGAGGGTATAGGCTACCGCCCCCTCGTGGTTGAGAACGGTCTTGGCTTTGCGGAAAGTAAAGTTGAAGCGCATGCGGTGGGAAGGGTGAGGTGGTGAAACAATGAGTTATTCAATTGGCCGCGGCGGGCGCTTTAGCCCAGCAAGTGCTTGGGCACGAGCAGGCGGTGGTCGGCGGCCCAGCGTTGAATCCAGGCGCCTTCCTCGTCGTTGGGGCGGCGGTTAAACACGCCCCGGGCCTGCACCACGGTGCGGTTGGCCTGCACTTCCAGCGTTACCCGACGCAGACCGTTGAGCGTGAGCGAGAAGATGCCGCTGCGGCCGCGCCGACAGGAGTCGAGGTAAGACGCCACGCAGTGCCGCAGCCCCCGCCCCTCCTCAACCAGGTCGCCGTAGGTGCGCAGCTGGGTGATGCGCACCGGGCACTGGTGCCCCCCGCTGAAGTCGGGCACCGGCAGCGGCGCCCAAGTGGTGGCCAGCGTGAGGCTGGGCTCAGCCGGCCGGTGGGCCGCCTGACTTAGCTGCCGGTGCCACTGCGCCGTCTGGATCAGAAGGCTGCTCATGGAGCGGCCCTTCAGCGAGAAGCCCGGCTGGGCCGGCTCGTCGCCGAAACCCACCGTCCGCTTCTGGTGAATCCAGTCGCACACGGGGCCCAGCTGGTAGGGGTCTACCATGGGGGCGGCGGCAAAGAAATCCACGACCCGCAGCCAGAATTCGTCGTCGCGGCCCAGGCAGCGGCCCAGGCGGGAGTCGAGCACCGGCCCGAGCCAGGCCAGCTGCCCGCGGGCGGCGAGCTGGGCGTAGCGCAGGGCCTGCAGGAAGGTGTAGCCGGCCGGGGCGAGGCGCAGGTAGTGCTCGACCCGGCGGCTGAGCGGCACCGGCAGCCCCGGGAAAGTGCGCAGGGCTTGTCCCCGGCCCAAATACACGGTCAGGTCCGCAATGCTGAGCCCGTCGCGGAGGCGGCCGGCGGTCCAGGAGTTGAGCACCCAGGCCGGCACGTCGTGGTAGTGGTCGAACAGGTGGCGCACCAGGCTTTCCAGCTGCCGAAACGGGTTGCGGCTGCGGGGCTGCCAGTCGGCCAGCTCCCGGCAGCGCCGGGGCAGATTGCGGGCCACGGCCGCCAACGCCGGGGCCAGCTCGGGTCGCCAGAGCAGTTCGGTGCGCTTGGCGGCCAGGCCGCGCAGCAGCCCGGCGCACTGCTGGCGCACCGGCTCTTGCTGCTCGTGCAGGCAGTGGCGGTAAAATACCGTCAGCACCGAGTTGTCGCCGAGCTGGGCTTCGAGGGCGGGCAGGGAACCGCGCAGGGCGAGCAGGTAATCGACTTGCTGGGGCAGCGACCAGCGGCGCCAGTCAAGACGCCTGGCCGCCGAGAGAACTATGCGGGCTTGCTGGGCTTGCCAGGCCGCGTGGGATAGGGGTTTGAGGCGGTTGGCCATCGGTGGGGGTGCCCCTGGCGGGGGCGGTTACCGAGTGAAGAAACGGGGCTGGCGGAGGCAGCCGAAAGAGGCGGGTGAAGCAGGAGGCGGAAGCTTTCGTACATAGCAGCGTTATTTTTGAGCGGATGTATTAATTTACAACGACGACAAACTGAATTAATTTTATCTATTTAATAATTATCAAAAAGACGTAGTTTTTCCACGACGCCGAAAATTATTTTTCAGCGAATAAATACTATGAAAAAGGCCCGGCATCTGGGGAGAGCCGGGCCTTTTTCACGAATGCGTCACGAGGAATCTACCTACGCGAATCGTTCGACAAAAAATCCCGGCCGTACCCGTTCCACTCCCGGCATATTGGCCGTTTGGGCAGTGGGTGGGCATAAGAGCAGTCCTGGAGGCGGAGCATGGCCGAAGGGAATAAGGGGCTGAAAAACAAACCACCCGAACCTTCTGGAGTTCGGGTGGCGGAAGTATCAGGGAAAAACCTGAGCTACTTAGCTATACCGAACCAGGACCGAAGCCCGCGGCTTCATATCCTCTTGTTTGCTGGTGTAGTTAAAGTGGCGTAGCATGGTTTGGGGTGTTGTTCTGTGGTTGAGTGATGCAAATATGGAGGGACTTTTTGTATCCACCAAATAAGTTCGAAAAATATTTTAATTATTTTATTGTTTAGAATAATTCAACGCAACCAATGCATTGTTTTAACTAGCTTATGCATTCCTTGATTCAGCAATTATCCCTTTAATCCCGGCAGCTATTATTGTGCTCTACTACGCTTGAAACGTTTCTTTTGGTGAAACCACGCCGGCTCCGTCAGCCGCCGTTTCCGCCCGCAGCTCGTAGAGGGGGCGTATTGTTGCCGCTTCTTTGACCCATGCCTTGCCTTGCCACTTCCGCCCGCTACACCCTCGAGCTGCCCACCGGTCACCGCTTCCCCATTGCCAAGTACGAGCTGATTCGGGAGCAGCTGCTCTGGCAAGGCGTGGCCCCGGCCCAGGATTTCTACGACCCCGGCCTGTGCGCCGAAGCCGACGTGCTGCGGGTGCACACGGCCGACTACTGGCGCAAGGTGCGCGACCAGCAGCTCTCAGTGGCGGAAGTGCGGCGGCTGGGCTTACCCCAGAGTGAGCGACTGGTGCTTCGGTCGTTGAGCAGCTCGGCGGGCACGGTGGAGTCGGCGCGGCACGCCCTGCGCGACGGGGTGGCCCTGAACCTGGCCGGCGGCACCCACCACGCCTTTGCCGACCGGGGCGAAGGGTTTTGCGTGCTCAACGACATTGCCATTGCCGCTGCCCACCTGCTGCACCACGGCCTGGCCCGACAAATCCTCGTAGTCGACCTCGACGTGCACCAGGGCGACGGCACGGCCAGCATTTTCCGCGCCGAGCCCCGGGTATTTACCTTCAGTATGCACGCCGGGGCCAACTACCCGCTGCGCAAAGAGAAGTCGGACCTGGACGTGGCCCTGGCCCTGGGCACCACCGACGCCGAGTATTTGGCCCAGCTCACGGCGACTCTGCCCGGCCTGCTGGATAGCGTGCGGCCGGATTTCGTGTTTTTCCAGGCCGGTGTCGACGTACTGGCCACCGACAAGCTCGGCAAGCTGGCCCTGACCAAAGCCGGCTGCCGGGCCCGGGACGAGGTGGTGCTGGGCTTGTGCCGGCAGCGGAGCCTGCCGGTGGCCGTGAGCATGGGTGGGGGCTACTCCGAGCGGCTGGCCGACATCGTGGACGCGCACTGCAACACGTTTCGGGTGGCCTACGAGCTCTACGGCTGAGGCGCGGCCGGGCGGCAGCAAGCGGGCCGGCGTATCTTTGCCCCATGAACCTGCACAACCCTGCCACCGACCTGCCCGCCGCCAATTCCCTGCCCACGCCCGCCCCGGCCCCGGCCCCGGGCACCCCGGCTCAGCAGGCATTCCGCCAGGCCGTGCTCGCCGTGGAAAACCTGCGGGAACGGCTGCAGGAGCTTGAAAACGGCCAGGCCGAAGCGCGCCGCCGCTACTGGCAGCAGGTCGGGCCCCTGGCCCAAACCGTGGTAGCGGCCCGCCGTAGCCTGTTTGCTCCGCTGGAAGAAGCCCTGCTGCTGCCCTACTTCAGCCGGGCCGAGTTGGGGCAGATTGAGGAGCTCATCGTCAGCAATGCCCACGCCCTGCGCGACCGGTTTGGGGAGGACGTAACCGATATTCTGCGGCGCCACGCCCCCGCTTCTGCTTCCCCAAGCCCCGAGGCCCGGCCCCACGCCGCACCCGAACCGGACACGGCGGACGCGGCTCCTGGTCCGCGCAAAACCAAGAAGCAGAAAGCCAAGGAAGCCGCGGCCCAGGCCGAGCAGAACCAGCTCTTGGGCAACACCAAAACCCTGTACCGGCAGCTGGCCCGGGCCAACCACCCCGACCTGGAGCGCGACCCGGCGGTGGCTCAGGAAAAGACCGCGCGGATGCAGCAGATAACCCGGGCTTACGAGGCCAATGACCTATACACGCTGCTGCAGCTACTGTCGGAGCACGCCCCGGGCCACACCGATTCGGAGTCGGAAAACCTGCTGACCAGCTACACCCGCGCTCTGCGCCAGCAGCAGGACGAGCTCAAGCAGCGCATGAACGAAATCAAGTACGGCACCACCAGCGCCTTTGCCGCCACCGGCAAAAAGCAGGAACAGGAGCTTCGCCAGATCAAGCGTGGCCTGCGCGCCGAAACCGACTACCTCCACCACCTCGGCCAGGTCCTCCAGTCGGTCGAAGGCCTGCGCGACGTGCTGCGCCAGCTCAGCGCCGCCGGCCAGGACACGATTTAGCGTAATGCTCTAGTGAGTTAGCAGCTTGGTGGGGGTGACGTGCTGTCTTTGCCTCGCCCTTACAATGAGAACCCACTGAAGCACCACTTATATCACCGCGTCGAGCAGCTCCACGTGGCCGCGCAGGTCCATCAGGAAGCTGCGCACGCGCAAGGGGCGGCCGTGCTGCTGGCCCCAGGCGTTGATTTTCTCGGCCAGCTTGTGGGCGTAGTCGCGGTGTTTGAGGCGTTCCTGCTCCTGGCCGGGGGCCGAGTCGTCGAAGGTACCGGCTTCGCCCAAAAACACCTGGTAGGCCCCGCAGTGGCGGTGTTCGAGCAAATACACGTCCTGAATGTTGTGGAGCTTGCAGGCCACGTCGAGGTGGTCGAAAAAGGCCGTTTCCCAGTGCTGGTTCATGTCGGCGCCCAAAGAGCAGCCGGCCAGGATAAACTGGTCGTAGCGGTTGAGCAGGTTGTCGCCAGCCATAAACTGCACGGTTTCATCGAGCAGGCGCAGGTCCATGCAACTCAGCAGCAAAACGGTGCCGCGCGGGGCCGGGTACGGACGATTCATAGGTGTCGGAAGTGTGGTTGGGGAAAACTTAGGGCGGATATTTCTGCTCATACGTAATTGTGCCCCGACGGGCCTTATTCCGGCCGCTCCGCGGAGTTTTCGGGACGTAGAAAAGCCAGCGTCTGCTCTATCACGGCGGCGTCGCGCAGAATGCGGTTGTGGCCCAGGCCGATGGTGGGGCGAAAGTCGAGGCCGGGCCAGTGGCGGGCAATGGCCTCGGCCTCCGCAAACGGGATGGTGTCGTCGGCGCGGTCGTGGAAAAGCAGGGCCCGGTGGGCGGGCACGGCGTGGTCCGGCCGGGTTAGGCTAAAGCTCTCGACCCGGCGGCCGCCCTGCTGTTCCACAAACGCCAGCATGCGGTGCGTCACGGAAGCCGATAGCTGCAGCAGTTCGGCAAACCGCTCAAACACGGCCGGGGTGCTGCCCGGCACGCTCAGCAGCACCAGCCGCGGCAGACCCTGATCCTGGTTGAACCGTACCGGCAGGCCCGCCGTGGCCGCCGCCCCGAACGAGTGCGCCACCACGCCCCAGACCGGCCCCACGGCTTCGGCCACGGCCTGAATGGCGGCCCCGAACTCGGGCAGGGTGGTGCGGCGGCCGGGGGAAGCGCCGTGGGCCGGGCCGTCGAAGGCAATGACGCGGTAGCCGGCCGCGCTCAGAGCCGTGGCAAACGCCCCCCAGAAGCTGGCCCGGTGCTCCCAGCCGTGCACGAGCAGGATGGCCGGGCCGGCCGCGGGGCCCCACTCGTAGGCGGCTAACTGCCCCGGTCCGAAAGGCACCTGAAACGGCCGGGCCGTAGCCAGGGTCGCCGCTTCCCACTTTTTGGGGGGCAGCCGACGCGGAGTGGTAAACACTCGCCACGCGGCCCGAAACGCCAGCTTCGTAGATACGGCCGACAGCAGCCGCAACCCCAGCCGCAGTCGGCGCAGGGCGGCGGGCACGGGCGGTGGCGAAGGCAGGACGGTGGTGAGAGCTGGATTCATGGCGCAAAGATGGGGCACCCGGCGCAAAACCCGGGTGCCAGCCCGCGGGGCGGCTTGCTGCGAAGAGCCGTTTAGCGGCGGGCTGGGCAATAATATTTCCCCACAAATATTACTTGAGCTTGTATGTAACTATTTTATTTATAAATAGCACTTTAATACCAAGCCTACGTTTCTCACCCATTGCACCGTTTTTATGTCTCGCTCCTTACCTACGCTTCCCACCACACTGCTGGCGCTTTGCCTGCTGACACCTTTGCGCCCTTGCCTGGCCCAGGCGGCAGAACCCGTGGAAGCCGCCAATGCCGCCGGCGTTACCCGCATCGGGACTATTCAGGGCGCGGGAGCCGCGGCCCGGCCCGGCACTTACACCATCGAGGCCATCGTGACGGGCGTGTATTCCGACCTCAACCCGGCCGGCTTCTACGTGCAGGAAATGGCTTCCGCCTCCGACGGCAACCCGGCCACTTCCGACGCGCTGTTTGTAGTGCAGCCCTCCCCCATCGTCAATATCGGCGACAAGGTGCGGGTGACGGGCACGGTGCAGGAAAGCGCCGTCGAGCCCTCGTTCGACCAGGCTGTGCTGACCCAGGCGCAGGTGCAGGTGTTGTCGAGCGGCAACGAGCTGCCCAGCTTCGTGCAGCTTTCGGCTACGTCCTTTACGGGTCCGGCCATGGAACGCTACGAGGGCATGCGGATTCAGCTGCCCGTGCCCCTGACCGTGTCGGAGGTCTACAACCTGCAGCAGCGCGGGGAGCTCACGCTGACTATAGGCGGCGTGACTTACCAGCCCACCCAGTTTATTGACCCCAACGACAACCCCGCCACCGGCACGGCCAGCACCGGCACCAGCAACGTGGCCGCCATCAGCGCCTACCAGGACGCCAACACCGAGCGCAGCCTGCTGCTCGACGACGGCAGCAGCGCCACCAAGCCCAAGCTCGTGCCTTACCTGAACCCAGCCATGGGCACCATCCGGGTGGGCAGCAAGGTGGCTAAGCTGCGCGGTATTTTGGGCTACGGCTTCAATAAGTGGCGGGTGCAGCCCCTGCCCGGGGCCGATGCGCCGGTGTTCAACGTGGTGCGGCCGGGCGTGCCCACCTTCGGCCGCTCCGACCTTAAGCTGGTCAGCTTCAACGTGCTCAACTACTTCAACGGCGACGGGGCCGGCGGCGGTTTTCCCACGGCCCGCGGGGCCAAGACGGCCGCCGACTTTGCCCGGCAGCGCAGCAAAATCATTGCCGCCCTGGCCCAGATGGACGCCGACGTGATTGGGCTGACCGAAATTGAAAACGACGGCACCGGTCCCAACTCCGCCCTAGCTGACCTCGTGGGGGGCCTCAACCAGGTGCTGGGTGCCAACACCTACACCTTCGTCGACGACGGCGGGCCTACTCAGCAACCCAACAACACCGACGCCATTCACTGCGCCATTCTCTACAAGCCCACGGCGGTGCGGCCCCTGGGTCCGGCGCTGGTGGCGCCCGTTACGGGCGTGTTTGAACGGCCCCCGCTGGCCCAGCTTTTCGCCACCCGGCGCAAGGCCCGGCCCGATACGCTGGCTTTGGTTATCAACCACTTCAAGTCCAAGAGCAGCGGCAGTGGGCTCAATGCCGACCTCAACGACGGGCAGGGCGGCTCCAACGAGCGGCGCCGCAACCAGGCCAACGCCCTGGTGCAGTTCATCAACACCACGGTGATACCGGCCGGCGCCACCCGGGTGGTCAGCATCGGCGACTACAACGCCAACTACGAAGAAGACCCCATCGACATCATGCGGGCCGCGGGCTTGGTGGTCGTGACGCCCCCGACCAGCGCCTCGTACGTATTTAAGGGCCTTACCGGCTCCCTCGACCACTGCGTGGTCACGTCCAACATGGTGGGCTTCATCGACGTGCACAAGTGGAACATCAACTCGGCCGAGCCCTACTTTCTGGAGTACGGCATGGCCGGCCCCGCCACGGCCGTCAACAGTCCCTTCCGCTCCTCCGACCACGACCCGGTACTGATCAGCGTGAACTTTTCGGGTATGACGCCGGCCAACGTGGCCGCCCCGCGCCTGTACGTGTATCCCAACCAGGCCGACGGCGCCCACCTGTTCAATTTGACCGGCGTACCGGCCTCGGCGGGTCCGCTCACGCTGGAAGTGCTGCTGCCCCAGGGGCCGCCCATGCTGCAGCTGCGCGGCCCGGTGGCGTTGCTCCAGAGTGAGCTGAGCCGCAACACGGCCCACCTGGCCCCCGGCATTTACCTGCTGCGCCTGAAGGGCCGCAACTTTGCCCAGACCCAGCGCGTGATGAAGGAATAGCCCAAGCCTAAACCCATAGAAAAGGCCCCGGATCCGGGGCCTTTTCTATGGGCTAACGAGGCAGCGCGTTCAGGGCTTACGGGCGTGGCAGGCCAGGCAGGCCGCCACCGAGGGATACGTGGAGAAATGCTGGGCCACGGCGCTTTCAGTGGCCTGCTGAAACGCGGCCAGCAGCTTGCTGCGCTCCGCGTCGGGCATGTTCTGCAGTACCTTCTCGAAGGCCAGGCGGTACACGTGCGCCATAAAGTGCGAGCCATGGGCCGCAAACAGCCCGTCGTGCATGCGGTCAAATGCTTCCTTTTCCGTGGTGGTGATGGAAAGGGAAAGCTCCTGCCAGGCCTTGGCGTTGTCGGCCAGGCGAAGCTGCAAGTCCTCGTTCATACGCTTGAATCTGAAGTAGTGAAGTCAACAACCCGCCCGTAGATCAGGCGCGGGGCGGCGGTAGTAGTGGGGACGGCCTGCTGGTACGGTGCTACCGCCCCGCGCCCGCCGTGGGCCGCGTAAAAGGCACAGATAGCCGTTTCCAGCGCGGACCGGTCGTGCAGGGCCACGGCCGCAAACACGTCCTGCGGCACCAGGGGCGCCGGCATCGTGCTCAGCCGGCAGCTGTCGATTCCCAGCGGGTGCTCAATAAACAGCCGGTGACCATCCGAGGTCATTTGCTCGTGCTGGTAGCGCCAGGCGTGGCTGAACGCGGGCCGGCCGGCATCCGGCTCCGACTCGGTGGTCGCAAAGCCGAGGCTCCGCAGGTAGGCATCCGTCATGGCAGTTGGGAAAAAGGGGATTGGGGGGAACCGGCGTTTCGGCGGGCCAGTTTACCTGCCGCAGCAGCACTCGAAACTCCGCCTCGGAAGCCAGGCGCCCCTGGAAGCTGTACAGCAGCCGGCTTTCCACGTCTTCCAGCAGCGTCATTTCGGCGTCGTCGTAGAGCACGATGGTTTCTCCTGCCCGCAGGCGCTGGGACGGCTGTAGCGGGCCTGGCCGGCCGGGGCCGAGTACCGCGTAAAGCCACACGCGCGCAACAGCTCGGCGGAGGGCTGATAGTAGGAAGCCATGAAGAAAAGAGCAGGTGGGCGCAGCAGCACCAGGCGCTACTCCTGACGGGGGTCAGTTCCGGGAAGGTCGGCATTTAGCGGGCTACTTCCTAACCTGAACCATGAGCGCCGGGGCAGCACTCCGGCGAAAGGCCCTCCCCGCGGCGGCGCCCGGCTTTTATTCGCGTACCGGCCTCCGACGAATTCCGGGGTTGTGTCCTGGGGCTCGTACTTTTGCAGCTGCTCATGCGCTACTTCCCTTCCCTGCCCTTCAAGCTCACCCCACCCTGAGGACTGGCTCCGCTGCCTGGTGCCGCCGCTTCCGGCCGGAAGCGGCCGGCTTTTTTCGTGCCTATTTCTCAGTTTAGTATGCTTCAGGTCCTGCCCTACTTCGCGCAGTATAAACTCAACGTTAAAAATGAAATCCTGGCTGGCCTGACCACCGCCCTGGCCCTGGTGCCGGAGGTGGTGGCCTTTGCGCTGCTGGCCCACATCAGCCCGCTGGTCGGCATCGGCTCGGCCTTTATCATCTGCCTGGTCACGAGCCTGTTCGGCGGCCGGCCGGGTATGATTTCGGGGGCGGCCGGCTCGGTGGCCGTCGTCATTGTCAGCCTGGTGGTGCAGCACGGGGTGGAATACCTGTTTGTGGCCGTGGTGCTGATGGGCCTGATTCAGATTGGCATCGGGCTGCTGCGGCTGGGTAAGTTTATCCGGCTCGTGCCCCAGCCGGTGGTCTACGGGTTCGTCAATGGGCTGGCCTTTATCATCTTCATGGCCCAGCTCGAGCAGTTCAAGGTGCCCGACGCGGCCGGCACCCTGCACTGGCTGACCGGCCCGCCGTTGCTGCTGATGCTGGGTTTGGTGGCCCTGACCATGGCCATTGTGTACCTGCTGCCCCGCCTGACCAAGGCCGTCCCGGCTTCGCTCACGGCCATTGTCGTGGTGTCGGCGCTGGTGATGCTGGGCGGGCTCGACACGAAGTCGGTGGGCGACATTGCCTCCATTGCCGGCGGGCTGCCCTCGTTTCATGTGCCGCAGGTGCCGCTGAGCTGGGCTACGCTTGCCCTAGTGCTGCCCTACGCCGTGATTATGGCGCTGGTGGGCCTCACCGAAAGCCTGCTCACGCTGACGGTGGTAGACGAGATGACCGACTCCCGCGGCCGGGGCAACCAGGACTGCGTGGCCCAGGGCCTGGCCAACGTCACCTCGGGGCTGTTCGGGGGCATGGGCGGCTGCGCCATGATCGGGCAGACCATGGTGAACCTGGAGTCGCGGGGACGCGGACGGCTCTCGGGCGTGGTGGCGGCCGGGGCCCTGGCTCTGTTCGTGGTGGCGGGCTCTTCCCTCATTGAGCGGCTGCCGCTGGCGGCGCTGGTGGGCGTGATGTTCATGGTCGTCATCGGCACGTTTGAGTGGGCCAGCCTGCGCATTCTGCGGCGCATGCCCCTGACCGACGTGCTGGTGATGGTACTCGTGACGCTGGTGACGGCCATTTCCCAGAACCTGGCCCTGGCCGTGCTGCTGGGCGTAGTGGTGTCGGCGCTGGCCTTCGCCTGGGAAAACGCCAAGCGCATCCGGGCCCGCAAGCACCTGGACGCGGCCGGGGTACGGCACTACGAAATCTACGGGCCGCTGTTTTTTGGCTCGGTGCAGGCTTTCACCGACAAGTTCGACGTGGCCCAGGACCCGGCCGAGGTGGTGGTCGACTTCCGCGAGAGCCGGGTGGCCGACATGTCCGGCATCGACGCCCTGCACAAGCTCACGGAGCGCTACCAGCGGGCGGGCAAAACGCTGCGCCTGCGCCACCTCAGCCCCGACTGCCGCCAGCTGCTGCGCAACGCCGGTGCCCTGATTGAAGTCAATATCCTGGAAGACCCCGAGTACCGCGTGGCCACCAGCGCGGGCTAGGCTAGTCCCGGCGGGCACGGTTCGCTTCGCCCGGCATCCGGTATATTGCTCTTCCAACGCGCTTCGGCCTTTCATTTTCCCTTTGCCATGCTCGACCTCATCATCGACGCCCGCCCCGCGGCCCTGAGCCCCGGTTTCGAGGTGCGCCGCATCCTGCCCTACCGCCTGCGCCGGATGCTGGGCCCGTTTATCTTCATGGACCACGCCGGCCCCGTGCAGGTCGCGCCCGAGCTGCTGCCCAGCCTGGACGTGCTACCCCACCCCCACATCGGCCTGAGCACGGTCAGCTACCTATTTGGCGGGCAGGTCACCCACCGCGACAGTCTGGGCGTGGAGCAGATCATCAAGCCCGGGGAGGTGAACTGGATGACGGCCGGCCGCGGCATTGCCCACTCCGAGCGGTTTGAGGACCCGGCTACGCTGGCCGGCGGCGCCCTGGAAATGATTCAGACCTGGGTGGCCCTGCCCGAGGCCGACGAAGAACAGGCTCCCACCTTTGCCAACTACCAGCCCCAGCAGCTGCCCATCTTCACCGACACGGGCGTGTGGATGCGCCTGATTGCCGGCGACGCCTTCGGCCTGCGCAACGACGTCAAGACCCATTCCCCGCTGTTTTACCTGCACGTGGTGCTCCAGCCCGGCGCCCGCTTCGGCCTACCCCGGGGCTACCCCGAGCGCGGCGCCTACGTGGCCAAGGGCAGCGTGGAAGTGGCCGGCCGCACCTATTCGGCCGGGAAGCTGCTGGTCTTCACGCCCGGCATCGACCCGGTGCTGGTGGCCCGTGAGGCCAGCACGCTGATGCTGCTGGGCGGGGAACCGCTGGGGGAGCGGTTTATCTGGTGGAACTTCGTCTCGTCGCGGCGCGACCGAATTGAGCAGGCCAAGGCCGACTGGCAGGCCGGCCGTATCGAGCTGCCGCCCACCGACAACGCCGAATTTGTGCCCCTGCCCCAGGACCGCACCCGCCCCGCCGGCTCCTCGCCCGCCCCGCAGGCGTTGTCGTAGCCAGTGCAAGAGCCCGGCGCCGGCGCACCGAGCCTATGCCCACGCACCATACGGGCCCTGGCATGAGCCTCCTAAAGCTGGCGCACGCGCGGTTATTACTCATTCTCGAACTCACCGTCAGCTTTACGCTTTATCATGGAATACTTCGTGCCGCCGGGCTCCATCGTGCGCACCATTTGGGGCAAGGCCGACACGGTGCTGTTCATCTTCGCCGGCGCGGCGGCCGAGTTTGCCCTCAACAAGGCTGTGGACTGGCTCTACTTCACCGGCCGCCTGCCGGCCGACCCGCTGGCCCGCCTGTTTTCCACCGTTGAGTACGCCCGCCAGATTGTGTTTGCTGAGCGCGCGGGCGCCGAGCGGGCCATTGACACCATTGCCGCCATTCACGGGGCCGTAGAAGCCCAGCGTGGCATGGCCATTCCGGCCTGGGCCTACCGCGACGTGCTGTTTCTGCTCATCGACTATTCCATTCGCTCCTTTGAAGCGTTGGAGCGCCCGCTCACGGCGGCGGAAAAAGAGGAGGTGTTCGACGTATTTGCCCGCGTAGGTCGGCGCATGGGGGTTGAGCAGGTGCCCGCCTCCCACCCCGCCTGGCTGCTCGTGCGCGAGCAGCACCTCGTGGCCGACCTCGAGCCCAGCCGCTTCACCGCCGACCTTTACCGGCAGTACCGCCGCCACCTGGGGCCGGTGCGCTACTGGCTGCTGCGGCACGCTCAGCGTCTGGTGGTGCCGGCGCTGGTGCGCGACCTGCTGGGGCTCGGGCGCCGCTCCTGGCTGCGGCCGGTGCTGCCCCTGTACCGCTACACCCAGCATCTGGCTCCGGGCCGCTGGGCCCGGGCGGCCCTGCTGCCCCCGGCCTACAAAGCCAAAATTCTGGCCCTGGACCACGAGCCCGCCGCCCGGCCGCGGAGCTAAAAGAACGGCGCATCGGCGTAAACCGGCCGGCAGCCACTTACACAAGGCCTTGGTTGAACTCCCGGGGCATCTTCGGGTAGATAATCTTGCCCCGCCCACAGTCTGCCTGTCGGGGCCGCCCGGGTAGATGCCACGGCCTTCAGGGCGGAGGGACGCCTGCTGCACGAAAAAGGCCCTCTGGCAAACTGCGGAAGTTGAAATCGACTCCCTGAGCAACCACGCCCTGGTGCTGCAGCTGTAGCTTCCCAGTTCAGAGGTTTCACTGATTCGTACGTGGGGACCTGATTTCACCTCACATTGCGACTAGATTTATACCATAATTTTTTTGTAATTTAATTGTCCCGGCACTGCTCAGGCGCGCCGCCTGGGCTCGGCTTCCTCCTTACTAGCCCTGGCCATGCAAAACATTCTTGTTCCCACTGATTTCACTTCCGAAGCGCACAACGCGCTGGAGGTTGCCGTGCAGCTGGCCTACCGCACCGGGGGCCGCATCACGCTGCTGCACGTGGTTGAAGCCCCCAGCGCGGCAGGGCTGGTTTCGACCGGCGGCGTGGCCCACGGCTCCTCCCGCGACGGGGTCTTTATGGTGCAGCTGCTCCAGCGCACCAAGCGCCGCATGCACGAGCTGATGGCCGAAGTGGCCCGCACTCACCTCGGGGTGCCCGTCCACGACGCCATTGCCACCGCCCCCGTAGACGAGGCCATCCTGGGCGTTATCCGGGAGCAGCACATCGACCTGGTGGTAGTGGGCACCCGGGAGCACGCCCCGGCCTTTCACCTGCTCACGCCCGACTCCCACGCCGAGCGGCTCGTGCGGCTGGCGCCCTGCCCGGTGCTCACCGTGAAGCATCCCGCCCCTGCTTTCGAAGTGCACTCCATCGTTTTCGCCTCCGATTTTTCCGCCGAAGCTGACCAGCTTGTGCCTTACCTGCGCCAGCTCGGACAAGCCTTTCCCGAAGCCACGCTCCACCTGCTCGACATCGTGACCCGGGCCGAGGACTACGCCACGGCCCTGGACCGGATTCACGCCTTTGCCAGTCGTCACCAGCTGGCCGCCTACGAGCCCGACGTATTCGATGCGCCCCAGGTGCAGGCCGGCATTCCGCGCTACGTCGAGCAGGCCCACGCCGACTTGGTCGTGATGCTCACCCACGGCCACAGCGGCTTACGGCACCTGCTGCAGCACAACATTGCCGAAAGCGTCGCCGTGCAGACGGCCGCCCCGGTGCTCACGTTTCACCCCCATTGAGTGCTGAATTTCTGCCCCATCCCACAAAATCCCGCCCCAAACCTGTCAATGGTTTGGGGCGGGTTTTTGTACCTGCTTCACCGGCCTTACTGAATTTGCCGCAGTGCTCTTTTAGGAACTGCACGAAAG
Source organism: Hymenobacter persicinus (assembly GCF_004167665.1). Lineage (GTDB taxonomy): Bacteria > Bacteroidota > Bacteroidia > Cytophagales > Hymenobacteraceae > Hymenobacter > Hymenobacter persicinus. The sequence continues at coordinate 86,041 of NZ_SEWE01000008.1, read as the reverse complement.
CGTGGCGCTGCCAGGTTTGTCGCGGGCCCAGTCGGGGCGCTTGGCCGCCAGCTCCTCGTGCTCGGGCTGTTCGGCAAAGGGCGTCTGGAGCACGTGCAGCAGCCGCTCAATTCCGCTCAGGTCGCCGCCCTCGGCCGCTTCAATGGCCTGCTGGGCCAGGTAGTTGCGCAGCACGTACTTGGGGTTGACGGCCAGCATAGCGTCCCGGATTTCAACTCCCGAAGCCGGCTCCTGCCGCAGGCGCCGGGCGTAGCGCCCCAGCCAGGCCAGCAGGGTTTCGTGCACCGGGCCCGGCACCGGCACGTAGGAAGCGGCCGCCACCAGCTCCTGAAACTTCACTTCCTCTCCCGCTTCCCCTTCCCGCAGCTCGGCCGCCAGGTGCGACAGACGGCGGAAAAACACGGTCATGTCCACCTCGGAGGTGATGAGGCCCTGGTGAATGTCAGCCAGCAGCGCTGCATCGTCGGGCTGGGTGGCAGTGAGGCCTAGCTTGCGGCGCAGCAGGCTCTCCCGGGTTTCGGTGAACGTAGTGCGGTACCCTTCCAGCGCCGCGTTGAGGCCGGCCACGTCGGGCACCAGCGGGGTGAGGGCCCGGGCCAGCTGAGCCAGGTTCCAGAGCGCCACCTGGGGCTGCTGCCCGAAGGCGTAGCGGTGCTGGCTGAAGTCGGTGGTGTTGGGCGTCCAGCTCGGGTCGTAGGGCTCCAGCCAGCCGTAGGGGCCGTAGTCGATGGTCAAACCCAGAATCGACATGTTGTCGGTGTTCATGACTCCGTGCACGAAGCCCACGCTCATCCAGTGGGCCACCATCACGGCCGTGCGGCGGCACACTTCCGCAAACCAGTGCCCGTACACGGCCGCAGAGGGCTCCCCGAGCTCGGGGTAGTGGTGGCGGATAACGTAGTCGGCTAGGGCGCGCAGGTTGTCGAACTCGGCGGCGGCCGTCATCAGCTGAAAGTTGCCGAAGCGCACGAACGTGGGCGCCACCCGCGCCACAATGGCCCCGGGCTCGGGCAGCGGGTTGCCACTGTAGAACATGTCGCGCACCACCACGTCGCCAGTGCCGACCAGGCTCAGGGCCCGGGTAGTGGGCACGCCCAGGGCGTGCATGGCCTCCGAGCACAGAAACTCCCGCACCGAGGAGCGCAGCACGGCCCGGCCGTCGGCCCGCCGGGAGTAGGGCGTGGGGCCGGCGCCCTTGAGCTGCACTTCCCAGCGGCTGCCGTCCCGGGCCGTGAGCTCCCCCAGGGAAATGGCCCGCCCGTCGCCGAGCTGCCCGGCCCAGTTGCCGAACTGATGCCCTCCGTAGCGGGCCGCGAAGGGCTTCATGGATTCCGTCACGCGGTTGCCGGCCAACGCGTCCACGGCCGGCCCCTGCGCGGCGGGCCGGGCCAGGCCCAGAAAGTCGGCCAGCGGCACCGACCAGGCCAGCAGCCGGGGCGCCGCGACCGGCGTGGGCGCAATGCGGGAGTAGCAGTAGCCGGGCACCTGCCGGGGCCGGGCGTCGGCGGCTACCTCGCCGCGGAGCTCGTCCACGAAAGAATTCGAGAAATCAACCTGGTCAAACTGCAAAAGGGACTGCGCCATAATCGAGGGAAAGGGAAAAGCGGGGGAAGTGCGGCCCACAACCGGCCGCGGGGCCCCGCTGAGGCAAAGAAACCGGGCCGGGGCCCGCAGGTTTACGGCTCCCGGCCGCCGGGGATAAGCCGCCACCAGCGTCGGCGCCGCTCAATACCGGCGCTGACGCGCCGGAACCGGGTTTTTCCCAACTTTTCCGGTTGGGGGCAGTACTGATTTGAGTACCTTGCTGGACCCGTTGCCGGGGCGCCTAGCCCCGCCCACCGCCGCCGGCCTCTTCGTCTGCTCTTTCATGCCTGATTCCTTCGTTCCCGCTGGCCTGCCAGCCGACTTGTCCGCGCTGGTGCTGCCCGAGGAGCTGCTGGCGGGGATGCTGGAAGTTTCCCTGACGGCCGTAGCCCTCTACGAGCCCGTGTTTGGACCGGCCGGCAACGACACCATCGTTGATTTTCGCATTGTGCTGCTCAACCCGGTGGCCCGGCGCATTCTGCAGCTACCGGCCCAGCCGCCCGAGTTGTACCTGCATTATTTCCCCGGCACGCTGAGCACCGGCGTGTTCGACTTTCACTGCCGCGTGTTTCATACCGGGCAGCCCGAGCGCCTCAGCCTCAACTACCAGGCCGACGGCCTCGACAATTACTTCCGCCTCTCGGCCTGCCGGGTGGGCCGGCTCGTGCTGGTAAGCTTCACCGACACGGCCGACGAGACGCGCTCCGGCGTGGAGCAGGCCCTGCGCGAAAGCCAGGCGCGGGAGCGGGCGGCCCGGGCCGAAGCCGAGCGGCAGCGCACCCGCCTGCACGACACGTTTATGCAGGCCCCGGCCATGATCTGCATTTTCGATGGTCCCGAGCACGTTTTCGAGCTCGTCAATCCGCCCTACCAGCAGCTCGTGGGCAACCGCCCCCTGCTGGGCCGCCCGATCCGGGAGGCCATGCCCGAGCTGGCCGGCCAGCCCATCTTCGAGCTCCTCGATGCCGTGTACCGCACCGGGCAGCCCTTTCACGCCACTGAGATGCTGGTTCAGCTCGACCACGACAACGAGGGCCGGCAGGAGCTGGAAAAGCGCTACTACAACTTCATCTACCAGCCCCGCCGGGGTACCGACGGCCAGCCCGACGGCATCATGGTCTTCGCCTACGACGTGAGCCCGCAGGTGCAGGCCCGCCAGCTGATTGAGGACAAGGAACGGGAGCTGCGCGTGCTCTACACCCAATCCGACGACATCAACGAGGAGCTGGCCGCGGCCAATGAAGAGCTGCACGCCGCCAATGAGGAAGCCCTGGCCAACAATGAGGAGCTCTACCGCACTGAGCAGCTGCTGCGGGAGCTGAACCTGAAGCTGGAGTCGCGCGTGGCCGACCGTACGGCCCAGCTGCGCAACGCCCAGGCCGAGGCCGAGCGGCACCGCGCCCGCCTGTACCGCTTCTTCATGCAGGCCCCGGCCGCCATCTGCATCTTCGACGGCCCCGACCTGGTGTTTGAGCTCGTTAACGCCGCCTTTCAGCAGATGTTTGCCGCGCGCCAGCTGCTGGGGCGGCCCCTGCTGGAAGTGCTGCCCGAAATCCTGGGTCACCCGGCTTATACCACGCTGCGGCAGGTGTTCGACACGGGCAGCACCCACGAGGAAAGCAGCCGGCTGGTTCCCATCCGCAACCCGAAAACCGGGCAGCTGGAGGACCGCTACTTCAACTACATCCAGCAGGCCCGCTTCGACGAGCAGGGCCGCATCGACGGCGTGATGGTGTTTGCCCTCGAAGTAACCGAGCAGACTCTGGCGCGCCAGCAGGCCTCGGCTCAGCAGGAACAGCTGCGGGCGTTGTTTGAGCAGGCCCCGGTCGCCATTGCCGTGTTTTACGGTCCCGGCCACGTGGTGGAGCTGGCCAACCCCGCCATCTGCGCCATCTGGGGCCGCAGCCCGGCCCAGGTGCTCGGGCTGCCCCTGGTGGAAGCCCTGCCCGAAGTGGAAGAACAAGGCTTCGTGGCTTTGCTCGACGGCGTGTATCAGACCGGGATTCCCTACGTGGCCCAGGAGCACCCGACCACACTGGCCCGCCACGGCCAGCAGGAAGACATCTTTCTGAACTTCGTGTACCACCCCATGCGCGACGAGCAGGGCCAGATTACCGGCATCACGGTGGTGGCCATCGACGTGACCGAGCACGTGGCGGCCCGGCAGCTGCTGGGCATTGCCAACGACGAACTCACGGTCAGCAACACCGCCCTGGATTTGCTCAACCAGCAGCTCACGCGCACCAACCAGGACCTCGACAACTTCGTCTACACCGCCTCCCACGACCTCAAGCAGCCCGTCGATAATATGGCCGGGCTGTTTGACGAACTCAAGCACAGCGCTACTTTCCACGACCCGCAGGCCACGCTCATGATTGGCATGTTTGAGGAGGCCCTGCGCCAGATCGACGGCACCATTCAGGGCCTGACGGCCGTGGTGCAGACCGAGCGGCTGAGCGGGCAGATTCCGACCGAAACCGTGGAGCTGCTGCCCCTGACCCAGAGCGTGCTCCAGAGCCTGCACCACCAGGCCACGGGTCTGCACGCCGGCTTCGAACTCGACTTCACGGCCGTGCCCGCCGTCCACTTCGCCCGCCTCAACCTGCAAAGCATTCTGTATAATTTGCTCAGCAACGCCCTGAAGTACGCCCACCCCGACCGGCCGCCGCGGGTGCGCATCAGCACCGCTCTGAGTGCGGAGGGCGCGCCCGTGCTGAGCGTGCGCGACAACGGCCTGGGCTTGGACGTGGCCCGCTACGGCGCCGACCTGTTCCAGATGTTCCGCCGCTTCCACGACCACACCGCCGGCTCGGGCATGGGCCTGTACCTGGTCAACCGCATTCTGCGCCAGGCCGGGGGCCATATCGAAGTCGAAAGCACCGTGGGCGAAGGCAGCACTTTTCATATTCATCTGCCCCCAAGCGCCCGGCAGGCCTAGCCCGCGCGGCCCCAACCGCATAAAAAGCCCCTTCTGCGCGGCAGAAGGGGCTTTTTATATTTTATAGTAAGAGTACCAGCCGGCGCTACTTCTTCGTGGGGGCCACCTCGACTAAGGCGTTGGCAGGCAAATCCAGCTCCCGGGACGTCTGAAATTCGGGCACTTTCTCGGCATTTTCCTCCACCCGGCGCTGCACAATGCGCAGCTGGCGCCCTCCCACGTTCATCACGGCCAGATCCTGGCTGGTGCCCGAGCCGGGGTCGTAGCTGCGGAAGCCCAGCAGCATGCCGCTGGGGAAACCCGCCAGCTTGGCCTTTTCCTTCGTTACCACGTCGGGCTTGCCGGTAAACTGGCCCAGGTCGATATCCTGGGTTTTGCCGCCCGCCAGCAGCAGGTGGGCACTGGTTTTGGGGCCGCTGGGGCCGTCGGCGGCCGCGCCGGGTTTGAAGCGGAACGACACGCGCACGGTCTGGGGCGCGGCGGCGGCGGGGACCGTGGCGGGAGGCGGCGTTTCGGTGGCCGGAATCGTGCTGGCGGCCGCGGCCGAGTCGGGCGTGGGTGCCGGCGCGGCCGGGGTTGTAGTCGTGGTGGCGGGGGCGGACTGCTCGGTGGCGGGCGGCGTCTGGTTGCAGCCAGCGGCCAGTGCGCACAGCGCGGCCGCCAGGAGAGTTTGGGAAACGGATTTCATGCGCGAGAAAAGCAGAAGTCGGAAAAGTGGTTGCAAAGTGAAGAGTGGAAAAGGCTTTCCCCGGTGGGCACCCCCGGCTAAGCCGTAGCGGCGCGCTGGGCGGCGCGCAGCCACGCTTTGGCCTCGTCCACGTTGTCGAACATACGCATTTGCAGCCGCTCACCCAAGCCGATGTACATGGCCGTGGCCGACTGCGCCGCCAGCGAGTCCACGCTGACTACGTGGGCAAAATGCGTCAGGCCTTGGGCAATGGCGTTGTTGGCCCAGGTGGTCACAATCCACTCCACGGCGTGGTCCCAGGGCCCGATCACCTGGCGGTTGTCGTTGAGCAGGTAGGCGCACTGGTTTTCGCGCAAGGGCACCAGGCACGCGTCGGCCCCGGCCATGATGCCGGTATAGGTCTGGTAGCCAATCCAGTTGTTGTAGACCCACTCGTTGGGCGCATCGTAAGCAATGGTCAGGTAGACTTTACCAAATCCATTCAGCAGTTCCGTAGCCATAGGGCGGGTAGTGTTCGGTCAGGGGAGGCTGTAAAGGTAGGCGTAGTTGGGCAGAAGCAGGCAATAAGGAAAAAGCGCTCCGGGGGGAAGCTTTTCCCTTATTGCCCATGCCCCCTAGACCTGCGCCGCCGGGGCCAGCCGCTCTGGGAGTAGCGGGCCTGGTTTGCCCTCACGTTGTGGCTGGGTATGCCGGGCGTGCTCGTTTACCTGGCCCTACGTTATCCGTGGCGAGGTGCGCAGCCCGGCGCGGAGCCGGAGAGGCTGGTCCCGGCCTACTTCCGCCAGGGCCGGTGCCGGTCGTACACCAGGAAACCCAGCCCGAAAATGGCCTGCCCCGTGCGCTGCCGGTAGGCGTAGGTGCGCTGCCGGTACGCAAACTCCCGGGTGTAGGGCGTCAGGCTGTGCTCGTAGCGGGCCGTCAGATCGAAGCGGCCCAGCTGCAGGCCCACGCCCAGCTGGCCCAGTATCTGCACCCGTTCCACACTTGCGGCCAGGCTGCGGTAGAGCTCAGCGGGCTTGAAGCTGGCGGCATACTGGTCTTTCTCGCGCTGGTTGAGCGCCAGCAGCGGCCCAGCCAGCACGGACAGGCGGCGGGTCAGGTGCGCGCCGCCCAGCAGGGCCACCTCGGTCCGCCGCAGCCGCGGGTAGAGGTAGCTCACGTCGGGGTAGACCATGTTGACATCAGGCTGGGAAAAGTACGTGATGCTCGACTGGTTGCCCAGCACCGAGGTGTAGGCCAGCTCGGGCTGCACGAAGACCTTGCCCTCACCCAACCTTAGTCGGGCGTAGGCGCTGAAGCGGTTGCCGGTGTCGTCGAGGCGGGAGCCGTCAGTGTCGGTTTGCAGCGTGTACTGCTCCACCTGAATTAGGCGCTGCCGGGCCCAGGTTTGGCTGATATTGAAGCTGGCCCCCACCCCAACGGCCTCCAGGCGCTGGGCGCGGGCGGTAACACTGGCAAGAGAAGCCAGCAGCAGGCCGGCTAGGCAACGGGAAAAGAATTTCATACAACGAAAGCAGAACAATAAAACGAGCAGCAACAATCAACGCGGGTACTTACTGCACCACCAGCGCCTGACGGGCAACGCCGGCGGCAGTTTCCACGCTGAGCAGATAGACGCCCGGCACCTGCCCGCGCAGATGCAGCGGCAGATCGGCGCCGCCGGTTGCCGCAACCTCCAGCACCGGCCGGCCCAGGGCATCCACCACGCGGACCGTGGCCGGGGCCGCGGGCAGTCGGAACTCACCGGTGGCGCTGGGGTTCGGAGCGCCCTAGGGCCAGCCCCAGGCGGATGTCGAGCAGAATGTGCAGGGTATTTCTGGGAAACAGCGGTCCGAGCGTGGGCAGCAGCGGCAAGGGCAGGGCGGCATTCACGTCGACGAAGCCGTAGCGGCCCAGCCGGCGCTGTAGTCCGTATACCACCGCCACCGAGGCCCGCACGGCGTGGCCGCGGCCATCGGTGGAGAAGGGCGTGCCCAGGCCGTGGCGGCCGTAGCCGGTGCCCAAGGCCAGGGACAGGTAGTTGGCGGAAAAGTTACTGGCGCTTTTGCCCTTGCGAATCCGCTTGTTAAGGTTGTAGTAGTAGCGCCCCGCCAGCTGCGACTCCAGGTTCAGGCCCTGCCGACGCGAGTGGTCGGCGGTGGAGGTGCGGTAGCGCAGGTACTCCGGGGTCAGCTCGCCCAGCACCGACCAGCTCGGATGCTGCCGCAGCTTCTGCTCGTAGCTGAACTGCAGGCCCAGCACGGTGGTGCCCTGACTGCCAAACTCAAAGTTCGTCAGCCCGATTTTCCAGAGCTGCTGCTCCTCGATTTGAACGCGGGTGATGCGGCGCAGCTGCCGCCCCAGGTTGGCCTCGAAGGCGTAGCCCGCCGAGTCGGGCGCGGTTTCTTCGCTGTAGCGGATGCGGGCCGTGTCGGGGGCGGCGGGGGTTTGGGCGGCGGCAGGCCGGGCCAGGCTCAGCAGCAGACTGCTCAGCAGCGGCCGGCCCAGGCGGCAAAAACGGGAAAGGCGGGTTGGGGACATCGAACAGAAACGGAAGAGAAATCAGCGTTGAATAAGCAGCGGCTGCACCCGCAGCGTGACGGGCGCATAGGAAGTCACGACCCGGATCAGGGGCAGGCGGGCTTGGTTGGTGACGTCGAGCACGGCGCGGCCCAGGCTTTTGCGCTGCCCCTCACTCAGGCTGGCCGGCACCGTCAGCTGGCCTTGGGCAGTGCTGAGCAGGTAGTTGAACGCGCCCAGTTGGGGCACGCCGATGGTTACCTCGGTGCGCTCGGCATCCACGAAGGCACTTTTCAGCTCGGCCGTGGGCTCCAGCAGCACGCTGCCGTAGCGGTTGCGGATGGAATAGCGCCCCCCCACCCCGGTCAGGCGCACCGCCGACTTATCGGCCTCGCAGTCGAAAGTCAGGTTCAGGTTGGTGCCGGTCAGGTCGGCGTAGCGGGCCGTGGCCGTGAGGCTGCCGCGCAAATTCTGGAGCTGAATCTGCCCGAAGTTTTGCTCGAGCTTGATTTTGCCCGTCAGGTCGAGCAGGGTGGTCTGCCCGTAGGCATTCACCAGCTGCAGGGCGTTGGCCGCGGGCATCAGCACGGTAAACTCGGCGCGCAGGTCGCTGCGGATGGCCGGGGCCCCGGCGGGCAGGGCGAAGTAGTTGACCAAGTCAATGACGCTGCCGTCCTTCTCAATCTGGTAGCGGGCCACGGGCAGCTCCTGCTCGGCAATGGCCCGGTCGGGGTGGCGGGCACTCAGGCGCAGCACCACCTGCATGGTGGGCTTGTCCCAGCCCTGGACCCGCAGGGTGGCTTTTTCGGCCCGGATGCGCACCAGCGTACCCACCGGGCAGGGCAAGGTCTGCTCGATGGTGCGCGTGAGCACCTGCACCTTGCGCTGGGCCCGGGCCGGACTCAGGGCCGCGCCGCCGAGCAGCAGCGCCAGCAGCAGCCGGCCCAGCCAGGCGCCCGGGGCAGAGGGAATGACGTGATTCAGAGAATTCATGAGATGAGTAGTTGAATTAGCTCCCGGGTGACGGAGGCTTTCAGGGTGGTTACCTGCACCTGGTGGCGCACCAGCTCGGGCGTGGGACCCAGGCGGCGGGCGTCCTTCTGCAGGCGCTGCTCCTCGGCCTCAAGCTCCGTGAGCTGGGTGCGCAGCTCCTGAAACTCGTCGGACTGGCACACGCTGGGCAGGGAGGTGCAGTGGGCATCAATAAAGGCCAGGCCCTGCTCGTCGAGCGGGTCGAAGGAGGCCAGCCCGGCCCGGGCCTCGGCGGGCTCTTCCACCACTTCTTCGGAGTAGGTGATGGTTTCGCGAGGCACGACGCGGGAGGCCGCGGGGCGCGACCACTGGGCCCAGAACACTCCGGCCAGCAGCAGAATGGCGGCGGCCAGGCCGGCCACGCGGCGGTAGGCGGGCCAGAGCGGCCGTACGGCCAGCGGGGCGGGTTCCGGCGTAATGGTCAGCGGGGAAGCGGCCGGCGCGGCATCGAGCTCGGCGGTAATGGCGGCCCAGAGGTCGTCGGCGGGCTCGTGGGCGGGCAGGGCGGGCAGGGCGCGGGCAATGGCCTCCTCCGCCCCCAGCTCGGCGTCGATGCGCGCCCAGAGGCTGTCGGCGGGCTCGTGGGCGGGCAGCTGGTCCAGGGCCCGCTGCAGGTTCGGCCGCCCGGCTTCGAAATGATTCGGGGTCTGGCTCATAGGTAGAGGTGATGCAGTTTGACTTGGAGCAGGCGCTTGGCATTGTGGAGCTGCGACTTGCTGGTGCCCTCCGAAATACCCAGCAGCTCGGCCACTTCGCGGTGCAGGTAGCCTTCCACCTCAATCAGGCAGAACACGGCCCGGTAGCCGGCCGGCAGCTCCCCAATGGCTTTTTCCAGGGCCTCACCGGTCAGGCTGTCGTGCCAGGCCACCAGGGGCTCGGGGTGGCGCTCCGGGCTGTAGACTTCCATGCGCTGCTCGCGCCGCAGAATCCGCAGGGCCGCCCGCACCACGATAACCTTGATCCAGCCGCCCAGCGTCGACTCCTGCCGGAACGAGGCCAGCTGCCGAAACACCTCCACGAAAGCTTCCTGCAGCGCGTCCTGGGCTAGGTCCCGGTCGTTGAGAATGCGCAGGGCCGTGGAAAACATGGCCGACTTGTACCGCTGGTAGAGCTGGTACTGGGCCGGCCGGCTCTGGGCCAGGCAGCCCGCCAGCAACTGCTGTTCGGCGGAAGAGTCGGAGGCGTAGGACAGGGTCACGGGAGGGAGCTTTGGCCTAGAGTGAAGCCTGGGCCCCCAAAGGTTGGTTGGGCGCCGAAAAAAGTAGCGGACCCTCCCCCCAACTTCTCCTACCTCCGGTTAAAAATCCGCTTCTGCTGAGCTTCAAAGCAGGTTTCCGCTTCAAAAAATATTTTTCACGTCGGTGGGCTGCGCGGGCGTGGACCACCGCCTGTGGGCCGCCCGGCAGGGCCTGGGGGCCGGACCCAGGCGCCCGGCGGGTTCTGGGAAAAAGCTTAGCCAAGGCTGGCTGGCCGGCCACTCCGGTTCAGCTTAGCCACAACGGGCTCTTTCCCCGTATGCCCACCAACTCCGGCTGCCTAACTTAGGGCGCCAAGCCCGCTCCCCGGAAACATCCCCGTATGAAATGGTCAACCCTGCGGCGCGTGCTGCTCGCCGGCTTTCTGCTGCTGTTACTAGCCCTCGGGGTGGGCGCGTGGCTGCTGGGCTCAAGCTACGGCCACCGCTACCTGGCCCAGCAGCTCCGGCAGCGGCTGGCCCGCAACTCCGAGTTGGTGCTGGCACCCTTCGAAGTGGAGCTTTCCCCCTGGCGCGACTTTCCCCACCTCACGGCCTCGCTGCGCCACCTGGCCCTGACCGATACGGCCTACCGGCAGCGCGTGCCCGTGTTTCGGGTGGGGCGGGCCGATGCGCGCCTGGAGCTGGCCGACCTGCTGCGCGGCCGGGTGCGCGTGACGCGCCTGACCGTGTCGGATGTGGAATTCAACGAGCGGGTCGACGTGCACGGGCGCAGCTGGGGCCTGCACGGCAAGAAGCGCGGCGACCGGACCGGCCGCGGCCCCACCTTCGACCTGGCGCTCGACTCGCTCATCGTGCACCGCTTCCGCATCACCTCGCGCAACGAGTACGCCCGCAGCTCTTTTGGCGCGAGCGTTAAGCTGGCCCGCCTCACGGTGCAGATTCGGCGCGGGGTGCTCCACACCACCGGCACCCTCGACGGCGCCCTGGACTATCTGCGCAACCCCGGCGGGACGTTGTTTGAGCGGGAGCCGGTCTGGGCCCGGGTGCACTACCAATACGCTTTCCGCCCCCACCAGGGCACCATCTACGCCACCCGCGCCACGCTCAACGGCGACACCATCCGCATCCGGGGCACCCACGCCACGGCTCCCCACCAGCCCGGCACCCGCCTTCACCTGGAGTTTGCCGGCTACCAGCCCCTGACCGAAGTACTGCGGGCGGCGTTGCCCAAAACCATCCATCCCTACCTGGCCGGGGCCACCAGCCCCAGCAAGGCCCACGTGCGTTACACCATTCAGGGACTGAGCGGGCCCACGGTCAGCCCCCACAACGTGTTGAAGTTCGGGTTGCGCGGGGCCCGCCTGCTCTGGCCCGATTCCACCCGCCGCATCAACCACTGGGACTTGCTGGGCACCTACGACAACGGCCCCGGCCACAGCCCCCAAACGACCTCCCTGACCCTCAACCACTGCCGCATCAACTCCTCGGCCGGCACCCTCGACGCCTCCATGCTGCTGCTCGACTTCACCCGGCCCTTCGTGAGCGGCCGGGTGCGGGGCCGCACCGAGCTGGCCCAGCTGGCGGCCCTGGTGTCGCCGGGGGTGTGGCGGGCCCGCCGGGGCACGGCCGAGCTGGACGTGCGTTTGCGCGGCCTGCTGCCGGCCGCCCCCACCCAGCGCATGACCGGACCGGCGCAGAAAAGCATGGCCGTGCGCGGCACCGTCACGCTGCGCGACGCTTCCTTCGTGGTGCCCGACCGGGGTGCCGATATGTCGGCGCTAAACGTGCGCATTGGGCTGCAAAATAACGTCTGGACGCTGTCCAACGCGTCGGGAGTGCTCAACCGGATGCGGTTTCGGGCCGCGGCCACCACCACCGACCTGTTCGACTACCTCATCGACCAGCACGCCACCACCCGTATCCGGGGCAACTTCACCGTGGACGAGCTGCGCGTGGCCGAGCTGCGGGAGCTGCTGCGGCCCATTCCCCGGCGCCGGCTGCCCGGCGGCATCGAGCGGCGGCGCCCCCGCCCGGCCCCGGCGTCGGTGGCCAACCTGGGCAGTGGCCTGGTGCCCCCGGGCATGCTGCTGAACGTGCACCTGCGCTGCGGCCGTCTGCTGCTGCCCGCCGACACGCTCACCAACCTGGCCGTGACCGTGCGCCACGACGGCCGCAGCGTGCAGCTCACCGACCTGGCCGGGGAGCTGTGGGGCGGCCGGGTGCAGGGCACGGCCTTCTGGCCCACCGACACCACCCGCCGCGTGGCGCCCATCAACTTCCGGCTGGGCGTCCGGTTTGGCACCATCAGCTACCGGCGCTTTCTGGCCAAGCTCACCCGCCCGCCCCAGCGGCCGGCTAAGGCTCCCGCCAGCCCCGCTCTGCGCGAACTGCTGCTGGCCGCCAACGGCCGCCTCACCTGCGACGTGGCCCGGGTGCAGCTGCCCGACGGCGAGGACCTGCGCGGGCTGCATCTGACGTTGAACAAGGCCGGCTCCACGGTGCAGCTGCCGCTGCTGCGCTTCACCACTACCCGCGGCGGCACCGGCCGGGCCTCGGCTTCGGCCCGGGTGGAAGGCAACCGCCTGGTGGCCGCCGACGCCAGCCTCGACCTGCGCTACCAAACCCTCGACGTGCAGAAGCTGCTGCTGCTGGCCAGCTTCAACCCCAAAACCGACCCCGACGACGAAGACGACGAGGAGCTGCTGGCCGGCTCCGACAGCACCAGCCAGGCCCTCACCCAGGGCCTGGACCGCCAGGCCCGCCGCGCCGCCCGCCAGGCCCGCCGCGCCCAACTCAACAGCCAGCCGGCCCGCAAACCCGCCGGCACCATCATTTCCAACGGCATCCTGACGGCCGTGCTGCGGGTGCAGGCCGACAATGTGCGCTACGCCGCCCTCACCGGCCGCGACTTCCGCCTTGTGTCGCACCTGAGCAAGGGCGAGGCCCGCCTCGACGACTGCTCGCTCGAAGCCCTGCGGGGCCGGCTCTCGCTGCGGGGACGCATGATTACCGACGCCGGCCGCAACCACCACCCCCTGCACGTGCAGATGCTGCTCCAGGACATGCAGCTCACGGACCTGTTTGGCGACCTGACCGCCATGAAGCTCAACGTGCTGGGCGCCGATAACATCCGCGGGACCCTGCGCTGCGCCGCCGACGTGCGCACGGACCTCGACGCGACCTTTCTGCCCGTCTTCGACCGCACCCTGGGCTACCTCAAAACCGACATCCGGGACCTGGAGCTGCTCAACGTGGAGGCGCTCAGCCAGGCCCTCAAATTCATGAAGCAGGAACGCACCGGCCACTTGTTCTTCGAGCCCGTGAGCACCCAGTTTCTGCTCAACCGCGGCGAGCTGCTCATTCCCGACCTCGACCTGAACAGCAACCTGAGCAACCTGCAGATCAGCGGCCGCTACTCCCTCGACGGCCGCGCCGACCTGTTCGTGGGCCTCAACCCGCTCCAAGCCCTGTTTGGCAACAACGCCAAGCGCGTGGAGCGCATCCGCAACAACGAGCCCGTGCGCCGTACCGGCCGCCTCACCTACCTGAGCCTGCGCCGCACCGAGCCCGGCACCAAGTACAAAGTGGGCCTGTTTAAGCGCGCCGAGCAGCGCCAGCAGCAAGCCGAGCTCCTCGAACAGTGCCGCCAGCTCCTGCGCACCCAGCGCCTCGACACGACCCTGCGGCTGCTGCGCAATAGTGAGATAGTGAAATAGTGAAGCGGTGAGTTTGATGTTCGGGCGGCGCTAGTGGCGCCGCTGGCGCAAACCCGCCCCTGCTGAACGACAACTCGCTATTTCACCACTTCACCACCTCACCGCTGAATAAGCCCCAGGCGCTGGACGGTTTCGCCTTCGAAGTCGAACTCGATGAGCACGGCGGCCACCTCGCCGACCACCCAGCCCTCGTGGCCCGGGGCAATGGCCACAACCTGGGGCGCCACAAACGCCACCACTTCGCCGTCGGCGTACTCGATGTTGATCTGGCCCTGGGCTAGGAAACCCACGTGGGCGTGCATGCACAACTCAGTGCCTACCACGGGGCGCATGTCCCGCGACCAGCGGAAGCCGGCCGGGTACACCACCCGCTTCACTCGCGCGTCGCCGGTGCGGACCATGTCAATCTGCACGCCGCCGACCTCGCGGTGCTCAGCGCCGGGCATGGGTCCCAGTAAGGAATTGTTCTGGCTCATATTCTTGCAGTTTTTAGGCTTGAAATATTTCGAGTGGACTCTCCCGCCGCGCATTCCGTTCGGAGTCAAGGTAGAGTTTCCGCGGCCAAAACCCTAGCGGCGGGCTCGCGGGCGGCCGTCGGGGCGGCGCTGCCGGGCGAATAGCTATTTTGCGGGCTCTATGAACCGCTTCGACCGTATCACCGCCATTCTGATTCAGCTCCAGGCCCGGCGCGTGGTGCGGGGGCAAGAACTGGCCGAGCGTTTTGGGGTGAGCCTGCGCACCGTGTACCGCGACTTGCGCACGCTCGAGGAAGCCGGGGTGCCGCTGAGCGGGGAGGCCGGCGTGGGCTACTCCCTGGCCGAGGGCTACCGCCTGCCGCCGGTGATGTTCAGCCGGGAGGAAGCCACGGCCCTGATTACGGCCGAAAAGCTCGTCAGCCAGCTCACCGACGCCCACACCGCCCAGCTCAGCCGCGCGGCCATGGACAAGCTGCGCGCCGTGCTGCGCCGCCCCGACCGGGACTACCTCGAGGAACTCAGCCCGCACATCACCATCCTGCCCGCCCGCAGCCGGCAGGCGGCCCCGCCGCTCACCCCCAACACCCACCAGCTGCTGCTGACCAGCATTGCCGAAAAGCGGGTGGTGGGCCTCGACTACCGGGCCGGCTACCACGGCGCGCCCACGCACCGGGAGGTGGAGCCCATGAGCCTGTACTTCGGCCAGTACTGGCACGTGGTGGCCTTCTGCCGCCTGCGTCAGGAGTACCGCGACTTCCGCCTCGACCGGATTGCGGGCCTGCACCTGCGCGCCGAGCAGTTTGTGCCCCGCCTCGAATCCTTGCACGAGTACTGGGCTCAGCAGGCTCAGCAGCGGCAGGTGGAGCCGGTCGTGGTGCGGTTTGCGCCCGGGGCCATGCCCCACGTGCAGGAAAACAAGCACCACTTCGGCTGGGCTCACGAGCATGCCGTGGCCGACGGCCACACCGAAGTCACGTTTCTGACCAGCCACCCCGGCTACCTGGCCCGCTGGCTGCTGCTCTTCGCCGGGCAGGTGCGTATTGTGTCGCCGGCCGGGCTGCGGGCCCAGCTGCGCCAGCTGGCCCAGGCCGCCCAGGAATCCTTCGGGGAGCCGGAGGACTAGCCGGATAGCGGCGGCTTGGTTGGAAAAAAACGGCTTGGGCCACTTTCCTGCTGACATACCGCTGTCAGTACCCGGCCCTAGGTTTGGCTTATCATCCACCAAACCTCTGTCCAGCCATGCTGACCGCCACCCTTTCCCCGCTTGCCCAGACCCTGCTTCCCGAACTCGACCACGAGCTGCTGCTGACCCGGCGCGTGCTGAAACGGGTGCCCGCCGCCCACTTCGGCTGGCAGCCCCACCCCAAATCCATGACCCTGGCCCACTTGGCTTCCCACACCGCCGACCTGCTGGGCGGCATTGCCACCACGCTCTACTCCACCGAGCTGGACCTGGCCACTTATGCGGACCAGCGCCCCGCCGCGCCTACCACCACGGCCCAGCTGCTCGACACCCTGGCCGCGGCCGGCGACAAAGCCCGCGCCGCCCTGACCGCCGCCGAGCCTGAGGATTTCGACCAGACCTGGACCCTGCGCCACGGCGACACCACGATTCTGAGCCACTCCCGGGCCGAAATCGTGCGCCACCTGATCAGCCACACCGTCCACCACCGCGGGCAGCTGAGCGTGTACCTGCGCCTGCTCGACGTGCCCGTACCCTACATCTACGGCCCCTCCGCCGACGAGCCCAGCTTCTAGCTTCTGCCTCGAAGCTCACCAAAAAAGCCCCGACCATTACGGCCGGGGCTTTTGCCTTTTTACTCGGGGACTATCTTCCTACCGTTGCCGAGCCCGGGTGCTAAGCGGCGTGAACGACCTACTGTGGGGTGTGATTGGCTTACTGGCGGGCGTGAACCATCTACTGATAGGTGTGAACGACTTACCGCGGGCTGTGAAGGAGCTACTGGCCGGCGTGAGTCATCTGCGAAGCGTCGTGAACGAACTACTGCGGGCCTTGAATGCCCTACTGTGCGGTGTGAACGAGCTACTGCCGGCCGGGAACGAATGCAGGGAGCGTGAGAATAAGCGCAGGAAGGGCGTGAACGAACGCAGGGACAGTGGGAACCACCGCAGGGAAAGCGTGAACCGGTTTAGGAGCGGTGAGGATGAGCGCAGGAAGGCCGTGAACCAGCTTAGGGACGCCGGGAACGAGCGTAGAGCCGGTGGGAATGAGCGTAGGGACGCCGGGAACCAACGTAGGGGCAACGTGAATGGTCGTAGGGCCGGTGGAAACGAGCGCAGAGGCGGCGGGGCGACTTACAGCGGGTGGGCGTCGTTGGTGGCGCTGGCGCCGGGGTCGGTTTCGCCGCTGGTATCGGGCTGCACGGGGGTCGTGGGGTCGGTCAGCGCCTCTTCGCCGTCGGCCTCCTCGGGCTCGGGAGTGGGCGGCACCGGGGGCTGGGCGGGGTCGGGAGTGGCTGCCGCGGGCGCCGGGTCGGGCGTGGGGTCGGGAAGGTTGGGCGCGGGCACGACGGGGCCGGGCTGCTGGGGGGCGTGGTCGTCGTAGACGGTGCTCTTGGTGGCCGGGCCGGTGGGGGCCGGGGTGGCGGGTTGCTGAGGCTTGGGGTCCATGGGGCGGGAAGTGAAGGCGAAAGAAATGGCGGAATGGGCGCTTGGCCCGCTTTCCGTCAACGCAAGCCGCGGCCTCGGGTTGAGCTTCGGCCCGCCGCAGGGGGTTAGGTGCGGTAGAAAAATTGCCGGCCGCCTGCATTTTTCCAAGGCGGCCGGCTTTGTTCCTGCCCGCAAAGCGCAGAACTTCGCTTTTCGTTTCTCACCTATTTGCCTCGCTTTTCTCATGTTCAACCTCTCTCGTCGGGTGCGCCGCTGGCTGCCCGTCACGGCCCTGCTCGTGGCCGCCCCTTCCCTGTTGTCGGCCTGGGGCACCTGGGGGCACCAGCGCATCAACCGCGCCGCCGTGCTGGCCCTGCCCCCGGCCTTGCGCACGCTCTTCTACAACCACATCGACTTCATGGTGGAGGAATCAGTGATTCCGGACCTGCGCAAGTACACCATCAACGACCGGGCGGAGTTTCCGCGCCACTTCATTGACCTGGAAGACTACGGCCCCGGCCCCATCAGCCAGCTGCCCCAGACCTCGAAGGAAGCCTACGCCAAGTACGACCCGGCGTTTCTGGACAAGAGCGGCCGCCTACCCTGGTACATTCAGGACATGATGGGCAAGCTGACCCAGGCCATGAAAAACGGGCGCAAGGATGATATTCTCTTCATTGCCGCCGACCTGGGCCACTACCTCGGCGACGCCGTGCAGCCCCTGCACACCTCCGCCAACCACGACGGCCAGCTCACCGGCCAGAAGGGTATCCACGCCTTTTTTGAGTCGCAGCTGGTGGAGCAGTTTGGCAGCAGCTACAATTTCAAGGTGGCCCAGCCCAAGGTCATTGACCCGGTAGCCGAAACCTGGCGCATCCTGGCCCAGAGCCACGCCGCCGCCGACACCCTGCTCAGCATCGAGAAAACCCTGGCCGCCGCCACCCCGGCCGCCCAGGTCTACGCCGTGGATGCCCAGGGGCAGATCAAGAAGAACGTGTTCAACAGCCAAGTGCACGCCCTGCCCTACGCCACGAGCTACCACACGGCCCTCAAGCACATGGTGGAGCGCCAGCTGCGCACGGCCACCCAGGCCGCGGCCGACTACTGGTACACCGCCTGGGTGAATGCCGGCAAGCCCGACCTGGCCAAGCTTGATACCGAGTACACCACCCGCAGCAACGCGAAAAACCTGAAGACCGAGCTCAAGCTGATCCAGAAAGGCAAGCTCGTGGACTTCTCCTCCTTCCCGGAGTTCGAAACCCTGAAGTAGGCCCGCCCCGGCCCCTTGCTGACGTCCGTCAGGCTGAGTTTGCTCCGCCTGACGGACGTTTTTTGTTTATCACCAGCAGTCAGACCGATGTAGAGACGCAACCTTGCGTCTCATTCGTTGAACGACAATCGTTACAAAGATCAGACGGCGCGGACCCCGAGACCCAGGGTTGCGTCTCTACACCCGTTCAACACAGCAGCTTGTAGCCGATGCCGCGGATGTTGAGAATTTGCACCTCCGGGTCGGCGCGCAGGTAGCGGCGCAGGCGGGTGACGAACACGTCGAGGCTGCGGCCGTTGAAAAAGTGGTCGTCGCCCCAGAGCTCCCGCAGCACCGCCGAGCGTTCGAGCACCTGGTTGCGCTGGTCGTGGAGGCGCTTGAGCAGCTCGGCTTCGCGGTTGGTGAGTTGCACCTCCGCCTCGGCCAGGCGCAGCTTCTGCTGGGCGTAGGCAAACTCGTAGCGGCCAATGCGCAGCAGCTCAGGGCTGGCGGCCGGAGCCGGCGGCGCCAGGGCAGCGCGGCCGAGCAGGGCCCGGATGCGCACCACCAGCTCGTCCATGCTGAAGGGCTTTTTCAGGTAGTCGTTGCCGCCCAGCTCGAAGCCCCGCACCACGTCGGCGGGCTGCGACCGGGCCGTGAGGAAAATGATGGGCACGGTCGGGTTTTCGCGGCGCACCTGCTCGGCCAATGCAAAGCCGTCGAGGCGGGGCAGCATCACGTCGGCCACCACAATGTCGGGGGCGTGCTCCCGAAACAGGCGCAGGCCCTGCTCCCCGTCGGCGGCGTGCTGCACCCGAAAGCCGCGCACGGCCAGGCTATCCTGCACGATGAGGGCCAGCGCCGCCTCGTCTTCCACCAGTAGAACCGTTGCCATCGAGCGCACTTACAGGGCGGGAAGCCAGAAGGAAAAGGCGCTGCCCCGGCCCGGACTGCTGTGCAGGCGCAGCTGCCCGCCGTGGCGCTCAATGACCTGCCGCACGTAGTAGAGCCCCAGCCCGAAGCCCTTCACTAGGTGCAGATTGCCGGTGGGCACCCGGAAAAAACGGTCGAAGACGGCCGGCTGGTAGTCAGCCGGGATGCCGATGCCGTCGTCAGTGACCGTCAGGCGCCAGCCCGCGCTTTCGGGCTGCCCCTGGATGGTAATCGTGACCTGGTCGCGGGAGTACTTGATGGCGTTGTCGATCAGGTTGCTGATAACGTTGCGCAGGTGGAGCCGGTCGCAGCGGATGGCGGCCGGGGCCACCTCCACGGCGAAGCGCACGGCTTTGGCGGCCGTGAGCTGGTGCTGGGCCACGAGCTCAGCCACCAGCTCGGCGGGGCGCACCGTTTCGGGCGCCAGCTGCAGCGGCTCCCGCTCGGCCACGGCCATGTGCAGCACGTGGTCGACCAGCCCGGAAAGGCGCTCCAGCTCGTGCCGGGAAATGGCGAGGTAGGCCTGGGCCTTGGCAGGGTCTTGCAGGGCGCCGAAATGTTGGAGCGCCTCCACGGCCGCCGTCACCGTGGCCAGCGGGGTTTTCAGCTCGTGGGTCATATTATTGACGAAGTCCTCCCGGATTTCGGAGAGCTTCTTCTGGCGCAGAATGGTGGCCAGCATCAGCCCGAAGCAGGCCGTGGTGAGGGCCAGCAAAGCCACGGAACCGGCCAACAAACCGCCCATCTGGCGCAGGGCGTAGAATACCGGGGGCTGAAACGAGGCCTGCACCGCCACCCGAGGCAGGGCCGGCAGGGCCACGGGGGGCGTCTGCACGGCGTAGCCAGCGGGCAGAACCAGGGCGCGCCGGGGGCCGGCCGTGGCCACGGTATCAAACCGGAAGGCAGCCTCGGCCCCGCGCAGGCGCAGCTCGGTCTGGTAGGCCGCGGCTAGGTGCGAGAGGTTGAGCGTGGGAGCCGTGTCACTACTCTGGAGCAGAAAGTGCAGCAGCGCCTGCGCCACGCTGTCCTCCTGCCGGCGGGCGGCCACGGCGCTGGCCGGCACCCGGCGGCCCACCTGCAATAGCTGGCGCAGTCGGGTGCGGCCGGCAGCATCCAGCTGGCGCACGGGCAGGGCCACGCGCCCGTAGGCTTCGGGCCCGGCGGCGGGCCGGAGCAGGGCTTGCAGCTCGGCCAGCTGCTGGCGCTGCAATACGGTGAGCAGGGCCTCGTGGGCGGTGCGGGCAAACTGGGCCGTGGTGAGCTGGTAGGTGGTGTAGAGCCAGTAGCCCTGGAAGCCGTTGATGCCCAGCATGCACAGGCTCATCAGCCAGAAGATGGTACGCAGGCGGCTTTTCATGGCAACGGGGCAAGGGGTGAGCGGGCAGTCCTTCGAAGGTACGGGCGCGGGACCGGCCCAACCAAGCGCTTAACACTCCTTAACACAAAATAACAGTCGTTTACACCCCGGCGGCGGTCCTTTGCCCCGTGGCCGCCGCCGACTTCCGGCACCCCGGCCCCGTACCGTTTTCGTCCTCGTATGCGCTCCTTTCGTCGTTTGAATAATCTGGTGGGCTGGCTGGTGTTTGCCCTGGCCACCCTCACTTACCTGCTGACCTTGGAGCCGACGGCCTCGTTCTGGGACTGCGGCGAGTTCATTGCCTGCTCCTACAAGCTGCTGGTGCCCCACCCGCCCGGCGCGCCCACCTTTCTGCTGCTGGGCCGCCTGTTCTCGCTCTTCGCCTTCGGCGACGTGACCAAGGTCTCGGTGCTGATCAACACGCTCTCGGCCCTGAGCAGCTCCTTTACCGTGCTGTTTCTGTTCTGGACCATCACCATGCTGGCCAAAAAGCTCGTGCTGCACCGCCCCGGCCTGCCGAACGACCGCCTCGCCGAGCCCACCGGCGGGCAGACCGCGCTGATTCTGGGCGCGGGCGCGGTCGGGGCGCTGGCCTTCGCCTTCTCCGACTCGTTCTGGTTTAATGCCGTCGAGGCCGAGGTCTACGCCATGTCGGCCCTGTGCACCTCCGTGGTGGTGTGGATCATGCTCAAGTGGGAAAACCGCGCCGACGAGCCCGACTCGGACAAGTGGCTGCTCTTGATTGCGCTGGTCATCGGCCTGAGCATCGGCGTGCACTTGCTCAACCTGCTGGCCATTCCGGCCCTGGGCTTTATCTACTACTACCGCCGCCATGCCGCCCCCACCCTGGCCGGGGGCATGCTGACGCTGGTCGTCAGCAGCGTGATTGTGGGCCTGATTCTGGCCGGCATCATCCCGGGCCTGCCCACGCTGGCGGGCGCGTTTGAGGTGTTCTTCGTCAATTCAATCGGGCTGCCCTTCAACTTCGGGCTGGTGATTTTCCTGGTGGGGTTCGTGGGCCTGATCTGGTTCGGGTTTCGCACCTCGTTTCGCACCCACAACCGGCTGCTGAACACGGCCCTGCTGAGCTTCGTGTTCATTCTGATTGGCTACTCCTCCTACCTGATTGTCCCGATTCGCAGCTCCTACCACCCGCCGGTCAACCAGGACGCGCCCGACGACGTGCTCAGCTTCGTGAGCTACCTCAAGCGGGAGCAGTACGGGTCCCGCCCTTTGCTCTACGGTCCGCACATCTTTGCCCAGCCCGTGGCCCAGCAGGACGCCGGCCCGCGCTACGTGCGCCAGGACGGCCGGTACGCGGTGGCCGAGCGGAAGCAGGAGCTGGTGTACGCCCCGGAAGATCAGATGCTGCTGCCCCGCATCTACGCCGACGGCGGCCCGTCCAGGCTGCCCTACTACCAGCAGTGGGTCGACCTTCAGGAGGGCGTGAAGCCCACGATGGGCCAGAATCTGAGCTTTCTGTTCAGGTACCAGGTTGGCCACATGTACTGGCGCTACTTCCTCTGGAACTTTGTAGGCCGGGAAAGTGACGTCCAGCAGGCCGGCGTGCTCTGGCCCTGGGAAAGCAGCCGCGCCGAGTTGCCGGAGCGCATTGCCGACAGCAAATCCCGCAATAATTTCTACGCTATTCCGCTGATTCTGGGCCTGCTGGGTTTGTTCTACCAGGCCCGCCGCGACGGGCGCAACGCCTTTGTCGTGGGTCTGCTGTTTGTCTTCACCGGCCTGGCCATCGTTATTTACCTCAACCAGCCGCCCATCGAGCCCCGGGAGCGGGACTACACCTTCACCGGCGGCACCTACGCCTTTGCCATCTGGATTGGCCTGGGCGTGCTCGGCTTAGCGGAGTTGCTCAAATCAATCCTGAAAGCGGATACCACCCGGGCTACTGTGGCGACCCTCGTGGGGTTGCTAGTCCCGGGGCTAATGGCCGCCCAGGGCTGGGACGACCACGACCGGTCGGACCGGTACACGGCGGTGGACTCGGCCAAGAATCTGCTCAACTCCTGCGCCCCGAACGCCATTCTGTTTACCAACGGCGACAACGACACCTTCCCGCTCTGGTACGCCCAGCAGGTCGAGGGCTTCCGCACCGACGTGCGCGTGGCCGTGCTCAGCTACCTCAATACCGACTGGTACATCAACCAGATGCGCCAACAAAGCAACGCGTCGGCGCCGCTACCCGGCACGCTCCCGGCCGCCGACTACGCCCAGGGCACCAACGACTACCTACCCTACGTGGCCAATCCGGCCGTGCCGAGCGTGAACCTGCCGGAGTTTATCGGCTTGGTGGGGCAGCGCAGCGACCTGCTGAAGGTTAGCTACGGCCAGGGCGACCCGCTTCTGTCTTTCCCCTCCCCCAACTTCTACCTACCCGTGGATACGGCGGCCGTGAAGGCCCTGGGTATCATCCCGCAGGACCGGCGCCGGCAGCTCGTGAGCCGGCTGGAGTTTAACCTGGGCAAAGGGGCGCTGGAAAAGAAAACGCTGTTTATTCTCGATATGCTGGCGGCGAATCAGTGGAAGCGGCCGGTGTACTTTGCCACCACCGTGGCCCGGTCGGAAGACCACCTGGGCTTGGAGCCCTACTTCCAGCTCGAAGGCCTGGCCTGGCGGGTGCTGCCGCTGCACAACCCCGATTATTCCCCGCGCGGGGAGCCCGGCTACGTGGCCAAAGACCTGCTTTACCGGAACCTGATGCAGAAGTTCGCCTTCCGGGGTCTGAACGACGGCAGCCTGCTGCACGACGAGCACAGCCTGCTGTTTCCGGCCAATTACCGCGAGAAGTTTGCCCGCCTGGCTTCGGCCTACCTGGCCGCCGGCGACGTGGCCACAGCCCGGCGCGTGGCCGACCGGTGCCTGGCCGTGATGCCCGACCAGGCCATTGCCTACGACTACTACTCGCCCCAGCTCGTGCCCGCCCTGGTGGTCGGCGGGGAGCGGCAGCGGGCCAACAAGCTGCTCGACGTACTGCTCGACCGGACCCGGCGCGGGCTGCTGTACTACGCCAACGGCGCCCACCCCTTGTTCGACCGGGAGCTGGGCCAGCACGTGGGCACGGCCCAGCAGCTCTACCTAGCCGCCGAGCAGGTCGGCGACTCGGCCCGGGCCCGGCAGGCCCTGGTACTGCTGGAGCCCTATCTGCGCCAGTAAAGCCGCGAACCTCGGTTTCGCCGCAACGCCCAACGGGGAGAGCAGCCGACGGTCTGCTCTCCCCGTTGGGCGTTGCGGCAAAGGCGCTGCCTACAGCAGCTCCACGCCGGTACCCACCAGTTCCCGGCGGACCGACTCGGGCCAGATGCTGACCTGCACTTCACCGATATGGGCCTTGCGCAGCATAAACATGCACACCCGGGACTGGCCGATGCCCCCGCCAATGCTCTGGGGCAGCTGGTCGGTGAGCAACAGGTCGTGGAAGCGCAGGGTGCTCCGCTCGGAGCAGCCGCGCAGCTCGAGCTGCCGGGCCAGGGCGTGCTTATCGACCCGGATGCCCATCGACGACACCTCAAACGAGGTTTGCAGTACCGGGTGCCAGAGCAGAATGTCGCCGTTGAGCCCCTGGTGGCCGTCTTCGTTGGGGGTGCTCCAGTCGTCGTAGTCGGGGGCACGGCCGTCGTGGGGCTCGCCGTGGGTCAGCTCCCCGCCGATGCCCATCAAGAACACGGCGCCGTACTGCCGGGTAGCTTCGTGCTCCCGCTGCTTGGGCGTCAGGTCGGGGTATTGGCGCAGCAAATCCTCGGCGTAGAGAAACGTGATTTTGCCCGGCAGCACGGGCGTAATTTCGGGGTACTCAGCCACGACCTGGGCCTCGGTGGCTTGTAGGGCGGCGTAGATTTTCTCGACTGTAGCCTTCAAAAACGCAATGGTGCGCTGCTCGGGGGCCATGTGCTGCTCCCAGTCCCACTGGTCGACGTAGATGGAGTGGATGGGGCTGTAGTCTTCGTCGGGACGCAGGGCGCGCATGTCGGTGAGCAGGCCCCGGCCCGGCTCGATACCCAGCTCGCGCAGGCGCACCCGCTTCCACTTGGCCAGGGAGTGCACCACCACCGCGCGCTGCTCATCCAGGGCCTTGATGGGGAAGCCCACGGCCCGCTCCACCCCGTTCAGGTCGTCGTTGATGCCGGTGCCGTCGAGCACGGCAATAGGCGACGACACCTTGCTCAGGTGGAGCTGGCGGGCCAGTTCACGGGCGAAGGTTTCTTTCACGAATCCAATGGACTCTTCGGTTTTCAGGAGTTGCGGGGCAGTCATGGCAAAAGGGTTTAGGATGAATATTCGGAGGTGAAAAATGCTTGAGTTTGGCGCAGAGAATTACCGTTCCCCGGGTGGGTAGCTTTTTTTGAGAAACCGGTAAGTGCCGCGTTAAAAAACGACGGAAGATGCCGCCTTGGGAATTTGCAGAATGCTGCGGGTGGGAAGTGGCGGGCGCAAAAAAAGAGCCTTCCCGCTAACAGGAAGGCTCTTTTTGTTAAATATTGTTCTCTCGTTTTTCCTTTGGAACAATAGCCTCCCTGTCTCGAAATAAATTATTATTCGAGTTATTATTCTGGAAGTTATTGCTGAGGAAAAGCGTCATTTTCGAATGCTTTTTGAGCTGATGTTGGCAAGTATAGGCTAACCAGAAATTACATCCAAATTAAATCGGGCAAATTTTTCTCAGAACGGCGAATCCGCGCAGCATTTCCCGGTTTTGTCCAGCCGGCGCCGGGGCGCGCTACCCACTCAGGCCCTGGGTGATGTCGCGCACGGCATCCGACAAATACGAGGGCACCTGGGCCGCGGGCTGCAAAAACCGCAGCAGCCGCAGGTACTTGGCCCGTCCCTCCTCGAGCATGTGCGGCGATACTTCCACGGTGAACACGCTAAAAGGCTCCACCTTCTGCACCCCCACGAGCAGAAACCGGTCGGCCCGTAGCGCGTCGAGGTAAAAGGCGGCCTGCCGGTCGTAGTCGTAGCCGCTGCACTGGGCCAGGAAATGGTCGTAGTCGCGGGCGGCGGTAGTTTTAAAGTCGATGATGGTGTAGCCCTGGTCGGTTTCGGGCACCACCAAGTCGGCGCGCAGCTTGCAGAGGGTGTTGGTCGTCGGCTCGGTGAAGATGCAGCTGGGCTCGGGCGTGCCCGCGTCGAGCAAATCGACGAGCTCGGGCTTGAGCCGCACGCCTTCCACCATCCACCACACCAGCGAGTCGTTGATGCCGGGCTGCCCGCCTTCGTAGAGGTCGGGCTCGAGCAGGGCCGTGTGAAAGGCCGTGCCCAGCCCCAGCGCCCCCGACATGGAGGCGGGCTTTTCGTAGCGGCCGTTCAGGGCATCGCGCAGGCGGGAGAGGTCGGAGTTGGCAATGGCGGGCAGGGCCCGGTAGTCGTCGTAGGGAATCCGGAGTAGGTCGGGGCGGTGGTAGGGCTCGGGGGAAGGAGAAGTCACTGGGCGAGGGAGCAAAAGAATGGGTGGGCGGTCTGGGGGACCTACTAAACAACACCAGCGGGAGCATTCGGGTGCCCGCCGGCGCGCTTAGTTCAACCAATATACAGATAGCGGCGGATTGTGTTGGGGCACCGGGATGCCCACCCCGCACAATCCGCCGTTCCCGCCTCGTAGTCCTCTCACTATCAGGCCAATTGCGCCTTATTTACCGGGCCGGGCGGTTTTGAGCCACCGCAGCGCCGCGGCCACCTTGGCATCCTGGTTGAGGTCCAGAAAGTTGTCGCCTTCGGCAATAAGCACGTCGGGCACGAGGCGGGTGCGGTAAGCGGTGCCCTGGCGGTCGGCATCGAGCGTGCCGGCAATGGTGAGGTAGGACGTGCCACTAATGCGGTAGCTTTCGTTGGCGGTGGTAGCACCGTAGGTGGGTTCCCCGAAGAAGCGCGTGGCCGGGCGGCCCTTCAGGCTAATGGCCACAATCTCGCCCGAGCTGGCGGTGCGGCCGCTGAGCAGCACGGCAATGGGCCGGGTGGTTTTCTTGCCGGGCCAGCAGGCCGTCAGATCCGTTATCTGCAACGTGTCGAGGTAGAAGTTGCCCTGTTTGAGGTACCACTGCTCCTGGGGCTGACCATTCTGCCCCACGAAGCCGCCGAGGTGGCCGTCGCCCAGCAGCGGGGCCAGGCCGCCGAGCATGGGCGCCATGGCCCCGCCGTCGTTGAGGCGCAGGTCAAGAATCCAGGCCTTGATCTTGTCGGGCTGGAGGCGGCAGACCGAATCCCGCACCACCTGGGCCGCGGCGCGCTGGGCGGCCATACTGCCCCCGGCATTGATGCCCGGCAACTGGATGTAGCCCACGTTGCCCGGCAGTCGTCGCACCCGTATGCCCGGCTTCTGGGCCAGGGCCGCCTTCACGGCCGCGTTGGCGTAGGGCACGCGGGCGGGGTTGCGCCACTTGTAGGTTTTGTCCTGGTAGGTCAGCCAGCCGTGGTCGTCCTGGAGCTGCTCGAAGATAAAGGGGTAGATGGGCAGCAGGTCGCGCACGGTGCGGGCGCCCTGGGCTTTCTGGTACACTGCCTGGCGCAACTGGGGCCAGTCGACGCGGCGGCGCTCCAGGGAGTAGGTCTGCAGCAGGCTCAGGCTTTTATCGAGGTAGGCCTGCAGAGAATCCGGCAGCAGCGCGGGGGCGGACTGGGCCCGGACGACCAGCGTACCGGTCATAAATAAAAGGAATAGCCATAATTTCTTCATACCGGCAAGATGCGCAGAACAACTATGGCGTTGCCTGGCCCAGCCGCTAGCTACCCAGTCGTTCCGGATTAATCTGGCCGCCGCGGGCTGCAGGAATGAAATCCGGCGCGTCACGGTTTCAGGGCGCCGGGCTGTACTTTTACTCCTGGCTCCGTCTGCTCCCCTTCGTTTTTTCCGCATGCCCCAGTTCACCGTCGACGACCTGCACGTCGAGTTAGTCCGCAAAAATATCCGCAGCCTGCGCCTGACCGTGTATGCCACCGACGGGCGGGTGCGGGTGGCGGCCCCCCTGCGCACCCCCGACGAGGCCATCCGGGCCTTTGTGGCCGCGCGCCGGGCCTGGATTCGCAAGCACCAGCAGCAGTTTGAGGCCCGCCCCAAGCTGGCCGTGCCCGAGTACGTCAGCGGGGAAACCCACTTCTACCTGGGCCGCCCCCACCAGCTCCACGTGCAGCCGGCGGCTGGCGCCGCCCGCGTGGTGCTGATGGCCGACGACGCGACGCTGGCCCTGTACGCGCCGGCGGACAGCACCCGGGAGCAGCGCGAAAAAGCCCTGCACGCCTGGTACCGGGCCCGCCTCAAGGAGCAGCTGCCGGCCGTGGTGGCGCAGTGGGAGCCGGTGGTGGGCGTGCGGGCCGACACCTGGGCCGTGAAGCGGATGACCACCCGCTGGGGCACCTGCAACATCCGCGCCCGGCGCATCTGGCTGAACCTGGAGCTTATCAAGCACGCGCCCCACTGCCTGGCCTACGTGGTGGTGCACGAGCTGGTACACCTGCACGAGCGGCTGCATAATCCGCGCTTCTGGGGGCTCATGGACCAGTTTATGCCCGACTGGCGCGCAGCCCAGCAGTTGCTTAAGTCGACCCACCTGAAGCCCTGCTCCTAGCGGCGCGGCCGGGGCCGGCGGGCTGCCGTATTTCCGATAACTTGCGCGGCTGGCGGGCCTGACTTGCCCGCTCCCGCTTATATCCTTCGTGCCTTGCTATGCTGCTTACTATTACGACTACCCACCAGCCCGCTACCGACCTGGGCTACCTGCTGCACAAAAACCCCGCCCGGCTCCAGACCCTGGACATTGCCTACGGTCAGGCCCACATCTTCTACCCCGAAGCCACCGCGGAGCGCTGCACTGCCGCCCTGCTACTCGACATTGACCCCATTGCGCTGGTACGCAACCACCACGGGCCGGCCGGGGAAGGCTTCGCGCTGGAGCAGTACGTCAATGACCGGCCCTACGCGGCTTCGTCGTTTTTGAGCACGGCCCTGAGCAAAGCCTTTAACACGGCCATGAACGGCACCTGCAAGGACCGCCCCGAGTTGCCCGAGACCCTACTGCCCCTGGAAGTCCTGGTAGCCGTGGTGCCCGCTGCCAATGCCGAACAGCTGCGAGGTTTGTTTGCGCCCCTGGGCTACGAAGTGCAGACCGAGGCCCATCCGCTCGACCCCACCATGCCCGCCTGGGGCGAGAGCCGCTACTTCACCCTGCGCCTGCGTCACCCGGCCCTGCGCCTGCGCGACCTGCTCAGCCACCTCTACGTGCTGATTCCGGTGCTCGACAACGACAAGCACTACTGGATCAACGAGGCCGAGGCCGAGAAGCTGCTGCACCGCGGCGCCGCCTGGCTGCCCGCCCACCCCGACCGGGAGTTTATCACCCGGCGCTACCTGCTGGGCCTGGCTGAGTACGTCAATCCGACCCTGCGGCGCCTGCTGGCCGGTGACCAAGCCGACCCGACCGACCCGGCCGCCGAGGAAGCGCTGCCCGACGAGCCGACCGTAGCGGAAGCACGCACGCCCCGGCAAAACCTGCACGACCTGCGTCTGGACCGCGCCGCGGAGGTAATCCGGGAGCTGGGGGCGCGGCGGGTGCTGGATTTGGGCTGCGGCGAGGGCAAGCTGGTGCGTCGCCTGCTCCAGCAGCCACAGGTCGAGCACATTCTGGCCCTCGACGTGTCGTGGCGGGAGCTGGAGCGGGCTGCTCAGCGCCTGCACCTGGCCGAAATGCCGCCCCGGCAGCGGGAGCGGCTCACCCTGGCCCAGGGCTCGGTGCTCTACCACGACCCGCGCCTGGCCGGCTACGATGCGGCCGCCGTCGTGGAAGTCATTGAGCACCTCGACGAAAGCCGGCTGGCCTCCTTCGAGCAGGTCGTCTTCGCCCGGGCCCGCCCCGGCGCCGTGCTCGTCACGACGCCCAATGCCGACTACAACCAACGCTACGAAACCCTGTCGGCCGGGCAGTTCCGCCACGCCGACCACCGCTTCGAGTGGACCCAGAGCCAGTTCCGGGAGTGGGCCGAGGGCGTGGCGGCCCGGCACGGCTACCGGGTCCGCATCGAGCCGCTGGGCCCGCAGGCGCCGGAAGTGGGCGCGCCCTCCCAGCTGGCCGTGTTTGAGCAGTAATACCAGGTTGGCTTCCGTATTAAATGTGGGCCGGGGGTGACTACTTTTGGAGAACCGCTCTGATCTGGTCTGTTCGATGATGAAGTTTTTGCTGCTGTTGGCGTTGGTGATAAGCTGGGCAAACCTGCGGGCGCAAAACCCGGCGGGCGGGCAAACCTACACCGACGCCCGCTCGGGCTACCGGCTCGTGTACCCCTCCGGCTGGTGGGTGCAGCAGCTCGACAACCCTACTGACGCCGCCTTTTACCTGGGCCCGTCCTGGCAGCAGGCGCAGGCCGTGGTCACGCTGACCATCCGGCCCCTGCCCGACGCCCAGAAAGACCTTAACCTGCTGGCCCGCGGGCAGGCCGACTCGCTGCGGCGCGCGCTGGCCACCCTGCCGCAGGTGCAGGCCCTGCGCCTGGCCGGCTCCGACGTGGGCTTCTACCAGCAGGTGCAATATGATTACACTTTCGTGCCGGATGCGGCGCCCGCCGTCCCGACCCGGGTGGTGGGGCGGCGGCTCTGGCGCAACGGCTACGAGTACCGGCTCGAGTACCGGGCCGCCGTGGCCCAGGACGCCCGCGCCCTGGGCGAGGGCCGCCGGCTGGTGGAGTCCTTGGTGCTCATTGGCAAGGGCCTGCCCAGCCGCCGCTACGCCGACCAGCCCTGCGACGACAAGTTCTACGGTATTGCCGCCCTGCGCTTCAACGGCGACCAATGGGAAGACGACTGCCAGACCATCCACGAGTTTGCCGGCTCCGACCTGAGCGCCTCACCCACGGTGCACCGCCGGGCCCTGCCCTTCCAGTCGTACGCCCTGGCCAAGGGCTTCGACAACTGCCTGTACTCGGTGACCAAATCCCCCACCGACGCGCCCGAGTACGTGTACCGCTACGACCCGGCCCTGCGCCAGGGCGCCTACACCCGCTGGCAGCTGCCGGCCCAGGGCCCCGAAACCGTCTGGATTGCCGCCTCTACCGACGCCCGCGGCAACCTCTATTTCATCACGGCCGATGCCGCCAAGCTGGTGAAAGTCAGCCCCACCACCGACTCGGTAAGCCTGGTGTGGGAAGCGGACCCGGTGCGGCGGGCTTCTTACTACGCGGCCATCGGCTTTGCCGGCGCGGGCACCCACGCCAACTTCTGCCTCGACGAGGCGGGCACCCTCTACCAGGTCTACAGCACCGACGGCTCCCTGCTCCAAATCAACCTCGCCACCGGCCAGCCCGCCCCCGAACTGCTGCCCTTGGACGGGCTGCCGGCCAAGGGCGGCTACAGCGACATACAGCTGCAAAACGATGCCGCCGGCCGCCGTCACCTGTACCTGGCCGGACCGAAGTCGGTGTACCAGGTAGACCTGAATCGGCACCAGGCCCGGCGGGTGCGCAGCGGGGTCTACACCGACCTGGCCGGCTGCAACATCTTCCGCCAGCCGCCCGTACCAGCGGCCACGGCGGCCTGGCGCGGCCGAATACTCGACGCCACCACCCGCCAACCCCTGCCCCAGGCTCAGCTGCGCCTGCAAGCCAATGGCCGCGAAACCACAGCCGCACTGACCGCCGACGGCAGCTTCTCGGTGCCGGCCGCACCGGGGCAAACTCTGGCGGCCCAGGTGCGGCAGGCCGGCTACCTTACCGCCGACAGCACCTATAAAATCCCCGCGGGTGGCCTGGCCCAGGACATTCTGCTGCGTCCCCTGGCCGTCGGAGCCACGTTGCGGCTCGACAAAGTACAGTTTCAGAAAGGCCGGGCCGTGCTGCTGCCCTCCTCCTACCCCGCCCTCGACCCGCTGCTGGCTTTGCTCACCCAGAATCCCCAGCTCACCATCGAGCTGCGCGGCCACACCGACAACGTGGGTGACCCGCAGAAAATCGTGGTGCTCAGCGAGCAGCGCGTGGCGGCAGTCAAGGCCTACCTGGTCCGCCACGGCGTGGCCGAAGCGCGCATCACCGGGCTGGGGCTGGGCGGCACCGAACCCCGGGCCAGCAACGAGCGGGAAGCCACCCGCCAGCTCAACCGCCGGGTGGAGTTCCGGGTGACGGGGCTGCGGTAACGGGGTCGCAGCTCCCCTTCCGGCCGGGAAGCCCAAACAGCCCTGTGGTCCTTAGGGGAGTTGCTTTTTGATTTCCTCCCGCCACTCGTACAAGCCTGCAACGTCAAAAACGCCGCCCTGCAGAAACCGTCCGATAAATTCCGCTAAAGAGTCGGTGAGCACAATCGTTAGCGCGTCACTGCCGTGGTTCGAAATCTGGTAACGGCCAGGCTGCTCTTCATTGAGTTCAACCTTCCACATGTCACCGTAGATGAGATACTCAGCCACGTAAAACTGTCCTTTGGGGTGCTCACTCCTGCGTTCTAGAATTTCTTCGAGCGGAATAACCCGGAACACGTCCTCTTCGGATTCAAAGCCGTTGCAGAACGAGTAAAACTCTTTAAAGTCGGCCGGTAAAACCAGTCCCATTTCCGCCTCGAAGTGGCTGACAAGTTGCGCACTGGCGGCCGGATACAGGCTGATATCGGTTTGCGCCGGGTTGGCCGTAAGCAGTTGGATCAGCGCAGAACTAGGCATAAAGGTGTAATCTTATAGTCCGAATCAACCAAATATAGCACCGCTACCTTTCCTTATCCATTATGCCCCTTACGACTCTGAAGCTCCCCGAACTATCCCTGGTCTTGCTCATTGGCACCTCAGGGGCGGGAAAATCCACCTTTGCCCGGCGCCTGTTTCGGCCCACCGAAGTCGTGTCGTCAGACCAATGTCGGGCCCTGGTGGCGGATGATGAGAATGACCAGTCGGCCACGCCCGCGGCCTTTGCCCTGCTGCACTACCTGGTCGGCATGCGCCTCAAGCGCGGCTTGCTGACGGTCGTGGACGCTACCAACGTGCAGCCCGAGGCCCGCAAAGCCCTCGTGCAGCTGGCCCGCGACTACCATGTGCTGCCTACGGCCATCATCCTCGACGTGCCCGACCGGCTGGCCGAGGACCGCAACCGCGCCCGCGCCGAGCGCCAGCACATGGGCCGGCACGTGGTGCCCCAGCAGCGGCAGCAGCTGCGCCGCAGCCTGAAAACGCTCAAGGCCGAGGGCTTCCGCCAGATCTTCCACCTGCGCGGCCCCGAGGAAATCGACGCGGTGCAGAGCATCGTGCGCGACCCGCTCTACAGCAACCGCAAAGCCGAAACCGGCCCCTTCGACATCATCGGCGACGTGCACGGCTGCTACGACGAGCTGGTGCTCCTGCTCACTACCCTGGGCTACGCGGTGCAGGACGAGCCCGTGCACGATGCCCGCGACCTGGGCGTGCGCGTGACGGCTCCCGCCGGCCGCCGGGCGTTGTTTCTGGGGGATTTGGTGGACCGCGGCCCGGCCTCGCCCCAGGTGCTGCGCCTGGTGATGAGCATGGTACAGAGCGGGGCGGCCCTGTGCGTGCCCGGCAACCACGACATCAAGCTGCTGCGCTACCTGCTGGGCAAGCAGGTCAATGAGCAGCACGGCTTTGCCGAAACGGTAGCCCAGCTGGCCCCGGAATCGGACACGTTCAAGAGCCAGCTGCGGCAGTTTCTCGACGGGCTGGTGAGTCACTACGTGCTCGACGGGGGCAAGCTGGTAGTGGCCCACGCCGGGTTGCGCGAGGAAATGCAGGGCCGGGGCTCCGGCGCCGTGCGGGCCTTTGCCCTGTTTGGCGAAACGACCGGGGAAATCGACGAGTTTGGCCTGCCCGTGCGCTACAACTGGGCTTCGGAGTACCGCGGCCGGGCCATGGTGGTGTACGGCCACACGCCCGTGCCCGACCCGGAGTGGCTCAACAACACGATTGACATTGACACGGGCTGCGTGTTTGGCGGGCGCCTGACGGCCCTGCGCTACCCCGAGCGGGAACTGGTGAGCGTGCCTGCCGCCCAAGTGTACTGCGAGCCGGTGCGCCCGTTGCGGCCCGCCGAAGCGGCCCAGGAAGCCGTCCAGCTCACGGCCCAGCAGCAGCACGACGAGCTGCTCGACATCGGCGACGTGACTGGCAAGCAGATCATCAAAACCCGGCTGCTGCCCTCGGTCACGATTCGGGAGGAAAACGCGGCGGCGGCTCTGGAAGTGATGTCGCGCTTTGCCCTGAACCCGAAGTGGCTGCTGTATCTGCCGCCCACCATGAGCCCGTCCGAAACCTCGGCCCTGCCCGATATGCTCGAGCACCCCGCCGAGGCCTTCGACTACTTCCGTCGCCAGGGCGTGGAGCGAGTGGTGTGCGAGGAAAAGCACATGGGCAGCCGCGTGGTGGTAGTACTGGCCTGCGACGAGGACGCCGCCCGCCGCCGCTTCGGCGTGGTGGGCGAAGGCGCGGGCAAGGTGTATACCCGCACCGGCCGCAACTTTTTCACTGATTCCGCCCTGGAAGCTGCCTTTATCACTCGCCTGCAGCAGGCCCTGACCACGGCCGGGTTCTGGGAACGGTTCCAGACCGACTGGGTCTGCCTCGACGCGGAGCTGCTGCCTTGGTCGGCCAAGGCCCAGGAGCTGATCAAGAATCAGTACGCGGCCGTGGCGGCCGCAGCCACCGCCGCCCTGCCCGAAGCCGCCGCCGTGCTTGCTCAGGCCGCCACCCGCGGCCTCGACGGCGTGGAAGCGCTGCTGGCTCGCACCACGGCCCGCCAGTCGGCCGCCGCCCACTACGCCGACGCCTACCGCCGCTACTGCTGGCCCGTGGAAAGCCTGGACGACCTGAAGTTGGCGCCGTTTCATCTGCTGGCCACCGAGGGCCGCACCTACTTCGATAAGGACCACGCCTGGCACATGGAAACTCTGCGCGCGCTGAGCCTGGCCGACGAAGGCCTGCTCCGGGCCACGCCCTACCGCGTGGTGCCCCTGGCCGACATTGCCGAAGTGGAAGCGGCCACGCAGTGGTGGCTCGACCTGACCGCAGCCGGCGGCGAGGGTATGGTAGTCAAGCCCTACGACTTCATTCCCGGGGGCCGCAAAAATCTGGTGCAGCCGGCGCTGAAGTGCCGGGGCCGCGAATACCTGCGCATCATCTACGGACCCGACTATCTGCTGCCCGGCAACCTGGAGCGCCTGCGTGACCGGGGCGTGAAAGCCAAGCGTAACCTGGCCCTGCGGGAGCTAGCCCTGGGCGTGGAAGGTCTGGAGCGCTTCGTGGCCGGCGCCCCGCTGCGGCAGGTGCACCAGTGCGTATTTGGGGTGCTGGCCCTGGAAAGCGAAGCCGTGGATCCGCGCCTGTAGCCGGATTCGTTTGGGCAGCTGACCGAGGCAACTAGGTAGAAATACGTGGTAGGGAAAATGCGTAGTTCTACGGTGCTATGCCGGGTCTGAGCGGGGCTCCTTTGCGGGTAGAAACGCTATGCCTCCCGCCCCGCCTTCTTCCGAGTTGACTACTGCCGACTTTTGCGCGCCGGGCGGTATTCTGGTGGCCGATGCCGAGCCCCTGTTCCGCAGCGGGCTGCGGTACGTGCTGAACCAGACATTTGCGGCGCATGCACTGCGGGAGGCTGGCACGGCGGCGGAGCTGATGGCGCTGGTAAGCCGTCAGCCACCGGCGTTGGTTGTCCTCACAACCAACCTGCCCGATACGGCCGGCGAGTTGCCCCAACTACTCACCGACCTGCGCGCGGCGCAGCCCCAGCTGGCTATTCTTGCGCTTCTCGAACCTGCGGCGGCCACGGAGCTGACCATTCTGCGCTTGGTGCGCCAGCGCATTTCCGGACTGCTCCCACGGGCGGCCACCCCGTCCGAAGTGAGCGAGGCGGTGGCCGCAGTGTTGCAGGGCGGGCAGCACTACGCCGCCTGGACTTTTCCCTGCCTGCCCGACCCGGCCAGCGGTCTGCCGCCGGCACCAGCCATTTTCACGCCCCGGCAGCTGGAGGTACTGCGCCTCGTTGCCGACGACCATTCCAACGAGGACATTGCCGAATACCTCGGCATGAGCGTCCGCACCGTGGAGTACCACCGCAGCCAGATGCTGCACAAAACCGGCACGCGCACCACCCTGGCCCTCGTACTTTTCGCCCGGCGCCGGGGCTGGCTGTGCTTTGCGCCCGTGGAAGCGACAGAATCAGCCGGCGTCCCCCGGCGCTCGTGACCTCTGCAGCCCGGCTGAAATAACGGCAGCCGCACGGCCAGCGGTTAGTAACGCTTGCCAGTCCGGCTGCCAAACTTCCTGTGCGCACCATTCGCATTCAGGCAGGCTCCGGATAGCGCCCCACTTGTTTAGAAGCAACTCCTTGATCAAAAGAACTATACCCCAATAACCGCGAGGCAAATAAATTAAATCAATAAAATTGTTTTGATATTTTATAATATAAAATAAATATTAGCAAAATAAAATACTTTTAGCTGGCCAGCGCTTTTCTGCGTGTCGCCTGCTTTAGTATTTCTCCGCCCTACCAATCCTATTGCGCCATTTTTTCCGGCCTTCCCCTAACTCATCGGTGGGTTCGGGCTGGTTACGT
Organism: Hymenobacter persicinus; assembly: GCF_004167665.1. GTDB lineage: Bacteria > Bacteroidota > Bacteroidia > Cytophagales > Hymenobacteraceae > Hymenobacter > Hymenobacter persicinus. Next base: position 50,233 of record NZ_SEWE01000008.1, on the reverse strand, counting down.
GCGTCCTGTATTATCCATTTTCTTCACTGGTACTCCCATGAAAAAACTTTCTATTTGTTTACTGGCCGCTTTGGGGCTGGCAGCTCCGGCCAAAGCGCAGTTTTCGCTTACCCCAAGCACGCAGCAGAAGTTGAAGGAAAGTGACAATAAAGACTTGTCCGAACTTTATTTTGTGGGCAACGGGGATATTCAGACGGGCTTTACAAACGCGAAAAAGGAAATTGCCGCCAATACCGGCTTGGGCATTCTGTTCTGGCGCATCTGGCCCAACTGGGAGTTGCAGCTCGACGCGAAAGTAAACGTGGCCTCCACGGTCGACACGCTCACTAATGAGCGCGTCAACGGGCTGGTTCAGAACAACCGGGTCTATGGCCGCAGCGTGCTGGTGCCCGGCTTTTCCAGACAGTCGACCGTAGTGCACGCCTTATGGTACCGCACCAAAGCCGCCAAACCTTTATACGGTTTTATCAGTGGCTTTGAATTCCGGGTGGCCGCTTCCAATAATGTGTGGGGCTATTTTGAAAATCAGCAGATTATCACTGCCAAGGACACCTCCACCGTCCGGCGCAATACGTTTATCGACGTATCGAATCTGGGTGGGCGGTTCGGGGCCTTTTACGAGTTTGTGGACGAGGACCAGCGGCGGCTGAACGGTAATTCTGTGCGGCTCGGGCTCAACGTTATTTTCCGCAGCATCCAGGGAGATATTGGGCGGCACACCGATGCCGTGCGCAGCCTGCGCCGCGACTTTTTGCTCACCTCGAATACCATTCACGTGGGCTTTGAGCCGGTGCTAACTTTCCGGCTGAAAAATATTCAGGCCGAAGCTTCCGTGCCGTATTTATTTGCCGGGTCCAGCAATACAGTCCCGGGCTTATCGGGCGCCCAGTTTATCACTTCCATCAGCTTTGTAGGCGGCTTCCCGGTCAAGATGGAATAAGCCCCGCGGCCTGCTGGGCCCCGCCCGGGGTAGCTGCCGCAAGTCGGGGCCAGCAGGCCGTAAGGACAAGAGGCAACGCGGTCCGGCCGCATTTTTTCTGCTACTTTCAGGCGCCCTTATTATTACCCTTAGCTAGAAAGATTTTCCTATGTCCTTGCTCGCCTGGAAGCAAAAAGTATGGCTGCAGCTGGCCGTCATTTACACCCGCTACCTGATTGGCGGCGCTTTCGTTTTCGCCAGCCTCATCAAGCTCAAAGGCCGGCGCTTTACCACGCTCAGCGGCGAATCGGCCCCGATTCATTCGGCTGCGCACTTCTTCGAAACGCTTTATCAGGCCGGCCCCTACTGGAAATTTATCGGTCTGGGGCAGTTGGTGGCCGGCCTGCTACTCATGACCCAGCGCTACGCTTTGGTCGGGGCTCTGCTGTTTCTGCCCATCATTGCCAACGTGTACGTCATCACGTATTCCTACGACTTCGGCGCCACCACCTGGACCACCGGGCTCATGCTGCTGGCTACCGTGGGGCTGCTGGCCTGGGACTGGAACATCTTGCGCGCCCTGGTGCACCAGCCGGTGCTGCCGGCGCCCACGTCGGCGCTGTATGAGCGCCGGCTCTGGGAAGCGGTGGGCGGCGTGCTGTTTCTTTACACGGCCATTTACCGCGCCCTCGTCGACCAGTACAACGCGCTCCAGTGGTTTGCCATCTGCGGGCTGGTGGGGCTGCTGGGCTTGGTCATTGCTGCGGTGCTGCACCGGCGCGAACGGCGGGCACTGCCCAGCTAGGCCGCGGCGGATAGCCCGCGCTCCTGGTCGGCTTCGGGGCCCGGCTTGTTATCAAGCCGTCAGAAAGCTGGTCAGCTCGCCCGAATAGGTGAGCGTGAGCTGGTGCATGGCCCGGGTACAGGCCACGTAGAGCATGCTCCGGTCGACGTCGGTTTTGTAGGTTCGGGCCGAGGCGAAGGGCACGATAACCTCGTCGAATTCCAGCCCTTTGGCCAAGTGGGCCGAGGTGATGATGACGCCTTCCTTGAACGTGGTCGACTCGGCCGTGAGCAGGTGCACGCCGGGCGCCTGCAGGGCCTGATAGGCCTGCTCTGCCTGGCGGAGCGTCTTGCAGATAATGCCCAGCGAATGACTCGCGGAGCGCTGAAACTCGGCAATCATGCCCCGGATGGCCGCTAGTTCTTCGGCCGGGCCGGCGTAGCGCGCCACCACCGGCTCCCGCCCGTGCCGGTCGAGGGGCAGAATGTTGGGGTTGGGGGTGATGCGCTGGGCGAAGGCCGTGATTTCGACCGTGGAACGGTAGCTGCGAAAGAGCTTGACCACGTCGGCCTGGGGAAACACCCGCTCAATGGTTTCGGCCGAAGACGAGCTATAAGGGTTCACCATCTGGCTCACGTCGCCGAGAATGGTCTTGCGACACGTGAACAGGCGCGAGAGCACGGCGTATTGCACGGGCGTGTAGTCCTGCATCTCATCCACGAGCAGGTGCTTGACGTGCTCGTAGGCTGTGATGCCCTCCAGACGCAGGCGCAGGTAAATCAGGGCGAAGACGTCGGCGTATTCGAGGTACTGGCGCTGGTCGAGCTTGAGCAGTTCGGGCTTGCCGAGCCAGCGGTAAAAATCCCGGTACAGCTCCGGCACCTGCTGAAAGCGGAACATGCGCGGAATGGCTTCCCCGATACTGGACTTTTCCTGCCCGGTGAGCTTGCGGCGGGTGGCATCGCGGACAAAGTCGCGCACGTCGTTGGCTACCAGCGGAAAGCGCTTCAGCAACGGCACCCGGTGGTAGGCCTTGAACCGGGCCAGCAGAAACGGCGCAGGCACCACCGTGCTGCCCACCCGCAGCTCTTTGACGGTGAAATAAGTGTTTTCGACGTAAATAAGGTACTGATTGAGCTGACTCAGAAACTCAAACGACGACTTAAACCGGATTCGCTCGATGAAGGCCGCATCGTGGTGCTCGAGCAGAGCCGTGACCTGCTCAAAGAACGTCTGAAACCGGAACCGGGGGTCGAGCAGGTCGGCGGCCAGCTCGTCCATGCCCAGCTCGGGAATGTGCTCCTCGCCCAGCTCGGGCAGCACGTTGGAGATGTAGTCGGCAAAGACCTTGTTGGGCGAAATGATGAGCACGTCCTTGGCCGCAATGGTTTCGCGGTAGCGGTACAGCAAAAACGCAATCCGGTGCAGGGCAATGGAAGTTTTACCCGAGCCCGCCACGCCCTGAATCACCATCACCGAGGCGTCCTCGTTGCGAATCACCGCATTTTGGTCGCGCTGAATGGTGGCCACGATGTTCCGCATTTTGTCGTCGGAAGATTTGGCCAGCTCACGCTGCAACACGTCATCGTGGATGTTAACGTCGTTTTCGAGCATAAACTCCATGCGCCCGTCGCGGATTTTGTACTGGCGCTTACGCTCAATCTGTCCCTGAATCCGGCCCGAAGGCGTGGCGTAAAAGGCGTCGCCGAGTTCGAAGTCGTAGAACATCGACGAAATCGGCGCCCGCCAGTCGTAGATCCGGTTCAGGCGCTGCTGCTCGTCGAAAAAGGAGTGCACACCGATGTAAACCGGCGCGGCGGCTTGGCCCCGGGCGGCAAAATCGATGCGGCCGAAGTACGGGGACTGGCCCAGCTTGAGCAGCTTGCGCTTGCGGGCCACGGCGCCCTCCCCCGTGAAAGCCATGCGGTTGATAGACTGCCCGGCGGCCACCATGTCGGCTTCGTCCATGCCCGACTGGTGCTCGTGGATGTACTGCTTTTTCTGCCGCAGCTCGTCGGAAAACTGCCGCACGGCGTCGTCGACCCGCCGGATGGCCAGCGTGAGCTGCTCCTTGATTTCCTCCAGATACTCTTTTTCTTCCTGTTCGGTAACGTTCATCATGGCGGGCGGCTTGGCAAATGGAGGGCAAAGGTCGCACTATATTCCGGGCCGTGGGAGCCCACCCAACGGTCCAGGGCACTACCCTGAGCTCATTTTTCCCGCTCCTCCCCGTGCAAGCACCAATAATTTTCCCGCAGCACCGGCTAAAAAAACAACTGCCGCCTTCATCTCTGCTCACCCACCCCGCAAGGCGTATGGGGTTGAAGTGCAGCAGTCAGGGCCCAATGGCTTACGCCCCGCTTAATGGTCAGGTGCGCCGCGTTAGTTCAACCGAAATTTCTGCATCACCCTCGGCACCAGCGGATGCCGGTCCGACAGCAGGGCGTACTGAATGGCAAAGGTGAAGGCCAGCAGCAGGGCAATGGTAAGGTTGCTAAGCAGGGTGGCCTGGCCTTCCGTAACCCGGGAGTTGTGCGAGAGTTCCTCCCCCACCCGTTGCTGAATGGCATTGAGGTGGCGTAGGTCGGCGTGAATACGGGCAAACTGCTGCGCCGCCGCGGCCTGCGCCCGGCTGGCCGGAACCGGCGCGGTGAGCAACTCTTTTTCGAGGGCGTTGTAGTGGCGCAGGTGGGCCTGAAACGCGCGCAACTGCTGGTTTTCGTCGGCCACCAGGTAGGTTGCCTGGTGCCGCTCCAGGATGGAGTCAATCTGCACGTTTCGGCCCGCCAGCTGGGTGTAGGTTTCCCGCCGGCCGGCCGGGGTGGGCGCCGCCAGGAAACCGGCCAGCAGCTGCCGCTTTTCGTGCATCAGGTCGTTGAGCTGAAACAGCCCCGTGGCCGGCAGCAGCCGGTCCTGGTAAAGCGAGGACACGGAGGTGCTGAACTGGCGGATCAGGCGCTTTTCTACCAGAATGCTGCCCACAATGCCCAGCATAACGACCAGAAACAACAGTACTGGCCGGGCCTTGCGGTGAATGCGCGACAAAAAGCTCATTGCAGTAGCGTAAGTGTGATTAAAAGCCGGAACCAGCCCGCCCCCCAACAACGGGCCCGGTCGGAGCGCCCCAGGCTGGCCCCGTACAGGGCCGTGAAGCTGCCCAGCGCCGCCTGCAGGCCCAGAGGTTGCTGCCCGGCCAGGGTAAACAATCCCAGCGGCAGCCCCATTGCCACTGCGGATTCGAGCCCGACCTGCCAGCGCCAGGGGGCATCGTGCAGTTGAATCAAGCTGCGCATAGCCCGGCGGGTACGCGGAACATAACGCTGGAAAGAAGCTTTCATAGCGGGCGGAGCACCATACGGCGCCAATACGGGGCTACACGCTCAGCGTGGTGGTAATGGCAATGCTGCCTTCCAGGGACTTGTGAATGGGACACCGCTCGGCAATGGCCAACAGGCGCTGCCGCTGCTCTTCGGATAAAGCCCCGCCTAGCGTCAGCGTGCGCTGCAGACTGCGCACCACGTGGTCGGCGGCATTTTCAAACTGAACCTCAGCTTCAATGCTTTCCAGCGGCCAAGCCTTGCGCGCGGCGTACAGGCGCACCGTAATGCAGGTGCAGGCGCTCAGGGCCGCGGCCAGCAGCTCACCCGGCGAAGGCGCCTGGTCCTGCCCGCCGGCTTCCACGGGCTCATCGGCCAGCAGCGCGTGTCCGGCGGCCGTGCGCAGGTGAGTTAGATAGGCGGGCCCCGTAAGGTCGGTGTGGGCGGTGAGCGTGGGCATGGGCGGCGGATGGTTGGGGTTGGCAAGATACGCGCTTCGGCGAGGCCGCGGCGAGCTTTACGGCCGGGGCTTCACTGCGGTGAAATAAGACGCGCAACCGCCGGTTCACGAAAAGCCTGGCCCGCAGCTTCCCGCAGCATTTATTCAGGTACCCCAGCCGTCGAAGTGGGCAGTAAAGACGGGATAAGCGGCGGACTCAGGCACTGGCGCTTTCCCTGCCCTGCAGGCATTCGGGGCTGGCCGCAACGGCTTCGGCGGGGCGTTGCCGGAGCAGTGCAAATTCCTTTACCTTACGCAGCGGGCCAGCCGATAACCCTGCGAAAACCCGGCGGCCTGGGCTCCACCCGGAAGGGGGTGCGCACCGAGGCCGGGCCTGAACCGAACTCCCCTCAGGCCGTAGTAATCTGCCGGCTCCGGTGGGTCCGGCGCCGCCGCCGCCCGCCGCCCGAGCTGCTCACTTTTAGCTTTAGACTTATGGAAGTTGGCATTGATAGTTTCGCCTCGCACCTGCTCCAAAACGGCGGCCTGCCCCTGAGCGGGCAGGAGGCAATGCGCCTGCTGCTGGAGCGCATTGAGCGCGCCGACCAGGTCGGCCTCGACGTATTTGGTATCGGGGAACACCACCGCCGCGAATACCTCGACTCGGCCCCGGCCGTGATTCTGGCCGCCGCCGCGGCCCGCACCCGCCACATTCGCCTTACCAGTGCCGTCACGGTGCTCTCGGCCGCCGACCCGGTGCGCGTTTTTCAGGAGTACGCCACGCTGGACCTTATTTCGCAGGGCCGCGCCGAGATGGTAGTCGGCCGGGGTTCTTCCACCGAGGCCTTCCCGCTGTTCGGCTTCAGCCTCGACGACTACGACGAGCTCTTCGCCGAAAAGCTGGACCTGCTGCTGGCCATTCGCGACACCGAGAAAATCCGCTGGCAGGGCCAGTACCGGCCCGCCCTTACGGGCCAGGGCGTGTACCCGCGGCCGGCGCAGGCCCGGCTGCCCATCTGGCTCGGCGTGGGCGGCACGCCCGAGTCGTTTGTGCGGGCCGGCACGCTGGGCCTGCCGCTGATGGTCGCCATTATCGGCGGCGACACGCACCGCTTCCGCCCGTTGGTTGACTTGTACCGCGAGGCGGGCCGCCGGGCCGGACACGCGCCCGAGCAGCTGAAAGTGGGCCTGCACTCCTTGGGCTACGTGGCGCCCACGGCGGAAGAAGCCGTGGCCGATTTTGTACCCGGCTACCTCGATACCTTCAGCAAGCGCGCCCGGGAACGTGGCGGCAGTCCGCTCACCCGCTACCACTTCGACGCCCAGTCCGGGCCGCAGGGGGCGCTGCTGGTTGGCAACCCGGAAGAAGTAGCGGCCAAGATTCTGCGGCACGCCGAGGCCCTGGGCGGCATTTCGCGGGTAACGTTTCAGATGGACGTGGCCGTGCTGCCCCACGAGAAGATTCTGCGGGCCACCGAGCTGCTGGGCACCCGGGTGGCCCCGCTCCTGCGCGGCTAGCCATTGGCCGGCGGCCTGCCTGCTGGCTCTAGTCTGGCAGGCGGCCCGTTCGGAAAACGCTGCCGGATGCTCCCGCCGCGCCTTCGTCTTCTGGTTTAAGCTTCCCGCCGTATGCAAATTTCGACGCCCGTAGAAAATGTGCTGCACGAGCTGGGCGTAGACCCCGACACCGGGCTTTCCGACCAGGAAGTGGCCGCCCGGCGGGCGCAGGTGGGCTCCAACCGCCTGCGGGCCCAGGCGAAAAAATCCATTCTGCGACTGGTGCTTTCCCAGCTCAACGACGCGCTGATTTATGTGCTGCTGGCGGCCGTGGCCATCACGGTAGCGTTGGGCGAATACGTGGACGCCGTTATTATTGTGGTCGTCGTTCTGATCAACGCGGCGCTGGGAGTGGCCCAGGAAGTGAAGGCCGGCAATGCCATTGAGGCCCTGAAAAAGCTCGCGACGCCCCGGGCGCTGGTGCGCCGCAACGGCGGGCAGGTGCAGGAACTCGGCTCGGCCGAGCTGGTGCCCGGCGACATCGTCATTCTCGACGCGGGCCGGGTTGTGGCGGCCGACCTGCGCCTGCTCGAATCGGCCAACCTGCAAATCGAGGAGTCGGCACTGACGGGCGAATCGGTGCCGACGAACAAGAATGCGCAGGCCACTTTCGCCGATCCGCAAACCCCGCTCGGCGACCAGGCCAACGCCGCCTTTATGTCGACGCTGGTAACCTACGGCCGGGGGGTGGGCGTGGTGGTCGGGACGGGGATGAACACGGAGGTTGGCAAAATTGCTATCCTTATCGACGAAGAGGAAGAAGGCCAGACGCCCCTGCAGAAAAAGCTCGATGGGCTGGGCAAAACCCTGGGCAAGGTGGCCATCGGCATCTGCGCGGCCTTGTTCGGGCTGGCTTACTGGCAGGGCCGGGACTTGGCCCACACGTTTCTGTTGGCCGTGTCGTTGGCCGTAGCGTCCATTCCCGAGGGCTTGACGGCCATCGTGGCCGTGGTGCTGTCCATCGGCGTCACGGCCATGGCCCGCCGCCACGCCATTATCAAAAAGCTACCCGCCGTCGAAACCCTGGGTTCAGTTGACATTGTGTGCTCCGACAAAACCGGCACCTTGACCCAGAATAAAATGACCGTGACCCGCTACTTCCTGCCGGGCGAGGGCGACGTGGCGCTGGACAACGAGGCCGCGCCTTCGGCCGAAGCTTTGTTGCTGGCCCAGGCCCTGATTCTGTGCTCGGATGCAACCTATGAAAACGGCACCGGCACCGGCGACCCCACCGAAATTGCCCTGCTTGTGTTCGGCGACCAGCTGGGCCTGGACCGCAAGGCCCTGACCGCTGCCACTACGCGGGTCGGCGAGTTGGCCTTTGACTCCACCCGCAAGCTGATGTCAACCCTCACCGACGACCACGGCCAGCTGCGCGTGTACACGAAGGGCGCCATCGACTGCCTCCTGCCCCGCTGCACCCACGTGCGCGCCCAGGGCCAGGTTGTACCCCTCACCGACGCCCACCGCGCCCGGGTGGCCCAGGCCACCGATGCCCTGTCGGGGCAGGCGCTGCGCCTATTGGCGGCGGCCTACAAGCCGGTCGACCAGCTGGTGGCGCCGGAAGCAATGGAGCAGGAGCTGATTCTGCTGGGCCTCGTGGGCATGCTGGACCCGCCGCGGGAAGAAGCCCGGCAGGCCATTCGACAGGCCGCGCGGGCCGGCATCACCACCGTCATGATTACCGGCGACCACAAAAGCACGGCCTTCGCCATTGCCAAAGCGCTGGGCCTGGCCGACGCGCCGAGTCAGGCCGTGACCGGGGATGAGCTGAACCAGTATTCGGACGAGGAGTTTGCCACCCGGGTGGCGCAGTTCCGGGTGTTTGCCCGCGTCTCGCCGGAGCACAAGGTCAAGATTGTGCGCGCCTTCAAGGCCCGGGGCCACATCGTGTCGATGACGGGAGACGGGGTCAACGACGCGCCTTCACTCAGCGCGGCCGACATCGGGGTAGCCATGGGCATCACCGGCACCGACGTGGCTAAAAACGCCGCGGCCATGATTCTGACCGACGACAACTTTGCCACCATCATTGCCGCCATCGAGCAGGGCCGCAACATTTACAACAACATCAAGAAGGCCGTTATTTTTCTCCTGGCCAGCAATACGGGTGAGGTCGTGGCCATGGTTGTCAGCATCCTCATTGGCTGGCCGGCCCCACTCGTGGCCACCCAGCTGCTGTGGATCAACCTGCTCACGGACTCGCTGCCGGCCATTGCCCTGGGCATGGACCCCGGCGACCCGGACGTGATGCGCCGGCCGCCGCGCCGGCCGAACGAGAGCTTTTTTGCGGGGGGTGCGGGCTGGCGGGTCGGGCTGGGCGGGGTACTCATCGGCTTGCTTACGATGGCGGCATTCTGGTTCGGCTTCTACGAGCACGGCTACCAGCCCTTTGCCCGCTCCCTGCCGGAGCCCGTGCTCGAATACGCGCACACCATGGCCTTCATGACCATCATCTGCAGCCAGCTATTGTATGCGCTCAGCTTCCGCAGCGACACCAAATCTATTTTTCAGGCGGGACTTTTCGCCAATCCCTACCTGACCGGAGCCGTGGTGCTGGGCATAGGTCTGCAGCTATTGGCCCTCACCGTCCCGGCGCTCCAATATGCCTTCAAGCTTCGGCCGCTGGACGCGCGGGGCTGGCTGGTGGCCATCGGCCTGGGCTTGGTGCCCTTGCTGGCCACCGAAGTTGCCAAGGCCATCAAGCGCTGCCGGTCCGCCGGTCCGCCGGCCGGCACCGCCTGAACTTGACCCGGCCCGGCGACTTCTGGCCCAGGCAAGTAGCCGCGGGCCGAACGGCTACCGCATCAATGCCCTACCTTGCGGCACCCGGGAAAGCCCTGCCCAGCTGCTCCCCCTGCCCTGCTACGCTATGAACATCATCTACCTGACCGACCTACTCGGCACCGGCGTATTTGCCGTATCGGGCACGCTGGCGGCGCTGCACAAAAAGAAGGACCACGACTTACTCACGCTGTTCATCTTCGCGTTTGTCACCGCCGTTGGGGGCGGCACGCTGCGCGACGTTATTATTCAGGCCTACCCGGTGGTCTGGATTAGTGATGCTAATTACCTGGTTGTCATTACGGCTGGCGTCGTGCTGGCCGTAGCCTGCCGCCGCTGGTGGCTGGGCATTCTGCGGCGCCCCCTGCTGGTTTTCGATACCCTGGGTACCGGCATTTTCACCATTATGGGCCTGGAAAAAGCCCTGCACGCGGGCGTGAATGCGTGGGCAGCCGTGCTGCTGGGCATTGTGTCGGCACTGTTTGGGGGCGTCATCCGCGATACGCTTGCCAACGAGGTACCCCTGGTATTTGAGCGGCAGCTCTACGCCACTCCCTGCCTGATTGGGGCCATTGTGTACGTTCTCACCCGGCCCCTTCCCATCCCGGCAGCGGTGCACTTTCTGGGAGCCGTGGGGCTGATTACCGGCTTTCGGCTGCTGGCCGTGCGAAAAGGCTGGACGTTGCCGGCAATTCGAAGCTAACGCGCCACAACCGGCGGCACCTAGCGCTGCTGCAGCCAGGCACAGGCCGTGGCTAAATCATCAAAAGCGGCCACGAATGGTTTGGGGGTGCTTCCTAAGGTTGTATCCAGCGAAAAGCGGGCGGCCAGGGCTTCCAGGTACACGCACGCCACGCTGCGCACGCCACGCTCGGCCAGTTGGGGAAACAGGGCCTCCCCCGCCCACTGCTCCCGGCCGGCCCAGCCTTCCACCGCGTCGCGGGCATCGTTGAGCAGCTTGGTGCAGGGCTGCAGCCGCAGGCACCGCAGCAGCAGGACCCAGCCGGCGCCCGCGTCCTGCTCCCGGTAGTTGCCGCGCCACCGCACGTACAGCCACCGGGCCCCGGCATCGTACCAGATCTGCACCGACGTGGTGTCGCCTAATAGAGTTAGACTGCTGTTTTCCAGAGGCCAGGCCATCATCAAATAAAGGTAGCAGGTCGGCGGCTTGCAACGACTCCGCAACCGAAATTTCAATGCCGGCTGAACCAAGCCACCTACCTATTCACCATCCTCACTGAGCCGCATTCATTGCCGCTTCACTGGCAGTGGACCAGCAGCGAGATTATAGTGTCCCTGCTACGCCACCGGTGCGCAACCCTTCTCTGCTCGACACTGCGCGCCGGAGCTAAATAAAAAACCCTCCCTGCATGACGCAAGGAGGGTTTTGGTGATCCCGCTGGAATCACGCTATAACTTACACTATTTTATAAAAACAGCTTCTACAGGCGCTCTAAGGCCTATTGTTAGTCAATAGGCTTATCGAGATTACTATCCAGTAGGCGAAATTTACATACCCACTTGCATACCCACTTTTACTTGTGCTACTTTTGGGCAACTCCTCCCCTACCCCTGCATGGCCACCACCAAATTGCGTCTGCGCAATGACCGCACGTCTTTCGGCAAGACGACCGTGTACGTCCAATACACGTTTAAGAGCCGCAACTATTACTTTTCTACCAAAGAGAAAATAGATCCGGCCCACTGGCATGCTCGGCTGGAAAAGGTGTCCGGTAATGCGGAGGAAATTAAAGCCCTCAATAGTCGGTTACAGGCGTATCTGGCCGATATAAACCAGCTTGTTGCGGGAGCCATCCACCAGAAGCTCGAGCCTACACCCGCCTACCTCCGCGAGCAGCTGTCCTCCCCGACCGGCTCCGCGGCTACCTTGGCAGAAGGGACGCCAACCGCGACGCCGAACTTCTTGGCCTTGTTCGACGCCTACATTACGGCGACCCAGGCTACCAAAGCGCACGGCACCATCAAGCATTACCGCACTACGCTGAACCATCTCACCGCCTTTGCCGCCCAGAAACGGCGTCCACTAACGCTGGACGCCATCGACACGCCCTTTTACCATGCCTTTGTCACCTTTCTGACCAAGGAGTTGCGCATGACCAATGGCACGGCCAACAACCAACTCAAGCGGGTCAAGGTCGTCATGGGCTACGCTAGTGAACAGGGCTTGACGCAGAACACCTCCTTTCGCCAGTTTAAGGCCCTGCGCCATACCGAAACCGACGTGGTTTATCTCACCCGCGAGGAACTCGACCGCCTGGTACACTTCGATCTGCTAGCCGAGCCGCGGCTGGCCCGCGTGCGCGACCTGTTCGTATTTGCCTGTAGCACGGGACTACGCCACTCGGACTTCAGTACCGTGCGCCCTGACCAGATCAAAGGCAACCAAGTAGTAGTGCGCACTATTAAAACCCGGGACTGGCTGTACCTAGACCTGAACCCGTATTCGCGGGCTGTCCTGGAACGCTATCCGCAGGGTCTGCCCCTACTCTCCCAGCAAAAGTTCAACACCTATGTGAAGGAGCTCGGACAGTACTGTGGGCTGGACGCGCCGGTGCAGGTGGTTCACTATCAAGGCAGTCAGCGCATCGAGCACTGGCAGCCTAAATACGAGCTGCTCTCCTCCCACACGGGACGGCGCACCTTTGTGACGCAAAGCCTGGAGCGCGGCATGGCCCCGGCCATCATCATGAAGTTTACCGGGCACAAAGACATTAAAACCCTGATGCGCTATGTCAAGGTAGCCGATACGGAGAAGCGGGCCCAGATGGAAAAAGCCTGGGGCTAGCGCTCCGCCCACCGACCTGTAGGCATCACCGGGGGGTGGCTTAGTTACTTTAGGTGCCCGAACCAGCCCTCTCAGCCACTTTCGATGGCTAGCGGCGCGTGGGGTACGGCCCGACGCCCGCCTTTTTGAGGCGCTCCAACGCGTAGGGTATGCGTGGTGGTGTGAACGCGCGGCTCCATCCCCAGGGCTCGTCGCAAACCCACACAAACCCAAGTAAACCCACACAAGCCCACGCCCCCCACAGAAACCCTTTGATCCGCGCGGCGCTGGGTCCTGCCTCCGCGGCCACCAAGCAGCCGTAGTGAGTGCTCCATCCCAAACTGGAGGGCCAGTCCAAACGGTCACAAGCGTTCAGAAACGGGCATAAACGTTTTTGAAACGGTCAGAAGTGTTTTGCACCGGGGGTGGGAAACCGTGAAAAGAGCACCCTGCCGGGGCTGCGCCAAGGCAACGCGGTGCGTTGGGGCAGTGCCGACCGGATGCGCGAGCGCGTCGACTTCTATGGGTGGCAGAGATAACACCAGGTATCCCCCTCTGGGATACGTTATTATCGAAGCAAAAAAGAACAGCGCCAGACCGCCTTGGCTTACCAAAGCGGGCCGGCTGATGGGTCCCAGGCCCCGGTCTGGGACGGGCAACCGCCTACTACGACCACGGAAACGCTCGCAAGTGCTTCCGAGCGTTTAAAAGTGCTTCCGAGCGTTTAAAACGCTCGGAAGCACTTTCCAGAGGTTGAAATGGCTGGGGAGCTGCGCACTTCCTAGCCGACCAGCTGGCGCAGGGGTGCCTGGCGGGGTCAAAACAACTTGCTAGGCCTGGCAAACGCTCGCCCGTTGCTGAGAATAGTACCAGGAAACGGCACCCTGCTGTGGAGGGATTCTACGCCCCCTTTTTGGATCGATAAATCCCCAGTGCTAGGCCGTACCAATGCGGCTCTTTGGCTGACGCAAAAAACAGGGGCTTTCCTCCCGCCGATACACGTGGCAGCAGCACCGTATTGTAAGGCTTTTCGTGGGGTGTAACGACCCCGCATACGGGCACGATATGCCAGACCAATGCAGCCCCCTGGAAATTGCCAACCTGTTCAGCGGATTCCGCGCAGGAGCCCTTTTTCTCCGCTCATCGGCTCACACCTTTTCCGGGGTAGAAGACCGGTTCCCGCACTCAGCAAATGGCGTTACCAGGGCATCCGATCCGCCGCGCTCCGTTCGGGGCCAGATACCGCTACAAACGGGTGTCAAAACATCCGCCTAAAGGCTGGTGTAGAAGCCCTATCTACCAGTACGGGAAAACCGCGTCAAACGATGGGCCTTTCGGCCCAGTTTTGCCCGCACCGAATCGTAGCATAAGTCAATTTCGATGAGGTCAGCGACACACCGGCTCCAGCCGGCGCGGGAAAGCTATGCCGGATACCACGCCGGCTACCCTTTTCGGCGGTAGTTGAGCGCTTGCGACCGTTATTCTGTACCTAATATAGCGTTACAGACGCGGCCTTTGTGAAAAGCGGTAGTTTCGAGGCTTAGCCGTTTATGTAGTATTACGTCACTATGCCCTCCCCCTGCGAAGCCTGCCGTCTGCGGCCCGTTGTGATACGAGAACGGCTCAACGAGTCGGTACTTCCCTACTGTCTATGCCAGGCCTGCTATCACCGGCTGCAGCAGCGGTCCTTGCGGCCACTGGAATACTTCCACCTAGTGGCTCGCCATGGACACGAGTACGATCTACACGATGACTTCTATGACGACGATGGGATTGCCTGCGCGGCTGAGGAGGTAGTCCAACATGAAGAGTTATTCGCTTTCCCTACCCTGGTTAGTTTAAGTAGCCAGGTGGATGGCTTGATTGATTATGCCTTAGTCAAATGGTGGTACCCGCCTGCAGTGACAGCTTACCTAGTGGCTTTTGCTCCCAGCCAAGTGCTACATGTTTTAGACGAGAAGCTAGCTCTGAATCCGTATTTACTCCCGAAGTGCGTAGAAATTGCCGCAGAATCATTGGGGGACCAAGCCTATGCCTGGGTGAAATATCAGCTGGATTTAGCTGAGGAGCCAGAACAAGTGTTGGCTTTTGCTTACGCCTTATCTCGCTGCTTTCCTGCCGCTGAGGCGAATGCCTACATCCTGTCAGCGCTCAATACACTTAGTGAAAAGACCCTTGCAGAATACGTAACGTGCTTGTGTTATTTAGAGGGCGCCACGCCGTTAGACTGGCTTGAGACTCACTGTTCTTCAATTACCCATGTCGTAGGAAACTATGGCGTGGCCGCTGCCGCTCTGGGCATCACCTGGGAGCGCATCGATAGGTGGCTGCAAGCTGGGCGCCCCTTAAGTTTAATTGCGTTAGATGCTTTGGTGAATTGCAGCACCACGAGCGAAACACAAAATACCTCACTCTGGCTGCGCGAACATCTCCCACACCTGCATGCTCCCATTGCAGTGGAAGAAATGGATGAGGTGCTACAGGAATATGTAAGCCGAGATAGTGTGCCCCGAACGAAAAATGCCCTTCGGTTCATCCAGGAACATTGGCAGCAAATTCTGAAAACAGAACAAGGTTAATACAGATCCTCCTTTCGCTTTCGCTTTCCCTACCCTTTTCGTGAACTTAGAGGCACTGCTTTAGTAATACATTATTCATTATTCGTCAGCAAGTCCCTAGGAATACTCCGGACCAAAACAGCCTCGTTCCACCGCCTGTAGGATGTCGCCGACGGTAAAGAGCTCCCTCGGGCGATACCCCATCAAAAAGTTGCCCAAGTGGGGCTCTGAATAAAAATATTTATCCCAGCGCAGGTGGCGCAAGTCGACGTGGTAGCGCGCAGCAATAGCGAGCAATAAGTCAACAGCATCTTGCCCTGTAACCCCAAGGTCTTCCTCAATGCGAGTGGCCGGGGTGATGACCAAATCCTGAGTACTGGTGACGTCTTGGATAAACGTCATTATTGCTTGCGCTGCTTCCATTCTCAAAAAAGGTGATTGTACCTTGGTTAATAAGGCTACGAGGCGGCCTTACGCTGCCAAATCATGTAGCTCTGCACTGATGGCAAGCAGCACGCATTTAGGTAGCTTATTCCTTAGAATTCTTAAGTTGTTCAAGTTTGGCTTTGGCCTGCTCTGAGGTGCATTGTCTCCGGTTTAGACGTTGCAGGGCATTGTATTTCCCACAGTGCATCCGTGCCACCCCGTCAGGTATTTCTATTAAGTTTAATTCAAAGCAAGCCTGACACTGGGCAACCATAAAGCAAGCACTAGGAATGGCCTCCCGTTTTTCAAGAATAAACGTTTCTAGTACCGCCTTACACTTCGTGCACTCCTGCGTAAGGGCAGGAGCCGCCTTTTGGGGCTTGACACTCTTAAATACCTCTATTAGCGCAGAGAGAGCATTCCCGTAAGACCACGTATTTAATTCGTCCTTCATATCGACTTCCACGAGCTGCGCCAACTCATAGATCCTATCAGCGATGAACTCCTTTTCTTCGGTATCATAATCTCCACTGTCAAAAGTAGTAAGCCCCATCACCAGCGTCTGCTTTAGTTGGCGCTTGGTGGTTCCCTGTTGAACCTGGATAATTAGCTTTTCAGTGCAGTCATTAAACAAGCTCTTCATGTGGGCCAACAACTCGCTGGCGGACGAATTCAAACCCCGTGCTTCCCATACTGCATCAGCAAATTTGTTTTCAGCCTGGAAAGCCTGCAGGTTAATTAGGGTTCGAGAACTCATGGTAATGCGTTGGTTGTAGGGCTAGAAACTTGAGATAGTAAAGCGGATGGCTGCCTAGTTGCGTTGCGCAAAAGATACCAAATAGAATCCATCACTTCGGGTTACCCTCGTTTCGCTATTCGGACCGTTTCCCTAAACGGAACGCTCTTTACTTTTAGCACCCATGTACCGTTTACTTCCTGCCGACCATGGATGAGCCGAATCGCTGTTATTTCCCCTTGGTCCTTCCTTCGGACCCGAAGGTCATCGGGGTGCGCAATGGCATTATGCAAGTCGAGATTTGCGACGACGACTTTCTCGCGACGCTGCAGGCATCTGAGCCCCAAAGCGATGCAGTGCCCGGCGGGCGCATCCGGTGCTTGCGGGTGCTGCGTGGGGCCAAAATGACCGATTTTCTTTCCTTCGGGCCCCATCTGTGGAAGTGCCCTTTTTTGCTGCATAAACGGACACAAGCCCTCCTCGCGCCGTTCAACACCCGCTTCACGCACACCTTCCCCGTGGAGGTGCCGGGCGGGGCACCGGGCGTAAACGACTATGCGCTGGTGCGGGTGCCGTTGCTGGGCGCGGGCTTTATTGATTTTTCCCGCTCAACCTTTTGCACCGGCAATGACCTGTTGAACAACAAGCAACAGCTCCGATTCGCGACCCAGCAGGAGTTCCTCAACTCCCAGGAATGGCTCATGTGGCCGGAGCACTTGGTACTGACTCCCGCGTTTGACAAGCACCTGGATTTGTTTTTTCTACAAGGGGCAGGCCTTTACGTGTCGGAGCGCGTAAAGCAAACGCTGGAGCAAGCACAGAGCACCGGGATTAAATTTTCGGGCATGCAGTTACCTATCATAACTTGCTAAAGCCTGGTTTAGCTGTGGACCGTTTAGATGAACCAGTAAGCACTAGTGTTAGATTCCATTTGCTGGTCAGCGCGTTTCAATCCACGCATCTGCCAGGTCGTGAACGGCGCCTTCGTCCCTCGCACGTTGCGTCTCCCTGGGAATGCTTCAATCTGCCGACGGTACCCGGTACAGGGTGCCCCCTCTGGTGACAACGTACAGTGCGTTTCCGCTGGCTACCAAGTTCGAGAGCGAATTATCTAGTGGGGAGCTGTACTGGAGCCTGACAGTGCCCGGGGGGGCAGTAAGAGCCAAGCGCACGAGTCGGCCGTCAGCGCTGCCGAACCACACTGCTCCAGGGCGAGCGAGTAGGGCCGTGGCCACCTGCGCCCCCGCGGGCAAGGCTAGCTCTTCGCGGGTTCCGCAGCTCACGTCCACCACGTGCAAGCGTGGGGGGTAGAAGCCGAATACAAGCTGGGTCCCGATGAGGGCGGGCCGGACCAGGTTCTCAGCCCGATGCAAGTATGGGCGGCTCGCCACAGGCGTCGCGTAGGTGTGCTGCACCCGCCCGTCGGCCAGTCCCATCATCACTGTCAGAGCGGGTGCCTCCCCCAGCGAGGAGGTGTTGAGGGCTACCTGCGTGGCGGTGACGGCCGGGACAGAAACAAAGCGGTCGGGCAAACGAGTACGCCACACGAGCGCGCCGGTGTGCGGATTGAAGCAGCTGACCGCGTCCTTAAAGCCGGCGACCACAAGCCGCTCCCTCTCTAGTGCCAGGCCCCAGACCGCACCCTCCTCTGCATGGGTCCACCGTGGCTGCCCCGTCGCCGCCTCCACGCAGTAAAGGCCTGTGTAGGCCACGTGGAAGTAGAGGTGCCCACCAGCGCGCACGGCATGTTGGATAATATAGGGGTAGGAACGGTGCCAGAGGCGCCGGCCCGCGGCGGTGAAGGCACTTAACTCACCGCCGTGGGCGATGATGAGCACCCCATCCTGATAGCTGGTCGCGTATACGTCCCCCTCCACGGCCACCGTACCAAGGGGTTGTAGGCGAAACGGCGGTCCGGGGCCCAGGCGGAACAGAAAGATGGCTTTGTCGTTGGCCACGACGAGCGTGTCCTGATGCAGCGCAAAGGTGGCAGTCCGTATCGGGGGGGGCAGATGGCCGATGGCAACGGGTGCAAGAGAAGGCGCCGTGCCGGGGTGCTCTCCCCCTGGGGAGTTTTTGACTGTATCGCCGGCATAATACGCATTCTCGACGGCAAAAAAATCGTGCATAAAGAGTCGGGCGGATTCGCGTGCTTCAGGGGAAATCGTCGCGGTGGTATCCGCAAGGTTCATGCTAATCACAAACAGGCGGTAGGAGGCGTACTGTTCCATCAGTTTGCCCTCGCAGATGCGGCGAACTGCAAAGGTGTTGGCCTGAGCATCGGTGTAATACGGTCCTTGCTGTTCCAAGCACCGGCAAAAAGCCTTGCCTGCTTCCGTGCCGTCTTCCCCCGAGCGGCAACCGGCAAGTAATAAGGGCAGGACCCAAGAAAGTAGCTGGCGGCAAAGTAGCTGGCGGCGCATAACGTAAATATAGCCTCGTTTAGATTTCTGACCGTTTCACTGAACGCGCATTAGCCCTACAGTATTATCGATTCTTAGTCAGGATATGCTCTACAGCCAGCATACACAGCAGAAATAGCGACAGTATTCCATAATACATTCGGAGAACACCGTCTAGAACAAAAACATAGAGCAAAACACTACCTATCAGGAGCAGGCCAGTCATAATGTAGGCGGGAGTGGTGCGTAGCTCCCCATATTTCAGAGTCTTGTACACCCGAACAGCGAAAAAGATGGGTACAAATAGCGCCGACAATCCTACTGCGCCCTGCATAAGAGTAATAGCTAGGTAAAGACGCATAGTATTCCGAAAACGGGGTTGGCGAAATCATAAACGGACTAGTTGGTAAAGGTAGCTCATCGTTTTGCTGATTGGACCGTTTCGCTGAACGATAATTTGGCTTCTGGCTATAGCAGCACGAATGTGGTCGAACCCGCCTTGATGTCGGCAAGGCGCAAGAAATACGTGGTGGTATCGGCCGAGAGTCGGTGCGCGCTTTTGGCCCGTCTCACGACCACCCAACTGGGCACCGGCGAATGCCTGTTGACCATCTGCACCACCCGTACGCGCCGCCCGGCCACCCGTGCGCTCGTGTCGCGAAGCTGCTGGTAGATGACGGCAGGGACCGCCAGTTTCAGCAGGCGGGGATTGGCCGAACAGGCCAAGGGCACAGGCGGGGCTTCTTCTTGCCCAGCGGGGAGAGGACGAGCCTGTGCCACGCAGTACAGTGGCCCAACCCCAAGTAGCATGAGTATGAAAAGACGCAAGACCATTGATAGGAAGTGGTAGATATCTCAAATGTATCAAAACACTCCTTTTGCTCTTAGGAACTCTTAGTTGATCACTTCTTGCAAGGAGGAAATCCTATCATAGATAGGAGGCACAACCCAACGTCCCGTTGTATCAACGAGCCCACTTTTGCGCAGCCCTTCTGTGCGTACATGAAACACTCCGAACTCATACTTGCCTGCTGGCATCCCAACATCTTGTCTGTGGAATAACAGGTGCTGGTGTCGATTCACCACCAGCACTTCTTCGTCCACTGTGCCGTTGTTGTCCATAAACAAGTCGTGGCCCAAGTACTTAAGATTCACGTACTCAAAAGGCAGTACTACTTCTCCGGCTATAGTAATCACGCCCATGCCCGAAAGCGTGCGGCGTGAGGCAAGCAGTAGCCCCCCTTCCAAGAGGTTTAGGTGCCTATAGTCAAAATCAAGTACCCGGTTTCCCTGCCGATCCAATAGTGCCGCAGCGGGCAGCTGGTCTGCATTATGGATCTGCCCTGTAGAATCTGTCTCAAGAAAGTAGACACGTACTTGCGGTCCTCGTTCTACGACGGCATACGCGCCAGTAAAGGAGGTGACCCGGCTGTATTGCGGCGGCACGATCTGGCGACCTGTTTCATCGATATAGCCGTAGTGTAGTGCCCGGCCGAAGGAAGGTTTTGGCGCTTGGGGATCAACCATGCCGACCGCTGCTCGACCCGAGGAGAAGTCTTCCGCCCTGTCGTAAATAGCCGGTATGGCCAATTCGCCTTGCCTATTGATATACCCATATTTGGTGTAGACAGAGCTTTCTGAACCAGCTACTTCTACTCGGGCTAACCCGTCGTGGAAGGAACCAATTGAGTGGTAACAGGGCTCCAGCACTGGCTCTCCTTGCCGATTGATCAGACCGTAAAGGCCTTCTTCTTCCCCATATTCATTGCGTTTAGTCAGGCGCCGATACACGCGTGCCAGTCCATCTTCAAAAGGCAGTACTGTATCATACGCTGGCGCAATGTGCCACTGCCCCTTGTTCGTTAAATAACCCCATTTCCCCGTTGCGTTGGCTGCGGCACTCAAGCCATTGTGGAAAGAGCCTACTGCCCGAAACTGGGCCGGAATAATCAGCTCTCCTTGTGGATTAATAAAGCCCCACTTCTTGCCAATACGGACGGCTGCCAACCCTTCACAAAAGCCATATACTTCCTCATAGCGAATAGGAATCACCTCTTGCCCCTGGGGATTGCAAAAGCCCCAGGGGCCACCACGCTTGAGAAAGTTCTTTGTCTTCGCACCCCGGTTTACGGCGAGAAGCCCTTCTTGCCAAACTCCTAGGTCGTCGTAGGCAATCGGTATCACGACCTGACCCTGTAAATCAATACAGCCATGCTTTTCATGCTGCTCAACGGAAGCGAGGATCAGAGGATTGGCCACAGGACTTAGAAGTAATGGCAAGAGAATAAAGAGAAAATACCACATCGACAAAGATGCCGCATAGGCGCGAAAAACACATCATTCTCGATAGAAAGCGGCTTTCATTCAATGCTCTACTAAGTCGCTAATAGACCCTCGTTTCCCTGAACCGCAGGGTAAGCTCAACCCTGCGCATGGATTGCCTTTCCACGCAATGGAGCAGTAAAGAAAACTGGTTCAATTAACTAAGTACAGAAAACCGTACCTTGATATGAGTTTCCTGTACCGCGCTTATGAAGATTGGCTACGCTCGCGTGTCGACCCGCGACCAAAACCTGGAACTGCAACTGGACGCCCTGGCCCAGGCCGGCTGTGAAGTGATTTACCAGGAGAAAGCCTCCGGCGCCCTGGCCACGCGCATCGAGCTAGAAAAGCTGCTGCTGACACTGCGCCAAGGCGACACGCTCTACATCTACAAGCTGGACCGGCTGGGCCGTTCGCTTAAGAATCTGCTGGACCTAGTAGCAGATCTGCAACGCCGGGGCGTCGACTTGGTATCGCTGACCGACGCCATCAATACGGCCTCGGCCCAGGGCCGGCTCGTGCTAAACCTGTTCGCCTCACTGGCCGAGTTCGAGCGCGAGCTCATCCGTGAACGCACCTTGGCCGGCCTGGCCGCGGCCCGCGCCCGGGGACGCATCGGCGGGCGCAAACCGGGCCTCTCGCCCGAAGCCGAGCGCACGGCCATCGTGGCCGCGACCCTTTACCAAGAACAGCGGCTGAGCGTGCGCGACATCGCCGCGAGCCTGCGCATTTCCAAGGTCACCTTGTATAAGTACCTGCGTTTGCGGGGTGTGAACGTGTACACCAGTCGACCACAAGTCAAAAAGCCGGTGCCCACCCGAAAAGCTAAATGAGCGTTACTTTTACATCGCTAGTGCTCCTAGCTACACCAAAGTCTTTACAGTGGTTGACCTGAACCGCCTGCAACCTTTAATTGTCCCCGCAGCATACGTCCAGCTCAATGGCTGGGACCTACCTCACTCTCCGCTGCCCAATCTGGCCTTTGTCGTGACATGGGTCGAGTTCGAAGAGGGCTTAACTTATTTGACCCGTGAGGAGTTCGAGGAGTTGGAAGCGACAGCCCCTGGGTGGCCCCAACGTGCGCTGGACAACGTGCGCCAAACGCAGTGGTTTCACCGCCAGCATAAGCACGGGCAAGCTGGTGAGTTGGACTGGATTGCTTTTCTCAATGACGACGACACAAGCAGTTCCAGCAAAGTACTGTTGCAATGGGAACTAAGCCGGATTTTTCCCGAAGGCTACCTCGTAGGAATCCCCGACCGGGCCTGCGCCCTGGTCGTTTCCGCGCATTGTACTGGAGACGCGTTGACGCAGGTGCGCGAATTGATGGCACAAATGTATGCCACAGCCACGACGCCCATGTCGCACGAGTTGTATCCGTCGTCCGACTTCCAGGTGTCGGACGCTTGGGCCGCTCCCATAGCCGATGACCCAACCCCTGGGGCTATTTTGGCATTATTCGAGAAGTAGCATGCTAGACAAAGGGGTTAGCCTGTAGTTCAAGAAAACGGTCGAATGGTGAAGAAGGGGTATTAACCCCACTCGTTCCATTCCAGCGATTCGATGTCTCGCCATAGCCCTTTGCCGATGGGGAGATATACCGCCGGTTTTAGCGTGGGGTCGATTCCCAGCAGCACGCCTAGGGGCACCATGCGTCGGTCCGCTACAGGAACCTCCGGTCCGGCTCCGGCGAAGATTTCCCAGTCGTCTGCCTCCCACCGCATCACCTCCGTGGCGGCCGCCCCCCCGCAACACCTGCACCTCGGTGAGGGCCATGGAATGGGAGGGGACCGGGTACGGCCATGGGCAGTCCAGCCACTGCCACACGGGCTGGACCGTGGCGTCATAAGTCTGTGCCATTTCGGGCACGTCCAACGTGCGGTGCAGGCCTTCAGGCACGATTTGCCACGCTGGCCAGTCAGATTGCGTGTGGTAGTCCACCGCACCCAACAGCACTCGGTTGCGCCACGAGGCGTCCACAGGTGCCAGCGTAAACGTACCCAACAAGCCCAGGCGTACCGAGAACCCCACTCCAATGGATTCCCTGGAGGGGTGAGACGCGAAGGCGTCTAGGATTTTGCCTACTTGAGCTTGGGAATAGTACTCGCCGCCGGCAAAGACCAATTCGGCGCCGACTGTGGAGACACAGCCAATGGTGTAGGCGTACCGGGGTAAAGCTCCGCCGGTAACCACCGTGACGTGGTAACCGTGGGCGGTGATGTTGTCTTGGATCAAATGGAGAAACTCACTTTTCTGCATCATGCAAGCACTGGGGCCTCGGCTATACGGCGGAGTTTCATGGCTCCGACAAGTTCGCGTAAACGGTCGAAAAGCCAACCACAACAGCTAAGCCCCTTACGGCAGGATTGGCAACATTGCCGCAACACTACCGAAGCAGTGGGAAAGAATGACACAGCTCCTCTTTCCGGGAGTTTAGATGCTACTCCTGCAAGGTAGGATTGTTCACTCGAACGGTCACATTACTAAAAGCTAAAGGTCTAATACTAAGCGCTCACAGGGGCTGGTTTAGTGAGGCGTAGACGCAGTACGCCAACACACCAACAGTGAGGGCCAGCATTCCCCACTCCCAGGTGCTTACTGGGGTTGCTCCCAGCACGAAGCGGGTAGGGTGGTCTGGATCATAGAGCACAGTCACGGTTTGCCCTTTCACATAAGCGGGCACCTCAGGACCGTGCGTATAGCGGGCTTCGAGCCACACGCCCCGGCTAGTATGAAAGCGCACTACAGGATAATAGCGCTGTGTTTCCAGATCGTTTTCATCAGCCTCAAGCCGTATGACTGTCCCTTCGACACGTTCACCCACGCGGAGCAGGTGTTGGCGCAGGCGATAATAGGCGGCGGAAGCAAGAAGAATGATCGTAAGGACCAAAAAACTAACGAAAGAGTCGATATCTACTGTCGAGATAAGCATACTAAATGGAAAGCCGGACACTCCTGCGCAAAAGGTAGCGACGCTGGGACGAAGATGTTCAGCGAAACGGTATTTCTAGTAAAATCAGGCTCACTGGTACGCACTGTGACGGATCTGCTAGTGTTTACACCAAGTCTCCCATAGCCTTCTTGAGTGCAGCTGTACTCTTCCAGTTGAGCAGATTGGTTTTCACCGCTTCCGCTGGCAACCGACCGCTACGAGTGGATAGGTCAGCGTACAGCTCCACCAGTTTTTTGGTATTGCGCAGCGGGGCAGCGGATAGCTCAGGCAGCAGGTTGTCCAAGACCTGCTGCAGTGCATCGTCAGTTGCTGCATCGATGGCGCGGGCTTGCTGCAGGTTGTCGGCCAGGCGCTGCACGGGGACAAATTCGTTGGCCAGAAAGCGTCCGAGTATCGTGCCCAACGCGGCGGGGTCGAGCCGCCCAGTAGTACAGGCTGAAAGGAATGCTTCCAAGGCCAGTGCCCGGCAGGCAGGAACCTTGTGCATCAGACCCAGCGCCAGCAGTAGAGTGGTGGGCTCCGTAAACACGGGGCCGGGGCCGAGCAACTCTTGCAAAGCCGCTTGCACAACATCCCGCTCTGTGGATTCTAGGCCGTCGGCCCAGGCAGCGGTGCGCACGACGTGCCAGTGCAGGGGCGCATGATTATGGGGTATCAGGCTGACCACAAACCGGTAGTCATGAGGCAGCAGCCACCCCGCATGGCCCATGGCCCGGAAGCGGGCGTGCTGGGAATAGAGCAGCAGCAGCGACGGGGGCGTTTGGCTGGTGTACTTGCTCGGAAACTGCAGCACCGGGTATTGGTGCGTCATCGTAGGCTTGCCGGGTTTCCACTGCTCCACCCACGTATTGGTTTTGACCTCGAAATGCCACTCAGGTGTCCAGGGCCGAACCACGCCGATGTAATCCGTCGGAATCATGGCAGTCAGTTCCTCGAACACGCCTTCGGGCTGACGGGTACGCGCTGTCACCGCCCACAGCCATGGCCAAGCGTCGGCCAGGGCACTGCCGCCGGCGTTGCCAGGAAGCAGTTTGCCCAGTCGAGCGGTCAGGTGCTTCAGCAACGAGGTCTTCGCCGGGTGGAACGTCGGTATAGGGGGCAGGGCTGGGGTCAGCAGCCACTCCAGTAGCTCGCGCAACTCCGGACGCTGCAGTTGGGAAAGCCGGCTTAGCGCCGTTTCGGCGTCCGCTGCGTGCGCGTAGGCCGTCCGGGCTAGTGCCACGGCTAAGTCGGCCGGGTCTGGTTCAACGTGCAAGGCCTCGTAAGCCAAAAGCTTGTCGACCAAGACAGAAGGTGCTACCCAGTGTGGGGCATGTGACGGAGTACTTAGTAACGGCAGGCCGGAGCCGGTGCGCAGGTGGTATTCGGCCGCTACGAAACGACGTTGCTCTACGAGCACCAGCGGGTCGGAGGTGTCTTGGTCGTAGCGGACGTTTACCTTGTTCACGCGCTCCGTGGAGAAGCCCTGCGCCCAGCCCAGTACCAACGCCTCGACCAACCCGCGGTGACCCGCAAGACCATTGCCTGCAATGATGGCGGTGGCCTGCTCGCCGGTCTTGCCCTTCAGAAAAGGCCGCACCTGCACCAGATAGGGAAGCAGCTGCCGGGCGTAATCAGTCAGAAACAGGGGTTTTAGTCGTAGCAAGCCGTCCACCCAACGTTCCAACTCCAATACGTTGTCGTGGCGTAGCACCTGGCCGGTGAGAAAGAGCAGCTCGTGCCAGTCAGCAACGGGCGTCACCGCAGTGGCCACAGACAAATCAGGCACAAACCCGGCCCGGGGAACATAGCCGCCCCCCGACGTCAGCACGGGCTCCGGAACAGGGGCCAGCCAGGGTACTAGAAGCTGCCGGGTGCCCGACGTCATCAGGTCGGCGTAATCGGTCAGTGAACCAATCAAGTCCGCTGTTTCATCGGCCGTCAGCAGCGGCTGCCTGGGCTGAAGCAAGGAAACCAGCAGCTTGGCAGCTTTAGCCTGCACGGCCGCATCGGCGCTAGCCAGAGCAGCCGAGGCCAGCCGACCCAGTTCTGGCGCGAGGGAAGGATTTCGCTTCAACAGCTTCTCGAATCCGCTCAGCAACGTACGCTGTGCTGTTTTAAGGTCTTGCCGGGTGACCAACCCTTCCGCGTATAGCAGCAGGGGGACTGGGTCGAACGCCGCGTCCGTCCAGAAGGCTTTCACCTGGTCCAGCGCAAAGTTGACCACCTGTGGCTGCGTATGTGCCAGCAGTTCGACCAGTTCCTGTTGCCGAGCCAGACGCTCCTCCGGGGTAGGCTTTAGAGACAGGAACAGGTTCTTGAACCACGTCAGGAGCGGCCGGCGGAAGTTACGCCGCAAGGCTACTAGGCTGCGCGTGAGCAGCTCGGTACGGGCAAGATGGCTAGCTGCCGCCAAGTGCAGCAGCACGTCGTGCCACGTGACGTGCCGCTGGGCTATTCCCGTGTAGGCCTGCGCCGAGTCAACCGTCGTGTCGTAGTCGAAAAGCCCAAGTAAATCCCGCTGGATGGGGTCGGAGGTCGCCTCAAAGTCCTGCAGCAGCTTCCCGGCGTAGTTAGGAACCGGCTTGTTCTCGCGGCGTTGACGGTAGCTCTTCAGACTTAACGAATGCGCCAGCGTACGGCTGAACAGCGCCGGCTCATACTCAATGAGTTGCCGGGCTTCCATCTCCCGCAGCAGCCCGTAGTCAGGCAGGCCCCACGGGCCACCCCGGCTCTGGCGTTCAAACCATTCTCGGAACCAGTTCGGTCGGGCGTGCTCGGCCACCAGGAAAAAGTGCTGTTGGTTAGCGGTGCGGATGTCGCCTTCGCCCCAATACATGCCCAAGGGTTCGTCCAGCCCCATGGCTTCTTTACGGGTGTACGTCGCTACGCCCGCCAAAAACAGCATAACCAGCTGCGGCTCCGTGCCCGTCCGACCCCAGGTAGAGGAGCTGAGCTGACGCATGTCGGTCAGTTCCTTCCGAAGTGCCTTGGTTTTGGCACGAACTGCTATTTGCTCTTTTTTGTCCAGCGCTAGCAGAAACGGCACCAGCTGGTGCATGCTCTGATGGCGAATGATATGTTCGAAAGTATCGACAGCGGACATTGATAGGTAGTGAAAGACGGACGGTAGTATCGACGAAGGCGCAGGAAGCAAATAGAGGCGGCGTCAGCCTACAAATACCGCATTTGAGCCGCCAGAATGTGTTTGCACGGACCGCGCTGGCCCTGATGGCTGCTGAACCACGAACAGGTACAGCGGGGACCCTCCGCACCACCCACCACCACCGTATGCCATACCTCCGTGCCACGGACTCGGGCCTCAGTTCGGCCGCCGGCCCCCACGCCCACGAGCTGCACGTCATCCGCCGCGTCGAGCAGGGCGCGGGCATTTTTCAACCGGGGGTTCAGGCTCAGGATGCGGCCAAGCTTGAAGGGCAAGCGGCGGTAGAAATGGTGGTTGTCGGCCAAGTCAAAGCCTAGCAGGCCCATGGCCGAAAGGCTGGCGCATAGCCTTTCCACCGTATCGGGTGCGAGGTCGTGCTCCAGGGCAAACAGGCTGGGATTAAACACCTCGTTTCCGCGGAACAGCCGATTAGCGCCACTAACCCACTCAGTAGGCAATTCGTCCATCAGCGTTTCGAGCTGGTTGCCTTCACCCGAGAACCCGCGCCACACGTCCGCCGACAGGGCCAGTAGAAAGCGTTGTCCGCCCCCCAACTCCAACACAAAAGCCGATGCCTGACCATCCGGTGTGGCATAAACACGCGCAGCTTCGCACAGGGGCAGGAGTCCTTCGAGCAGTCGCAGGCGGTGTACGCCCCCCACCCGCACAGCCCCCGCGCTGGCCACCGGCGCAAAGCTGGGGCGCGGGCCCCGCAGGACCAAGTAGTAATCAGCCTTGGCGGTGCCCGCCGGAATGCTTTGCACCAGCTGCACAGCTTGCACGCGCGTCAGGCGCAGCTTTTCCTCCATCAACGCCAGGTAGGCCTGTACCGACGTCAGCCCTTTAATCCAGCGTTCGGGCAGAGCTACCTTCCGCTCGACTACTTTGCCTGCAGCACGCTCCAGCACTACTTCCTTTTGCCCCACGGACAGCAGTACTGGTTCTGTGCGGGAGATACGGGCCAGCGCGTTAACCATTGGCTCGTTGAAATCCACGTTGGTGGTACCGCTGCTGAGGAATTCTCCATCCAAGGCCTCCGGGCCCAGATCCAGGCGAGCATACACGCCGTTGCATGAAGAAAAGGCTTCGAAGCGTAGCTGGCCGGCGCCGGCTGTCACAATGGGGTCGCGCAAGGCAGCGCTCTGTGGCACAAACCGCGAAGCAACAACTTTGGCCAAAGTGCTCAGCCCCCGTGCCGCAAGCCAGGAGTTACGTAGCCGGCCCCAGAAAAAGCAGGCGGTTTCCGCGTCTAACCCCTCTTCGGAAAAAGCGGACAGCAGCAGGGCGTTGCCTTCCGGGCGCTGCTCCAAAGCAGAAGGGCGGGCGTAGGAATAAGCGAAGTCAGACATGAATGCAGTAGCGGCCTAGATAGACTAGCAAGCTACTGATTTTGCCTTTGAACGCCCATATAGACTGCCTGGGTCAGCTTAAACGAGGGTTTCACAGCGTGTTTCTACCCTTGGGGCTGATGAACGTGATTGCCATACTGCAGGAGCCTCTCGAGAATTTGCGGAGTCAAATCAAAAGGGAATACCAAGTCTTGAATGTCGTCGAGTTTGGTGGGGTCACTCATTCCATTCCAGTTGTTAGGTTCTACTTGGCTGATATGATACAGCAGGGCGGCTATCCGCTCGGGCTTTGCGGCAACGTCTCCAAAGCCGTTGGCCTGACAAAACGCGGTGGTACGCGTGTCAACCTTTGCCCAGAGCGTTTCATGCGCTTGAGCATAGAGATGCCCCATCGCAGGGCTTCCAACGACCTCCGATGCACCCGGCTCCAGGGACTCAAACCGCACAAAGTGGAGAGCCTTACATAACACGATGAGTTCTTGGGTCGAGAAAGAAGATAAGTCCATAAGGGCGGATGGAATAGCTGAAAGTTAAGTACACGACGCGATTGTCACCCGGCTAAAGCAAGTGAGTCAAAGGGCAAGCCGTTAAAGAAAAGGGTCTAAAAAGCGAAAGGAGGGATTTGGTATCCTTGGATACCAATCTACTGGATAGTACTGCCTGGGCGTCAGTCGTCGCCGATGGCTTTACTCGGATGGTTTTAGGGGGAACAGCCAGAGCAGGATCCGGTCCAATAGGCCGCTGCCCTCCAGCCCGTAGTTGACTCGGCTCATTCGGCGCAACTGGATGACGGTGGTCACCGTGGCACAGTCTCGGAACAGGTCCGCTTCCAGGCGTTCGGCACATGCGGCCGACAATAACCCTTGCTGCATCCGCCGTAGGTCCTCCAGGTACCGCTTGATGAGGGCCCATTGCTCGTCGTTGAGCAACGCCTTCTCGTCAGCCCCACCCTGGCGGCAAAAGAGGTCCATGGAGCCACTGTACCGGTTATACACAGCGAGCCGTTCCACGGTAAGCAAGCTGCTGTCCGGAGGGCACGGCCGCGCACTTTTCCGGCCGGCAGCACGGATTGCCACGCCCCCAAGCAGCAGCGCCAGTAAGTACGGCAGGGCCAGAACCGCCAGGGCCACGACTACCGCCAGGGCACCGAGCGCCAGCACGGCCAGGAGCACCTTGACGATTCGCCGCAGCAGTTCCATGGGGCGGCCGGCTGTGAGCCAGTACAACAACACGAACCCGCTTACAACCAGCCAAGCGGGCCGGAAGGAGTCGAGGAGTCGTATCGCTTGGTTGAGGATAGACAATACAGATTGAAAGGACTTGTGAAGAAAGGGGCACAGGGACAACCAGCTCAGGAGCAAGTTGCGCCCGCCAGTTCAGCAAAACGGTCCAAAAAGCGAAACGAGCGTTACTTTGGGTATTGAATGACCACAATGAGAATTGAGGGATGGTGAATACAACGTTGGCTGCAATGCTATCAGCTTCCTATTGGAGGTTCCGTCGTCAGCGCGAAGGTCATGGAACGAGTTTGTTTTGGGCCAAAGTAGTCCTCTCCTTTCCTGCTCCTATGTGGGGGCTGGCCTTAACTCGTTGGCTAGTGACTACTTCTAGTTGGTTTGAGCCAATGCAATCTGCGGTCGACTACTTGCTTCCTCTGTTGATCCCCGGTTTATGGGGGGGGGATGGTTTTTGCTGCACCGATTTGTACAAGCAAATACGTTTGTGTTCACTATGAAAATGTCAGAGGACGCTTATCAAGTAGGAAACTTGTACGCTTTTATTTTTGTGGCACTCAGTGTGGGGGTGACTATCTATACCGCCTTAACCTTAGGGCCTTTCTAATAGGCAGACGCACACCTTTGTTTAGGGTATTGGCAGAAGTATGATGTGTTGATAGTTTAATCAAACGGTCCGAAAAGCGAAACGAGCGATTCACTTCACCATGCTTCGTCTGGAGACGGGTAAGACGACCCACCCGCTGGAATCTTCTCGCAGGACGTACCCACAGGGTACGGTGTCATAGTCCTCTGGCTCGACGTAACTCGTAACAACCCGCCCGTCGCAGGCTTGCACCTGCCACACCGGGGGGTGCTCCAGCGTGTAGCCCGCGGCAAACCGCACCCGGTGTGCGGCCAAGTAGCGAGCCAGTTCGTCAGCAAGGCCGGGCTAGGTCAGGTAGTTTTCGCTGCCGCCGTAAACAAGCACAACTGTCGAGTCCACGGTGCAGAATTGGCTCGGCAGGTCTGGGCCCTTGACTTGGTTGTACGAATAGGTGAGATAAAAAAGCCCGCCTTCGCCAAAGGGCCGCCGCTTCAAGGTCAGGTACACCACCGTCTGGCGTGGGTTCACCCGGTGGGCCGCCACGAACCGCCGCAGCGCGTGCACCACCGTCGTGTCGGTAAGGGTAGCTTCGTGGGGGTACCGGGCAGGGGGCGAGTTGTTCGGTTCCCGACAACTGCTTGCCAACAGCACCAGGGTCCCTATCCACCATCGGATAAGCCTAGGCCAGCAGGAAGAAAGGGACATAGAGTACTGATAGAGGGTGAGATTACCTAGGCAATATCCACCTGTTCACTTTAACGGTCCGAAATCTAAACGAGGATATAAATCTCCTAAGGAGCCCTTGGGGGATTACTGCTCGTTTGATTCCAAGAATCTCACCTCCTTCCTTAAGGCAAAAACATTATAAAGGACTAGTCCACAACTTAAGAGAAAGAACAAAATTAGGATAATGCTATCCACGTTTTTGTTAGTTCCGGAAATCAGGAAGACGTTTGGGTACCTATCCATGTGCTTAAGCTTAATGAACTGTCCGACATGCAACTGTCGGCATAAGCGGGCAGGTATTACGAGTTGATGACGCGTTTGTTCAAACCGGAACGTCATATACAGACTTTTTGCCAAGCCGCTACAATCAGGTAGCTCCAGAACCTCCACTCCAACGAGCGTACCTCGTTGTGCTACGGCGCGTTCAGCTAGCTCATGAGGAATATTAGCTAGTATCATTAAGATAAAAAACATACCGGCAGCAATATTAGATTTTCGCATATGTCAGGGTAGAGTGACAAATATGTATAACCTTCTTAGCAAAGGGAAAGCGTCTGGCAGGCTCGTAAAGTAACGGGATTGGTAGACGTGGCCTGCAGCGTGAGGTTAAGACAAGCCCGGACGATAACAAACGAAAACGATCTGTTCAGATAAAGGGTCGTTCAAGCAAAGAAGGAGGCTTTTATTCATCCCTTGTTATAACTCAAATTTGAGTCCTTCTCCTAAGTCATTGAATAACTCCAGGTGGAGCCAGATTAACAAAGTAAACACTACCAAAGCGGCCAGTCTAAGCCACCACACCACTAGCTTCTGACCCCATAAGGCTTTCGCAATGAAACCAAGCGAAAGCAGTGCTCCTAGCAGCACCATTGAATTCATGAAGCCTTGTCCCTCTGCGTCATGCGAGCCGCCGCCCGTGAGTTTGATCCCGATGTCTTGTAGTGCCAGTAACACGGCACACAATCCTGTTTGTAGGTATGGGGGCCATACAGGTCCATAAAACATAACCAGCCTCGTCATGAGAGCTGCTACCAGCGGCGACAAGACCATCCCCATAGGGGCTTGATAGTGATTAAACAGCACATTAGCGACAAGGATAAGACAGGAAAAAACAACCCAAAATTTAGAGGACGTCATAGTACTAAATAGCAAACTGAGGAAGTTTAGCGAAACGGTCCGCAGCTAAACCAGACCTTAACAGGTTATGATAGGTAACTGCATGCCCGAGAATTTAACCCCGGTGGTCTGTGCTTGCTCCAGTGCCTGCTTTACGCGCTCCGACACGTAAAGGCCAACCCCTTGTAGAACAAACAAATCCAGGAGCCTGTCAAACGCGGGAGTCAGTACCAAGTGCTCCGGCCACATGAGCCATTCCTGGGAGTGGAGGAACTCCTGCTGAGTCGCAAATCGGAGCTGCTGCTTGTTGTTCAACAGGTCATTGCCGGTGCAAAAGGTTGAGCGGGAAAAATCAATAAAGCCCGCGCCCAGCAACGGCACCCGCACCAGCGCATAGTCGTTTACGCCCGGTGCCCCGCCCGGCACCTCCACGGGGAAGGTGTGCGTGAAGCGGGTGTTGAACGGCGCGAGGAGGGCTTGTGTCCGTTTATGCAGCAAAAAAGGGCACTTCCACAGATGGGGCCCGAAGGAAAGAAAATCAGTCATTTTGGCCCCGCGCAGCACCCGCAGGCACCGGATGCGCCCGGCAGGCACCGCATCGCTTTGGGGCTCAGATGCCTGCAGCGTCGTGAGAAAGGCGTCGTCGCAAATTTCGACTTGCATAATGCCATTGCGCACCCCAATGACCTTCGGGTCCGAAGGAAGGACCAAGGGGAAATAACAGCGGTTCGGCTCATCCATGGTCGGCAGGAAGTAAACGGTACATGGGTGCTAAAAGTAAAGAGCGTTAACGCTTACGTTGCAGTGTCTTCAGCGAATCTACTGCTTGTTGGTAAGATAACAGGACGTGCTGGTTCCCTCTGTAATAGTCTATTTCCCATGGTTCTTTGCAGGTGTAGCAGTAGCCGAAATCGATATTAACACCACCACTACCTTTGAATATGAACAAGTCGCTCTCCCGCTTGATGCCGCTGAGGTAATTTACTTGTACTCTTTTCCGGACGTGCCCCAAGCCGTAAACGTTGTCGCCCCAAAACTGCACTTCTCCAGTTGCGCGACTGTAATGGCTTTGCCAGCCGGGTTCGACTATTGGTATCCCCAATGTCCTTCTGTGGGCGTTGTATGCGTGTCCATACAGTTTCAGCCGAAGTGTCATTCCACCGATGAGCAGGGGGATAGCGCTTAGCATTAGATAGCTTATCAGTCTTCTCATTCGCTCTTGTATATGATGATAAGGGCCATGGCTCAAAGGTCGGGGCAAGAACAAGATGAATCGTTCGTGCAAGCATCATAACCGAAGGGCAGCCGTTAAAAGCCCGCAAGTAGGGCTCGCAGTGCGTCTACTCAAACGGTCGAAAATCTATCTGCCTTCAGAAGCTGGATAAGAATCCGACCTGAACGGTGGTCGCCTTCACTCCCGAACGGTATTGCTGGTTCCGCTTCGTTTCGTATTCGAGGTTGGCGGCTAAGTATACCGTGTGGCTCATGTCGCTCCGGATACTATCTAACCAGTCGGGAAAGACCGAGTTATCACGATCCGTTATACTAAGGTTTTTGTGGGGCGTTTTTGTCTCGAAATACCCCCCCGCCGGTTGTATCTCAACCTGCTTTCCTTTAAAGGTTAAATAGGCGTCCATCAACCCGTCAAAACCAGGGTAATGCGTTTCCACCACAGCAGGCTGACCACTGGCTTGGGCATACGTTCCGTAAAAGAACTGGCTAGTGGCCCCTTTGTCAACGCGCGTGACGAATGTGCCATGGCAAGAATATTCCGTTACTCGGTCCGGTCCACAACCAGTGAACAGCAGCGCGGCCAGAATAAGAACCTTGTTTTGCATGGCAACGCGCCTTGAGTAAAGAAGCATGAGTAGCCAAGTTAAGAAACACTCGTTTCTATAGTGCCTATGGTTCAGCAAAACGGTCCGAATAGGGAAACGAGCATTAAGGAACACACTCTGTTCCCGACGGAATTGTACCTTCCGCCTATGCTCCGAAAGCTTCCCTTATACCTGGCTCTGTTGCTGCTGACCCAATGCAGCAAGTGCAAGAACGACCCGCGTCCGGTCGACCCCGTCAGCCAGCTACCCCCGGCCACGCAGACTGGGGCCAACACCTTCGGCTGCCTGGTCAACGGCCAGCTCTACACACCCAAAGGCTATGCCGGCGTCTCTAACTTCGCCGTTCTCTACGAACCCGGACCAACCGGCGCAAATCTAAACATATTGACGTACCGCATTACGTCCACTGGCCGACAGTACCTGGTTGTGGCTTGCGGGCCCATTACCCAACCCCGCACGTTTTCGCTGAGCATTCCTGTCACGGAAGGGGCCGCCAGTTACGTGGACACCTCCCGTCCTCAGCCGTGCGACAGCTATGACGGCAATCAGGCTCCGAGCTACCGAAGAGGCACGCTCACTATAACGAAGCTAGACGTGAACGCGGGCATCATCTCGGGCACCTTTGAGTTCACCCTAGCCCAGCCCGGCTGCGACACCATTAAAGTCACGCAGGGCCGTTTCGATAAGAAACTATAAGTCAGCACCAGTTCAGCCAAACGGTCGGATTATTAGGGCAGCTGAATCTCAAGTACTCGCTTCTCTTCGTTTAAAACCATATGGGTGCTCTCGAGCTGCTGCGGCACACAATCGAGTAGATCCTTCCCGTTTAAATAGTGTCGATAGGAACGACTACCTAAGTGAACGACAAGTTGGTACAGGTGCTGACTGGCTCCTTGGCCTTTCCAGCGGCGATCTAACCACGCACGTAGGCGGATATGATGTGTCTGGGAAACCGAAGCCAGGGCATAATCTGATTCCCATTCTGGACCAAGTACTCCATCACACCAATATCCTCGCAGCTCGGGCAAGGCATCGGAGAGACTCCATTCCAGTTGTTCTAGAAATGCTTGACTAATCATAGTGTTGACTACGGATAAGTAATGAACTTAAGCACCAGTAAGAAGGGGCCTGCGTTCAGCCAAACGGTCCAATTCGTAAAGGGAGCGTTATTTTCCAGGTATTAACTCTCCTTGTGCATCCAATTCGATGGATTGGGACAATTCTTGAATTGGTATCACCCTGCGAATGCGCTCTCCCATAGGGCCGACCACGCCAAACTTGAAATCGTAGTCTAACAACAATGGGAGCAGTGCGCCCTTGACGTACACGAATCGGGAGGTCTGCCGAATCAACGTCTGGCTTGATGGTAACGCCTTTTGTTTAGGGCTAACCACAAGGGAATAGCCGTTTGGGGTTGGATACAGCACGCAATAGTATTCTTTACTGCCATGCGTAACCGCATACAGCTGCTCTTCAACCTTCTTGGTGATAGCATACCTGATTTTCTCAGGGGAAGGTTCGGGACCTTGTTTAACCCCAAGAAGGAGGCTCGCTAGTAGCAGGAATGAATACATGGTTCATCGGTTAGGTACCTCCTTAGCTAGTTTCATTTCCTAAAAGGGGGGATTTCCTAGGGTTCACCCTTTCATTGCGTCGGACACCTCCGCTTCCTCAAGAATTTTCAGCAGCTTTTCGTACTCGGGCAGGTAGAAACCGTTCGACAGCCATTCGTAGTGCCTCTGGTATCGCTGTTGCAGTTGGTCGTACGCGGGGGAGTCGACCAGTTTCGCTAAAATTAGCCCTACGTTTCCTTCGTATTTCGGGCCCGAAAAAAGCCCTGTACCCGGCGGTGCATTAACCTCGTGTTCCAAAGCCGCCAGATCGTGGTAGCGGGCAAAAAAAGGTCGGGCCCATTTGGCAAACAGCCGCTCCACCCAAGCCCGGCACGGAGCAAGGTCAGCGGCCGTGCGCAGCGTCATGTGAGTCGCCTGGCCCTCGGCCAGCAGCTTTTCCACGGGTAAGCCAACGGTCGGCGTGGTGCCATGGTACTTGGGGTCAAAGGAGGAGGCGCGGTGGTAAAGCTGCTCGACGCGATGGAGGCGGATCAAGAGCCCTGCCTTAATTTCCCATTCCGGATTTCGCCACAAGAACACTAGCTGCACTTTGTTCCATCCATCTGGGGTGCGTTGAGTGAACTCGGCCTGAGCGCGATTCAGCATAAACCCGAAGGGTAGCAAGTCCGCCGCCACTGCGGTGAGCAAGGCATTACGTAAGTCGCGACTGGTCATGGGTAAGCTAGCTGTGGGCGCTTGAAGGTAAGGGGGGCAAGCTGCTTCGGCGTTAAGCAAAACGGTCCCACTAGCGAAACGGGCATTAAGGTACACACTCTGTTCGCGACGGAGTTGTACCTTCCGTCTATGCTCCGAAAGCTTCCCTTATACCTGGCCCTGTTGCTGCTGACCCAATGCAGCAAGTGCAAGAATGACCCGCTTCCGATCGACCCCGTCAACCAGCTACCCCCGGCCACGCAGACAGGGGCCAACACTTTCGGCTGCTTGGTCAATGGGATGCTCTACACGCCGAGTGGCTATAATGGCGTCAGTAACTATGCTGTGCTCTATGACCCAGGATTTCAAGGGGGCAGTTTGCAAGTTCAGACTTATCGTTA
Organism: Hymenobacter persicinus; assembly: GCF_004167665.1. Lineage (GTDB taxonomy): Bacteria > Bacteroidota > Bacteroidia > Cytophagales > Hymenobacteraceae > Hymenobacter > Hymenobacter persicinus. The sequence goes on along the minus strand of NZ_SEWE01000008.1, from coordinate 13,588 downwards.
TCCGAAGCAAGGTGTTTCGAAAACCCAGGAAGTTGCTTTGGGTGGGATACATATCAATCATATCGGGGATTACCAAATTGGACTAACGGAGGACGTTGGGGCATCATTCATCGATGATTACAGAAACACGCCCTGCAATGAGTACAGGAGTGACCGAAACAATACCTATGCAAAAGGCACGCTCACTATCACGAAGCTAGACCTGAACGCGGGCATCATCTCGGGCACCTTTGGGTTCACCCTGGCCCAGCCCGGCTGCGACACGATCAAAGTCACGCAGGGCCGTTTCGACAAGAAACTGTAAGTCAGTACCAGTTCAAGAAAACGGTCCAATAAGCAAAACGAAGGTTCAGCGGAAAGGTCCGCAAATGCAATAGCTATAGCGCCACGCCCACCCAGCCGAAGTTTTCTGTTTCTTTGGTGCTATGAAGAATCTGCTATACCTCTCTGCTGTGCTGCTAGCCAGCTGTGGGGAACAAACTACCACGCAAGTTCAGGCTGAATCTGTTGCCCGTGATACAGATACTGTGACCAACAAGCCAAAGCCATTAGCTACCACGCAAGTACCCGAAACGGAGCTGGACCGAGCGAACGGTTTTGGAAACGTCCATTTTGGTGACTCCCCGGACAAGTTAAAGGGAGCCAAAGAAGACTTTCGAACCGGACCTTTTGCTACCTACGCGCAACATAACCAGGTCAAGCACAAGAATCACGTTGACGGAGAGTCCATCTTTTGGGAGTTCAAGGATAACAAGCTTACGGGTGTCCTGTATGTGGTAAATGGGTCAGGAATTAAGCCCTTTATGGAAGCCTTCCAAGCTCGATTTGGAAAGCCAACTATGCGCAATGACACGATGTTTTGGCACGGCAGAACGGTATCTGTGAGAGCGAATGTTCGTGCCCCTGGTTATAACCCCCACAATACGGTGGACTTAGATCCATCTCCAGTAAAAGAGGCCACTTTAGATATGAGGCTGCAAAAGCTACCAGCGAGCAACTAGCAAACATAGGGGCTTGACCATAGCGACAACGTAACGATGGCCCGCGATGGAAGCAGTGGACTCCTCGATGATAAGCACCTCCAGAAACTGTCAGGTCGTTCACCCAAACGGTCGGATGTTTTGACTTACTGGGGCTTCGGTAAAGGTATGTGTCCCAGTCTTATGGTACCATCAAAAAGCCCCGGCCGGGTGGTCGGGGCTTTTTCGTACATAACAGCAGATCAGATCAGCGGACTAGAAACCCTTTATCCAGCCAGGCCTTGATATTTTGAGTGCGCACAAAGCGGGTTTCCAAATGGCCCCAGGCATCATGCTTGTACATGACCGTTTTGCCTTCCTCCCGACTATAGACTGCGGCTAGCAGGTCAGCATGGGAAATGGGCTCGGCAACTACTTCACTAGCTTTGCGATGACGGGTGCGTTTAACAGGTGTTGACATACTGAGGCAACAAGGTGGGTAGTTAAAAAGATTCGTTCGGGCGCATTGGCCCCTGTTGAACGACTAGAAAAGCCTCGACCAGCTAACCTTGTCCTTACCCAACTCTCAAACTGCATCGGCTGGGGCGTGTGCTGATTCATCCTGGAAGGGGAAGGGCTACAACCCGAGTGGTTGAAAACAGTCATCCTGGTTCAATCCATTCCTTCTTCTACTCTTGTCACATTTGTTAAACGGTCGTTTAAGAAATGTGACAAACACGTATCTTGCCCCTTTTCCACTCCTAATCTAGACGTTGATGACGCAGTATGTCGCCTACTTCCGCGTGAGCACCGCCCGCCAAGGGCAATCGGGTCTCGGGCTCGAAGCCCAGCAGGCGGCCGTGCGCAACTTCGTCGGGACCGAGGCCAGCATTGTGGCCGAGTATGTCGAAATCGAGAGTGGGCGCAAGAACGCGCGGCCCCAACTGCAGGCGGCTATCACCCGGGCCAAGCAAGAGAACGCCGTGCTGCTCGTGGCCAAGCTGGACCGGCTGGCGCGCAATGTTGCCTTCCTGGCCACCCTCATGGAAAGTCATGTGCGCTTCAATGCCGTCGACCTGCCGGCCGCCGATGAGTTTACCCTCCACATCTTGGCCGCGGTGGCGCAGAAGGAGGCAACCGCCATCTCGACGCGGACGCGGGATGCGCTGACGGCCAAGAAGGCGCGAGGTTTTCAGCTCGGCACACCGGCCAACCTGACGGAGGTAGCCAGGGAGAACGCATTAGTTTCGCTGCAGCTCAACGCACAGAGCAATTTGAACAACCGGCAGGCGGCGCAACTGGCGGTGTTGTTGCGGGCCACCGGGGTAACATTGCGCGAGATTGCGGCTCGGCTCAATGAATCGGGGTACCGGACCCGGCGGGGGAAGGCCTTTCATCCCATGGGGGTGAAGCGGTTGTTGCCAAATACGAAGAAGCCTAGCAAGCTTATGTAAGAAAGAGACACTCGTGTTGTCAATGAGTAGAGATGACTTCTGTACTGCAGTAGGAAGGTTTTTACGTGTATATGTAGCACTTTACAGTGCCGTAACTCCTAACTGAAAGTAACCAGCAAACTTTTTTCGTAGCTTGGCACCCTCCATTCCTGACCTTGCTGCTTGTGGAATAAATCTGTACACTACAGGGAGTCAACTTGTATTGCGATCTTTTCGACCGTGTCAAGATGCAAGTTCAAGCCTGACTTCTGGCAGAAAGTTTATAATAATATCATCCTTGATTTTGGCTTTGCCTTCAAACAATGCATGTAAATGACATATTTACTCCAGGCGCATTACCAAGCGTAACCTACTATGAACGCTCAGCACTAGCTCTTGAACAGAAGTTATCCAATGCATTAACTACAAAGGGCTTCATTAGCGTTATTAGTGGCCCTTCTAAGTGTGGCAAGACTGTTCTCTGTGAGAAAGTTATTGGTGTGGAAAATATGCTGCTAATCACAGGGGCAGGTATTACTTCTATTGACGTTTTTTGGAGTAAACTAAGACAAGAGCTTGAAACAGAGCGATCCTCTTCCCAAGCCGTTGGCACAACATTAGGTGGCACAATTACTGGTACTGCAAGTGCGACTGGGAGTATTCCGTTCCTAGCCAAAGCAACTGGTTCTGTAGGGGGCAATGTCAATGCTACTCGTCAGCAAACATTGAACAAGATATTTGATGATAGAAATTCAAAAGCCTTATTCAAACTCCTTAGAGATGAAAATTTGACACTTGTAGTCGATGATTTTCATTATGCAGAAATTTCTGTACAAAGAATTCTGGCTCAAGAATTTAAGGAAGCAGCTAGAGAAGGAACTCGCATAGTATTAGTGTCAATTCCACACCGTTCAGATCAGGCTATCCGAGCTAATAGAGATCTGCGTGGTCGATTGCGACTACTCGATATTACTTACTGGAGTGCAGATGAATTGATTGAAATTCCAAGAAGGGGATTTCAACAGTTAGGGATAACGCTGGACAATCACACTTTGAGCTTTTTAGTTAAAGAGAGCCTGTCTTCCCCACAATTGATGCAGACCCTTTGCCTTGACCTTTGCTATAGTAACGGCTACATCACGGAGCGAATCCCTCCTACTCACAAGTCGCTTAATGCGCAAGAGTTGAAAGAACTGCTTAAAACTTCCTCTTCCAATACAGACTGTTCAACAGTATATACAATATTGAAGACCGGCCCGAAACCTCGGGGTTCTCAACGAAAAATGTACTCTTATTCTGGTGGACAGATCGGTGATATCTATGTAATCGTGCTAGCTGCTATTGCTAGCGGTGAGGCTGCTTTATCCTTCTCGTATGATGACTTAAAAGGGCGTATAGAGTCATTGATTGATGCTGGAGGCACAGAACCACGTGGTAGTGACATCACTAGTACTCTCATTCAAATGGATGCTTCTATTAGAACACGATCTGAGGAAGACCGCGTAATTGAGTATGACAAGGAAAAAGAAGCTTTAAATATACTTGATCCTTACTTCTTATATTACCTGCGATGGGCTACAAAATAAACTTTCTTTTCGTACTTTAAGCGCCAGCTCTTACCCAATGCTATACTTCCCCTTTCTTCGCGTTAAAAAAGGTGAGATAAATGCGCTTTGCACATTAAAGCCGACATCAAAATATTCTGTACGACCTGTCCTCAGAATAGCACCGCCTGACCTTGATGATCGTGGCAATATAGTAAAGCCTTCTTTTGAGTATACTACAAAAATAGCAAATACGCTTCAAGCTGTTTTAGCTCCTGCTAGTAACTTGGCTTGTTTCTTAGACCCTGGATCTTCAGGAATTTCAGGCGATTTACTTAGGAGTTTACTCTTCTCAATTACAACCAGTGGTGGAAAGTTTTATCCTGTCTACAATTTAACAGGCTCTGAAGAATACGCCCAGTTATACAAAGCTTTAGTAGGCGATGACCTGCCATTTATTCTTCGTATTCATATTAACGAGCTAAATGGCACACTATTGAAAAGACTAGGAAATGCCATTGATTTGTATGGCGTAAAACTCACTAAAGCTTTTATTTTATTAGATGCGGGTGATATTAGTGCGCCTGCTACACCATTGGGTTTATATGAAACTGGGCTACAGGGATTTATCTTTCGGGCACTTAACTTGAATCCAGCTGGTATCATTATATCGTCTACTGCATTACCCAGTACGATTACGGAATCAGCAAAATGGGCACAACTTCAATTTCCTAGAAAAGAGCTAGACTTTTTTGCTAATGTTAAAACTGGTGTCGAAGGCAACATGCACTTTGGCGACTACGCAACAGGGAGCGTTTCTATAGATCCGAGCCCTAGCCGTGTAGGAGCGCCTAAAGCCCGCTACACATTCGCTCACTACTATGAGGTAATTAAGGGACAAAAAGTAGGCCCTTCACCTTACACTATGAGCGAACAGTTTCATAGAATCAGCATGGGTATCGCAAACCATACTGACTTTCCTGGTAAGGACTTTAGTTGGGGAGATGAATTTATTTATAATGCCAGTCAACCTGGTGCGCACCCTCGTGGCAATGCTACTACGTGGGTTGCGGTCAATACGTCTCATCACATAGAAATGGTTGTTTCTATGCTTCCCGCCATGACGTACGCGCTTTAAGCGTAGTGCGCACATGATGCGAAACTTGTTCAATTGTCAAGTTCTCAGCAATACGCTCCCATAGTTCCCAACGGCGTAGTCGGCTTAACCCTTTGCCAAAGCCTAGTTCTACAAGCAGAGCTTTGGCTTCTTCATGCCAAAGCAGACTGGCAATCATGTACGCCTTCCTATACGGATTCTGAGAGGATTCCCGGACTGTCACTAACTCCCACTTGTCAGCCAACTTTTGAGTAACTAATATGCCGATATGCTTTGGCAAGAAGCCTTGAAGCTTTCCTAAGTGCTTCGGGCCGCATATCACAGTAATACGGTCAAATATCTGGTTGTATACTTCTAATTGACTTGGTAGTCGGTTCAAATTATCTCGGTCGCTTTTAATCTCATAGCCTACCAGTTGACCATTGATTACACCAATGTCAATTCTGGCTGCATGTGCTGACAGGCCCATCTCTTCTACCACACACGATACCCCATCCTCCTTGTATTGACGGAGGTATGAAGTGTGAAGATAGCTTCGGATGTCCCTATCAAGCATTGTGGAAATACTTCAAAACCAACCCTTTAATTTACAAGTTTTTAAACAACCTTCATGCAATCTATCTGGTTTTGTACTAAGTCAGAGACCTTCGGACGATACTAACCACTAAAAAACTTAGCTACAATCAGTTATTTTCTATCATTCAGTCCTCTTTAGTATACCTGTTTTTCAATACCTCTACTAATGTTGCATGCTCTAACGGATAGATATCAGTGCTAAGTTGATATGATCCTCGTCGAAGCTTAATCCTAATCGAAACGCTTCTGTATTGGAGGACGTGTACTCTGTTCACTAGCCCCTTTCTTCAATGACCGTGGCTGTTGCAGAAGGCCAAGCGAGGAGCTTAAACAGCGCCTTTGCCGCGAAAAGGCGGATGAAAAGGGCTGGAAGCTGCCTTTTTTGGGCTGTTGCATGCTCACCCCTCCGTCGGCCAAGAATGAGCAGGGTTCTGCAACAGCCACGGTTGTTTCCTGGGGTTAGCATCCTATCAACGAGCGTTCATAGAATGTTATAGATTCCATTTCGACTACTTCACATCACTTAGGTAGGTCATGCTGTGAATGGCTTATGATCAACTAAGCCCTGGAAGCTCTTGGTATTGCAGCGGCCAAGCTGTGTATTTACCGGTTAACGCTGAAGCTTTGTAAATGCGTGTCCTATTCCGCCACTAAGCGTATCGCGTGGATACCACAACGCACAACATAGATGCCAGCAGGCAACTCAACCGGCAACACTAATTTTACGTGCCCCTGCGTATCGGTTATGCTCGTGTGCACCTGCCGGCCTAGCGCATCGAATATATGCACCGTAGCCCCGGCTAAAGCACCCGTCAGAGTCGTCGTTCGTGCTGGGTTGGGAGAAAGCGTTAGTGGGTTCGCCGTGGCGAACCCACGTGCGGGGCGCACAGGTAAGGCCTGGCCTTGGTTAAGGCGTACAGCGATCACTTGTCTGGTTGATACGGCGACCATATCCAGGTCCCCATCTTGATCCAGATCGGCGGCGCGCAGGACTCGGGGCAATTGGGTAGTGAACGCCGGTGCAGTCATTCGAAACACTCCCCCACCCGTATTCAGGCACACGGTAACGGTACTGCCTGGGTAATTCCCCATTAACAGATCTAACATCCCATCTCCATTCATATCGGCTACATCGAACACCGACTGATCGACCGTTCCGGCTATAGTAGTAGCATTTCCGAAAAAGCCCGTTCCGTCATTCAGACAGATAGCTACAGCTGCATTATATTCAATGGGAATAATCAAATCGACATCCCCATCCCCATCTATATCGGCTAAGTTGGGAGCCGAAAAAGCAATAGCTGGGGAATTCGTCGCCGCACTAACTATGGGGTGGGTGGGGTGAGGTGAAAAGCTCGCCATACCATTATTGACCAGCACGGCGACTTGATACACATCTAAGGCTAATGATTCGGATACCAGGAAATCCAGGTCGCCGTCACCATCTATGTCGGCTACCGCTAGGTCCCCGCCGCGGCCGCCGATAGGTTGGTCAGCACGTCGCGTAAAATGTCCCTGTCCATCATTTTCTAGGAAGCAGACGGAATTACGGGAGGGATTGCTCGGCGCATTAGTCACACTGGTAGTTAGCAGGTCTAAATCCCCATCTCCATCGAAATCTGCCAAGGCTAGCTCGCGCGGACCAGAGGCAACGCCAACCTCAGCGCCTACGGCCGGCGGAAGAAAATGCCCCACTCCATCATTAAGTCGAATCGAAATGGTTGCTCTCGAAGGGGACCCTAACGGCCCATCATTGCCCGTTAGGAAATCTATATCCCCATCGCCATCGAGATCCCCCACAGCCAATGAATTCGGATAAGGACCAGTAGGGATCGTCGTAGAGCCTGAAAAATTGCCCTGCCCATCATTAAGCTTTACTAAGACATAATTCGCTGATCCATTGGGGTCGTAGGTAAGTAAATCCAGATCCTGGTCGCCATCGACGTCCGTTGCCTGCACCTCATTCGCAGTGGCGCTGGGAATCGGGATATCCATGCCAGCCGTAAATACGCCAGGTCCGGGGGCTGCCGCCGCACGGAATTCTACTACTTGTGGCTTCTCCAGCACTACACCACTTAGGCTTTGGGCCGTGCGCAGTACGGTTAGCTGTACCCGCTCACCCGCTTGGTAGGCCTGAGTGGGTAGAAAGGATACGGTTGAGGAGCCGGCCCCGCTATAGGTCCCGGGGAGAAGGCCGCCACGCTGCGTGCTAAAGAGCCTTATGCCCTGTGCAGATGCTGTCGCCGTCTGCATGGGGAGGGAAAAGGTAACTGTAACGGGGCTGGTTCGTGGAACACTGACCGTGTTGCGAGCTGGAGAGAGCGCTGTCACTCGGGGAGATTGTGCCCATGTGGGCATCCAGCTGACAAGTAGGCTGCTACCCAGCAGTAGCTTCAGTAGGCGTAGAGAGAAGGGCATAGTAAAACTGGTCAACAGCGCGACATAGCAGATAACGAGTACCGACCAGCTAGTAGTTGGTCGACAGGGTATGATTCCTCGCAAAGCTACTCGAATGCCAGGCATTAATGCTAAAAACAGGACATTGATAGGTGAGCATGACCTCACCGTTGTAGCGCACTGCAAGCAACAACGTACTTGCTGCAGAGGAGCACATTTTTGTGCAATTGGAAAATGGGATACAACTGCCTTGCAGCCCCTGCCAAAGTACCACGCCAGCAGCACCCCGTGCAGAAAGGCGAAAACTACCACGATTCTAAGGCGTGTCTGCGACCTGTTGTTATGTTAATGGCCTTTTCCGAGAAGTGGGTTAGGAGTAGTAAGTTGCGACCTTCTTCGCTATTTACAATCTATGTTACTTCACGGGGTGCTCTCTCTTACCACTGCTCCACCCGCCCGATGGGTGACGCAAGACCAGCTGGAAGAGAGTAATTTTCTGTGTTTTTGGTCCGACACCCTTCCCTACACCTTCGGTGCTCGAATACAGCGGCTGCCTGAAGGCCCCATTGGGCTGGGTGCCATCAAGCCTGCCGTGCTTTCGGTTTCTGCGGAAGCCGGGAGGCTCATAGGCCTCGGCGAGCGTATTCCTATTGGAACCGCCAACCAGGAAGCGATTGGGCAATTCGTCATTGCTGCGAAAGAAGAGCAACTCTCATGCGACCGACCATTTGGGATACAGCCTATCCCTGTGCGTGAGCGGGGTACCTTAACCGAGGACGAACAGCAACTCTTTACCTGCATCGAACACTGGGTGCAGCAAGCGCACCAGTTGTGTAGCACCTTACGCGATGCGTTCCAGTTGGATTTCACCCGCATGGGACGAGTAGAACGCAACGCGCGCATGGGCATGCAAGGGACTGTAAACGGGCTCTGCTATGCCTTCCATGGGATTGGCTGCTATTTTGAAACCAACGACCTTCAAGTGGATGTCGATTTTGATTCGCAGGGCGATTGGCGAGGGTTTGATCTATGGCGTGTGCAGACGTTCATTGACTGCAATTACCCCCAATTAGCCCTTACCTCGAGCAGTATAGAACAAGGCATCCTGGAGCTGCTGCGTAAGAAATGGCTGTACCAAGAAGGGCATAGCTACAGCAAGTTCTATTACGTGCCACCAGTAGCATAATGTCTTTATAAGTCCATTTATGTTAACTGATAAGTTATTAACACCAGACCGTAAAACACTTAGCCTAAGCAAACAGGGTATTAGGAGTACAGTCCCCTTCTCCTCTTCTAGCCAGAGTTGGGCTCGATGGCCCCAACAGCAGGTGGAGCACCTGTCACTGCCTAGTGACGTGCTTTGGCAGCGACCCGTTTGGGGCGCTCCAAAGAGGCGAGTACCTCTGCCCTCTTGAAGTAAACGCGCCGGCCCTGCCGGTAGCTGGGCAGTCGACCCTCTGCCATCCACTTGTTACAGGTCGGCCGCGTAATACTCAGCAGTTGGCAGACTTGGGCCATTTGCAGCAGCGGCTCCGTCGCACTCGTTTCTTTCGCTGAGGGGAGCATTCCGTGTTGAGACAAAGCCCGGGTGACGCATTCCATAATGAACTGCTCGGCATCGGGCAAACTGAGTTGAAATAGATATTCGCTCATGGTGTTGGAGAAGTAGAACACAAAGGAACCGCACTCGCTGAGCCGAACAGGGCCGGAAGGAACAAAACGAACTAAGCAGACCTTTTTATTCTATTACAAATTGTATTTCAACTACTTAACATGGTTATTATTTTATAAAAGTGACCTATTGCCCTTTATCTATCAAGGCTACTGCAGGCTATTAATGTCGCCACCGCACCGTGTGCGTACGCACGAGGTAACGGCCGGGAAACAGCTGGGCAAACTCAGCCATGACTTGTGGATTCGCCTTGTTGCGCTTGCTGGCATACGAAACAGGAATGGTCAGCTGGAAGCGGGTTATAAAGCCGCGCACGATATGCGTCCATTTTAATGGGCGCAGGTACCCGCCTTCCTCGAGTACAGCCAATAAGGCCATCAACTCATTGGCTTTGCCGCTACGGCCCTCCCAGGCCAGCTCGGCGGTGAGCACGGCATTGCGCTGCAGCGCAGTCAGTAATGCCGGCACAGACACGTGCTGGTCAAATAAAGCTTCGAACGCCAGGTCCGGCTTCCGCACTCGTTTGGGGCGGGCATGCAGCAGGGCCTGTTGGGCCTGCTCTTGCTGCAGGCGCTCTTGCTGTTGCTCGAGGGAATCCAGGAGGCTCGTGGGCGCGGTGTAGCCTAGGGAAATAAGCCGTAAGCGCCGAAGTTCCTGCACCAAGCGCCGGGAAGCCTCTAAATAGACGTACGCTTGAAAGGTTACCTCGTCGGACAGGGCTAGAGCCACGTCGCGCATCGTGAGCGGGTCATGTGCTATAAATGTACGGTAGAGCGGACGCTGCTGATATTGTTCCACAGCCGACTCGTAGAGGATACCCAGTACGGTCGCTTTGTTGGCTGGGCCCACGACGCTTTCCAAAGGCTCACACCACTGCCTCAGCGTGCGAGAAACTAATTCGGGAATACTCGTATCCCAGCTCAGTGCCCGCTGGGTAAGTGTGACGTCGTCAACTGCAGAATTCTGGCGCATAGAGTGAGGGCGAGATGCCTGCGAAGATACGCCTCGCCGACAAGGCGCACTACTGCACGTAAGTAGTTTAGCAAGCAAAAAATCGAGGAGAGGATCTCTTTACATCAAGCGCCGGAACCTGCTACCAAATGCATCAGCTCCCCACAGAAGTTGACAAAAACCTCATTTCCCGTGCAAAGCAATGTAAAAGCGTGGCCGGTTTGCATACCCACTTACATACCCACTAAATAAAAAACCCTTCCTGCGCAATGCAAGAAGGGTTTTTGGTGATCCCGCTGGGATTCGAACCCAGGACCCGTACATTAAAAGTGTACTGCTCTACCAGCTGAGCTACAGAATCGTTTACTTGCGTTCAGAAATTGTGTTCCCTGATTGCGGATGCAAAAGTAGAGGCGTAGCCTTTAATTGCCAAATATTTTGCTTAAAAAAGCCCTCTTTTTTCATTTCCTGCTGCTTGTTATAATCCAAGAAGCTACTGGTCAAAAAGTTACTCCCCAGCTAGCGCAAGCCGATTCGCTTTTCGCGACGGGGGCCTACGAAGCGGCTTATCCACTCTACCATCAGCAGGTGTGGCAGCAGCGGCAGGTGTCGCCGCGGGCGCTGCTGCGCATGGCTTACGTGCAGGAAGGCCTGGGGCATTATCCGGCGGCACTGTATTATCTGCACATGGCGCAGGCGCAGCAACCCCGGCAGGCTACCTGGCAGAAGATAACCGAAATAGCCCACAACCACCGCCTCACCGGCTATTCCAGCACCTGGCGGCAGAGCCTGCGCATTACGCTGCAACGCTACTATTACCGCGGCCTGCAACTGCTGCTGCTGGGCGCCGTGGCCGTCGGAATTCTGCTGCTGGTGCGCCGGTCGGCGGCGGGGGGCGCGTGGTGGCTTTCCTATGCCCTGTATCTTGGGCTGGTGGGCCTCTACCTGAATCTGCTGCGGCCAGAACGGGTCGGGCTCGTTGCCCGGGCCCACGCCGCCCTGATGACGGGCCCCAGCGCCGGGGCGACCTGGCTCACCACTGCTACGGCCGGAGACCGGCTGGTGGTGCAGGGCCAGCAGGATATCTGGTACCGGGTATCGTGGCGGGGTCGTAACGCCTACATCCGCCGTAACGACCTGCTGCTAGTACCATAAACTGCGCCGCTCATGTGGTTGCCTTATAACGAGTGACGCCCGGCCGGCATTCGAGCGGAATGCTGACCGGGCGTCACCGGGCGCTGAACCTCACGTCACCGGGGCTACACCGGCGAGCCTTCCTCCTTGCGGAAGTGGTTTAGCACGAGCTTGTCGGTGAGGGCGGGCAGCCATTTATTCAAGAACACGGTGAGTTTTCCCTGCCCGGTGAGCACTAGGTCGCGGCGGCGCTGACGCACGGCGCTGAGCAGGTGCTCGGCCACCTCCTCGCTGCTCATCATCTTGGCCTCGTCGCGCGGTGACTCCCCCTGGGCGGAACCGTCGGCAGCCAGGGCCGTCTGACGAATGTTGGACGAGGTGAAACCCGGGCAGGCCACCAGCACGTGCACGCCCTGGGGCAGCAACTCGGTGCGCAACGCCTCCAGGAAGCCCTGCATGGCAAATTTGGAAGCCGAATAGCCCGTACGCCCCGGCAGACCCCGGTAGCCGGCAATGCTGGAAATGCCCACAATGGAGCCCTTGGCGGCCAGAATGTGGGGCAAAGCAAACTTGGTGGTGTACACGGTGCCGAAAAAGTTGGTTTGCATCAGGCGCCGGATAACGTCGAGGTCGGCGTCCTGAAACAGGGCCCGCATCGAGATACCGGCGTTGTTGATCAGCACGTCGAGGCGGCCAAAGGCAGCCACGGTATCGGCCACGGCCCGCTCAGAATCCGCTTCCACGCCCACGTCGGCGCGCACGATGCGGTGTTGAATACCGAGCTGGGTTAGCTCCTGGGCCGTTTCGGTGAGCTTGGCTTGGTCGCGGCCCGTGACCACAACCTGGGCCCCGGCCCGGCCAAACACGACGGCGCAGGCGCGGCCGATGCCGGAAGTGCCGCCGGTGATTAGTACAACTTTTCCTTTCATAAACGCAGACTCCAGTAAAAATGGCCCGGGCACGCCCGGGTGAACGGCGCAAAACTACGGCTTTCCGCGTTTATCGCCGGGTTTTCCCTGCTCATCGAGGAAGTTCTGGGGCTCGTCTGGGAGAAGCGGGAAAATTGGATTTAGTCGCTACATTTAGGGATAAAATTCACTCTTTTCGTCCCGGGCATTTTCTATGATGCAACTTCTACGCTTTCGGCGCAAAGCGCCAATGCTTTACGGCTTCTTACTTCCCCTGCTGACGATGCTGGCCACCGGCGTCGGCGCGCAGGCCCAATGCCCGGTTGCCGCCAGCTGCACCCCCGGCCCCGCCTCCAATTCGGGCGCGGGCAGCATTGGAATGGGTATTCTGAACGTCACGCTGGGCACCATCAACAACTCCACCAACGGCGTCCAGGACGGCTATAAGGACTATTCCTGCACTCTGGGCACCAACCTGACGGTGGGCGCGAACTACGCCCTGAGCGTGACGACCAACCCTAACGCCGACGAGAACGTGCGGGTCTGGATTGACCTCAACAACGACGGCTCGTTCAACGCCACTTCGGAGCTCGTGTTCAGCTCCGACAGCAAGCGCCTGCACACGGGCACGCTGCGCATGCCCCTCACCACGACGCTCAACACCAAGTTGCGCATGCGGGTGGCAGCCGACTATTTTGCCGCGCCGGTTCCGGGTCCGTGCACCACGCCCCAATTTTCACAAACCGAAGATTACGCCGTGACGGCCCTGGCCAACACCGCCGCGCCGGCCGTGGAGTTTGTGGCCGACCAGACCCTGACCTGCTCGGGCTGCGTGCAGTTCACGGACCAAAGCCAGAACGCACCGACCTCCTGGCTCTGGAACTTCGGCGACGGGCA